>CAJTJY010000005.1:0-89268 GCA_910576975.1 uncultured Lachnospiraceae bacterium
CTGGCAGGTAAAAATTTTTATTTTTTTAACTGTCTACTTGACAGGGAGCGGTTCAGTACAAACTTACAAATCGGCTTTTTATATAATGGCTTATGAATAAGTGCCTCTTCAAATTCCTTGTCTGTCGGCATACGGTCATTTGCCCTTAAATCGTTAAGGAAAATCACAATTTTTTCATAGTAATGGACATAGTTTCCATCAATAACTCTATCATACATTGATTTCATAAATTTTGATAGATTCTTATTGATTTCACAAGCTGTGATTCTAACAAGATACGTAAGCAAATAATCTAATACTTTACAAAGAGTTTCTTCATCTATAATATTATTCTCATAGTCATTAAAAACTCTGAAAAGAAACGGGAGAATTGTTGTTTGCTTTATGGTATAAAATGCCTTGAGATAATTTGATATTTCTGCACAATAGTAATGATTTTCTCCAATATAAGCACCATAATATTTTGAAGTTCTTTTTAATTCTTTCAGTACATCTTCATGGCTCAAATTATTTTCTTCACAATGCTCTTTAAATAAGCGATATGCATTTTTACTATTCACAGATTTGCTTATCTGAGAATTCAAGAAGTTAATAACAAAATCTCCAAGATTACGATAACCTACATTCTTTTCAATTACAGACCAGTAATTCTCATATAATTCATCTTGATTGACATCATCCATAAGCAGATAATTTCTAATTAAATCCGCTAAACTTAAATCCAATCCCGTTGAATTAATTGACTCAAAAATTTTCTGTGGTTCATCACCTTGAGATTTATCAAGAACAATTTCTACCATTTCCAGTTTCTTAATCCCATTAAGAATATCATTCAACTCATATCCCGATGCCACTGTGCTTTCAATCAAATTTTTAAATGTAATGTAATTCTTATAGATATTAGAATTTCTATCCATATCATCAATTTTATCTTGAATCAACAGTATCAACTGCTCATTATCTGATTTTACGGGTTTTAATTTCAACTTGTATTTTTCATCACAATTTCTGTTGAACATTACTTCTTCTATTTCGACTTCTATCCTGACAGATACATCTTTGGCAGCATCGTAAAGCGCTTTCAAAAGAATATACATTGTGGTAAGTCGCTGCTGTCCGTCTATAATCAACACTTCGTTTAATGTGCTTCCATCAAGACCGACTATATATACTATAGTTCCCGTGAAATGCTTATGATCCCTTTCACCTGCCGCCATAATGTCTTGATATAGCTTTTCACATTGTATATTAGACCAATCATAATTTCGCTGATAAACAGGAACTTTAAATACTCTTTTGTTTTTTTCGATTAAATCTGAAAACAACCAAACTTTATAAGGTTGCATAATCTTATCTCCTCCTTTATCCTTAAAAATAACTACACCTACCAAGAACAAACTAACGAAAAGCAATCAAATCATCTTAAAATGCCTTAACGCATCTTCAATCAATAGTTCTTTCTCTAGCGGACACTTCGGCTGTCTGGAGTTTTCCGATTTCGGCAGGTTATAATTTGCTCTCTCAATAATACCGCATTTCTGTTTTACCTGTGCAATATACAAGTTGCTGACTTTCAATCCGCTTTGTTTCAGAACATAATCCTTGATTTCCTCATAAGTGGCTTTACTCTCCGCCGCCGTCAAATCAAGTTCATCCATCTCTAATTCCACATCAATATGTTTATCCGATTTAAGTTTTGAAAGCAACACGATACTTTCTATATTCGCCGTAGCCGGGAACATGTCGACGCAGCAAATCCGCTCCGCCATATACCCTCTGGCCTGCAATATTTCCAGATCTCGCGCCAGGCTGGTGGGTTTACAGGATATATAAACCATCTTCTTGACTCCATACTGTATGATGCGCTGCAAAGCTTTTGGATGAATCCCGTCTCTAGGCGGATCCAACACGATAAAATCTGGTTTTTCCTGGATTTCGTCTAACGCCTTCAGCACATCCCCTGCCAAAAAGTCACAATTGCACAACCCATTGATCTTCGCATTCTTCTTTGCAGCCTCAACAGCCTCCGAAACAATCTCCACGCCAATCACTTTTCTTGCGGCAGGCGCCATAATCTGAGCTATCGTTCCTGTTCCGCTGTAAAGATCGTACACTACTTTATCCGTTCCAGCGTCCGATATATATTCCCGCACCGTC
Organism: uncultured Lachnospiraceae bacterium; assembly: GCA_910576975.1. Classification (GTDB taxonomy): domain Bacteria; phylum Bacillota; class Clostridia; order Lachnospirales; family Lachnospiraceae; genus Petralouisia. Next base: position 2,158 of record CAJTJY010000005.1, read on the forward strand.
TTATAGAGCACCTCTGCCCCCAAGGAATTTGTTTGAAAAAAGGAAAATGGAGAAATTTGAAAGGAGAGTTCCAGAATTTCTTCCTGGAAGTAATCTTTCCCATAAAGAACCCTGGTACCCTGGTCAATCAATGCATCTGCAAGGCTGTCATTCTGCGTATTTAAAATCCCGACAATATTTCCTTTCAAGTCTAGCTTAAGCAAAACCTCCACAAACCCTTCCAGAAGCCTTTGCTGACATCGTTCCTCAATTTGCGTGGTAGTTACCAAGTCAATGAGAATCTCTCCCGTCTTTGCCGCCTTGCGCACCAACAAATGCCGTAGATATCCGATATGCCGTATTTTGTGGTAATAAGAAACCTCTTGCTCCTGAAAATAATGCAGTGTTTCCGTTAAAATTTGTGAGAAATCTGCATCTGCAATCTTACATCCTGACACAGTCACAATATCGTGAAAGCTTCCCCGCTTATGCATCCCCAGACAAAGCGCTCCATCTTTTACACTGTCCCCAAAAGAGAATTCCATTTTATTTCGATATTCCAGATGTTTGGGACTTTCCCTGACTCCTTCAAAAATATCTGAAAAAGTTTTGCCATCTCGCTGCTGATCATATGGCTCACAGACTGGTTCCAGCAAATCCTTCACTTGCCGTTCTTTTAACTCCAACTGTCTTTCATAAGGCAGCGTTAAATAATTGCACCCACCGCAAACGCCAAAATGAGCGCAAGGAGCTTCTTCCAATTCAAGCGGAGAACGATCCAGTACCTTTTGCAACCTTCCTTCCCCCCTTCCCTTTCTAATCTTATTAATCGAAAAGGAAACTTTCTGCCCTGGTATCACGTTTTTCACAATCGCTTTTTTACCATCTTCTAGCGTTATCACTCCCTTATTTGGAAATGCCACTCGTTCTACAATTCCCTGATATACTTGTCCCTTTTTCATATCTTCCTCCAATTCTAATAAAATGTATTCTCAGATTCCCTTGGCGCCTGATTTTGCGATTAGATTTTTTATCAGATGTGCATAAATTTATGTGGCGTACATCGATCGCACGTTAATTAAATTTATGTTCATTTGGTCAAAAATCAGCCGTAAAAGCAGGTATCAGGGAAATTCAAAGCGTACATATAAAGACTAAAAAGGCTGTTGCAAATTTGCCGCTATATACAGCATATGGCATTCGGACCACATAAATCCTATCCACATATACGTATATAAGCTGCATGTTGCAACAGCCCCTTTTCATTTCATATCTTATGCTGCTTAGCCCTGAAATAATTCATTCCTATTCTTCGCCTTCATCCTCGTCGTCAAAGAAATCATCCTCGAAGTCCTCTTCAAAATCATCTTCAAAATCTTCCAGATAGTCAGGCGTAAAGAAACGATAAATCCCATATGCAATAGCCGCAACCGCTACCACTGCTCCTGCTATGGCGCATATCCAAAGTACCTTTGACTTCTTCTTTTCACAATCCTGCTTGTGTAATAACTCATTCAACTTTACTGAACTTAATATTTCATCAATCTTTTCTCTGTTCATAGTTACCTCTCCTTCTCCTGGAAAATTTTTGACAAACTGCCTGCGGCAGAACGGCTATCCATCCCTGACAATTCGGGAATCGCCTATCACTTTCCTGGATATTATATCACATCTTCATTCATTAGCATACCAATTTCTTGAAATTTTATACTTTTTTTAGTTTTGCAAAAGAAGCAAACATTTTTTTAACTCCTGCCCGGTCAAACTCTACCGTCACCTCAAAATCCCTTCCGCCTTCTGCGATCTGCACAACGGTTCCTTCTCCGAATTTCACATGCTTTACCCGATCGCCCTTGATATATTCCAAAGCATTTTTATTACTTGCAAGCGACGTGTTCTGGTATAGATTTTTCTGATATACATTCTTGGTGGAGAATATAGGATTTACCTTAGAGACGGCTTGACGAAATGACTGATTGGAAGCTTCCTTTACTGTCTTTTCGTGTCCCTGCTGCCGTACTGAGCCTCCCAAGAGATTCCTTGGGATTTCCCTTACAAACACGGACACTTTATTATATTGCGTTTCGCCCCGGATCATACGTTGTCTCGCACAAGTAATTGTCAAGTTCTCCATGGCGCGAGTGATCCCTACATAACAAAGCCTCCGCTCTTCCTCAAGTTCCATAGGATCTTCTGACACCATGGTCATGTAGCTTGGAAATACTCCGTCTTCCATTCCAGACATGTATACATTTGGAAATTCCAGACCCTTTGCGCTATGTAAAGTCATCAAAACTACATAATCATTGCTTTCTTGAAGATTGTCAATATCTGCAACTAAAGCAACTTCTTCCAAAAATCCACTTAAGGACGGCGTCTCCGCTGTTTCGTCGTAAGTTGCCGCCTTGCTGATCAATTCATCAATATTTTCAATACGGCTCCTTGCTTCCTCAGAATTTTCCGCCTCAAGCTCCGCCACATATCCAGTGTCTTCGATAATTTCCTGCAAAAGCTGGGAAACGCTCAAAAATTCCACTTTGCTGCGCATCTTCTGGATAAAAGTAACAAAAGGCTCTATCTTTGCTGCAGCTTTCTTAATGGTGGGAATATCTGCCGCCATTTTTAAAGCATTGTAAAAACTCAGATCCGCCTGTTGTGCATATTCCTGCACACGTCCCAAGGTAGTGGCCCCTATTCCACGTTTTGGTACGTTGATAATCCGCCGCACAGCAAGATCGTCTCTTCCATTATCAATGGTTTTTAAATATGCCAGCAAATCTTTAATTTCTTTTCTGGCATAGAAGTTAATCCCTCCGATGATCCGGTAAGGAATCCCGCTTGCCACAAACCGTTCTTCAAAAAGACGTGACTGAGCGTTTGTACGGTACAAAATTGCGCAATCCCCATACTGAAATTTTCCCTCTTGAACCTTGTTTCTAATATCCTTTACAACGAACGCAGCTTCCTCGCCTGCAGAGTCAAACTGCTCAAAATTAATTTTTTCCCCCTCTTGCTTATCTGTCCAAAGCTCTTTTTGCTTTCTGCCTATATTGTTAGCAATGACCATGTTGGCAGCATGCAAAATATTTTTGGTAGAACGGTAATTCTGTTCCAGCTTTATCACTTTGGCGTCTGGGTATACCTCTTCAAAGCTGAGAATATTCTTTATATTGGCGCCCCGAAACTTGTAAATAGACTGGTCGTCGTCTCCCACTACGCACAAATTGCGGTACTTCGCCGCCAAAAGCTTTATTAACTGAAACTGCGCTGTATTCGTATCCTGATATTCATCCACCATTATGTATTTGAAACGTTCCTGATAACTATCCAATACCTGAGAATCATTCTGAAACAATTCCACCGTCTTAACAATCAAGTCATCAAAATCCAAGGCATTATTTTTACGAAGCTGAGCCTGATATTCCCGATACACTGCCGCCTGTCTTTCCTTGCCAAAATCTCCGGCCGCCTGAAGTGTAAATTCCTCCGGCGAAATCAATTCATCTTTGGCTGAGGAAATGATGTTGAGAAAACTCTTTTCTTTATAGATCTTGGTATCAATCTGCAGCCGCTTGCATACTTCTTTCATAACTGTCTTCTGGTCATCCGCATCATAAATGGTAAAATTATTATCATAGTCCAAGCGGTCAATATAGCGGCGCAAAATTCTAACGCAGGTAGAATGGAATGTTGACACCCATACGCTCTCGGCGCCAAATCCCGCCAAGCGGTCAATCCTCTCCCGCATCTCCCCTGCAGCTTTGTTGGTGAAAGTAATTGCCATAATGTGATAGGGGTTGACTCTCTGCTCTTCCATCAGATAAACTGTCCTGTGCGTCAGCACCCTGGTCTTTCCTGATCCGGCTCCCGCCAAAATCAATAACGGTCCCTTGGTATAATATACAGCCTCCTGCTGCATAGAATTCAAATTATCGTACATATCCTGTTTTCCTTCCTGCAGTTCAAACGTATGTTTATTATAGTAGATAATTCACTGTTTTTCAACCTGTTTTCCACCTTTCTTCCGAAAAATCAACAAAACACTTGTCATCTAGTTTTGACTACTATATAATGTATTTTGAGGTGAAATATATGACAATAGATGAAAAAGATTTACTAAACAGCATATTGGACAGCCTTTCACGCATTGAATATATCAAACCGGAAGACCTGCCTAACATAGACTTATATATGGACCAGGTGACAACTTTCATGGATGCCCAGCTTGCAATCTCAAAGCGTCACCCAGAAGATAAAATTCTTACAAAGACTATGATCAATAATTATGCCAAAAATAACTTGCTCCCCCCTCCAGTGAAAAAAAAATATTCCAAGGAGCATCTTCTTGCATTGATTTTTATTTATTATTTCAAAAATATTTTAAGCATTGGCGACATCCAGGCAATCTTAAATCCGATTACAGATAAGTATTTTGCTACAGATTTGAATTTCAATATGAAAGATATTTATTCCGAAGTATTCCGCTTGGAGGAATCTGAGATTATCAACTTAAAAAAAGATCTGACTAGAAAATACCACACGAGCCAACAGACTTTTTCTTCCTTGCCAGAAACACAACAAGAAGAGCTACAGCGATTCTCTTTTATCTGTATGCTGAGCTTTGACGTTTATTTAAAGAAACAACTTATTGAGAAATTAATTGACGCCCAACTTGCGGGAAACAGCCAAAAAACAGAATCCAATACAAAAAATAAGAAATCGGAAAAAGTTCCGAAAAAGAAATAAAAACGCATCCGCCATACAGTTCCTACTCCTGCGACAGACATACGACATGTTTTATATCCGCCACAGAACTATGTCCACAATTTATATCCGTGTGTTCCAAAATCTTCATCTGCACCCTGCGCACTCCGCATGTTTTATATCCACCCCAGGATCATGTCCACAGGGACTGTTGCAAAATGCAACTTATATACAATATATAGGTGAAATCCACGAGTTTCTGGTACTATATTTTGTATATAATAGCTATCTTGCAACAGCTCTTTCAAAATCAGCCGTGACTATCATGCATAGCGGGCGATTCTTGACTTTCTACCATCCCCGTTCTGGCAAATACCATGTCATATCCGTCATTCCCATAATTCAAAGAACGGTTTACCCGGCTAATGGTAGCCGTCGAGGCTCCTGTCTTTTCTGCAATATCCAAATATGTTTTCTGCTGTCTAAGCATTTTTGCAACCTCAAATCGCTGAGATAAAGATAACAATTCATTTATAGTACATACATCTTCAAAAAAAACATAACATTCCTCTTTACTCTCCAAGCTCAATATGGCTTCAAATAAATGGTCTACGGCTTCCGTTCTCAGTTTTTTGCTCATATCCATTCTCCTTTTTGTATTTCATTTTCAAACAAATCATTTGTTTATCATTTTAACATACTAACGTCATGACGTAAATAGATTTACTTTAGATTAATGTACTCGCAAAACATTTCACTATTCCCATTTAAAACCAATTCCTCGGGAAATCCGAGCCTCTCCAAAAGCTGTATTGCAAATGTATGCTCTCCAGCCATGAAATCCACATGTGCATCCGAATCCATCACCACAGGAACCTGATACTTTACACAGTATTCCAATAATTTTTGGTAATTTTCCCTAGCGCTTTTTCGATAACTTTGCGGTGATAATGATGAATTATTTACTTCCAACAGCACATGATACTCTCTCGCCGCCTTTACAAGCGTCTCATAGTCAATCGGAAAGCGGCTGTCATCTGGATGAGCAATAATATCGACATAAGGATTGGTCATAGCTTTGAGATAAGCAGCCGTATTTTCCTTTGCCGTTCCTGACGTAAAACACGGCGAATGTATGCTTGCAAGCACCACGTCCATTTCCTTTAGAATCGACTCTGGCAAATCTACCGTTCCCTGATAATCCATGATATTCAGTTCCGCCCCATACAACACCGTCATTTCTTTATACGTCCTTGGCAAAATCCTATAGTTCATAAAATACGTCTTATGGCAACTTCCTGGCATAGCTGGCGCATGTTCCGTAATTGCAAAAAATTTCATTCCCTTTTGATAAGCGGCTTCTAACATCTCATTTCTGGTACTATATGCATGACCGCTTGCCATGGTATGCGAATGTAAATCCATGTAATCTATCATTTCTTCCTCCCAAAACCTTTCTTTCGTATTTTCATAAGTTGTGGCGCTAACTTGATTCCTAAAATATGCTTAAAACTTTTGATTCATTTGACGCCATATCCTTATTCTAGTCCTTTTGCCAAAAAAAGACAAGATTAAGAAATAACACATTGGCAGTCTTACACATACCATAATAAAAAAGATAAAGGACGAATATATGAAAAAAAATGTATACCGCTTTTTAGCTGCGCTGATATGCGTCACAGCAATGTTGGGAACCCTTTCTCTCTGTGGCTGCTCTGGCATGAAAAAAGCGCAGCAAGGCCCCGTCAAGCTTACACTAAATGAAGTTGCACATTCTATATTTTACGCCCCCATGTATGTTGCAATCGAAGAAGGATTTTTTGAGGAGGAAGGAATCGATTTAACCCTGGTCACAGGTTTTGGCGCAGACAAGACAATGACTGCCGTCCTTTCTGGAGAAGCCGACATTGGATTTATGGGACCAGAAACGACAGTCTATACCTACAACGAAGGCGCACAGGATTATGTCGTAAATTTTGCCCAGCTCACCCAGAGGGCAGGCAACTTCCTGGTTGCACGAGAGAAAATGCCCAATTTTACCTGGTCTGACCTCAAAGGAAAGGAAGTTCTCGGCGGCAGAAAGGGCGGCATGCCAGAAATGATTTTTGAATACATTCTTAAACAGAATGACATTCAGCCAGAAACTGACCTCACCATAGACCAAAGCATTGACTTTGGCTCAACTGCCGCCGCTTTTTCTGGAGGCAAAGGAGATTTTTCCGTAGAATTTGAACCAGGAGCTACCACTTTGGAACTGGGCGGCGCAGGATATGTTGTGGCTTCTCTGGGCGTGGATTCTGGATATGTTCCTTATACCTCATTCAGCGCTAAAGCTGATTTTATGAAGAAAAATCCAGATGTTATTCAAAAATTTACAGACGCACTCCAAAAAGGCTTGGACTATGTGCAAAGCCATTCTCCAGCAGAGATTGCCGCAGTAATTGCGCCGCAGTTCAAGGAGACAGACTCAGAAACCCTTACTGCAATCGTGACCAGGTATTATGAGCAGGACACTTGGAAAGAAAATCTAATCTTTGAAGAAAGCAGCTATCAGCTTTTACTAGATATTCTTTCCGACGCCGGGGAGCTGGCAGACAGTCCTCCTTATCAAGAACTGGTTGATACCTCCTATGCAAAAAAGGCTGCTAACCAATAGAATTTGCAAGTGGATTGTCGCACTAACATGAATTCCAAGATATAAAGTTGTTCAAAAAGTTGCATTGCAAAGCAAACAAAATGCACAAAAAATATCTTGACAGCTAACTTCCCAGAGTGATTTTATTCAAAAGGTCTTGCCGCATGAGAGGCAGGACCTTTTGAACAAGTGAATCTATTCGTGCAACGGTCCCCGTAACCCGCCGCCAGACGATGCTATTCTTAACGAGTGATCCTCATACTGCCAAAACGTATGCGTCAAAGTTCTTGCTTACCATCTTTGCTAATTTTTGCATTGCGCAAATTTTGATAAAAATTGCTGATTTGCTTTCTGCCCAATCTTCCAGCGTCCTTCGCCCTCTTTGACAATCCAGTCCTGAATTGCTAGCACATCTTCACGGGTAAATATCCAAGTCTCGATCGGGGAATCATTCTGAAGAATGCTTTTCAGCTCTGAAAAGTTTTCTGAGCGCCGCCAGCTGGAGTTCTTCTCCAAGGTATCCAAATATTTTTCCGATATGAATCGGACATAGTGCTTTGGCATCTCCTCTTTCGCAGCGTCGCCATCCCAAACCATAACCTTCACTGTCTTATAGGAAGTTTTTTTATAGGCGTCTGTCACTTGGAACATAATAGAGAATTCTGCTTTCGATTCGCTCTGCATCTTCAGTTCTTGAGGATCAAAATCCCAAAGTTTAAGCTTTGTGGAAATGTCTCCGTCCTCGATATCTTCTGCTGTCGCCTTTCTGACAAGCTTTTCTTCTGTAATCTCTCCCCGGTTTGCCTCCTCCTTAAGATAATAGTAAATATCCTCGCTGCTAATCGTGGGATAATTATTATATTTCACAGTAACTGGAAATTCCTCCTTGGCAGTATTGCCCGCACTGTCTGTCACTGCAAAGGTCACAAGCACTTGCACCGCTTCCTCCTGCTCCAAGTTCAAGTAATACGTGTCCAGCAAAAAATCATCTGGCACATCTTCCCGATATACTTTTTGATAAGCCTTTTTACTATGATTCTTAGATTCTGGGTAAGAGATCTTTATAATCCGCAACTGATGATTTAAATCAGGACTGTATTCCATATCTTTGTTGTCCTCTTCATCATGCGCTGTTAACTGACAGATCAGCGCTTCTTTCGAAACCTCTTCCCCCTCATAAAATTCCAGTTTTTCCCCAGGCGTCACTACAATCGTCGGAAATGCATTCCAGATTGCCCGTAAATTAATGTATTCCGCTGTCTGGGAATTCTTAAATGCTGCCAGATCCATGCTTTGTTTCCCTGCTCCAGATATCGTTCTTGACATTTGGGTTAAAGCTTTTTGATCCTGCGCCGGAAATGCCAATAACGGTTCTGACATCTGGTAAGAGTCAATCTTCTCCGCCGTATTATATGAAATAGCACCCACGCTATCTGCCGTTTCATAAACCTCTACTGCCTGTGCTTGCTGATTTTCTGAATATGGGGGCGTTTGTTTCGTACTGGGAGTCATCTCCCAGCCCTGGAACGCATACCTAGCCTTACATTGATACTCTTGATTTTTCTTGGTATGCTTTGTTATAACTTCCTCTCTCTGAAATTGATTCGTGCGAAACTGATATAAATTTTCCAGGGAGACGCCACATTCCAGTATATTGGCTCCCATCGTAGCGCCATTGCCGCTATATGCCATATTTACGTCCTTATATTTAAAGTATCTGCATACATTTCCAGGTTTTTGAACCTCTTTCAATTCTGAGCAAGAATCATAGCGATATTGCAGATAGGCGTCTTCTTTGGTTCCCCATGCGCTGCCCGCAATATGTTCTCCTTGCGCAATCGCTCTTGGTTTTTTGATCCCCAGTTTTACCAATGTACGAAAACGCCCGTTCTTAAAATACACAAGCTTGTCGCAAAGGGTGCGGTCTGCTCTGACCACTTTTAACTGATAGGCCATGCCATTCAAAACAACTGTCGACAATTCTGCCTTTTGTTCCCTGCCAGTACTGCCAGAGATAGACGGCGCAGCAGCAAAAGACTGGAAATTACCGATCCACGTGCCAGAAGGCTTCCCTGTCAATGAAATCTCACACCCCTCCTGTCCCGTGGTAACTGTCACTTTATGAGTTCCGCTGTTATAAGCCAGCCTTACCGCCAGATCTTCCCGCAGATCGCCGCCTGTCTTTTGCAAATCGCAAGCAATATCTGCATAATCTTCACATCCAATTAAGAGCTCATATTGCGCAAACCAAGTCTCCGCTCCCATCTGCCGCTTTTTTGCCTCGCCACGTTCCGTCAACGTTCCGGCAGCATTTATCATCTGCGTTCCATTCCCCATTGCATCATAATATCCCTTAAATCTATAGCCTTCTTTTGCAGGGACGACAATCTGCTGTACGCCCTGTTCCATCTTCTTTATTCCTTGCTTATCGAAATACATCCCCGTCTGATACTTTTTATATAGTTTTTCTGTTCCAGAAACCTTTGGCTCCACAAGCTGGTTATCTAAAATAACGTTATATATTTTAGGCTCCCATTGAGCATATAAGGTAATTTCCCGATCTTTGTCTGCAAGCTTCGGTGCATAGTCCGTCATATCATATTCTCTATTTTGATCAAACGAACGCCCTGTGCCGTCTGCCTTGGCATTCCATTCTGCGCCGGATTTTCTAGAATATCCTTCTTTCGTTAATCCAAAAGAAGAAACTGTCGCAGGTTTTTTCGCTTCTGTGATAAAAGTCCAATGATTGATAAATGTTTTGATATCCTTTGCCGCTTCTTTGGTCACCTTGCCTCCATTGGCATGGTATGTAACCTGCAGAGAATTCGGCCTCCATTGGGCGTACATGGTTACCTTTGCTCCATTTTTAGAAGCAAGGTTTTTGACCTTTTTCTGTCCCAATTGATAAGATGTCCCTGTGCCGTCTCTTCTGGTATTCCATCCAGTCATTGTATAACCAGCCCGCGACATCATTCCTGAGGAAAATAAATCCAGCATTTCCCCATATTCCGCATTTTGCTGCGGCAGGCTGCCTTGTCCCCCATTGGCGTCATAAACGATCTTATATTGATTGGGAACATATTGATACAAGTCAAACTTATGAGAAAATTCTCCCAAGTGTGTTTCTGGCTCCCCGCCATCCCCATTGGAACATCCCAGCCATACATGGGAAGAACCTAATGAAAAATAAGTTTCCGTGTTGGGACAATAAGAATAGTACCTTTCAAAATAAGAATACGCTGCATGACTGTCATTAGGACAGACGTACGGCCCTGCAAGAACCTCTTCTTTTATGCCAGGCGCATCAATATCTGCAAATAACCACCAATGTGACACAATATTTTTTTCTCCGCCCACATCTTGTTCTAGCAATCGCTTTGTTACTTTTTTTTCCTTCAGCAGACCCGTGAGCTCCACATTGTTCAGCAGTTCCTGCTTGGTGGGATGCAGTTCGATCTGACCTTTTTTACATTTTATGCTTCCTAGAATCTCTTCTGTGACATGCCTGCACATGATTGTCCGGCTTTTCACCGCCGTGTAGCCTGTCTTTTTTTCATTACTTAAAGATTCGCCAACCCTAAGCTGCAGCTCCCTGGTTATGCTTCCCTGATTGATGGTGACATCCACTTCGTCTGACGCATTTTTTATTTGTTGCGACAAAGCATCTGTCCCCTGTTCGTTCCTCTCTCCACTTTCCTTTATTAGCTCATGTTCCTTGGGATCAAGCCTGCGTTCCTTGGTTCCTGGCATTTCCAACTCCATATCGCTTACTTGATTTTGTGTCTGATCTTGTGTTTTCCGTTTTTTCCCTATCTCTGCTTTCTTCTGGAGCTCTGCTTTATTTTCATCTATCAGGGAAACCCCTGCATTTCTTTTTTCCTGCTGTGCGCACGCTCTCTTTTGTGTCACAGCCGCCTGCGCTTCTGGCACAAACAAGCCATGAAAACATATTGTAATTGACAAAAGGATGCTCAAAGCTGCCTTCATCTGGTTCCTCCTTCCAAGAAATCATTCTTTGATTTCCACAACTGCTATTGAAATACTGCGGCAAAGGTCAAATCTTTCTTTGCCGTCATAGTCGTATCTAAGATCTCTCCGGTATCGCTTCTGATCCAGTGCAAGAAAACATGCCCGTTTTTTCTGGGCGGCTCTGGCTCTAGGATCACTCCTGCCTCACTGAGAGAATATTTTGCATAAATTTTCCCATCTGCCTCAAAGGTGATAATATGGTAAGGTTTCTCTGTAACATACTCCTCCACAATCACTGTCTTTCTACAAGACGCCTGTTTTTGCTTTCCATGTACCGTCTGATACGTCTCCGTCACCCGCACGTCAAGCACGCCACGCACATGATCAGCCGCAAGGATATCTACTTTTACCTCAGAATCAGAGGAAATATTCAAAAGCAGCGCTTGATGAAAGTCTGCAATTAATTCTCTCTGATTTTCAATCTGATAACCACCCTCTTTCTTCAATTGTTCCAACGTCTGCTCCACTGCCGTATTCAAGGCTTTTTCCAACTCATTTTTGCGGACGTCTTGCCCGCTGACAATCATTGTCCCTGCAATCACCAAGACTGCAAGGCACAACAAGCCTGTCCCATAAATCAAATGCTTCATCACTGCTCCTTTCCAAAATTACCTCTGATCGACCAGAATCGTAATCTGCTCTACTTTTGACTTTCGCTCTTGGTCTACTGCTTTTAAAGAAAAGGTATACACTCCCCTTTGAGAAAACGTTGCTACGTCTGTCTCCTTCTGGTAACACTCTAAGACGCTGGTTCCCTCGTGATTAATAATATCTAGAACCCTCACTGCAAGACTGTTTCCTTCTGCATCTTCCGCCGCAAACGCCTGCTGCACGAAGACCGGCTCTCCCAGCTCCCATACTTTCTTCCCTGCACATCGTATCGAAGGAGTTTTTCTTTGACATACCGCCTCTACCGCCAGCGTGTCTTTCATAACAGAAAAATCCTCGCTCTCCACTTTCATCCGTCTGCCAGCCTTGTCAAACAAAGCCGCCCCTAGTATGATTGCTATAAGTGCTGCAAACACGATTCCCGAAAGAATCATGTCGGCAGCCGTCTCATACACTTTTTTCATAATGCCCCCTAACAGATGCTTTTGGAGAACATCTGCAAAACGTCAAACAGCTGCCCCTCTGTCAAAAAAGTTGCTGCAAATCCGATCAGCATCACAGATGCTGCCGCCGCCAAAGCCATGTTTCCATATTCATCAAATAATTCTTTCACTCTTCTGCCTCCTATCACATTAAGCCAACAGCTTTTCAATCAGATATACAAAAATTGCAACCATGCTGCTGCCAGCCATCGTATGTATCAATGAACCTCCAAACTCTTCTATCACTTGCTTCATAAAAATTCCTGCCTTTCCTATTTTGCAAAACCGCGTACCTGATGGTCTGTCACCAGATTGAGCGCCGGAATTGCATATTGATAATTCAAAATAACCTCCGCACGCTTGGCATGACCCAGATCGTCATAAGCCATCGTATTTATACGCAGTTGATATCCCTGTTTTATTGCCTGCTGCATACATGCCGCCGTCACTCCCTCATTAAAATTGCTGCACTCAATCTCGCTGATTACGTCCGCATGATAATCTCTGGCATTTGCAGACTGAATCCCCGCCGTCACCACGCCGATTCCCACCATTCCTGTGATCAACAGAAAAAATAATCCTAAAAAAGTCTTAAATACCTGTCCCAACTTCAACCGCTCCTTTCCAAGCCCTCTATAGCTTCATCTTACTTAAGAACATCAGCATAAATACCACCATATTCACCATGGTCTGAAAAGATACCGTGACCTGGGGCAAGTAAAAAATCCCATGAATTCGCGCAAGGCTCTTTTCATTGGAAAGTTTTTCTGCTTTATCCATCATCTTGCTATTGCGCTGCACTAAAATTTGAATCTGAGACTGTGCGTCTCCACTGCCGGATTCTGAAATGGCGTATAACATTTTCATAGATGACACTACGGAAGAAAGCTGAAACATTCCCAAAAATTCCAAATACGGATCTAATGCATCCGGCGTCTGTTTTAGTCTGTCGGACAGCTTTTGCAAATCTTGCTTGAGCACCGCTGGCGCATGGTCAATGGTCTTTTCAATTGACACCTGCACATTATTGCCCTGTAGCAGCAGTGCCATTTCCATCAGCCAGCCAGGAAACACACGGTTGATTTCCCTGACCACTCTGTCATAGGCAAGCCGATAGCCAATCTTATGCTGATTCAAAAAAACAATGGCCAAGGCGACTGCGAAAGCCGCCCCAAAAGGATGTCCAAGCAGCCATATGGCAAATGCTGCAATCAATGCCATTACACCTAAGAATAAGCTCTTTTTGGCTTCTTTCTTTTCTTCAAAATCACTGATCAATTGAAAATACTGATATATCTTGTCCTCCTTTGTATCTGCAGGCTTGATCCAGCTTTGAGCAATCTGCCGGTTTGCCTTTCGAAAGATTCCAACATTCAAAACCAAATAAATCGTGGTCGCAGTCTGAGTAACCGGATGATAAACAATGGCATACTGACTGGGCATAGAACGATAGACTGTGTGAAAAAGCAGGGCAAGTAACATGGTAACTGCCAAAGAGAACACTGCACGAATGCGCGCCGCCTTCTTATCTTCCTGCAAAATCATCACATTGTCCGCCCAAACCGCTTTATCCTGCAGCAAAAGATAGATACCCTCCTTACAGGAACCGCCGTTGCTCTCCACTGTTCGCAGATATTCATGAATAGAACACAAGCGATTAACAGGATAAGCGTCCTCTATGATTCTCAACGCTTCCAAATACAAATCTTTTTGATAAATTCCTTGTTCAATGTACGCAATGGCTTCTCCAATCAGATAATGCATTTTTCCTTCTGCAAACAGCGTCCTAGTATCTCTCAAGGACAGCAAGATTTTCTGATTCACCCCAAACGAATATAGCATCTGTTCCATGTAATCCGACACATCCAAAAATTGCTTATGCTCATACATCTGTTTATATCCATCTAAGATCAGAAAAGGTAGCGCTGCCGCACACGCCAATGTAACGATCAGAATCAGATACCAGCGCAGACAGAACAATATCCCAAATAACACGGCTCCCGATACAGCCGCCAATAAAAATACGCCGTACTTTGCCATCGAAAAACTGTAACCATAGCAGTCAATCTGCCTCTGCAAATTTCCTGGATGGAACAACCCAAAATAATTGCTAATTTTTTTCCCGTTTTTGTCTGTCTTGTCTTTCATACAGCCTCCTGTTTTTTCTGTCTGGCAGCTTTGACCACCGAGATATCCAGCGGTTCAAAAGCACAAGTCTCTGGACACCGGAAAGGTTCTTTTATCCCAGCACGGTAAAGGCGCTTTAAAATATCGGCAGGAATAACATCTGAAACCTGTTTTCCATCCTCCACCAAGAGATATATCGAATTCTTGCCGGAACAGCGGTCATAAAAACACATCTGATCAATATATCGTTCCAGCATCCCCTGGTCGTTTTCATACTGCCTGATCAAAACGCCGACGCTGATAAACTCATAAACATAATTTTCCAAACGCTCCGCATCTCTGGAGCGCCCAATCATATTCATGATCCGGTCAGGAAGATTTCTCAAGTCATCCAAATGCAGCGTGGTAAATCCGTAAACCCCGGTAGACCATTGTTCCAGCAAATACTGCACCTCTGTAGAACGTGCCTCTGACAGGATAATCCATTTGGGATTCTGTCTTAAACACAGCTTGATTGCCTCCGTATAACTCAGTTCCTTGCTCACCTGCAACTCCACGCAGTCATTTTCTGGATTAATCTCATGAAAATGCATCTCAAGATTATCTTCAATGGTAATCGCCCGCTGATTCGGGGGAATAAAACGTGAAAAAAACTTGGCACATTCTGTCTTTCCGACTCCGGGTTCCCCGCAAAAAGCAAAATTCATTTTTGCTTTGACACAGTTTATCAAAAGACTCAATATTTCTAGCGTGCAGTACTGGCTATCCAACATGCTTTCCACCGAATGGCGCACTTTAGGAAGAGATTTCCTGATACAGATGCTTCGTCCCGACACTGCCGCCGATTCATGGACAATACTGATGCGAAGCTCATTGGTCTCTGCCTCTAGCACGTTATTCGCCCTGTTAAAAGGTTTGTTGACCCGATTGGCAATCCGATGGGTAAATCGCTCCACAAACGCTTCCGATATGGAAACATCTGCGCAATATCTCCCTTTCCTTAAATCCGCTATCCAAAGCGTTTGCCCATTATAATCAATATCTGTGACATTTTTATCCTCAATGTAGGAATAGAAAGGTCCAAATTCCTCCTCTGTCAATTCCCAGTCATATTTCATCTATAACCTCCGTTTCCTGTCGTCTTTTGACAGACGGAAGGAGTCGCCAAGCTTTTGACCGCCTCAGGCTTCCGTCCATCATAATCTTCTGCTACTGTTTGACACGCCCTTCCCCAAAAGAAAGAGCGAAAAACAGCTTTTAAGATATCTTCACTTTGCTAAATAAGGTATTAATGAGATTTACAAATGTCGTATGTACTGGCCCATTGCTGGCAAGCAGCAGGGTAACCACTGCAATTAGCGCAACAATGGCGACAGCAGTAATGATAATGCCGCTGTATTCTTCAAAAATAACTTTCATGCCCATCCCTCCTTTCTGCGGAAAGGAATGTATCTTTCTGCTTATTTTTACTTAGATTCATGCATTGATAATCGGCGAATATGTAGCCAATTGATTCAGAATCCCGTCATGTCTGCCGCCGTTCCCTTGTCTGGAAACCGCTGCAGCAGATTCTGATGCAGAACTAAAAAGATTGTGTTCTGTCGGCATAGAGTCTGCCGACGGTAAGAAAATTACGGAAATCGTTCCGTACAAGCATTGTATACCCTGACTCTCCAAAAAGCAATTATGCATTTCTAACAAAAAATTTTACATCAAAATAGCCATGGGGCAAGCAAATCCGCTTTTCCCATGGCTTTTCGATGTCAATACGCCCCATTAAGCAATTATAAATTTTCTACCTTGTCCTCTGCCTCTTTCAAATAAGGATTTTCAATCTCATGGAATTTTCCCTGATCCGCCAGCCCGGCATACTTCGGATCTAAAGGCATTTTTCCAAGCACTGGGATTCCCATCTGTAAAGCAGCTGCGTCAACCTTGCTATCTCCAAAAAGCCTGATTTCCTTTCCACAATCAGGACATTTCAGAAAACTGTAATTTTCCACTAAGCCCAAAACCGGAATTTTCATCATATTAGCCATATTCACGGCTTTCTTTACAATTAGCTGTACCAGATCCTGGGGAGAGGTCACGATCAGGATGCCATCCACTGGCAAAGACTGAAACACTGTGAGCGGCACGTCTCCGGTTCCAGGAGGCATGTCCACGAACAAATAATCTAAATCACCCCAATATACGTCATGCCAAAACTGCTTTACCGTAGAGGCTATCACAGGTCCTCTCCACACCACTGGCGCCTCCTCGTCTTCCATCAAAAGATTTAAAGACATGATCTTTGTACCGTCAGCTGCTGCAATGGGAAACAGTCCCATGTCGCTGCCCTCTGCTGGTCCATGCACTCCGTACATTTTCGGAATCGACGGACCTGTAATATCCGCATCAAGAATGCCCACCTCATATCCTTTGCGGCGCATTGCCCCTGCAAGGGAGGCAGTGACAAAAGATTTCCCTACGCCGCCCTTTCCACTGACCACGCCGATCACTTTTTTGACGCTGGAAAATGGATTGCACTCTTCCAGCAAGCTCTTTTGCGCGCCTCCCTGGCTGGGACATCCCTCACAGCTTGCCCTATTGCAGTTGGAAGCGCTGCTGCATGTTTTATTTTCTGCCATATCATCATCCTCTTTTCATGTTATATTATGCACTTTTCATTCACTAAATACACAGATAGACGGCGATAAATACCGCCGTCTATCTTATTTTACTTTAATGCTTCTGTGTCGAACATCTGCTGCTCTAAGTTAGCTACGTCATCTCCGTTTGGCGTATATACCTTATTCACTAACTCCACACGGACTGTCATAGACGCCTCGTCTTCGTACTGCAGATTCCCCAGGGATTCCTGAATGCCATCTTTCAATAATGTGAATGACTGCTCCAATATCTCCTCATCAGAGGGAACTTCTTCGTTATTCTGAATTTTAGCATCCACCTCTTCTTCATATTCCTGGAAAGATACCGCATAACTCTCTATGGCAGGACCAAAAACTTTCATTTTCTGATACTTCACTTCCACTTCATAGGAACCGTCGTCCTTTTTCGTAGCCTCCCCTACCGTGTACTTTACATTCTTATACATGTCCTTAAGAACTGTCTCATACTCGCCTTTCAACCCGTCAGAAATCTGCACATCGTCGATCAGGCTTTTCAAAGCAGTCTCGATTCCTTTTTCATATAACTCCTGTGCCTGTTCCTTCGTCCCAATCTTCTGATCCACGAATGCAGTAGAATCATTCTTGTAAGAATTGTCCAGCAGTGCCTTTATGTAACCGCTGGCATCAAAGCTTCCACAACCACACAGCAACGTCGCCATCATCATTGCTGCCAACAATAATGCAGCCTTTCTCATTTTCTTCATCATACCTTACTCCTTTTCCTAAATTTATGTAACATAATAATTATATAGCGTTCTTTTTCAGCAGTCAATACGTTTTTTAATTTAAGTTTCCCCATTTTGCAATTTATAGCGCCAAAAGGTTTCCTTCACAAAGTGATGAAAACACTTTGCACATAAAAGCGCTCTGAAAAGCTAGCTTTTCAAGCACTTTTTGTGCAAGATGTCTATGCTGCCAAAGGCAGTAAGACCTTTTGGCACTATGAATTGCAAAATGGGGAAACTCAAAGTTTTTTAAATTCTGTTCATAATCTGCAAGAACTTGTGCATACTAACCCACATGAAAAAAAATTTTTTACTTTGCGGCCTTGCCGGATGGTGCCTGGAAATTCTTTTTACAGCTTTCGGTTCTTACCGGAAACGTGAGTTGCAACTTGTGGGGCAGACCTCCCTGTGGATGTTCCCGATCTACGGCATGGCGGCTTTTCTAAAACCAATCTGCCGCCTGATCATACGTCTGCCTGCTGCAATCCGGGCAGCGTGTTACAGTTTATTTATTTTTGCAGGCGAATATGTCAGCGGAAGCATATTAAAAAAATATCAAGTCTGTCCCTGGGATTACAGCAAGGCACGGACAAATGTCAACGGGGTGATCCGCCTAGACTATGCCCCTTTCTGGATGGTCGCCGGACTGATCTTTGAAAGCCTGCTGATGCGCCCCAAACGGAATCCTGCATCTAGAAAAACTACCTAAAAATGTTGAATGACAGCAGGCAACTACAGGTCAAATGTCTACAAACCAGCAAACGGCATTATTTTTGCAAGCATAAAGCGGCTCCCATCACAGATTTTCTGTAGAAGGAACCGCTTTATAGATGTTTATCAATTAAAATTTACCCGCTCTTGCTGTCCAGTTCGAACCAGAATTTGACTCCGTGATCCTCATTGCTGACGCCGCATTGCCGATGAAAAGAGTCCATGATCGCTTTTACAATTGACAATCCGATGCCATTCCCTCCATACTCCCTAGTTCTAGCCTTGTCTACTTTATAGAATTTCTCCCATATATGGGACAGATCTTCTTCTGGAATCGGGGCGCCTGTATTGAACACTTCTATCCTCACCGTTTCTGGTCCCGGCAAGACGGATACCAGGATCTTCCTTTCTCCTGAAGCATAATGGATTGCATTGCTAACATAATTCATCAATACTTGCTCTGTTTTAAATTCATCCGCCCACACATATTCTGGCTGACGTCCTTTTATCTCCAAAGAAATGCCATTCTGCTCTCTTAAAATTGCCGTGGCATTGACCACGCCCCGAATTACCTCCATCACGTCAAAGCGCTCAAACACCACTTGCTCGCTGCCAGACTCCAACTGGTTCAATGTCAAAAGATTTTTCACAAGCTGATTCATCTTGTCAGCCTCGTCCATGATAACCTCGCAGTAGAAATCCCTGCTTTCTGCATCATCATTGATGCATTCCCTCAGCCCTTCGGAATACCCTTGGATCAGTGCGATAGGGGTTTTTAACTCATGAGAGACATTAGAGATGAACTCCTTGCGCATCTCGTCAATTTCTGTCTTGCGTTCAATGTCCATCTTTAGCTCATTGTTGGCGCTTTTCAATTCTGAAATCGTTTTTTCCAAAGTCTCGGACAACTGATTCATATGCTCTCCCAGCAGATCCACCTCATTCTTTCCTCTGCTTTGGAACTTGGCGTCAAAGTCCAGATTGGTCATACGTCTGGAAATATCTGCAAGATGCAAAATGGGATTGGTAATTCTCCTGGTAACCACATAGATAATGACTGCGCAGAAAATGACAGATGCCACCCCTACGTACATCAGAAAGCGGTTTGCAATCTCCACGCTCTCCTTAATGCTCTCCACGGCTGTGCGCATCAAGATCATATTACCGTCTTGCAGGCTGCCCCACAGCACAAGATAATCAGATTCCAGCCTGCTATCTTTTGTTTTCTCCACCATGTACTGGGGCGTATTCTTCAACACTTGGGTATTCTTGTCATTGGTGTAAAAAATCAAGTTTAAAAACTGCATCAGAAAATGTTCCTCGTCCGCCACGGTGGAAAGTATGACGCTGCGGTCAGCACGGATGATCATCAGGGAAACATTGCTGTTGGCACATTGCTTTTCGAGCTGTATCAAAAACTGGTCCCCGTCTGTACTGCCGCCCGCACTCTCCTCATCTACCATCTCAAATGTTTCCAGAAGCGTTTTCTGCTTATGTTCAATATAATAAGATTCTAAAAGGGTAGAATTGATAAACCAGCACAGCAAAATGGTCCCTGCCACGATGCTAATCATGATTGCCGTAATCTTTCCGGTTATCGAATGTCTCATATGCCATTGCCTCCGACTGTCATACATGTGAAAGAGTGATCTGGTTTCCGCCCAGCAAGTCAGCAATTGCCGGATCACAAGTAGCGGCAATCACCTGATGATTCTCTGCAAACTCTTTTAAAAGCCTTGCCGCTTGGTTCCTTCTGCCCGGATCCAGATCCAGCAGGTCGTCATCCAGCACCATAAGCCCTCCTCCTTCTGGGAAAAAATATTCAAGCACTGCCAAACGAAATGCCAGCAAAATGGTCTTCTTTGTGCCTTCCGAGAGCAGACGCTGATCTGATATCTGGTTGTTTTTGCTTTTCAGTTCCAAACCTGATGCAGGAATCATCGATAATGTGTTTCCTGTGATGGCGCCAAGATAATTGTCAAATTTCTGGTTAAACTTTGCAAATTTATCCCCGCTCTCCTCTTGCAGTTTCTTTATATCTGCCTTAATTTGCTGATACCCCTGGTATTTTTTCTTTTCATTTTGCCAGGCCTCTCTATATTTTTCAACCTCTCTCTTCCATTCCGAAATCTCTGACAAGTCTTTTTGAGACACTTGCAGCGTTATAATATCTTTCTGCAGCTGTCTTGTTGTTTCTTCTGTCTCTTTCAGAGACTTTTGCAGCCCTGCAGCCTTGCTTTGATATTCTTCTGGACTCAGAGTTTGAAATTCATCCATCTGCGCAAGCTGTCTTTGATATTTTAGAAGCTCTTTGTGGGCATCTTGCTCTCGCTGCGCCGCCTGATCCAAAACACCATATTCTGATTCAAAGTTGTCAATCTGGGCTTTCATTGCCGCTACGCACGCCTCCAAGGATGGCTGGCAATGCGTCTTAAGGAATGCCGCGATCTCATCTTCCAGACTGTCTGGCATCTCTATCGTCAAGTCAAGTTCCAACCGATCTATTTCAGCCTGCAGCTCTGTAACCGTAAGAACTTGTTTTTTCTGCATCTGAATCTTACCATTTAAAAGTATTGCCGTTCTCTGATGCTCATTCTTCGCTGTCTCAAGATCTTCCAAGGAAGCCGCGCCATATTTTTTTAATATCTGCTGCAGTTGCTGATCCTCTTCTTGCATCTTATCGATGAGGCTGTCGACATCTAGATCCTGCGGGGAGATGCGAAATGCGCCTACATTAGGAATCACCACTTGAAACACTCCGTCTATATCCATCGTTTCTAAGCCTTCCACTGTCCTAATAGAACCATCTGCCAGATGCAGACTGGCAGAATAAGGACGTATGATTTCGATATCTGCATGAAGCTTTGCTGATCCGAGAATTGCCCTATATTTGTCAAGGGCTCTCGAAAGCCTGTCCGCCTTTTGATAGTCCTCCAATATATCATTATTTTTATGCACTTTTTCTGACAAGGCAGCAATTTCTTTTTGCAGTTTCTGCGCTTCTTCTCTCTGAGAGAGCCATGCTTGCTTTCTTTTTCGCCGCTCCGATTCCGCCTGCTGCCGCAGCAACATTTGCGCCTTTTTGATCTCCCCGGCAAGTCCAGGCCATTCTTCTTGCGCCCGTATTGCTTCTGCTTTCACTTTTCCCACAACTTCCAGCAGCTTTTGTATCTGGATTCGGCTTTGCATCGTTTCCTGCTGCTTTTGCAGATTCTTCTGTTGCTCTTCTAATCTCACTCTTTGGACTGTAAGTTGTGCGTAGCGCTGGTTTTTTACCGCTAGCTCCTCCTCGACGCAAACCGCCTCTGCGTATTCCTGCTCGGCGCTCTTAAATGCGTAATAAGCCTCTAAAATACTGCCTTTCCCATTTGACCAGGGTCTTTCAATCCCTCTGCCGCCCTCTGGTTGATCTTTCTCAAAATCCCATCTTCCAGACATGCTTTTCATACGGCTCTCCAGCGCAGATGCAAGCTTGTCTTCTGAAATTCCTCCTGCCGCCGAAAATGCAGCCGCAATCACATTTCTAACCTCGGCTGCGTCTTCTCCTCTGGATGCAAAAAAATCAAAACACCAGGCAAGAATTTCTTTGATGTAATTTTGCCTTCCAAAGATCAGATTTCCATATACAGCCGCCCCATATTGAAGAATCTCTTTCAATTTTGACTCTGCCTCTGTGCCCCTGCTTACTGCCCCGCCAGCCTGTGTTAACTTTACAGCGCTTTCTGTACCGTTTCTATCCCACACCCTGGTGAGAGAGTACTCTTTCCCCTGATGCGAAAACTCCAAAGTTGCGTCGATGGTCGCCGCATGGCTTGAGGGAAAAAACAACTCCATAAAGTCCTTGTTTTTTCTCTTATCAAGCTTGGACGGCACGAAAAGAATGCTGTATATGGCAGATATCATCGTACTTTTTCCCGCCTCGTTGCTACCAAGAATCACATTCATTCCATCGGAAAAAGAAACGTCCGCCTCACGCATCCCTGCAAACTGCTCTGCAAGATAATGTTTCAGTCTCATATCATCTGTCCTCTCTGCAGTCCTGGACCAGCGCAAATGCCAGATGAAGCAACTCTGGATCGTCCAGATACCGCCTCAGTAGACGGTTCTCCAAGGAGCCCTCCACCGTCTCCGTATTGATGGCGTCCATGGTAATCTCCTGGCGCAACTTTCCGTCCTCTATCTCCAGCTTCAAAAAATCTACCCTGGCTCGTTCGTAGATCTCATGCTTTCTCTGATACTCTTCTGCCAGGGCAATGCCAGAAATAGTCACTCGTAACGACGTGTTTTCTTTGTCATAACTTGCTATCACCGCAGCCAGCTTTTCTTCCAGGCTCTCTCCGTGAAGCAGGACGATCTCTTTCTTCGCAAAATGAATCACGCTGGTAAATATTTGTTCCGCAATGATCTGATTTTTGTCAATTGCCTCAATTAGAAACACAGAACCAGGCGCATTGTCTGCAAAATCCGTCTGCTGATGCGTGCCCGCGTTAAAAATACGCTGATCCCTGATCTTTTGACCCTTTGGCTCTGGAACATGCGTATGCCCCAGCAGCCATAAATCCATGTCACAACGATTTAGCTGCTCTTTTGTCATATAATAATATTTTTTTTCCTGATCATAAGAAAGTCCTTCTAGGGCGCCATGGGCAATGCCGATATTCCATTTAGCAGAATCCCTTCCCTGACATCTTTTGAGCCAAGACAGAGCGTTATCCTTGGAGTAACGGTCTTTACAGATACAGGGATAAAAAACTGCTTTTCCGCTTTCTTTCACATAGGGCTGCTGCTCTGTAAGCAGAACGGTATTTTCTCTGGCATGACTTCGGAACGTATTCCACAGATGGTCCTCATCTCCCTCATAATAGTCATGATTACCAGGAATTACTAGAACCGGACATGCACATTCGCCAAGTATGCCGCAGACCATCTCCTGCAATTTCACAGAAATAGCCTTCTTGTCATACAAATCTCCCGCCACTACAAAGTAATCACAGTTTCTTTCATTCGCCAGGCGGACCGCGTATACTAGCGCATCCAGCCTCGCCTGCCGGTATCGTTTTGCAATTTGGGGATTTTCCTGCTCCTGCTTGCTATATTCACGCCCAATATGAAGATCGCCCGTATGCAGTATTTTCAGCATCACTCATTCCTCACGCTTTCCTTAAGACAAATTATGATCCAGCTTTTTTTCAAACTCCGCCTCTGGCACAGGCCTGGCATAGCGATAACCCTGTGCAACATAAGCGCCGATTTCCTGCATCAGTTCCACATCCTTGTCGGTCTCCACTCCTTCGCACACAATCTGAGCATCTAGTTCCTGCGCCAAATTAACGATGCTTTTCATAATTTTAATCTGGCGCCCTCTGTCCTTTTGGTTTAAAAGAAAAGAACGGTCCAGCTTGATAACAGAAGCCGGAATCTGCTCAAAAATGCCCAAAGAAGAATATCCAGAGCCAAAATCATCAATGGAGAGACGGACCCCGCGGTCACGCAGCATGTCAAGCGTGCCCTTGACCAACTGCTGTTGTAATTCTTCCACTACAATCGTCTCCGTAATCTCAACTTCGATCAATTCCTTGGGAATCTGATACTTCTGAAGAACCGCTTCAAACTTCTCTGGAAAATCTGGTTTGATGAAATGCATTCTCGAAAAATTGCACGAGACGGTGACTACCCTCTTTCCTGCATCCATTCTCCGCCGCAGCATTCGGCAGGCGCAGTCCAATACGAAGAAATCAATCTCCGTCACCCTGCCAGTCTGTTCGTAGTAGGGCACAAAAAATCCTGGAGACCTCACAGCTTTGTCAGCCGAAGGATCTAGGAATCTCACCAAGGCCTCCGCTCCAATGACCTGCTCGCTGCGGATATCTACTTTGGCCTGGTAGTAAGTCACAAAATCCTGATCTATATCTGCCGATTCCAAAAGCTTTTCTCGCTCGTGGCGCTGTTTTAACATATTCTTTAAACTCTCATCATAAAATATTACATCGCTGAGACGGCTTTCTTTTACAAACTCCAGCGCCTGCGTCGCATAGTTCACTGCCAGCCTCAAATCATCGCTATCCTGCGGGACCAGATAAACCCCCATTTGAATCGTCATATGATTATCCGTCTCCAGATAAATATGTTCCTCAATCGTGCTCTCTATCTCCCGAAGCCTCTGAAAAAACTCCTCCGGCTCCTGATAGGCGAGCAAAAGCACAAAACGGTCGCCCTGGCTTCTGGCACATATTTCCGTATTTTTATCCAAATTCTCTTTTAGGTGCCTGGCAGACGCCCCCAACAATTTCTGTCCGGCATTCCATCCATAAATGATATTATAGCGCCGGAATTGCGAGATATTCAAACATGCTACTGCATACCGCTTCTCTTTGCGTTCTGGCAAAAGCTTCATCATCCCATGATAAATCAGGTAATTCAGATTCCAAATATCCATTTCAGTGTCTTTATACATCAGCTTTTGAATCTTTTTGCTATCCTTGATCATATGGAAAGCTGCTAGCAGGACGACTACCACCACGACCACGAGCAACAAGATAATTTCAAGGCTGTGATTCCGTAAAAAACGGTCAAAGCTCATCACCGCATAGACATTGCTCTCCAGAATATATTCGCTGACTCTTCTGGCATCAATTTTTTCTATAATTTTACTTAATATTCCGCCAAGACAAACGTTGTCGCTGCGCACCGCAATTGAAATATAATGTTCGCCGCTTAATACGCCTTTGACCTCCATATCGCTGTATGAAAGTTCTGTTCCCATCAAATATTCTGACAAATAACCATCGCACAATACTGCGTCTGCCTTTCCTTTTGAGACAGCATCCAGACATTCCTGCTGCGTCTCATAAATAATCAGCGATACCCGTTCTAAATCAAAGTCCCTGTCCGCCTCCTCCTCTAAATAAGCTACGGTTGCCAGCGTTTCCACCTTGCTTAAGTTTCCTTCTTCTTTCATCGCCACAATCAAAGGAATTTCTGCATACTCCCGAATCATGGTAAATCCCTGCTGGTTTAATTGTTCCTTGGTATCCGTGCAATAAGAGAGCACGTCCACAGTTCCCTCTTTCAAAGCGTCGCTTGCGTCCTTGGAATTGTCAAATTTTTGATACTCAAGGCATAGCCCTGTGGATTTCAATCCATTGTCTAGCAGCTCTCTTGTAAGCCCTTTGCACGCCCCATTCTCCTCATAGCAAAATGGATAGTGACCGTCAAGATAACCCACTACAATCTTTTTCACATCTGCAATATAAGATTTTTCCTCTGTCGTGAAAACCACGGTCTTGTCCAGCTTGCTCTGATAAAATTGATTCATCAACTTTGTTTCCAGCTCAGGCTGGCTGATTTTCAAATCTGCAATTGCCTGATTGAGCTCCCTGGTTACATCGTCGTTGCCTTGATATGTAATATAGTAAAACGGCATCGGGGCAAAGCGCCCAATCAGGCGCTGCCCCTCCCTAATCTCTGTAAACGTATGAATATACGCGTCAATTTTCCCGCTCTCTAACGCTTCTTGAAGATCTGCCGTGGTATCATAAATGACAATATCTGGATCACTGACCCCATGATCTCTAAGATACTGCAGAAATTCGTTTTTACGCACATAAGTCTTCACCATTCCAAACGTAGCGTCTTTCATGGCTTCAAAATCCTCATAAGCCAAATCACTGTCACTCTTAGAGGCGATCACCCCAAACGTATACCCGCTGGGAAGCGATGCATACTGATATACCTTTGAACGCTCCTCAGAAAACTGTGCAGACCCCACCAGATCCACCTTTTTTTCCGCCAAAAGCGCCAATGCCGCATCCCAGCTGTCGCATTCGACATATTCTATCTTCCAGTTCGCAAACTCGCATAATGCTTTCAGATACTGCACATCCATGCCGTCATAGCTTTGCGCTCCTGTCTTAACATGGTAGCCATCCATGGGGAAGAACGCAACCTTCACTGTCCGCTTATCCGCTGCTTGCGCCAGCGTCGAGAGGCAGGACCATGCCGCACAGAGCATCACAAGGCTTAAGAGAGCAGCCAAGAACTTTTTTCCTTTGTGTATAGATTGACTTTTGATATCACCACGCCCCATTCCATTTTCAAACCCTGATATCGTTGTTTTTTGAAGCGGCTATCTTTCTGCTATGACATCTTGCATCTCATATCTTCCAGCAGATCTTCCAGCAAGATATTTTGCTGCTTCCACTGCCCCTTTGGCAAATACAGCTTTAGAATATGCGGTATGTTTAAACTCTATCACCTCGTCTGTTCCTGCAAAAATCACTTCATGCTCTCCCACGATGCTGCCGCCGCGCACCGCCTGAATTCCAATCTCATATTGTTCACGCTTTTTTCTGTCTGGGGTCCTATCGTACTTATAAGAGTATGCATTCTCCAATGCCTCATTGATAGAGTCAGCAAGGGCAAGGGCTGTTCCGCTAGGTGCGTCCACTTTCTGGTTATGGTGCTTTTCTACAATCTCCATGTCAAATCCTGCCGGAGCTAATATTTTAGCGGCTTTTTGAAGCAATTCCATCAACATATTGATTCCCAGAGACATATTGGCAGACTTTAATATCGCAGTCTTTCTGCTGGCTTCCTCCACTCTGGCAAGCTGTTCTTGGCTCAGGCCCGTGGTACACAACACCACTGGAAGTTCATGAGCAACACAGTAATCCAGCAACCCGTCTACTGCCGATGCTGACGCAAAATCTACCACTACGTCCGCTTCCACATCACACTCTGTGATATTCGAAAATACGGGATAATCGTTCTCAATGCCCTGATAAGGATCCACTCCCGCTATAATCTCGATTGCATCATCTTCTTTACAAATGGCGCTAATCACTCTGCCCATTTTCCCATTACAGCCATGCATAATCATCTTTATCATTTCCGCTTCCTCCTCTGGCGTATTAAACCGGCATTGGCACAGAAATGCCAAAATCCTGCATAGCCTTGGCAAGCCTCTTTAAATTCTCAGGTTCCATTTCGCTAAGCGGAGCCCTGAGGGGACCTGTCTTCCATCCCATTAAGTTCATAGCTGCTTTTACCGGAATAGGGTTCACCTCGCAAAACAGCGCATCCACCATCGGTATTGCTTTCCACTGCATCGCAAGCGCTTCCTTTTGCTTGCCGTTAAGATAATTCATCACCATGTCGTGCATGAATTTGGGCGCCACGTTAGAAAGTACGGAAATCACGCCGATTCCGCCACAGGCAAGCAGCGGTATCACCTGTCCGTCCTCGCCGGAATACAATTCAAAATCACCCTGGGTCTGCTCCATCAGCCTCAATGTATAGGAAATATCTCCCACCGCGTCTTTCATTCCCACAATATGTTCCACATCTCTTGCCAAAACTGCCGCCGTATCCGCTGCAATTTTACAGCCGGTCCTGCCTGGGACATTGTATAGGATGATCGGAATGTCCACGCACTTAGCAATCTGTGTATAATGGCTAATCAATCCTTTCTGCGTCGCCTTATTGTAATAGGGCGTCACAATCAAAAGCCCGTCTACGCCTGCCTCCTGTGCCCGCCGGGACAAGTCGATTGCAGTCCTGGTACAGTTAGAGCCTGTTCCGGCAATTACCGGAATCCGTTTATTGACAATAGATACGGCAGCACGGATCACTTCCAAATGCTCATCTTCTGTAAGCGTAGACGCTTCCCCTGTAGTACCTGTGATAATAATGCTGTCTGTCTCATTCTTAATCTGATCTTCCAAAAGCTCTGCTAACTTATCAAAATCCACTTGCAGATTTTCTTTCATCGGCGTCACCAGCGCAACGCCTGCTCCCTTGAAAAGCGCCATATTATTTCCTCCTTAAACATAACTAATTTCTTATAATCCTGCCCAGAGGGCTTGTTATCCTGTTAGGATTAAGCATTTTGCCCTCTAAACCCTATTTGGATATTTTGTTGAAATTATCTATAAGACAACAAGAAGCCGACTACTGAGCCGGCTTAATTCCTGAGAACATGCAGAAAGCTTTCTGCACAACAAATCTTTGATAGCGCCCCATCCATATCAGATGACAGTCATAGGATTATTCACCCTATGCCCAAGAATCTCTGTGCAGGAAATCAATTCTTTCGGCGTTCCTCCCTTTCACTTACCATCCTCTGTGCCTGCCACATCCGATAAGCTACTTATGATTCACGCAACCTCTATCCCTTTACTATTCAACTACGTTCAATATAGCATTTTCTATCTGCAAAGTCAAGGGTGAAGAAATGGTTCTTTCCATATCTTCCGCCATTCCAGCTTGATAGCCTGACAAGGCAAGCATTTGATCAGCTCTCATGAATCTCGTAAATATTTCCAACATATTTACGCAGCATGTCGCTCATCACTCTCCCAGTAAATATGATCCTGGTATCCTCAGATTTGGCGTTCATCAGTGCGTCCAGATCCTGCTGGGATATCATATGATTGTCCAAAAGTCCCAGAAATTCATCCAAAATCAACAGGTTGCACTCTCCTGTCACCAATACCTTCCTGGCAAAATTAAAGCCATTGCGGATATTCATTTTCTCTTCCTGCTGCTCCTCCCCAGACAGCTCTGAAAAATTCTTCTCTGATCTTGCAAAACTAAACATACGCATCTCTGGTTCTAATCTGCGCAAAAACTCCAATTCCTCTTCCCTCTTCCCTTTCAGGAATTGAATCATGATAACGCTGTCTCCCTGACTTGCCGATCGCACTGCATATCCAAGCGCTGCTGTCGTCTTACCTTTTCCGTCTCCGCAATAAACAGTAACCTTTTCCTCACACATGCCGTTTTCCTTTCTCTTTTAAAGCCCATTTTAAGATACCACAAACCCTTGGAAAATGCAAATCTTAGTCAAAATTCTGCTGTCAATCATGGTTTCTAGAGCGTGTTTGATCTGGTGTTTTGGGACCTTTACTCCAGATATTCGACTTTGCTTACTGATACCTCATAAGCAACCCTGTGTTCTACTTCCGTCTCAGAAAGTTTTTTTACATACTCCCTGCTTTGAATTCTTCCATATACTTGGACATGACCGCCAATTTCAAACCCTGAAGCATATCTTGCATTTCTGCCCCAGCAGATACATGGTATGTAATCTGATTTCCCATAAGAGCGGTTCACTGCAATCAAAAGATCTGCAATTTCCCGTCCCAGCGGCGTCTTCCTGTAAATAGGCTCTTTGCAGATATAGCCGTCTAGGAAAATCTGATTGCTTTTCTCACCTTCGGGAATTTCATCCACAAATTCAAGCTCGCGCACAAAAACAGACAGAACCAGGCGGTTTTTCTTCTCCTCATGCCGGTTATAAGAACGAAACTGACCGTCCACCCGGATATACTGTCCGATATAACTGCACTGGGTATCAATGAGCCGTTCTGAAATCATCATAGGAATGATATCTGCAAAATTACTGAGCCGATTCACAGATACCTCTACCATATAAAACCCTTCTCCAAATACTTCGTGGCTGTATTGGAAATCAGAAACAATTTCCCCCGTAATGGTTACCTGGTTGTTTTCAAATATTTTATCTGCCATGAGTGTTAGTTCCCCTTTCGTATATCGATGGCATATCGATGAAGTGAAATTTTTCTAAAAGAATATCATTGCCCCTCTGAAAATATACGCAATTCCTGTCGATAGTATTCTGGCTTTACGAAATCACAAATTCACGGTATAATGTCCAAGAAAAGCTGTATGCAGCGCCAGAATTAACAGCGGAAAAGCCGCTTTCAAAAGACACGGCAGACCTCGATTCCTGGTCTTTCAAAGTCCAGGATAAGACGGCTTTTAGATTCTGGTTCTACGCTGTGCCACATATGCATGCTTTGACAAAAAAAGAAAGAGGTAATGAAAATGGCGCAAAACCCAATTGTAACATTTGAGATGGAAAACGGGGGAATTATGAAAGCGGAACTATACCCCGAACTTGCACCCAACACGGTAAATAACTTTATCAGCCTTATCCAAAAAGGATACTATGATGGTCTCTGCTTTCACCGCGTAATCAAAGGATTCATGATTCAAGGAGGATGTCCTGACGGCACTGGAACGGGAGGGCCCGGCTACTGCATACGGGGCGAATTCTCTCAAAATGGATTTGAAAACAGTTTGAAGCACAGCGCTGGCGTTCTCTCTATGGCGCGCACCATGGTTCCAGATTCCGCTGGTTCCCAATTCTTCATCATGCATCAGGATTCCCAGCATTTAGACGGAGCTTACGCCGCTTTTGGAAAGATTACCGAAGGCATGGAGCAAGTAAATAAAATCGCTGAAACCGCTACAGACTTTTCTGACCGCCCTATGGAGCCTCAGATAATGAAAGCCGTCACCGTAGAAACCTTTGGCAAGTCATATCCTGAACCGGAAACCTGCTAACTAAAATCTTTCAAACCAGGCTTCAGCCATGGTTCCTGCCCCGGTTTCCGCCGGGGCAGACATTCTGGCTCTCTTTATTGCGCCAAGCCTGCCAGTTTCAGGATCAGATCAACCGTCCGCACCAGCTCCCTTGAGAATTCCACATTCTTTCCCAATGCCTCTTGCTCCAGGCAACGCTTCACGCCATTTAGAAGCTTGCCCTTTTGGCTCGCCGCCTGAAGCCAGGGATTGTAAGGCACCGCCCCAAGAAGTTCCTCCTCGACACGATAAATACGATAAAGATTTCCCCTGTTATACAAGGCATCCTCAAAATAATTTCCTAGAAGTAAAAACGGCTTTCCAGGATATTTGCGGGGATTGCGATAAAAATTCCTAATTTCCGGATTCTCCTGATTGATGTTAAGCACACAGACGTCGGCTTCCTTTAAGACTTTCTGTGCATAATCATCTTTCCTGCTTCCACAGTCAATAAATACTACGTCAAAACATGATTCCACAGCATCCAGCACTCTGCTCATGCGCACAAAGGAACCGTCCTGCCTCCACCATTCCCGTTCTGTCCTCACGCTAGAAGGCAGGCAATACATCCTGTCTTTGACAACTTGGCGCATATTCGCTTTCAAGACCGTCTCTGTGAGCTCTTCACGCTGCTTAAAAAGCAGGCAATCCAGCCCTGTGACAGTAAAATATTCCTGTGTCTCGGCTGCCAGAAAAGATTCTTCCATATGCCCCAGGCTAAGTCTTTCCATCTTTGAAGCAAGACCCTGCGTATCCAGCAACCCCCTCTCTAGCGCCTCATTCCGATACCCTCCTGAAACCACTGCGGCTGAAATGGGATGCTTTATCACTGACGCACATGCAATCACAGACAAATTAAACGTTGTCCCTGCTCTTTTCTGTTCGCTCCAAAACGCTATTTTCATTGAACCCTCTCCTTAATTGGACGGAGGGAAATCAACACTCGATATAATAAGAATTTTCTATTCCATTCACTTTATCTTTGGGATTATTGCACGGATTTCGTGCTGACCGATAGGTAATTATAAGTTCAAACATTCAACAAAAGATGCGTTCATTATACAAAATCTTCCACAAAATGTAAAGCCCTATTTTAGATTTTTCTATCAAGCTCTTACTACCAAGGTATCATAACCTTCTTGACGAAGCTGATCCTGAAGATCTTTGGCATCCTCCAAAGTCGCTTCCCGTCCCACTACCACGGCGTAATAAGGCTCATCTCTTCGTACCGTTACAAAATATCCCTGGCTTTCCAATTGTTCCTTGAGATATTCGGCATTGGATTCATGGCGAAACAGTCCCACCTGCACCCCATACCGGTTTGCAGACGCATCTATGGGAATCGCTTTCTCCACGCCCGTGACAATGGCGTCTACCATCTCCCCAAAGCGCTGGTCAAACATTTGGTTATCCATGTCGTTATTGATAAATCCAAGTTCCATCAGAACTGCCGGCATCTGGGTTCTTCGAAGCACCACAAGCCCCGGACGTTCCACGACTCCCAAATCCTTAAATCCAAAATCTACCAGTTCCTGATTAATGATTTCTCCCAGCCGTTCTGCTTCTGTATCAGCCGCATAAACAAGCGCCTGGGTCCCGTTGTAAGTATTTGGGATAGTTCCTGAGTTGCGGTGAAAAGAAATAAAGTAATCTGCGCCAGAGCGATTTGCAATCTGTGCTTTTTCAAAAGGGGAATCGTAACGGTCTGTCGTCCTGGTATACAAAACGTTATATCCTGCATCTTTAAGCTTCTGCCCCACTGCAAGAGCAACCTCAAGCGTATCATCCTTCTCTTTTCTGCCCTGGAAAGAAGCTCCATTGTCGTAACCGCCGTGTGCTGGATGTTATATGCGCAAATATTCCGTGTTCTTCTCAAAATCGCTTGTTTTGAGGATTTCCATATGTTCTTAATTTTAAAAGTCTTATCAACCTTGCGTTCTTTCCTAGATGAAAAACAGATTCCAAATGCGCTCTATTTAAACCGCTTTGTTTTCCTGATATACATTAGAAAACAAATGTTCCAATTGATTTCCAAAATTGTATCTAATTTTAATTTTGTGGTCTTCATACACAACAATCTGGTCTATCATCTCCACAATCATGTCTCTGTCCAGTTTTTCAATATCTTTCATCTCCAGCAGCCTTTTCAGCCACGGCGTCTGAAACATGCCCTCCGTAACGCTTTCTTTCATTTTTTCTTCCAGTGTCTTGATCTGCTTTTTATAAAGCTCTTCTTTTTTCAGGTAATCTTCACGGTAAGTCAAAAATTCTTCTTTTGAAATCATTCCCTCCTTATAATCTTCATAGGCTGATTTCTTTAATTTCTGCATCCTCCCTAATTCGCTTTTTACTCTCATAAGTTCTTTCTTCGCAGTTTCTTCCACTTTAAAATCAGGAAAAGGCGGACTTTCTATAAGCCTTTGCAGATCATCAACGTTTTGGATTATCGCTCTTAAGTCATTGAGCACAATCTCTTCAAGGACATAAAGCGGCAGCGTATGCGGCGTACAATACTCTTTCCCGTGGCGCTTATATGTCCCGCAGTAAAAAGAATATGCTTTTGTCCCATCTGCACGTTTCCAAGAATTTTTCATCATCGCCCGGCCGCAGTCCGCACATATGATAAACCCTGCAAAAATGTTCTTATTTTCTTTCAAGTTCATATCCCTACGCCTTTTTGACAAAAGTTTCTGTGTCTTTTCCCAGGTTTCTAGGTCAATGATTGGCTCATGCGTGCCCTTGACCACGATCCAATTTTCTTTCTCCACCAGTTTCTGCCTGCTTCTCATGCGCTGGTGTTTTTTGCCCTGCACCATGTTTCCCCTATACATCTCATTCTTCAACATGATGTTGATCGTGGAATATGTCCAGTAAGAGGTGCTTTCGAGACGGTTACAGTTCTTGTAGTTCTCACCGTTTGCCAATTTATACTCGGACGGGCAAAGGATTCCTTGGGCATTTAAAAGCTTGGCAATGCTCTGTTTTCCCATTCCTGCTACATATAGGCGAAATACTTTCCTTACCACCTCTGCGGCGTATTCGTCAATGATAAGCTTATTCTTGTCTGCGGGCGATTTCTTATAACCATAACTGGTGAAAGAACCTATAAACTCACCTGCTTTCTGTTTTGATTTTACCGTCGCCTGGATTTTTTTTGAAATATCCCTTGCATACTGTTCGTTAAAAATATTTTTAATCGGCAAAAGCATGTCATACGCCTGCCGGACGCTGTCAATCCCGTCTGATATGGAGATAAACCGCACCCCTAATTCTGGAAATACACGCTCCAGATATCGCCCAGTATCAATATAATCCCGTCCAAACCTGGATAAGTCCTTTACAACGACGCAGTTCACCTTCCCTTGTTCTATATCTGCAATCATTCTCTTAAAACTGGGACGGTCGAAACTAGTGCCTGTATACCCATCGTCTACATAGACGTCATAGATGATAAGATTTTCCATTTTTGAAACATATTCTGTCAAAAGCTTCCTCTGATTCCCTACGCTGTCACTTTCTTCTTTGTCGCCGTCCTCCCTTGATAACCTGATATAAACAGCCGTGTAAAATAATTCTGATTTTTTCATTTCCTCACCTGTCCGGCTGCTGTACCTGTAAACAGCATCATGCCATAATTTGTTTTCGAATTCATTTCTGCGTCTGCCTCACTTTGCAATGCCTTCTTTTTCAACATCCTGGTTCCGATGGGCTTTCACAATGCGGATCAGCAATTCTTCTACGGAAAATTTTGCTAAAAATTCTCTTTCCACTGTATATTGAATTGATTCTTTCCCTTTCAACTATGGCTGTCCTCCTGCTAAAATCATTGTTTTTTCAAGATATGCATGTAGGCTTTTCCCATATGAATCACCGACCGCAACACTAAGAAATTATTTCTTGAATTTCCGCTTTTTTGGGGCTGTCGCAGGAATAAATGCGGAAACTCAAAAAACTATTTTCCTTTACGAATGGATTTAAATATTATAAAATGAAAGTACACGATGCAAAATCAGTGTCCCGACAGGAGGAAGCTATGAACCAAGCGAGAACATTACGCCTTTTTTATCCGATATTAATATTTCTTTTTTCTGTGTTTCTCGCACTCTGTTTCTGTCTTTCTTTGGTCCACGCATCCACAGATGTAACTGCCGATACATGGTTTTTAGACGACATCCAGGCAAAGGATGCATGGGTGGCTTTGTCAGAGCAACAGCTTGACGTTTCCATCCCCGTCATTGTCGCCGTGATTGACACAGGTTGCGATTACGACCATCCTCTGATCAAACATGCTCTTTGGCATAATTCTGCAGAAATCAACGGCGTTCCTGGCGTGGATGACGATGGAAATGGATATGTGGATGATTTCTATGGCATTGATACTTATCATCATAACAGCGATCCTTTGGATGATTCTGTAAGTACCATTAAGGGACACGGGACTCATGTTGCAGGCTGTATCTTGCAAACTGCTGGCGTAACAGAATCATCAAACCCTTTTGGCATACAGCTTATGATCCTCAAAGCCGGAGACGCCTACGGTAATTTCCATGCCGCAGATGTCGCAGAAGCCCTGCGATATGCTGCAGACAATGGCGCATCAGTGATCAATCTGTCAATCAGCGCTCTTACCTATCCTTCCATTTTAGAAGAAGCATTAGAATATGCCGCAGAATCAGCAATTCTCGTGGCATCGTCCGGCAACCAGGGATTGCCCACTTGCGATTCAAATTATACAAGCTGCGGTAATTACTATCCTGCCGCCTATCCCTATGTAACAGGCGTCATGTCCTATGGAAAGCAACATCAGCTTTCCTCTTTTTCTAATTGGGACTTTCAAAGCGGCAGCGAGCCAAAATATGAAATTGCCGCTCCTGGCGAAAGCATCCTCTCTTGCACTTACAATGGAGCTAATAAAATTATGAATGGAACTTCGATGTCCTCAGGAATCGTATCTGGCTGCGCCGCGCTGCTCGCCGCAAAATATCAGTCTTTGGGGCTTTACAGCCCAAAAAATTTGACCGCTCATCTGATGAGTTGTGGTGAAAATGATATCATGTTTACAGACCTTTATGGCAAAAACCATAGATTCCGGCGCATCAACTTACATAAGCTCCTGACCACTGAGCCACAGCCAAATCTTGTTCTGGGCAACTACTCGATAAAAAAGGACGATACAAACGCTTATAGCCTGAACTATAAAGTTACGAACCGGGGTTGCCTGGCTAAAAACATCAACATTACGATTTCCTCTGACACGCTGAATATAGATTCCAACTGCGGCATACAAGAACTTGAGACTTTTCCTGGGCTTTCAAGTTACAATGGCACTTGCTTTTTTTCCATGGAAGAGGGACTTGATCCTGCTTTACCACAGCAAATTCAGATAGAGATTTCTTATCAAAATGGAGCAAACCACTCTGATACCCAAATCTTCTCCTGCCAAAAGGAATTTCTTGTCACAGCAGAACATGACCCCTCCCATACTGAAAAAGTGATTCCTCTGTTGGGCATCACAGTGTCCGCCTCCCATCTGCTTACTATGAAAGCGGGAAGCAGTTTGCAGCTTGCTGTCTCCTATATCCCTGCCAACACTACGGATGACAGATCACTTATCTTTCACAGCAGCAATCCCCAAATCGCAGAGATCGATCACAATGGCACTATTCACGCCAAAAAGAGCGGGACAGCTACCATTACCGTCACCTCCTCCAAACAACATATACGGCAGGTTTCCATCCTTGTCTACAACGAAGCAACAGACCTTGTGCCAGAGACGCCCTCAAAACCACCTGCGCTTTCACAAGAAAATAACTCTGCACAAATTAAAAAAGGCGGCACTTATGCCATAGAAGGATTCAAATACAAAGTCACCAACGCAGCGACAAACGGAACTGGAACAGTGACTCTTATGAAAACAACTCAAAAAAAGGCGTCCTTGTACTCTCTCTCAGTAAAAAATACTGTTAAAATCAAGAACGCCAGATTTCAGATTACTGCCATCGATAAAAAAGC
The DNA here is from genome assembly GCA_910576975.1 of uncultured Lachnospiraceae bacterium. GTDB lineage: Bacteria > Bacillota > Clostridia > Lachnospirales > Lachnospiraceae > Petralouisia. The sequence continues at coordinate 39,230 of CAJTJY010000005.1, forward strand.
TTTTAAAAATTGTAAGAATTTAGAAACTGTGCGCATTGCAGATACGGTAAAGACACTTGGCAGCGAATGTTTTTCCGGATGCACTTCGCTGAAACGTCTCACCATCGGCACTAACATATCGAAAATCTCTGACCGTGCATTCTACAACTGTAGAAAACTGCAAAAGATCACTATAAAATCAAAGAAATTAAAATCAATCGCAAAAAATGCATTTCGAAACATTCATCCCAAGGTCAAAGTATATGCGACAAAGCGCCTTGTAAAATTAATCACAAGGCGCTGACATTCCCTCTTTCAGCTCTGCTTAAAGTTGAGGCGCAGTTGATGACTATCATGAAGCATCTACTCTTTGCCGTTTCACCAGATCTGCAAAAAAGCCATTTTCTTTCAGCAAATCGTCATAAGTCCCATCCTCCACGATATGTCCGTGATCCAATACGACAATTCTGTCACACTGCATTATCGTTGACAGACGGTGCGCTATCACAATTCTTGTGCAATTCAGGTTTCCCAGGGCTTCTGAGACCTGCTTTTGCGCAATATTATCCAAAGCGCTTGTCGCTTCATCAAACAACAGCACTTTGGGCTTAGATGCCACCGCCCTGGCAATTAAAAGCCTCTGCTTCTGCCCGCCAGAAAACCCGCCTCCTCCTTCCGAGACAATGGTATTCATCCCCATAGGCATGCTGCGAATATCTTCCGCTATTCCGGCAATCTTTGCTGCCTCCCACGCCTGCTCCATAGTTGGATTTGAAGATGAAATTGTAATGTTAGAAAATATATCCCCTTGAAATAATTTACCATTTTGCAATACCACGCCCATAAACTTCCGCAAAGACTTTAAATCCAGACGGCTTAAATCCTTGCCATCAAAATAGACGTCCCCCTTAAGAGGCTTTTCAAATCCCAGCAAGAGACGCATTAACGTAGATTTTCCAGACCCTGTCCTTCCAACGATGGCTACGTACTGTCCTGGACAGATTTTTAGAGAAAGGTTATCAAGAATAAGGGGCATGTCCTCTTTATAGCGAAAAGAAACATTATTTAATTCGATGCCGCCACTTAGACTCGTCACCACCTTTTTTTCCTCCGCCACTTCTGGAATCTCTTCTAAAATTGGACGGATTGTAAAAAAAATCGCATAAATTTCTGCAAGAATCCCCGAAGACTCGATCAACAGGGAAAAGCCGCCAGTCAACATAGAATATGCAACTGTAAATGAGATATAATTTGCTGGCAAGATCGCTGTTTGCATCCCTTTGATATAAATTAAAATCGAGCCTGCGAGAGCTATCGCTTTTAATATTACAGATTTTACTTTTAGGAAAACTGGCGGATCATATTGCAGTTTCGCTGCCTGCTGATACTGTTTTGCCCATTTCGCAAACGCCCGCTGCTCCGCCCCTGCCAATTTAATTTTCTGAATGCCAGAAAAAATAGAAAAAACAATGCCGTCCTCTTTCGTTGAAGCATACGCCTTTTCTTTTGCAATTTTGATTTCCATCAGCGAAAAAAACACTGCGCACAGAGACGACAACGCCAAAACAAACAAAACTGGCATCATCAATGCTTTGGCATATGCGTCAATTTGAAACAAATAGATCATCGATAATGCCGCCGAGAGGACGACTGTCAGTAAAAAATCCACAATCATGCCGCATAAACCATTGATATCCTGCATCTTGCCTGCAAGCTCTCCTGGACTGTATTTCTGAAAAAAAGCCGTCGGCATGGAGAGCAGGCGCATCATAGAAGCGCTTGTGACGGCAACATCCATTTTTATCTTGATCTTTGCCAACGTAAGCTGTTTGACAGCTGAAATCATAGCAATAGCAATTGCGGACCCGCTCAGCAGAATTGCACAGGAGGCAGGTATATTCGTGCTCCTATTGCTGATGGCGTTGACAAAGATCAACTGGTTCGCACAGGGTGTCAAAAGCCCAAGCAACGCCACTGTAAACATTGCCAATGCAATTACTGCAAAATCCGAAAAGGATATTGTCTGAAAAATATAAGACAAAAGCCCTTTCATTCCCACTGCATTTAAGGGCAGCGGTCGGTAAAAACAAAAAGCATCCGCCGAAAACATCTGCGCATTTATTGCCGTTACCCTAATTTTTTGCCCCGTTTTCTCATCCCGCGCCTCATAGCCGCCTTTTGCCGGAAGAAACGCAACAGCCCGCCCGCTCTCTTTATAGGAGCCAAGCATTGCCCCCATTGCCGCCTTATGCCAATTCCCCGTCAGCTTTACCTTTCGGCACATAAAGCCGAACGGACGCAAAAGATACTCTAGCATATCGTTCATCTCTTTGAGACTGTCAGGAATCTCCTGCGGCTTTAGATGATAGAATTTTAAAATTTCGTGGATTGCCCCTATGACAGCCTTACGATCATCCTGTATAAAAAACGCGGCGCTTCTGCACCCCAAAACGACGTTTGACATTTCCATCAACGCATCCGAAAAGGCCTCCTTGTCATTTTTGATTTTTTCCTTTATCTGTTCATCGAACCAGCCCACGACTGCCTCCTTTATTCTCTCATTAGCAGTTCTTTGTAATGCCCGCCCTGTGCCATCAGTTCCAGATGCGAGCCACGTTCCACAATTTTTCCGTGCTCCATTACAATAATTTCATCGCAATCACGTATCGCTGAAAGACGATGCGCAATGACAATGCAGGTAATTCCCCTCTCTTTGATCGCATTTACCACATCCTTTTCTGTCTTTGCATCCAATGCCGAAGTCGCTTCATCCATAATGATAATCGCAGGATTCTGAGCAAGAGCACGGGCAATCTCCATCCTCTGCCTTTGTCCACCCGAAAAGTCTCTCCCCCCTTCTAATATCTGGTATTGATAACCACCATCCCGCTGCATGATGTCGTCGTGAATCTGCGCGTCCTTGGCAGCCAGAATCATTTGATAATCTTCAATTGTCAAATCCCACATTTTAATATTATTTGCAATGGTATCCTCAAATAAAATAATATCCTGATCCACGACTGCCAACGAACCTGTAAACACCTGTCGGTTAATTTCCGTTATTGATTTTCCATCAAACAAAATCTCTCCAGACCACGGCTGATGCAAACCGGAAATTAATTTTGAAACCGTTGATTTCCCACATCCAGAAGACCCAATCAAAGCAATGCGCTGTCCCTGTTTTATAGAAAGAGAAAAATCCGTAATCAAGGGCTCGCTTAATGCAGAATATCCAAATGTGATATTTTTAAGTTCCACCATGCCCGTCAGCTTATGATATTCCTCCGTTGCCGTATCTTCTGACTGTAGCAGGTTTTCACAATATCTTGGCTCAATCGAATGCCCCATGACGTCCTCTATGCGTTCCATATTTGTCCGCATCTCCTGAAAGCTCTGTCCTGACATGACCAGAGACTGCGCTGGCTTGCGAAAAGAATGCATAAGTCCTTGAAATGCCAAAAGCATTCCCATGGTAAATTCCCCATAGATGATAAAATACGCTCCAAGAGTCAAAATCAAAATGTCAGAAATCGTGGCCATAAATGCCGGAACCCCGCCTAAATACCCGTCCAGCTTTGCATAATTTCCACGTTGCGTATTTACAGACGCCTGTATGCCTGACCACTTTTGAAAAAATCCATGATCTGCACCGCTGGCCTTAATCGTCTCTATCATCTCGATTCCAGCGTATGTCACGCCATCCAGATTTCCCTGGTCACGCATCAGCACTCTGGTAATATTTATGCGCTTCGAAGAAATAACAGCCGCCGTCCAAACATGAACGAGAACTGAGAGCACGCCGATGCAGGTAAGCGGCAGGCTGTAGCGCGCCATAATGATCAGATAGGAAAGCATCATCACGCCATCCATGATCAAAGGCGCAAATACTCCGATCAACAGGGAGGCAATATCCTGATTTGCTTTCTGGCGCATGGCTATATCCCCAGCCATTCTCTGTGAAAAAAAACTCATCGGCAGACGCAGCACATGCCACATGAATTTTGAATTCGATACAATCGCAAACTTCCCTTGTATTTTCATCAGATACACAGAATTCAGCAATGCAATCACGATCTGCATCACAGCCAGAAACGTAATGCCAAACAAAAAAAATGACAACCATGCCTGATTTTGCCTGGTCAGAAGCCGGTCAATAAAAATTCGTGAATAAACCGGCTCTAAGATTCCAACCAATGCCGCTGCCGCAGTCGTTGCCGCTACAAACAGAAACGCTGCGCCACTCCCTTCCAGGCGCTTTCTTGCAAATTCAGCTATGCTTCTTTTTGCCCCGCCAGGTCTAAAATCTTCCCCCGGCTCAAACATCAGGCACACTCCTGTGAACATCTCGTCCAATTCCTCCACCGAAACCATCGTGCAGCCCCTGGCAGGGTCATTCAAAACTGCACCCTTACGGCAAAATCCATTTAAAACCACGAAATGATTAAATCCCCAATGAATGATGCAAGGATAACTGGCTTTCTCACGTAAGGCGGAAAGTTCAAAACAATATGCCTTTGCCTTTAAGCCGTATGCTGCCGCAGCTTGGTAGATATTTTTTGCATTGGAACCATCCCTGGAAATGCCACAGTCTTGCCTCGCCTGCTCTAACGTCACCCACCTGCCATAATATGCGAGCACCATGCTAAGGCAGGCTGCCCCGCACTCTGTCGCCTCCATCTGCATAATCATTGGAACTTTGGCAACCCCAGTCTTCTTAGGAGACGGTATGTTGGTATTTTTATTTTTCATTTTCATATTCGCAGCTTCCTTTGACTATTGTTGCAACAAATAGGAAATTGGATTGACTCGTTCTGTGACAATCGATACATGACAGATTCCTTTTCTTATATTTTCCGCGGAAATAGCGACTCTATATTTCCAATCGCTTTCCTCAACATGAAGCGCATGAGCTATCGCATCTCCACCAAGAAATTCGGCTGCTTCCGCGTATGCTTCCGGAACATTTGCAGCAAACGCCACGCTCCCATTTTGATTTCCTATGTATGCCTCCATCCCAATGGAAACGGCAGAAATTCCGGCTTCATCCAGATAACAATATACCGACGAGCCATCAGAATATCCCTTTGCCTCCATCGTAACATCAATCGTCCCTGTCACGCTCCACAAAAGCACGGATCCCAAAAGCACAAGAACTGCGCCAAGTATCAGCCACACGCCCGGCGTCACCACCTGGATATATCCATCCAGCTGTTCCGGGGAAGATACTCTGTCAATGCTTTTTTTCCGATAGATACCTTTGTCCATTTTCCCTGCCTTTCTATCTTTTAATTCTCTTTTCTGACTCCTGCGCTTTAATCCAAAAATTCTTTGCGGATGATTTTCGCAATCTTCAACGGATAGTCTTCGATCAGAAAATGACCTGCTTGGGGAATATGGTAAACCCGGAATGGCTGATGGATCCATCTGTGCCATCTGCGATATCGTTTCTGATATCCAAAAGTGACCATGTCTTTGCCGCCAAATACAAGCGTTATCTTTCCTTTGATATCCAATTCGCCCATGGTGCGAAGCGCCGCCGCACTCCTTTTGACATCCTTGCGGAACGAGTGAAGCAGTTTCTGATCCGCATAAACAGGCTTGCCTCTTATTCTTCCAAGAACCTTTTCCAACATCTGGTCTGGAACATAATCCCAAAAACTTCTCAAATTTGGAAGCGCCTCGCAAAGTAAAAGTCCCTGTAACTGACTGCCGATCTTCGCTGCAATCTGCATTGCCAAAACACTGCCTGCGCAATCGCCCAGCAAATAAATTTCTTCATAATCCTTTAACTGTTCAGATGATGCCACCGCTCTGGCAGTCATTTCTATACTTTCTTCCCAAGTATTTTTCTCATATGATAGATTCACAGAAGCCACGTCAAGCTCGTTTTTTGCAAACCAGCGCGTCAGAGGATAGATGCTAAGAGGCGTTCCGCCCGCAAATGGAACTGCCAAAAGAAGCTTCTTACTACCATGTCGTTGTAAAAACACCAATGAATGTTGTATCACCCCGCCTTCAGACGCACCGTTGAAGCTTTCCTTTGCCAAATCCCTCAAATTTGGCTTGTGATACAAAACGGCAGATGGAATGCAGATATTATAAGCTTCACAGTCTGCAAGGAAAGACAACATTGTCAAAGAATCCATCCCCGCATCCCAAAGATTATGATCCAAGTCAAGAACTCTGCTTTTCAAGTGGCGTTTTGCAAGTGATAAAAGCACTTTTTCCCTGCGGGAAAGCTCCCAGTTTTTAGAAAATGCATTTCGAACCGGTTTTTGGCAATATCTGTTCTGATAGATATATTCCAGCTCTTTTCGTCCTGCTTTTCCATTTTTCTGCACTGGAAGCTGATCTATAAATATAAACTCGGACGGAATGCTGTAATAAGCAAGATGCTTGGCTGCCTCTTGTCTCATATATTCTGGCGTGCCTTTTCCCTGGCAAAATGCGACGAGCCGGTTTCCAACCGTAAACACGAGACACTTCACGCCTGGCACTGCATGGTTGAGGCACCGCTCCACTTCCATAAGGTTTATGCGCATCCCGCGAATTTTGAGCTGTTGATCTTTTCTGCCCTCATAGTACAAAAAACCATCTTCCATAAGGACTGCTAGGTCTCCCGTGCAATATATCCTTTTTCCATCGAGAATGCCATAGCCTCCTTGATCTTTGTCAGAACCAATCCCCACCAGCGCCCCCTCCACAATCAATTCTCCCTGCACTCCCATAGGCAGCAATTGCCCTCGCTGATTCCTGACAGAAAGATTTGTAGCATAGACTGGCTTCCCAATTGGAATCCTGTTCCTGCCTTGCTCGCAGCAATAATAACTGACGTCGATCGTACACTCCGTAGGACCATAGAGATTATAAAGCTGCACCCTGGGAAGCAGCTTTTTTGCCCAATGCACAAGCTCTGCCCCCAGTTCCTCCCCTGATAATATAATATATCTTAATTTCGAAAACTCCGTTCGCTGCTTTTGCAGGAAAAAAAGAAAACGTTCAAACATGGAAGGAACAAAGTGAACCATTGTCACGCCGTTTGAAATAAGCGCCTTGATCATTGCTTTTGGACTTCTCTCCTCTCCATCCTTTAACATGCACAGGCTCTTGCCGAAAGCAAATGGAAGCACAAGCTCCCATATGGAAACATCAAAAGAACTTCTCGTCTTCTGCAGGATTCTTTCTATACCATCTGAAAAGACATGCTCCATCCATTCTAGCCTGCAGCTTAAAGAATAGTGAGAAATCTTCACTGCTTTGGGCTCTCCTGACGTACCAGAAGTATAAATTTGATAAGCTGGTAACTCTTTACAGCACAATGCTTTGACATCTTCTGCCACCATGCCAGCCTGTTTCTCACTTAACAATTCATCTGTCAGACACAATGCGCAACCTCGGCACATCTGCTCTCTGCGCTGTTCTGTCTCTTCTGGACTTATCGGGAGAAACGCATATCCTAAAAGCCACGATGCATAAATAGCTGCTGGCAGGTATGGCGTCCGGGAAAGACAAAGACCGATCACGTGCTCTTTGCCGGGATCTGCTTTTGCCGCAATTACCCCCATGACCGTTTTCACGAGATCATAAAATTGCTGATAAGAATAAGATTTCCCCTGCCATAAGACAGCCGTCTTTTGCGAATGCTTTCGCACCATGTCAAGAAACCTCTCTGGCAGAGAAAGCGTGTACTTCCATTCCGCTCCACGCTGCATGGATTCGATCTGCCGACGTTCCCTTTCCCGAAGTAATTGTATCTGGCTGCAGGGTATCTCTGGCTCGCTTAATACCTGTTCCATGAAAAAAAACGTCTTCTCCATAATCCGGCGTACTTTGCGCTCAGACAAAGCCTCTTCTTGGTATTTCACCACTACTTCAATGCCCCGACGGCTTTCATTGACAAACACCTTCATCGGCGTTTCCAAAGAGGAATTAAAAAATTCACGGCATTCCCCCTGTTTTGGCGCTGGGAGATAACGCTGCGGACGATAGGAAATCTCAATCTCAGGACGATAAGAGAAATCCTCTGTCTCAGAAGCATGAACTGCAAGCTTTTTCTTTAAATCCGCCAGATAATCTGCAGCTGAAAGTTCCCATTTGGGCTCGGTCACAAAAGTGCGCGTTTCTACTCGAAGACCTATCATATGCAGCGTATCTTTACTACGGTTCAACAAATTTCGTCCAATTGCCAAGCCTTCTGCATCCATCGCCCTGCACAGATACATTGTCATACATCCATAAATGAACGCCTCAACGGAAACTCTGTATTTACGGCAGAACTCACATATCTTTTTATATTGAAACCTTTTTTGACACCACTCTATGTCATCTGCCCTGCTCTCCCCGTCGGTGATCCATCCTGTCAATATCTCTGCCTTTGGTCTCACTGCCCGTTTTGCAAAAGATGCCATTCGGTTATTTTGATCATCTTTTTTGACATGGTTCTTGTCTGTAGCCTCTGGTTTAAACTTTGCATACTCCTCTAAAAAATGTTGATCATCTTCAAAATTTGTTCTCCCATCTAATAACTCTTGATAAATTTTTTCCTGACTCCTTGCACATAATGCCACGGCATAACCATCGGCAATCAAATGGTGGAACTTTTCAAAGATAAGGACCTTATCCTCAACACGCAGCAGCCGAAAGTTAAATAAATAACTGTCATAAGGCGGCATTGGCTCACAAATCCATGATTGCATGACAGAATCCACCTCTTGTAATGTGAGATCTGTAAAATCGTACTCCTCCATCGCATATTTGGTAATCTTGTCAAAATAAATCTTATTCTGTGAATTTACTTTGATCCAAAAACTACTGTTGCACTGCAAAAAGATCTCTATGCATCGTTGCAAAAGCTTTGTGTCATATTTTCCCTCCAAATGCAGATATCCTCCAATATTGCAGATATCCGTATTTGGATATAGTCTCTGAATCTCCCAGATTTTCTTCTGCCGTGGCAGCATCTCATATAAACGATTCATGATGCACTCCATTTCCCTTTATATTTGGAAAAGGCGCAGCAGCTCAGATTTCATCCAAGCTGCTGCGCAGACGTTCCACTAAATTCTCTGTTTTATGCTTTCTGTGATGTCATGCGTTTTTTCTTTTTTTACACGCCTTAGCCCGCCTCCTCCGCTGACTTCTGAGAGCTCTTTCAAAGAAAGTTCTTTCTCTGTGATCTGATTGTTGTCTTTTTCGTAATTTTTCATGTTCCTTCCTCCTATTTTTTCTTTATTTTCATGGTTGAGCGAATTCCTGCCTTTTTATCAAACTTCTCCTTATAAGCTTTCAGTTTGGAAGCAGGAACCTCAATAACCGCCTTTAGGGAAATATTTTTAAAGGCATTGTTTCCAACCTTAGAAACCGTTTTAGATTGAACCGTAACCAGCTTTAATTTTTTGCATCCTGCAAAAGCATCTGAAGAAATCACTTTGACATTTTTGCCTATTACAGCCTTTGTCGCTTTTTCGTAATTCTTAAATGCCCCTGTTCCAACCGCCGTCACCTGGAAGCTCTTGCCGCCAATCTTCACACTGTCTTTGATCTCCAATGTACGAGCGGACTTCCCAGCTCCTTTCGCAAGCGTCACTGTGCCTGGCTTTTTACCAGTGGGCAGCTTGGTAACTTTGTAGCTGCAGTTTGCAGCTTTATAAGTCTTGCCTTTGGAAATTGTAATTTTAAAGGTCTTTTTGACAGTACCAGTATAATTTCCAATTCCTGTGACAGTCACTTGATAACTGCCTGCATTTTTTCTGCCACTGCTGTATGTCACCTTATAATCGGAGCCTTTTACCAGTTTTCCGCCGGACTTGGTCTTTACTGTGACATCAGGTTTCTTAGTTTTACCATCATAATTATAAGAACTCTTTGACAATGTAACCGTGCAGTCTTTGAGCTTCTTTTTGTTCTCTCTTGCAGAATCTTCCACTTTGACTTCAAAGCTGTTTATGATGATTGCCTCCTCTGGCATAGTTGCAAAATTGTCTTCTTCAAAGGAACCTTCTTCCACCGTATAGGTCACTTTATTATTCGCTGGCATCAGATATGCTTTTACATGCGCCGTACCTGTTCCAACTGCCTCCACATAGCCGCTGTCATATACCGTGAGTACATTTGCATTATCCGTAGTATACATTACTTTTAGTCCTGCTGTATTTGAAGCATCATAATGTTTCTCATCATCTGTCCCCTCATAACGGCTTCCTTTGTATGCGATGGAATCCACGCTTGTATTGAGTTGTGTAATCTCGCCTTTTTTCATTGTGTAAGATTTTCCTATCTCTTCGAATGTTCCATCCATAATTGACACATCCCGAACCGCCGTCATGCGCAGCCGCTGTTCTTTGGACGCCTGCATTACAAGCTCATCTATGGCGCTTTCGCTATCCTGATTCACATATGCACGGAAAGACGTCACAGCTTCAAATTTTTCTGAATCTTCTGTAATAAATGTTTCAAACATTTCACTATAATCACCATATGCATACTCTGCAGTATAAGACGCAGATTCTCCAGGCATCAAAGGCTCTGTTGCAATTGAAGTAATATCTTTGTATTTTTGCTCTACGCCTTCGATCTTCCTTGCAATCTGAATCTTCTCTGCGCCAGATTTCCGTCTGCCGTTGTTCTGCACATGAACCCGGAATTGAATTGTCCCTCTCTGATCCTGCGTCGCTTCAAATTCCGTCACGTCTAACTGGACTGGAATCTTTTCACTGTAGCTGCCTTGCGCCAGTACCTTGCCGGAAATGTCTGTCACTTTATATGTGATGGAACATCCTTTTTCATTTTCATCAAGCGTAATCGGAAAGCTTAGAGGATATTTTGTTCCACCATAAATTTTCTGTAAATTTTCTTCCCCAGCGTCAGAAGATGCAATTTTCTGTTCACATATCTTTGTTCCATCTTCCTTTTCTGCTGTCAGCGTGAGATTCTCCAATGTCTCTACTCCATCGTTATACAACTGCATCGTAATATAGGATTCTGCTCCTGCGCTTAACTCTTCTATCTTAACATCCTGTACTTCCAAGGTAGATGTCGGGGCAAACTCTAATGCCATAAGGTTTTTGTTTACCGTGTCTTCTGTCAGAATCTCTTTTTTGATAACCGTTCCCGTCTCGTCCTTTCCTTCCACAGTCTCTACTGTGCTCTTTGCCTTAGTTGCAAGCAGTTTAAATTTGCCTTCCTCTCCCTGTTCCAGGGCAAATCCAATTGAGCCATAATTAGCGCCTTCTTCCTCTGTCACTTGGACTGGCTCAGTAAAGACTTCTTCTTTCCAGTCGTACCTTGCAATATAAATTTGTGATTCTGCCACACGATTTGCCGCATCCGTCGCTTCACTGCCCGTTGGGTCTATGCCCTCTTTTACTTTTGTGGCGCGTTTTGTCCAGACAGCATAGATATAATCATCGTCAGAAGCCACCTCATAATCTGCAATTGACGCCGGTTCTTCCTTAGATTCTTCTTCATTGTCCTCAGCGATGTCTGCCAGCCTGTCTCCTGCGACAATCACTGGAGGCAAATAAACATACTGTTCACCTTCCAATATCTCAGGGGGGGCGCTCTTGTCGATGTAATAGAACTCCTGTCCCTCAATCTCTGACTTCAAGAGACCGTTTTTCAAAACGGAGACATTCATCGCATACAACGTATTGTCTGCCAGATATGTCAGCAATGTGACATCGCCAGAACGAACAAATTTCACCTTGCTCTCTGCGAGATCCGGAGTCGTAGTCATCATGACAGGATGTGTAAACTGCCTACTTTGGTAGTCATAAATCTGCAGGAAAATATCACGGTCGTTTTCTGTCTCCTGATCACCATCATAATCCAACACATATGCGTAAAGCGCAAGCCCATTATAGGTTGCAGACTCTGATTCCAGAACAATTGGCTCATTCTCAGACATCGTTCCATCCGCATTCTCATAAACCGCATTTTCAAATGGCTTGATCTCTGGCTGCTTTGTCCAGAAACCGGAAGCATCCAGCTCTTCGTTCACAACTGCCAGCGGCGCTAGCTCTAAGAAGCGCTGTCCATACCATGCTTTCTGATAGTCTTCACTGACTCCTTCGGAGGCATCGTATGTCTCATCCCACGTTCCTGTGGCAAAGTCATATATGCGGTATGCCATCAGGCTATATGGTTTCGCAATATCGCCAACCAGGCCTTCATCGTCTCCCGACGTGCTCTCATATTCTGTCTTCGTATAGAAAAGAAGCATCTGACCTGTAGCCTCGTCATAAGAGATATGCGGTTTTACGTCCGCAATATTATCTTCCATCGTGAAATCGTCTTCCTCGTAGGAATATGGCGCAGTCTTGGTAATTTCCTGAATCTCCCCAAAGGACTTCGTCGACGGATTGAAAAATGCCCCGTGGATATTCATGGAATTGAGACTGTCAATCACCGTATCATCTTCTGTCAAGATGCGGTCTGCACTGGACCAAGCTACATAGATTCCTCTCTCCCCCAGATCAAAGACAGCAGGTTCATCGTCTAACGTGCCATCCTTTTCGATCAATTCTGGTTTCGACCATGTTCCATCACTGTAAATACTGTAATATACATGTGTGCAGTTATAGGTATCTTCTCCTGGAGTATCATCTAAAAATACTGCCATGTACTGATCATTCGGCAAGTTTACCATCTGAATATCCGGTTCCGGATTGACGGCTTCCTGCAATAGCGTTTCTGTAATTCCATTCGTGTCTGCGTTACTCTGCGCACGAAGCAATTCTTCTCCCTTCCATTCCGACCTGTTGGCACGGTACGAACGGTTGTCGATTTCCATTTCCGAGAGACTGGTATAGGTATAATCCGCATCTCCTGCTAATTCATTTATGCCGCTTGCAGCGCCAAACATATTCACAGTTGTGCTTGCCATGTTCCATTTCTTCGTAAAGAATAACACTTTCAGAGAGATATAAGCCGAAAATGTTACGTCTCCATGATTGGCTTGATCTTTGCGGGTATAGAAATTCATGTCAAAATCTGCTCTGCCGCCAACCATCAGATTCAAAAATTCAAATCCTCCCCCGGCGCTCAAATCCACATACGGAGCAATTGTAAAGATGCCATAAGCATCAAACGCTCTGTCCGCATGATTCATATTAAAGTTAAATATATCAACCTTAGCGGCGTCCTTATCCATGATATCTGAGAAGTAATACTCCTTCTTGTCATAATTCTGCTCCACAATAAATGTTGCAGCGCCTTCCCCGCCAGTAGAGAGCCCTATTATAACGGCAACACCAACCGGCGTTTTCCAAAAAATAGAAACATCCACGCCGTCTTCTATCACAGCCGCCAATGTCATGTCTTTAAAATACCATTCCCCTAGGTGTTCCGGTTCCTGAGATTTGACCATATTGAGTTCCAGTCCAAAGTTTATCTTAACGAACACCTTGCCAATCTTTGCCTTTACCTTATTCTTTGAAGAACCTTTTCCATCTTTTGTGACAGCGCCATCTGCAGCTTCTTTCTGTCTCTCTTTCTGCTCGCTGCTTGTGCCGGAATTTTTCGCAGCCTCCTTAATCGTTTCCGTAAAAGTAAAGTTTGATCCCATTCCTTTCTCAAACCCTATGCTGATCGTTTTTGTATTTCCGTCGTCTGAATTTGCAGCAATGTCATCTATATCGCCATCCCAGCCAAAATCAAACGCAGAATCAATCACGCCAATCACTTCAAGCGCTTTTTCTGCACCTCCAAAATGAAAGCTAGATAAAAAGCTTAAGATTCCCAGAGACTGTGCAAATGTAATTCCCATTTCATGCTCATAGTACGCCGTTCCATTCTGGTCCTCGAACTGGACTGTCATTGATGCGCCCGCCGGTATCTTTAAAGTCGCCGGATTAAAGTCCATCGTAAACACGCCATTGCTGCTGACCACTTCCTGTTCCGTATTATCAATCAGTGTTCCGTCTTTACGGTAAAAACGAAATACTGCCTTTGCCGCCCGCAGCGCATTATTTTTAGAATATGTCTGTATCACAAAACGATAGGTTTGATCCCCATTGGCAATACTGTTCGCTTCGATAGAGACAGCCTCTTCACCCTTTACCCGAAACGCATCGGCTCCATTAATTCCTATCGTGTCATATGCATCTAATTCATATATTCCGGCAGCATTCACAGCCTGTGTCGCTGTTACATGTAAATTATTATAGGTGACATTGACTGTCTGATTTTCTCCTGCCACAAAATCCTTGCTGGCAATGGAAAAATAACCGTCTCCGCCATGTTCCTCCACGCCGCCGAATTTTTCATCATATTTGGAAACCGTCGTCTGTCCTGCTACAGAAATCTGCGCCCCATTCACTGCTCTTACAGTTTCTTTACTTCCAAAAACGGGCTTATCGCGAAGCTGGACGATCCCGTCAATATATCCGGCATAACGATTTGCCACCGTGGGAACGAATCCATAGAAGATCAAACTGTTATCCAAGACCGGGCGGAACGAATACGCATTACCGTTGCTGGCAATGTTCACAATATTATAGGGAGCGACCACCTGTTGCTCCTTCGTCGTAAGTATTCCATCTTCATCTGCGTCTCCTGTAAAATTTTTAAAGTATGCCTTGTAGTTGTCTTCTGTTACTGCATTGAGGGTATACTCCTGATTTAAGGTGACACCTTTGATTTCCATTGGCGTTTTATAGTCGCCCATCTGAACGCTATCTTCATCTACTGTTCCGTCAGAGTTTTCTTTTTGATAAATAACAGAACCTTTCTCCTTGTCATTATTTTGAGGATCAATCTTCACCTTTATCTTTGGCACAGAATAAACAGGGCTGATATAAACGAACTCTCCTGTCGGGGAAAACGTCACAGTATTTTTAAACATCTTATTGGTAACCGCATTGGATATGCTGGATTTTGTATAGCTGCTGGCTGAGACCCTCTTCGCCTCTGACTCGATAATCGCTTGTGACTGTTCATAATAAGCATTCGCCTTTGCCGCAAGCGTATTCGCTGAATTGGCGGCATTGTGCACATATCCATCCTTATGAACGCCTAGATTAAATCCTGAGACGGAATTTCCCGTCTTCGCAATTCCTGTCACTTTGATTGTATCAAGCATCGTACAGCGCCATACTTCATTTGTCTTAAAGCCATTTGCATAAGAGCCCTTTGACGTGTCTGCATTTTGGAACATCACACGCGCTTCGTAGGGCCGGTATACTGCGCGGATCTTAAATTCGTTCCCCTTGAAGATATAGTCTTTATATGTATTTAAAAACGCTTTTGTAAGCTTTACGTCTTCCGGCGCAATCACTTTACTCCATGCCCGACCTCCTTTCTGCATCAACTGATAGCCTGCCAGATAGACATTTCCAGAGGCGCCTTCTTTTATCTGTACGCCATTTGAATTTTTGTTTGTGGAATACGTTGTCCGTAAGATCAGTTTATCGCAGGGACGGTGGATGGTAACGCTATCCTGGAATTTTCCATCACCCTTGGAAACCTGCAATGTACCAAGCGCAATAGAATTTCCTTCTTTATACTTATGTCCGAATGGATCTATTTTTGTCGCATCTGCATCGTCCGTGTATATTTTTTCCGTATACTGATTGCCGTATTCGTATTCGATTTCATTTTCTGTATATTTATCTGTATACAATGTGTTTGAAACAGTGAACTGATAACCAGGATAATGGATCGACACCCGGGTGACATATGCCGCTGCATTTTGATTTTTACTTTCTGTATGCACCTCAAGCTTTAAATTGGCATTGGTGGTTTTGTCCCCTTCCTCCAAGTTGATTGTGAATGTTTTCTGATTAAAGAAACTGTTGTCCGTTTTCACTAGCTTGTCATTTAAATACAAGTAATTCGTCCTGTTATTATAGGTTCTGTAAACCGTTTTCTTATTACAGCCCGAGCCTTGTGTTTCCTGGCATGTCGTAGAGCCTTCATTACTTCTCCATGTTATTTCAATAGACTTTGCCGTGCTTAAATCCAGACCGGATAAAATCTCCTTTCTTCCAGACCAGCCGCCCTGCCTGCCTGAGACTTTGGCGCTTACATTAAGATTTCTGACGTCATTCCATCCCTCCGCTGCATCTGCGCTCAAATCTCCCTGTGGTTCCGCTTCGGCAGACGACGCTTGATTGGTCAGCGTTACCGTGGTAATTGCCGCCCCTCGCTGCACATAAGAAGAATTTGCATCCAATGCCACTTGGAATTGCGAAGACGCAGGCGCTCCCTCATAATTCAAAAGCGGAATCTCCACCACTTGCTCAGTAACGCCCTGTGCAAACAGCACTTCTTTTTGTACTGCTTGATAGTCTGTTCCAGATACAGCCTTCATAGAGCCAGTGCCAATAATGACGCTGGCGATTTTGTCTACGCCAGATACACGCTTTACGGTAATGCGCGCTACCCCTTCCGAACGGTCTACCGTCATTTGGTTTGCCGCCATTGCAAAAACAGCCTTTTCTCCCTCGTCATTATCCTTTATGTTCAAATACGCCGTCCGGGAACCAGAGACTTCCCCGCAAGACGCATTGCCCAAAAGGAACATCACCTGTTCATCAGATTCTGAAAGATCATCGTCAATGGTGTCAATATAAATGGACTTCATGTATTCGCCTTTCTTGAAGAGGAACGTATACTCCTGTCCGTATATGTCTTCTGAAAATTGATCCAATGCTTTCTGATAATTCTCGCTCTGCTTTTCTGCACTGACTCTGTGCGCCTCATCCAGCTCCTGCCAGTTTAAGCTGTCTGTCTCTGTCCCTAGATAAGCGTCTCTTGCCTGTTTTAAAACACTTTTACTTTGTTTTTTATCTTTCAGGCCTTCCTGGACACTTTCGCTCAATGACTTTTCTTTCACTCTTTCAGTCAACGCCTTTTCTTTGCTTGCTCCCTCAGATGGCGTAACTTCCTTTTGTTTCCCTGATTTCTTTTCCTTGCCTGATTCCTCTGTCTTCTCAATTACAGGCATTTCCTGACTATAAAAATCAGTAAGTGGCTTCCCGACGCTTTCCAAAGTGCGCGTTACATGATCAGACTCTTCTACTGTCAGCAGATAATCCTCGCCGTAGGATGCAGATATATCCACTGCCTTAAAATCGACAGCGGCTTCTTGATCTGTTCCGCCCCGGCGGACAATCACAAGCTGCTGCTTTTCACCCTCTTTGACTGTAAGCTGAGTCAGAAAAAATTCAAATCTCCCTTCTGGATAGAGTTCTTGATCTTCTTTCAGCGCTTCTTTCAGCGCTTCTTTTGTGATATCGGAATCTAAGATAAAAGCCTCTTCTGCTGTCTGCACGCCTTCAGCAAAAGCAAATGGAAGATCCGAAAATACCAGCGACAGTGTAAGCCCAAAAGCTGCAAGCCGCTTTAATGTGCCATTGCATGTTCTTTTCCCCATAATATCTCCTTTCTCATGTCAGAAAATTTATCCATCAAAAAGACGGCTGCAGTCCATCTTTTTGTGAACAATAAAATAAAGAAACGCAATCACAAGCAACAAAATTGCCGCAAATTGTATGACAGAAAAACCAAAAATCAGAATCGTTCCCTGTTTATCCATCATAAACTCTGATAAAAAAATCGTAACCGAAAACTCACTGCAAAACACAGACGACAAACGCTTTTTCTTACGATATAAGACAAACAACAGCGCCAGCAGCAAAATCATACATGCCATCTCAAACAATTGTGTTGGATAAACAGAATAACTGTAGCCTGGTCCCGTCCCTTTGTCTGAAAAGTATTGGAACGCAAAGGGACCCTTGTAGAATCTGCCCATGCAGCATCCATAAGACAAGCAGGCAGCACGGTTAAAAATATGTTGAAACGCCATAAAAATACACAACAGATCCAAATAATTCTCCCACTCCTTTTTCGTTCCGCAAAATAGCAGACGATAAAGCCACGGAAAAACTGTCACTGTAAAAATAACGCGTCCAATAAAATGCGTCCCATGATCTTCTATAAAAATTTTTCTTAGATCTATTTCCACTCCATAAGAAAGTAAACGCACTAGCTTTCCTGCAAAAGAGCCTGTTTCTATCACTACTATGGAAAGAAGAAGCACGACTAGCGCCTTTTTCCATGATTTGCTCTCTCTTTTACACAAGCTAAAAAACATAAGGATGCCAAGAATGCTCCCTATATTTATAAGAAGAGAATAACTGTCCATAACATACTCCCAAAATAAAAACTTCTTTTATCAGATTTGCGTGAAGCAAAGTTCTTTTTACTTCCAGCGTAGCATAACATGCTTCGTCCGCAGTTGTTCTTTTATTCTAACATTTATACTCCTATATTGATATTTTTTCCTAAACAGTTAAAATTTTTACTTAAACGGGAATAATTTATTTACTCTGAAGGATAAGATTGAAGAAAATAACATTATCGATTGAATCATTTTAAGAGTGGATAAAAGAATCAAAAACAATATAAGCAAGACAAATTTCAGCAAGCCACAATTATTTGCGCAACTTACGTCCCCCATGCCCGGCGTCCAAAATAATAGTGGCAGCCATAGCTCCTCCACATTTTTTCTTTTATACTATGCAATGGAAATGAAACGGTTCCTATGGCCAGCTTTCTCCTCGAAGACTTGCTTTTCCCCTATTTCTCCGATAGACAGACTCTTTTCGTCCTAAAGCAATAAAATAAGACATTCGTCCTATTGTTCCATTATTTTGACAGAATTGGGGGTGTCGCACAAATATATTTACTTAGTCAAAAGGTCTTGCCGCTGATGCGGCAAAGACAGAATGCACAAAAATCACTCTGGAAAGCTAGCTTTCCAAGATGACTTTTGTGTATTTTGTTTGCATTGCTTTGCAATGGAAACCTTTTGAACAAGTAAATATCTTCGTGCGACATCCTCCTGCTCTTGAACTCTAAACCGGCCAAAATCAAAAAGTTTCCATTGACAAAATCCTCCTCTGCGTTTATAGTAAATATATAATTATTTTGATTATCAAACAATTTGAGGATAGGATAAGATTATGAGAGCAAAAATTATCGGCACAGGAAGCTGCCTGCCAACGAAAGTTGCAACAAACGACGATCTGTCTGCCCTGATGGACACCAGCGACGAGTGGATTCAAAGCCGTACTGGAATCCGGGAACGGCGCCTTGTTTCCTCTGAATCAGAAACCACGCTGTCTATGGCGGCTCAAGCTGGAAAAGCAGCGTTAACGGATTCTGGACTGCAGCCAGAGGAAATTGACCTGATTATCGTGGCGACCGTTTCCTCTGACTTTGTGACTCCCAGCACGGCGTGCATGGTACAAAAAGAACTTGGCGCTGTCTGCGCCGCCGCATTTGATATCAATGCGGCGTGCTCTGGGTTTCTCTTCGCCCTGAACACGGCAGACGCTTATTTTCAATCTGGCATCTACCAGACGGCGCTGATTATCGGCGTGGAAACCCTTTCTAAAATCATTGACTGGACAGACCGTTCCACCTGCGTCCTGTTCGGCGACGGCGCAGGCGCCGCAGTGCTGCGGGCAAGCGAACAAGGGATCATTGCCAGCCTTCAGGGATCAAACGGCGCTGGGGGCCATGTATTAATGTGCAAAAACCGCGGCAACAATAATCCTTATATTTCCACGGACGCATGTCTCGATTACTTATATATGGACGGACAAGAGGTTTTCAAGTTCGCCGTAAAAAAAGAAACGGAATGCATCCATGCGCTTTTGGCACAGGCAGGGCTAATGCCTGAAGATATCGATTGGTATCTGCTTCACCAGGCAAATCAGCGAATCATTGCTTCTATTGCCCGAAAATTAAAGCTCTCCCTGGCCAAATTCCCCTCCAACGTGGATCACTGCGGCAATACCTCCGCCGCCAGCATTCCTATCCTGTTGGACGAAGTCCACAAGGCTGGAAAATTAAAAGATGGGGATCTGCTTCTGCTCTCTGGGTTCGGCGCAGGACTCACTTGGGGCGCCGCTTTGCTGCTATGGTAATATAAAGCCGCCGTTTCAAACGCTGTCTTGCGTTTGAAACGGCGGTCTAATATAACTATAACCAATCATTCTTTTGAAAGCATCTTTGTGGTCAGGTTATGATACAGCTCTGCGGGAACAAACGCCCGGACATAAATCCCCTCTGCGCGATATTCTTCCTGCAATAGCTCCCCGTATTTGCGAATCACAGGAAGCTGTCCGCCTTGGTCATAAGGAAACATTCCCTCAAGAAGCTGCTTGTCCTCTCTCAATAATTCCTCGAGCACAGATTTCAATTCCAAAAGCCCTTCTCCATTTGCGGCAGAAATCTTCAATGTCTTGTCTGCATGGAAATCCTTGCACATGACATCTTGCTCTAACTTGTCCTGCTTGTTAAATAATGTTATGATCTTTTTTCCAGTAACGCCAAGATTTTGCAGCGTATCATAGACGATATGCATCTGTTTGTCTCTCTGAGGATTGGACGCGTCCACCACGTGAATGATAAAATCGGCAAATTTTGCCTCCTCCAGGGTACTGCGGAACGCCTCAATCAAATGGTGTGGCAACTTACGGATAAATCCAACCGTATCTGTCAACAGTATTTCCTGTCCGCTTTCTAACTTTAAATTCCTTGTCGTGGGGTCTAGAGTGGCAAACAATTTATCCTCCTCCAACACATTGGCATCGGTCAGCCGATTCAACAGAGTGGATTTTCCTGCGTTGGTGTAGCCCACAATCGCTGCCACTTTGATATGACTACGATTTCTCTGAAATCTTGTAATTTCCCGGTGTTGCCGTACTTCGCCCAACTCTCGTTTCAGCTGGGAAAGGCGAGTCTTGATAAGCCTGCGGTCCATCTCCAGTTTTTTCTCTCCCGGGCCTCTGGTACCGATCCCTCCTCCTAGACGGGATAAAGATGTTCCCAGGCCAGTCAAGCGGCTGAGACGATACCGCAGCTGCGCAAGCTCTACCTGAATCTTTCCTTCACTTGTGGAAGCCCTGGCTGCAAAGATATCTAAAATCACCAATGTCCGGTCTATGACCTTGCATTCTAACACTTCTTCCATATTGCGAAGCTGTGCGGGGGACAGTTCGTCATCACAGATGATCCCGGTGGCCGAAAGCTCCAAAACCATCTCACGGATTTCCTGCAATTTCCCTGTTCCCACATAGGTGCCTGGATGGATGCCGTCCCTGCTCTGCACCGCTGTGCCTACAACCTGCGCTCCGGCAGTTTCTGCCAGTTCCCCCAGTTCCGCCAGAGAATCTTCGGCGTCGTCTCCTTCTTGAAAGCTAACGCCCACAAGGATGACCTTTTCGTTGCATTCCTCTATTTTAAATGCCTCTGTCATTGCAACACCTCCTGCAATCGTCTGAATTTTCTGTTCTCGCTTGTACTTCTGTGCCATTCATTGTATCATATATTTTATACGAAAATCAAACAAATATGAAAGGAGTTTACCTTATGAAAATTGCAGTTACTTACGAAAATGGAGAAATTTTCCAGCATTTTGGCCATACTAGCCAGTTTAAAGTATACGTAGTGGAAGATGGAAAAATCCTTTCCTCTGAAATTATAGACACCAACGGCCAGGGACACGGCGCACTCGCTGGATTTTTATTCGGCGGCGGCGTGGACGCCCTGATTTGCGGCGGCATCGGCGGCGGCGCCAGAGCTGCGCTTGCAAAAGCGGGAATTACCCTTTATCCGGGAGCCTCCGGGAACGCCGACGCCCAAGTGGAGGCATTCTTGAAAGGCCAGCTCTCCTACGACCCTGACACCATGTGCAGCCACCATTCCCATGAGGAAGGGCAAAGCTGCGGTGAGCATGGCTGCGGTTCAAGAAGCTGCCATTAGTATAAAAGTGAAAATTTCCTAATAAGATGAAAAATGCAGACATTGCCACCTCCTAAAAGAAGTCGCAAATGCCTGCACTTTTCATATATAATGACCCCTTTTAACACTCTTTGAAAGAGGCTAATTCAAGCTCTCAACAAAGCGGTCAAAGGCTTTCTGACCTTCTTCGTCCCGCTTATACACGCCCGCATGTTCCAGCACTTTGCTGAAGACCAAGGCGATCTCGCTATGTAAGATATCCATGACATTTTCGCTGTCAAGCTCAGGATGCCTTGGTAAAAGCTCCTCCACCCAGTCTGCGTGTTTCTCTATGCTTTGGTCGGCACGAATGTCTTTCTTATTTACAATCGCATCTGCCAGCGTTTCCATCTCGTCTTTTAAACGGGCTGGAAGCACCGCAAGTCCCATTACCTCAATCAGCCCGATGTTTTCTTTCTTAATATGGTGCAATTCCGCATGGGGATGGTACAATCCCATAGGATGCTCCTCTGTCGTGATATTATTGCGCAGCACCAAATCAAGCTCAAAAGCATCTCCCCGTTTCCTGGCAATGGGAGTGATCGTATTGTGAGGTTCTCCATCCGTCATTGCAAAGATAAACGCTTCCTCATCCGTATACCCTCGCCATGCGGATAAAATCTTGTCTGCAAGAGCAATGAGGCGATCGCTGTCTGGAGCGGAAATTCGAATTACGGACATCGGCCATTTTACAATTCCCGCTTTGACATCTTCAAAGCCTGCCACTGTAAATTCACGCTCCACGGGGGCTTTTGCCATCGCAAATTCATAATTGCCTCCCTGGAAATGGTCATGGCTTAAGATAGATCCCCCCACGATCGGCAAGTCTGCATTGGAACCCACAATATAATGTGGGAACTGTTTTACAAAATCAAACAGCTTACAGAATGTGCCATGTTCTATTTTCATGGGAATGTGCTTGGAATTAAACACAATGCAGTGCTCATTATAATATACATAGGGTGAATACTGAAATCCCCACTTGCTGTCTTGAATGGTCACTGGAATAATTCTATGATTCTGCCTTGCGGGATGATTGATGCGACCTGCATAACCTTCATTCTCAACACACAACAAGCATTTCGGATAGCCGCTCTGCTTGGCATTTTTAGCCGCTGCAATTGCTTTGGGATCTTTTTCCGGCTTGGAGAGGTTGATCGTAATATCAATCTCCCCATAAGGAGTCTCGGATTTCCACTTGACATCCTTTGAAATACGGTAACGACGGATATAATCACTGTCCTGACTCAATTTATAATAATAATCCGTAGCCGCTTTAGCACCATTTTCTTTATAGACTTCCCAAAACTTTTTGATTACCTCGCTGGGACGGGGCATCAGCTTTGCCATCAGCTTGGTGTCAAAAAGATCACGGTATACTACGCCGTTTTCTTCTAGCACGCCATGTTCGTAAGCGTAATCCAAAAGCTCTTTTAATACTGGCTCCAGTTCCACATGCTGATAGCTTTCTTGCGGCTCGTCATATTCCTCAATCTGCAAGGCTTCCAGCAGCTGATTCGTGGTAAAAACAACGTCCTCCTCTTCCAATAAATGGTTCTCTAATCCGTAACACACCAGTTTCTTCACTGCTTCGTTGACCATAAACTCTTCCTCCTTTTACACTCTGATTCCGCCAAAATGCCTAACTTTCAGCACATGGCAGGATCCTTCTCCATATACGCCATCCATCGTTTTTCGGTACATTTCCACAAAATCATCTGGCACAAACGCTTGAATCGTGCCTGCAAAGCCGCCTCCATGCACCCTGTTTGCGCCCTGGTCAGCCAAGATACTGTCGCTGACTGCAAGCCCTATGGAGACATTCTGGTTCTGCACGTCCTTGTTCGTATAAATGTTCTGCAGGTATTTGAAAGAAGAATTCCCTGACTCCTTGACATTCTTTAAGAATTCCTGAAAATTTCCTGCCTGCAATGCGCCTGTTTCCAAATCCACGCGTTGATTCTCCTCAAAAAAATGCAGTGCGCGCAATACCGGGCGGTCACCGCATGTTTCCCGGATCTTAGGAATATTCTGATAAAACTCCTCCGGTTCCACTTCTCTTAGAAATTCTTTCTTAAAAAATTGCGCCACTTTCTTCATCTCCTGCGGAATTAGCGCATACTCATCTGTAAGATCCGCATGAGAGCCCTTGGTATCCGTGATGCATAAACTGTGATGATAAGAGCAAAAATCGACATCTACTTTCTTGACCACAGGATTTTGGGGAACTGCAAAATCGATATGTATCAGACCTCCCACAGAACAAGCCATCTGGTCCAACAAACCGCAGGGCTTTCCAAAATAAACATTCTCCGAATACTGAGCCGCCTTTGCAATTTCCACCGGACTGACTTTCATATCATTATACAGTCCTGAGAGAATGGCTCCCAATAACACCTCAAACGCTGCAGAGCTGGACAGTCCTGCGCCACTTAACACGTTACTGGTCACATAAGCACAAAAACCGCCGACTTGATAGCCATTTTTCTTAAGCCCGTACGCCATCCCCCGTATCAATCCTACAGAGGTTCCCTTTTCTTCTTCTCGAACTTCTAAATCCTTAAGATCCACAGTAATCATAGGATAACCCTCGGATAATAACTTGATTACGTTTTCCTGGGACTTGCCTGCCACTGCGATAGCGTCAAGATTGACGGATGCCGCCAGCGCTTTCCCATGCTGATGATCGGTATGGTTGCCGCCTATCTCGCTTCTTCCCGGCGCACTATAGAGTTCCACTTCCTGCTCTCCAAAAAGCTCTTCATATCTTTGAATCGCTTCCTGGTAACGATGCACCTGAGACGCAATCATCCCTGCATCCACATAAATATCCAAAAGTCGCTGCCGAAATTCCTGAGAATTCACTTCTTGTGCCAATACTTTTAAGTTCTTCATATTTGCCCTGCCTTTACTATTTATTGTCACTGGCAAAATGCAGGAAATTTGGAACGCTTGCAACTCTAACAGATCCATCTCCTGTATCTTCCTGCTCCCTATAGAGAACATTATATATTTCCTTTCATAAACCGTCAATATATTTAGTAATTTGAGTTTTCCGATTTTTTATCATAGCCGATATTATAGTGCCAAAAGAGGCTGTCGCACTCATAAATTCACTTGTTCAAAAGGTCTTGCCGCTTTTGAACAAGTGAATTTATGAGTGTGACAGCCCCTTTCTAGCGTCAACTGATATTTTCTATTTGGAACTCTCTTTGCAGAAGCTTTTCTAAATCTGCAATATAGTCCTGAATCCGTTTTCCATTATCCGTATCTCTTACCATGACTCTGGACTTTTCCGTCTCGATCAACTGTGAATCAGACTCAATATCCTTATTTTCCCGCAAAGCCTGGTATACGCTCTCAAAAGGCTGATGCGCCTTGATCCTCAGTCCGTGGGAATTGTAAATCAGCGTATATCCTGCAATACCAGTAGTTTTATGATAATTCTCACAGAACCCTCCGTCGATTACCAGAAGCTTTCCATTGGCACGAAGCGGCTGCTCTCCCTCTCCGGTCCGCACTGGCGTATGGCCATTGATGATATGAGACATGGAGGTATACAACCCGAATTCCCGCAATATCATATTGCAAGTTTTTTCCTCATGGTAAAACTTGTAATAGGCGTTGGTTTCTTCTTTCCAAGCGCTTTGATCCTCCAAGAACGTGCGTTCAAACGTCTTGATATTCCTGCCAGACAACGGAGACTTGCGGCCGCACCAGAGGTACCACATAAAGTCAAGGGCATTGTGATCACATTTTCCATAGTATGCCCTTCTTGCCGCCTGATCTGCATAATCCAGATAAGATTTGCCCTGGTATGTCTGACCTTCAAAGGCAACGCCCTCAAAATTCCCAGAATCGTCCATGGGAATGCAGCCATGGTACAGCAAATTATCATTGAAAATCCGGTACATGCTTCCTTTCTCATACAGAAATTTAATATGGCGCTGCAAGCGGACGCTGTTCAAAAAAGCAGCTTTCAGCTCTTCTAGCACTACGCTTTCCTTTGGGGACAGCTCATAAGGATCACTTCCAAGCGTTGGGAATGACGAATCATTCATAGCATAAATCTGCCCGTCTATGACGACAGTCCCATGCTCCGTGTCAATTTTATCCAGCAACAGCCTGTCGTCCATATTGTATTCTGGATGATTTCTAATAATCTGCCCTTCCAGCTTGAACATCATCATGGAAACCGCCTTTAAAGCCGCTTTCATCGGCTGCTCTTTTGGGTAGGCGCTCACTGCGAATAACGTAAGCCCCCGCAGGCTGATGCCATAGCCGCTCTCAAGAATTTCCGTGTTCTTATATTTAAGATTGTTGCGGATAACATTGGCAATACATGCCTCATTTCCAGCAGCAGCCCCCATCCATAAAATATCGTGATTGCCCCATTCAATATCCAGAGAGTGATGCTCTAGGAGAAGATCTAAAATCTTATCTGCATAGGGGCCTCTGTCGAAAATATCTCCCACAATGTGAAGATGATCTACCGCAAGCTGTTTAATCAGGCCAGACAAGGCAATGATAAACTGATCCGCATTATTGATGTCTAAAATCGTGTCAATGATCTTCTTATGATACTGCACCTGGTTATCGTCCTCGTCCTTTTGAACATGGAGCAGCTCGTCGATAATATATGCAAACTCCTCGGGCATCGCTTTGCGCACCTTTGACCTGGTATATTTGGAAGAGAGCAGCTTTGCAACCTCGATCAGCTGATTTAAGATCATCCGGTACCATTCCCTGGAAAGTTTTTCTTCTTTCTGCAGCATGTCCAGCTTTTCCCTTGGATAATAAATCAACGTACAGATCTCCTGAATTTCCCTAGCCGTCAGATCATCGCCAAACAGCAATATAACTTTTTCACGGACTACGCCAGAACAGTTATTTAAAATATGATAAAACGCCTCATATTCCCCATGCAGGTCGCTCATAAAATGTTCCGTCCCTTTTGGGAGGTTTAAAATTGCGTTTAAATTGATGATTTCCCGGCACACCGCCTGCCGGTTGGGATATTTTTCTGACAATAATTTTAAATATTTTTCCTCCTGCATAGGTTCCTCCTGCATTTATCTCGTCTGTAAAAAGACATTCTCCCGCTGCGCTTGCTCATCGTCTGGATAATCCTTTACATAGGACGCCATCTTCTTCTTGGCGGACGCAAAATCCAAAAGATTTTCATAACAGATGATCTCATCGCGCCGCAGCTGCTGTTCATTCTCTGGCTGCTTCGCTTCCAGCGCCTGCAAAATCAGCTCCAACGCCTGCTGGTATCCCCCAGCCTCCATCTGTGTCTCTGCCAATGATATCAGAGTAGCCGTGTCAGAGCCATTTTTTTCAAGATAACTTTTATACAATGCCTTTGCCTTTTTATTCTCTTTCTGGGCGTCATACACCTGCGCCAGATAAAGCAAGGCTTTGGTATCTCCCTTATTGATGGCCTGATCTAACTCTTTCCTTGCATTGTCATAATCCCCCCTGATCAGAAAAATATGTCCCCGCTCTCTGTAATCTTTTGGCTGATCCCCTTTCAGCTTCAGCGCCTTTTCCATCAATTTCTCTGCTTCCTTAGTAAAGCCTGCGCCTGAAAGATTCTCATAAACGGATAAATACAATGCATAATCATTGCCGCAGAAATCCAGAGCCTTTCCGTAATCCTTGCGGGCATTGTCGCTGTCCCCTTCTTTTAAATATATACATCCCCGGAGAAAATACGCCTTGCTGTCTTTCTCATTAAAAGCAACCAGCGCATTGCAAGTGGTAATCGCCCCCTTGGCATCTCCTGCGTTGTACTGCGCCGTCGCCTTGTAATAGCAGATGTCAAGCTCAATGGGACCTACCACTGCCAAAGACTGGTCTAAAGCTTTCTGAAAAGCTTCCACCGCCGCGGCATAATCTCCCTGGTTCATCTTATTAATTCCCACCTGCCGGAATGCCTTTTGGTTTTCTATCTTTTCCTGATTCTGACACCCGCTCAGGACGACGGCACTGAACAAAACCATCGCCAGCATGCCTACAAATTTTCTTTGGCATAATTTTGTTGCCTTTCTTATTTCCATACGCTCTGCCTTTCTGTCACATTCTGATGCTTTGCCCTTTTCAATCACAGTTTCCATCCTGCGCCACTGTGTGATTGGAATAAGTATCCCAGGTCGGCTCATAGTCAGCTGTCGCCTGATTGCCCCACATATCCCAGTCCTTGCGCACTCCTCTGGCAAAAAGCTCAATACGGGGTTCCTGGCTGCATGCCTCGATAATTGGAATAATCTCATCCGGCTTACGGCTGTGTTCCCGCTTCATCGCCCGTATAACATTCACCTGGGATCTCGCCGGTTGCAACGTTCGGTTCGGAGAACTGTTTTTCTTAATTCCAAATAAAATCAATTCTGTGACGTTTCGAAAATAAAAACCGACGCCCCGCCCGTCCGGGCCTCCGTCTTTGCGGACCTTTTCCCAAACTAGATTCCCTTTATACTCAAACCCCCAGGCATCCATGACGGCAAGCCCGTCGGGAAGCAACGCATTGGGCACCCATAAGTACAAGTGCGCTTTTGCTCCTGCGATATCCTCCACCGGCAGCGCCTTAATATCCTCTATCGTCATCGTCTCATACCTGGAAAGCCGCCTGTGTTCCGGAGATACCTTGCCTGTCCTGTTCTGAAACTGCCATGGCGGATCCGCATAAATCGTATTATACTTCTTTCCCTCCGTAAATGCCTGTAAATCCTGTATAGTACTCATTAAGTCTGCCATATCCTTCCACACATTCCTTTCCGATTCCTATTGCCAAAATTGGACACCCGCCATTGCGGCGGGATTCCAGCCTGTAAATCAGCTTTCCCATCCATGTAGTGCTTGCCCCGTACTTTTTCATCAAAGGCTGCCCCCGGTCGTCTTTTTCCTTTTTAAATATATCATTTAACTTCTCTGACCGAGTGACAATCACTCCTACGTCAATGAGCCCGCAGTCAAAATAAGTCCTCATAGCCAGCAAATCACGGTCAAAAGTTTGATCCTTGCTGTTCCATTCCAAATCAAACGCCACTCTGTTCTTTAAAAAGTCTATGTTATGTCCGTCAATATATCCCTCAATCGTTTCCACCTCATACGGTTCCTCCGCAAACCGCCCTCTTCTCTGAGCCGTTTTCCTTGGATATTTTTTTACCACCAAGTCCCCGCTGATCCGTATCTCCCTCCAGCCGTAAGGATATAACACATGATCAAATTTTTTGGGAATAGGAGTCTCATTCCCTCCTACTTTCTTAAGATCTGCCAACGTGATCCAAAGCTTCCCCAGGCACTCCTGCAGTTCTCTCCATTCCATCGGAAAGGCTTCATGGAGAATTTCCAATGCATGTCCATAGCTGTGAAATTCAAATCTCTCCAGCAGGCCTTGCTCTATGTACTTTCGATGCTCCATCGATCATTTCCCTTCTCACAAACAATCTGTTACTCACTAGCATTCCCTGGATATATGTAATATATCACAAGCTTTTTACCACTTCAAGCCAGCGCTTAATTGCTTTTTCCACTTTTGGAGGGAAGCTGCGCCAAAATAATCGCCAAGAACATCAGCATGCATCCAAATATCTCCCGGCTGCTCAGACGCTGCGACAGAAGAACAATCCCTGCCAGCACGGAAATAACAGATTCTAAGCTTAGGATCAAGGATGCCACAGTCGGATTGATTCCTTTTTGCCCTACGATCTGCAGCGTATACGCCACGCCACATGAGAGGATTCCCGCATATAAAATCGGCTGCCATGCCTGGCAGACTGCCGCAATGCTTGGCTGCTCCGTAAAAATCATCCCTATGCTGGAAATGATGCCGCATACAAAGAACTGTATGCAGGACATCCTTACTCCGTCTGCACGCTGCGTAAAATAGTCAATCACCATGATATGCAAAGAAAAACCCAGTGCGCCGATAAAAAGCAGCAGTTCCCCTTTCCCTACCGGAAGCCAGGGAATCAACCGTTCTACTCCGCCTTGGGACGCAGCATCCGTGATGCACAAAAAATATAGTCCCGCCAAAGCAAATAGCACCCCAAGCCATACGTTCCAGCCACATCTGCGGCGCAAGAACAATCCTAAAATGGGCACGATAATGATATAAAACGCTGTAATAAATCCTGCTTTTCCAACGGTAGTGTACTGTATTCCGAATTGCTGCAGGTTACTTCCCAAACAGAGCAGAATCCCACAGAGGGTTCCTCCCAAGAAAAGATTCTTCCATTCTTTTTTCTTCTGTTCCTGGAGCTTTGCTTTCTTTTGCGCCCCCGCTTTCTTATCCAGCTTTCCAAGCAGCCAGATGCAGGGGATCAATACCATTCCGCCTAAAAAGCAGCGCACGCTATTAAATGTAAAAGGCCCCACATATTCCATTCCCACGCTCTGCGCTACAAAAGCCACTCCCCAGATGAATGCCGTCAAAAGCAGCAGCAGAGAATTCCTAATCTTCGCTTTCTCCATAACCATCCTATCTTGTCAAACAAGGCTGCTGCAAACAAATCACAGGCACAACCATTGTGCTTCCATGATATTTTGCAGCAGCCCCTTTCATTGTCACTTGCTGTTTAAAGCTTTGTCTATCGGATTATTCCGGCATTTCCACTTTTACCCTGTCCAAATGCCAAATATCATCCACATATTCTTGAATGGTACGGTCTGAGGTGAATTTGCCTGCATGAGCCGTGTTCAGCATCGCCATCTTCGCCCATCCCTTTTCATCCCGGTATGCTTTCTCGACTCTCTCCTGCGCCTCTGCATAGGAACGGAAGTCTTTCAGTATGAAATAGGTATCTGCATACTGGGTATCCAGCGTATTCAACAGGGAATTATACAGCGGGCGGAACAGTTCTGAATCATTTCTAGAATACATTCCATTGATTAACTGCATCAGCACCTGGCGGATATCCTGATCGCTGTTGAAAATCTGCATAGGATCATAATCCCGTCTCTGCTCATGGTCAATGACCTCCTGGGAGCTCATGCCGAAGATAAACGCATTCTCATCTCCGACTTCTTCTACAATTTCCACGTTAGCGCCGTCCATAGTGCCAAGCGTCACCGCCCCATTGAGCATGAACTTCATATTGCCAGTTCCAGACGCCTCCTTGCTTGCCGTTGAAATTTGCTCGGACACATCTGCCGCTGCAAAAATCCACTCAGCCGTGGACACTTTATAGTCCTCGATAAATACCACTTTCAACTTGCCATTGATGGACGGATCGTTATTTACCACTTCCGCCACGCTGTTAATCAGCTTAATCGTAAGCTTGGCAATACGGTAACCTGCCGCAGCCTTGGCTCCGAAAATAAAAGTCCTGGGATAGAATTCCATCTCTGGATGTTCTTTGATCTTGTTATACAAGTACATCACATGGAGAATGTTCAAAAGCTGACGCTTATATTCGTGGAGGCGTTTTACCTGCACGTCAAAAATAGAGCGGGGATCCACCTCAATCCCGTTATGTTCTGAAATATAACGTGCCAGGCGCAGCTTATTTTGATATTTGATATTCATAAATTCCTGCTGTGCTTTCTCATCACCCGCATAAACGGCAAGCTTCTCCAAATGGGGCAGATTAGTCACCCAGTCGTTGCCGATATATTTGTTGATCCACTCTGACAGCAACGGGTTGCCGTGATACAGAAATCTTCTCTGCGTGATCCCGTTGGTCTTATTGTTAAACTTATAGGGATACATCTCGTAGAACTCACGCAGCTCCTGATTCTTCAAGATCTCCGTATGCAGCCGTGCCACGCCGTTTACAGAACATCCTGCCGCAATCGCCAGATGCGCCATCTTCACTTGTCCGTCAAAGACAATCGCCATCTTCTTTACCTTGTCATAATCCCCTGGGAACCGTTTCTCGATATCGAGGATAAAGCGGCGGTTAATCTCCTCCACAATCTGATAAATTCTAGGCAAAAGCCTTGAGAAAATCTCAATCGGCCACTTCTCTAACGCCTCTGACATAATCGTATGGTTGGTATAAGCGCAGGTATGCGTAGTAATCTCCCATGCCTCATCCCACTCCATGCCTTCCTCGTCAATCAAAATACGCATCAGCTCTGCCACTGCTACGGTTGGATGGGTATCATTGAGCTGAATCGCCACTTTCTCTGGCAGCCTATGCAGATCCTCATGGTGCTTCTTATACCTGGCGATGGCACGCTGCACGCTTGCAGACACGAAGAAATACTGCTGTTTGAGGCGAAGCTCTTTTCCCTGAATATGATTGTCATTGGGGTACAGCACTTCTACCAAATTCTTTGCGAGATTTTCCTGCTCCACCGCTTTCTTATAATCTCCCTTGTCAAACGCATCCAGCTCAAAATACTCTTCTGGCTCTGCGTCCCAGGCTATCAGAACATTGACCATGTTGTTGTTATAGCCGATCACAGGCATGTCGTAAGGCACGGCGCGCACAGACTGGTATCCCTCATGGATAAAGCGGGGCTTTCCTCTCTGATCCACTTCTGAACGCACATAACCGCCAAATTTTATCTGGAAAGTATGCTCTGGACGGCGCAATTCAAAGGGATAGCCGTCTTTGAGCCAATTATCTGGCACTTCCACCTGAAAGCCATTGTCGATTTTCTGACGGAACAATCCGTAACGGTAACGTATGCCGCATCCATAGGCAGGATATCCCAGGGTAGACAAAGACTCCATAAAGCATGCTGCGAGTCTTCCAAGCCCGCCGTTTCCCAACGCTGGGTCTGGCTCCTGGTCTTCGATGACATTCAGGTCAAATCCGATCTCATCCAATGCATCCTTCACTTCTTTGTATGCGGTCATATTGATTAAGTTATTTCCCAGGGCCCTTCCCATCAAAAATTCCATCGACATATAATATAAAATCTTGGGATCTTCTTTGTCAAACGTCTTCTGGGTAGCCATCCACTGGTCAATGACTACGTTTTTCACCGCATTAGACACTGCCTGGTACACTTCCTGCTGGGAAGCCTCCTCCAATGTCTTCCGGTAAAGGTTCTTTACATTGTTCTTAATCTCCTGAACAAACTTCTCTTTCTTAAATATCTGATTTTTCATATCTGCCTCCTTCTTCTCTGGTACCTGTATCTTAACTGCCAAAGATACAGACGACCTCCCTGGATGCGCATCCGCACGAAATGATACTGTCGTAACGAAGTCATGTCTGCGCTGCCAGCCGTCGTTTACGGCCAGCTATACCCTTTCACATACTTTTTGCACGCTTAATACCACATGCTCCCCGTTGATATTCCATTCTTTTTGATATCCTTTGAGTTGCGTGCCATCAATCCGCTCAGCAAGTACCTCCGACTGAATCTGTCCGCCGTAGTTTTCAAAAATTGCGGCAATCTTATCCTCTGCATGATAAGATACGACAATCTTATCCATCACCTCAAAGCCAGCCTCTTTACGCATCGTTTGAATCTTGCTGATCAGTTCCCGTACAAAGCCTTCCTCGATCAGTTCCTGGGTCAGGTTGGTGTCAAGGACTACCGTCACCTCATTATCGCCTTCTGTCACATAGCCCTCCTGCTGGGTCATGGTAATCAGCAAGTCCTCCTCACATAATACAACGTCTGCGTTTACACTGTCAAGAGTAATGCTTCCATTCTTCTTAAGCTCCTCCATGGCACGATTGCCGTCTAGTTCTTTTAACGCCTGCTGGATCTTGCCAAGGTACTTGCCGTATTTAGGCCCTACGGTCCGAAGCTGGGGCTTGAACGCATAGTCGGTAAAGCTGCTGACGTCCTCTGTAAAAGTCACTTTCTTTACATTTAACTCTTCCTCGATAATCTCCTGGAAAAATTCTGGCAGTTCAAACGGCGCTTTTACAAACATAGACGCAATTGGCTGACGGTTCTTGATATTAGCGCCGTTACGGCAGGCACGACCCATCACCACGATTTTGAGCACGGCGTCCATATTCTTCTCCAGCTCTTTGTCGACCATCTTTGCGTCCGCTGTTGGGAAGTCGCAAAGGTGCACGCTTTCTGGCGCATTTTCATCAATGCTGCACACCAGGTTGCGGTAAATATCTTCTGTCATAAAAGGAATCATAGGAGCCGCAGCCTTGCTCACGGTCACAAGCGCCGTATACAGGGTCATATAGGCATTCACCTTGTCCTGCTCCATGCCTTTTGCCCAGAAACGTTCCCTGCTTCTTCTAACATACCAGTTGCTCATGTCATCCACGAATTCCTGCAGCGCCCTTGCCGCCTCAGGGATTCGGTAATTGCCCAGATCACTGTCCACTTCGCTTACCAAGGTATTCAGCTTAGACAACAGCCATTTGTCCATCACAGACAATTTGTCATATTCGAGCTTGTATTTTGAAGCGTCAAATTGATCGATATTGGCATAGAGGATAAAAAATGCATAGGTGTTCCAGAGCGTTCCCATGAATTTTCTCTGGCCTTCCTGCACGGCCTTGCCGTGGAAACGGTTGGGCAGCCAGGGTGCAGAGTTCACATAAAAATACCAGCGGATGGCATCTGCGCCGTAAGTTTCTAAAGCTTCAAACGGATCTACCGCATTTCCCTTTGACTTGCTCATCTTCTGTCCGTTTTCATCCTGAACGTGCCCTAGCACGATGACATTCTCGTAAGGGGCTTTATTAAATAGAAGCGTGGACTCGGCAAGCAAGGAATAGAACCATCCTCTGGTCTGATCCACCGCCTCAGAGATAAACTGTGCGGGAAACTGTTGCTCAAACATTTCTTTATTCTCAAACGGATAGTGATGTTGTGCAAAAGGCATTGCCCCGGAGTCAAACCAACAGTCGATAACTTCTGGCACCCTGTGCATTTTCTTTCCGCATTTAGGACATTGGATTGTCACTGCATCAATATAGGGGCGATGCAACTCGATTTCCTCTGGACAATTATCAGACAATTCTTTTAATTCTGCAATGCTTCCGACAGAATGCATATGACCGCACTCACACTCCCAGATGTTTAACGGAGTTCCCCAATAACGGTTCCTGGAAATGCCCCAATCTTGGACGTTCTCTAGCCAGTCTCCAAACCTTCCCTTGCCAATGCTCTCAGGAATCCAGTGAATCGTGTTGTTGTTGCGTATCAAATCCTCCTTGACCTCTGTCATCTTGATAAACCAGGATTCTCTCGCATAGTAAATCAACGGGGTATCGCATCTCCAGCAATGAGGATATTCATGCTCAAATTTCGGAGCGTCAAACAACAGTTTCTGATCCTCCAAATCCTGCAGGATCATCGGATCTGCCTTCTTACAGAAAACGCCTGCATAGGGCGTGCCCTCCGTCAGCTCCCCTTTTCCGTTGACAAACTGCACAAACGGAAGATCATAGTCCCTGCCCACTTTAGAGTCATCCTCGCCAAATGCCGGGGCGATATGGACGATTCCAGTACCGTCTGTCATGGTGACATAGGAGTTGCAAGTGACAAAATGCGCTTTTTTGCGTTGTTTTGCAGCCGCTTCCCCAGTGCAGGCAAACAATGGCTGATATTCTTTGTATTCCAGCTCCGTTCCCTGATATGTTTCCAGCACCTCATATGCTTTCTCGCCCGCCGCCTGCCGTTCCTTGTCCAGCAGAGAAGACAGCACCCGGTCCAGCAGCGCTTCTGCCATATAGTAGGTATAGCCGTCCGCCGCCTTCACTTTGCAGTATTTCTCCTGCGGATTTACACAAAGCGCAAGGTTCGAGGGCAGCGTCCAGGGCGTCGTAGTCCATGCCAGGAAATAAGCGTCCTCGCCCACTGCCTTGAAGCGTACGATTGCAGAACGCTCTTTTACCGTCTTATATCCCTGCGCTACCTCCTGGGCAGAAAGAGGGGTTCCGCAACGAGGACAATATGGCACGATCTTAAAGCCCTTGTATAATAAATTGCGATTCCAGATTTCTTTCAATGCCCACCATTCTGATTCGATAAAATCATTATGATAGGTGACATATGGATTGTCCATATCCGCCCAGAAACCAACGGTGCCAGAAAAATCCTCCCACATGCCCTTATACTTCCAAACGCTTTCCTTGCATTTATCAATAAATGGCTCTAGGCCGTACGCTTCGATCTGCTCCTTGCCGTCTAAGCCTAAAAGCTTCTCCACCTCCAGCTCCACCGGAAGCCCGTGCGTGTCCCAGCCTGCCTTCCTGGGCACCATCTTGCCCTTCATGGTCTGATATCTTGGGATCATGTCCTTGATGACACGGGTCAGCACATGACCGATATGAGGCTTTCCATTTGCCGTAGGAGGTCCGTCATAAAACGTATAGGTGTCGCCCTCCTTACGGTTTTCCATGCTTTTTTTAAAAATATCATGGTCTTTCCAAAATTGCTCTGTCTGCTTTTCTCTCTCCACAAAGTTTAGATTTGTCTCGACTTTGTTATACATTGGTAGTTCTCCTTTCTTATTAAGATTACTTAGGGATTTGCGAAATTCAATCGTTTTATGAATTTCATAAACAATTCATATATTTTAATAAAATCATAGTAATTGTATATGAAATTTTGATAACTTGATAGTTTCGCATGACCTATAAGAGATTAAGATAAAAAAAGCTCCGTCCTGTAAAAGGACGAAGCCTGTCAATGCATCACATCGCTACCACCTGTTACACTGCACTTTGACGCAATGCCTTTCTTTCAGAAAAAGCACGCCAGCATGCACGATTCCCATAACGGAGGAATAACCCGTCCCGGCTTACTATTACTGTCCATTTCGGAACAAAAAATTCAGCGGGCGACTTGGAAGTGATATTGGGACAGCTTCTACTTATACCGGCTTACACCCTCCCGGCTCGCTGTGATGTTGGAACTGCTGTCTTACTGTCTTCGTCATCGTCTTTTCGTTTCCTGATCTATTATAAAGCCTGCCGTTCCTTTTTGTCAAGAGACGGCTCTAAAATGCTGCCAATAGGCTTATTATTGGCTATTGGGGATATCTGGTCATGACATAGGTGCCTGTTTGTTTGATTTCTTGATTGCTAATCTCCCTTCCCCAATGAACAGAC
The DNA here is from genome assembly GCA_910576975.1 of uncultured Lachnospiraceae bacterium. GTDB lineage: Bacteria > Bacillota > Clostridia > Lachnospirales > Lachnospiraceae > Petralouisia. The sequence continues at coordinate 76,000 of CAJTJY010000005.1, forward strand.
TCGTTAAAATTACCTTCTGCAACTACCACCCCATTGCTTTTTACTTCCAACACGATTACAGAATGAGCGTTGTAATTCATGCGTACGATGTCTCCCACCCTGATATTTGAAAAATCCGTATGCGTACGAGCTGGAAGACTCCCGAAAGCTGCATCGCTCAAGGCAAACGCAAACCCGGCACATCCGTATCCCCCAGAATAAATGCCGCCTTTCCATTGATAATAATTGTCGTTTGTCCATCTCATCCCTTCTGGATAACTAGATTTCATTGCAATCATCGCCTTATAGACCTTTGCCGCAGTAAGCCCGGAGTCTTGCTGCTCCTTTACGTTTATCGTACAGTGGTAGGATTTTCCATCTTTGGCTTTGCAGGTGATTTTGGCTTTCCCAGCTTTCTTTGCCGTTACCTTTCCTTTCTGATTGACCGATGCCACGCTGCTCTTGTTGCTTTTCCAAGACACTGCCTTGGCGCCTGTCAGCTTCAAGACATAGGTCTTGCCTTTGTTCAAGGTCTTATTTGCGCTGTTTAGATATGGCTTTTTAACAGTTACTTGGCATCTATAAGACGTTTGTTGATACCTCGCCGTAATTATAGACGTCCTGACCCTTTTCGCAGTCACTTTGCCTTTCTGGCTCACCGCCGCCACAGACGGATTGCTGCTGCGCCATTGTTGTCTCCCAGAAGCGCCGTTTAATTTCAAGGTAATGCTGCTTCCTGCATAAACCGTAGCCTTTGTCTTATTCAGCTTGACTGTCGCAGCTTCTGTCTGCACCGGCAGCATTACTGCCATCAGAACTGCAGCCAGACAAAGTGCAAACAGTTTTTTGATAAATTTAGTCATACAAGACTTCCTCCACTCTAAGATAATCTTTGGAACCTCCGAACATCTCTTTTTCATCACATATACTGCAGTTCCCGCATCAAGTCATAATATGCAGGAGAGTTCTGAAAAACAGCGCCTGCAAACGTCACAACAAGCAGGAGGATCAAAGCGATGGAAGAGCAAATAATTCCAGCAATCGCCATGCCCTTCGCCGTTCCTTTGCAAAGCTGCAAGATGCCCATTACGATTGACACGATCGCAAGGGGAATGCAAACGCACCAAATGCAGCAAGTAATCAAAGCGATAATCCCGCAGATCATAGACGCAATGCCAAACCCTCCGCTCTCTGCAGACATTGTGCTTTGGCTATCCTGCTGGAATGCCGGATCGGCATAGCCAGTCGTCTGGGTATACTGGTTCTGACCTCCATAAGGCTGTTGATACACAGGGTTTGGAACCTGTTCCTGCCAATTCTGGGACTGCTGTGCTTCGCCGTTATATTGATTTGGCTGACCATTTCCTGGGTACCCGCTCCCGCCGTACTGTCCTGGCTGACCGCTTTCTGGCGGCTGAACCTGACCATTGTTCTCAAACGTATTGTTTTCATCACTCATGTAGAAATCCTCCTGTTAATCTCTTAACCTTGCAAAAATAATGTAAGCAACAATTTACTAACTATATGATATAACTATAGCAGACCATGCGTATCTGTCAATAGTAATTTCAAGCCAGCTCCTATCTCGCAAAACCTAAAATCTCAATCAATTTCTCCCTGCGCAGCAGTTTTTTTCCATTTATCATAGGCTTGGAATAAAAAAAGAAAGAACATGATTCCCAATCCTCCTCCCAAGCTGTCGATGCACACATCCGACAGCCTGCCCGCCCGTCCAGGCACGAACAATTGATGCAATTCATCGGTAGCCGCATAGCCCGCCGTGAATGCAAACGCCTGCAGCGCCATCCGCTTCTTTGAGATTGAATCGTAACTAAAATAAAAACATATAAGCACCGCAAGGATGGCATATTCACTCATATGAGCTCCTTTTCTGACAATAAGCTGCATAGATTCTGCTTTTATAGACAATTCCTCCTCTGTCTTGCCCTGATTAAAAATATAATTCTGCCATTCTGCAATTTTATACGACACCGATTTGCTGGCCTTAGAAGACTGCCGGGCCGGCTGGGCAGAAAACGCAAAGATTACTGCCATCCAGATCACCACCGCAATTCCTGTAATTTTTTTCTTACTCATAAAACGCCCTCTTTCTGTTAATAATTTTTACTATATCGCAACACATCTCAAATTGCAACGACTGCTAGCTTTGAGTTTCCGCATTTTGCAATTCATAGCACCAAAAGGTCTTGCTGCCTTTGGCAGCATAGACATCTTGCACAAAAAGTGCTTGAAAAGCTAGCTTTTCAGAGCGCTTTTATGTGCAAAGTGTTTTCATCACTTTGTGATGGAAACCTTTTGGCGCTATGAATTGCAAAATACGGAAACTCATACCAGGAAAAACCTTGCCAAATCTCCCTCCGGGCGGTATAATGCACTAGTGTTTTTATCTGAATATTGTTTACCAAGTTTGAGAAAGAAGGATTATTTTATGAAAATGAAACGTGAGGACATCCGCAACATTGCCATCATTGCCCATGTAGACCACGGCAAGACCACTTTGGTGGATGAATTGTTAAAACAAAGCGGCGTGTTCCGTAGCAACCAGGAAATACAAGAACGTGTCATGGATTCCAATGATATCGAGCGGGAACGTGGAATCACGATTCTCTCCAAAAATACCGCCGTTTTTTATAAGGATACAAAAATAAATATTATCGATACTCCAGGACATGCTGATTTTGGCGGAGAAGTGGAACGTGTTTTGAAAATGGTAAATGGCGTCGTCTTAGTGGTAGACGCCTTTGAAGGCGCAATGCCTCAGACAAAATTTGTGCTGATGAAAGCGCTTGCCCTTGATCTGCCTGTGATCGTATGCATCAACAAAATAGACCGCCCGGAGGCGAGACCGGACGACGTGATCGACGAAGTGCTGGAACTGTTCATGGACCTGGATGCCTCTGACGAGCAGTTAGACTGTCCTTTTCTCTATGCCTCCGCAAGAGACGGTTATGCGGTAAGAGATTTGGGAGACGAAAAGAAAGACATGACTGCCCTGTTTGAAACCATTTTAGAATACATCCCAGCCCCAGAAGGCGACCCAGACGCCAATACTCAAGTCTTAATCAGCACCATCGATTATAATGAATATGTGGGGCGTATTGGCGTTGGAAAAGTGGACAATGGCTGCCTTAAAGTTAACCAGGACGCTGTTGTCGTCAACCATCATGAGCCTGACAAGCTCCAGAAAGTGCGTATCAGCAAACTGTATGAATTTGACGGACTCAACAAGGTAGACGTCACCGAGGCAAAGATTGGATCGATCGTCGCTATCTCCGGGATCGCAGATATCCATATCGGAGATACGATCTGTGCTCCAGAACAACCGCAGGCCATTGACTTCCAGAAAATTTCCGAGCCCACCATCTCCATGAATTTTATCGTAAACGACAGTCCTCTTGCTGGGCAGGAAGGCAAATTTGTCACCTCACGCCACATCCGTGACCGCCTGTTCCGTGAATTGAACACAGACGTTTCCCTGCGTGTCGAGGAGACAGAAAGCCCAGACAGTTTGAAAGTCTCTGGCAGAGGAGAGCTGCACTTATCTGTATTGATTGAAAATATGCGCCGTGAGGGTTATGAATTTGCAGTCAGCAAAGCAGAGGTGCTTTACCATGCAGATGAAAGCGGAAAGCGGTTAGAGCCTATGGAGCTTGCCTATGTAGACGTCCCAGATGAGTTCACTGGAGCAGTGATTGAGAAATTAAGCCAACGCAAGGGAGAGCTACGGAACATGGGGCCCATCAGCGGCGGCTACACCCGCTTGGAATTCAATATCCCCTCCCGAGGCCTAATCGGCTATAGAAGCGAATTTATGACCGACACTAAGGGGAACGGGATTATCAATACCATTTTCAACAATTATGAACCTTTCAAAGGCGACATTTCCTACCGCAAGCAGGGCTCTCTGATCGCTTTTGAATCCGGCGAATCTGTAACTTATGGCTTATTCAGCGCACAAGACCGGGGAACTCTGTTTATCGGTGCTGGACAAAAAGTCTATGCTGGCATGGTGATTGGGCAAAGCGCAAAGCCAGAGGACATTGAAATCAACGTATGCAAGAAAAAGCATTTAACCAATACCCGTTCCTCTAGCGCCGACGAGGCCCTTACCCTGACGCCGCCGCGGATCTTGAGCCTGGAACAGGCGCTTGAGTTCATCGAAGCGGATGAACTATTGGAAGTCACGCCGCAAAGCCTGCGCATACGCAAACGAATCTTAGATCCTACCCTCCGTAAACGGGCTGGATTCCGAAAATAAGCAAAAACAGAATCCTTTTTATCAAAAATGGGGCTGTCCGCAAAATGCAGCTTATATACAATAGACGGATCAAAACATCTTAAAGATGCCATCTCTTGTATACAGCGGCTATTTTGCGAACAGCCCCGTTCTATTACATTCCTATCCCTTATCTTCTGGGATAAATTCTAAATGCTCAAGCGCATAACGCAGCGCCCTGCACATAAGTTCATTCCTGGAACGGTCACTTTTTGCTGATAAAATATCAAATTCTTCTTGCAGATCCCTATCCATCCGCAACGTCATCACAACAGACTTGTCTTCCTTTTTATCCATTTTCTTCGGCCTTATTACAAACCTATCTTCCATTGTACACACCTCTACATTACTTTTATGCTTGCAATTTTTCAGTTTCTATCTGCATATGACAGAATCATTGCCTTTATGTAATCTATTATAGTCCCACCATATTGACATTTATATAACATATATTTATAATACATAAATATAATATATCACATTTTACAGAAAGGAGACAGCCTATGAATAGCGTATTGCAACAGCTCTACAACGGCGAACTCTGTCCAGCCGAACAATATCAGCCCTTACAGACTGAATACCAGAATATGCGTCTGGAACACAGCCGGCACTATACAGACTTCATCAATGTATTGCGACAACTAGAGCCGCCCCTGGACAAACGTTTTATAGAAATTATGGATGAGCAGCTCGACACCATCCCGCTAGACTTTTCTTCGATGTTCATTGACGGCTTCTGTCTTGGAGCACAAATGATGATCGAGATTTTAGGCAGCAGGCAGAACAAAGAACTAAAGTAACGTAGATGAGCCGATGAAAAGCAACTCGGCCAAAGCTGAGGCTGATCCATCATTCTCACATTCCTATCAATAGCAGTGCCAAATCGGCAGCAGCATATGATTACTCTTTCTCCTCGCTCCTAACGAATTCCACGACATCTGTAATTTCACAATCCAACATTTCACAGATATCATGCAGCGTATTCAAAGTAATACTTTTATTTTTCCGCAATGCGTCCAATGTACCTGTGCTGAATCCATAATCCTTTATCAAACGATACTGAGTGACATCTTTGCGTTTTAACGTTTTCCAAAAAGGTTCATAACTAATAATGGCAATCACATCCCTGACAACAATCTCTACTGTAATTATAGGAAAATCCCGCCCATTATACATTGCCGATGATTCGGTCATGCACCATTTTTTTGTATTCTTGTTATTATCTCTTGATTATAGCCGAAGATTCGGCTATAATCTCTCTATTATAACCAATCATCCATAATGTTAGGCAGAATGATTTTTCAAATGATTCTTTTGATGACGCCCAAGATGACGTCTTATTTGATTACGAAATTCGAGAGGAGCTGTAAGGATGAAGACATATTATTTCGAAATGGAGACAGAAAAAGAACAAAACCTGTTTTTTTCTTTATGCTCTCTGGAAGATCAAAAAAAGATAATTATGGAGATCCCCATGTCTTTCCATGATTTTTTACGCATTACTTGTATCTTATTTCACTTGAATTTTACTTACTACGAAATTTATATCAATGAATTGTTTCCAGAATATTGCCTCATGAAAGAGAATATGCTGATACGCCATCGGGATATTCTTGAAGAATATCCCGATTACTATCAAGATGAATGTTTTCCTGAAAAAGTAAGAAACTGGCTCTTAGAATTTTGTCATCAAATCCCATATGAGCCGTTGCAGGCTACCTGCCGCAAACTATTTGAAATTGATGAATATTAAGCAAGACCGATTGGCGCCCAGTCCGCCTGTTCCCTGGGTTCCTTTGGACTGTCCAATGAATTTTGCATACTCCTACAGCCTGCCCGATAACGGGAATATCAACAAAAATTTTGTGCCAGTCCTTCTACAAGCTTGCGCATTTCCAATTTAGTACGGACATTTCTCGCTGCTTCCACAACTTGACGCTTTTCTTGATCATCCAGCTTTGCATAAGCTGTCAGCGCCTTTTCATTCAATCCTAGCTGAAAGCTTAGTCCCATGGGCATGTCATACCTGCTTTCCATCATTGATTCCCTCTCTTCCAAATAAATTACGCATCCGCTAAATAGCATCGTTATACGCCGCCTACAAAATGCCGATCATCTTTAAAATCCAATAAATAAGCCCCAGCGCCCAACTTGTAAAAATGCCATACAAAATGACAGGTCCCGCTATCGTAAAAATTTTACATCCTATTCCAAATACCTGCCCTTCTTTTTGGAACTCGATGGCCGGAGCCGCCACGGAATTAGCAAATCCGGTAATTGGCACCAGTGCGCCAGCCCCTCCCCAATTGGCGATAGAGGGATAAATATTCAGCCCGGTCAGCAGCACGCTGCACAGCACCAATATCAGACTGCACCATGCCCCGGCAATATCCTTTTCTAGCTCAAATTGATTGATCGCCATATTTAAGATGAACTGACCAGCGACGCAGATAATTCCGCCAGTCACAAAAGCTTTCGCCATATTGGCAGGCAAAGAATGCGTAGGCGTTACCTGTTTCACATATTCGTTGTATTCCTGATTTTTTTGTTCTTTCTGTTCCATGGTCTCTTGCGCCATAATCTTTCCTCGCTTTCTTGCTATTTGTGCATATGGTTTCCATAAAAATAAATGGCTCCTGCCATTTTTCCAAGCGCCATGAACACCATAATCCAAGAAAGGCCTTCCTTGACGCCAAACCGCCGGAACATAATCGGAAAAGTATTCAAGATTTCTGCAAGGGCAACTGCAAGGCATCCTGTAAAAATTCCTGCCGAAAGTCCGAAAACAATAATTACCCAAATTCCGCCAAACATCCCCGGGGAAAACAAGGACAACACATTGCCGAAGGTTCCTCCCAGCAACACCATGTTCTCATAAACCATGATATCCGACGCTGTGCGGCTCTTGCCAATGATGCGGGGAACGATTCCTACTGAAATGATAAAGCTAAATACCCCTGCGGAAACCGCCGACCCGCTGGCAAGACCGATAAACCCCAAAAATAGTTGTTTGATCCACATCTTTATTGGCTCCTTTTCTGCTGAAACTTGATCAGGCGGGCAACAATGCTCTGTGCCATCTTTGTTTCCATTTCTTTTCACAACTTTTATTGCACGTCATTGCTAGTGCCTTTGCGCCCACAGTTTTCAATAAATGTGGCATCCACATCCTTCTCATACGTGCGCATCTCAACCTGAATCGGCGTGGGATCATGGGTAATCTTCTTATGTCCTACATGGTTGAAAAAGACCATGATTCCCAAAAACAAACCTATGGAATAACAGATCTCCAACACGGTAAAGCCATCGGACTCCATGCCTGTCACCTGTTGGTAAAAATCCATAAATACTTCACCGACTCCCACGTCGTTATTAAAAGTCATAATCGTAAACGCAGAGCCAAAAAAGATTAAAACGCTAAGGATAGCCGTCTTTAAATATTGTATCCATTTCGCCTCCTGCTTCGGCTGATATTCCAGGACGAAATCTTTTTCTCCAATATTCTGAATCTCCACATTGGGAAACTCTTGTCCAATGAGCTCGATAATTTTTAAAACGGAAAACACTTCCGTCTGCATCTTTTTCTTACTCTGGTTCGCCGGAACGTGGAAATTATAGACTTTCATCTGTTTCATCTTGTTAACCAGCGGGCGATTGGTGCAAGTAATTTTTGCAATGTCTTTCAGTGTCACCGAAGGTTCCCGGATCATCACATTCTGTTCAATTTTCAGGTATACCATTTCTGTGTTTCCAGCCATCTGATACCTCCGACTTCTTCAAGTTCACAGCAAAAGAGCCTTTGCATTTTCTCTTGTGCTTTCCAGGCGTCATTCAGCACCAGCGTGCCTTCTGTTACCTTGGTATTTCTTTCCATATAATTGATGAAATAGAAAATGCCTCCGATAATCGTGAGTACCACAACGATCAAGAGGCATATCCGATAAATTCTGGCATGACTCATATACTCACTTCCTTTTTCCATCTTTGGAAATAGTATGTCATAATATCCAGTAATTTATACTTATTTTTTTGTAATTGATGCAAAAGATACCATTTTTATTTGCCCATAGATTTTAACGGTCAAAGCTCCTGCGCATGCTTAAAAGAATTTTCTTTTCCATCCTGCTTACCTGTACCTGGCTGATTCCAAGCGCCTCCGACACCTGCATCTGCGTTTTGTCCTGAAAATAACGAAGTTCAATGATCTTTCGTTCCATCTCTGGCAATTCCTGCAAAAGCTGTTCGAGCACCATATGATTCAGCAGAATTTCATGGAAGTCCTTTTCCTGAGGCAGACGATCTACAAGGCGAATTTCCTTTCCCTCTGTGGTTCCTGTACTCTTATATATGGATTCCACTTCGCCATTTGCCTCCAGCGCCATGACAATTTCCTCTCTGGGCAGCCCGGTTTCCTGCGACAGCTCCTGTAAGTTGGGCTCCCTGCCAAGTCTTGTCTGCAAATTCTCCCTTGCCGCCTGAATCTTTGCCCCATTCTCTTTCAAGCTGCGGCTGACTTTGATCATCCCGTCGTCCCGTAGAAACCGTCGGATTTCTCCAGTGATCAGCGGCACCGCATAAGTGGAAAACTTCACAGAAAATGATGCGTCGAACTTATCTATGGCTTTCATTAGCCCTATGCTTCCCACCTGAAACAATTCCTCAAGTTCATACCCCCGATTCGAAAATCTCCGTACGATGCTCCAGACCAGCCCCATATTCTCTTTGACCATGACGTCTCTTGCTCCGCGGTCCCCAGTCTGGGATTTTTCCAAAAGCTGCTGGACTTTTCTATCTCTTACGCTTGTCTCTTCCAACTGCCTCACCCTTCCCCTATGGTTTTACGCATAATGACGCTAGTTCCTTTCCAGGGTTCAGAAAATACCTCCACCTCGTCCATAAAAGCCTCCATAAATGCAAAACCCATCCCCGACCGCTCCAATTCTGGCTTAGTGGTAAACAAGGGCTCTCTTGCCTGTTCAATATCCCGTATGCCCTTTCCAGAATCTATCACAGAGATCTCCACTGTGTTTCCCTCAATCAGGCAATGAATCCAAATGCTTCCCTCTTTTTGTTCATATCCATGGATGATGCAGTTTGTTACTGCCTCGCTCACTGCCGTCTTGATATCCGCCAGCTCATCTACCGTAGGATTTAGTTCAGCCACAAAAGCCCCCACTGCAACTCTGGCAAATCCCTCATTGGCAGATGATGCAAGAAATTCCATCTTCATCTCGTTTCTTAAATGTTCCATTCTAATCCTCCTTTTGGTTCCCTGCGCTTACTCGACTTCGATAATCTTCCTTAAGCCCGACAACTGAAAAATCCGCTGTATCTGCCCATTGAGATGGACTGCCCTTACATATCCTCCTGAAAAACGTACATTCTTACACCTTCCTATAATAACCCCAATCCCAGAACTATCCATAAACTGCGTATCCGTAAAATCAAAAACCAGGCTGCGTACCGGATAATTCTGTATCAGCTCATCCGCCTCCTCTTTCAAAATCTCTGCCTGATGATGATCCAGTTCCCTTGGCATACGCAAGATCAAGCATCCATATTCTCTCTCATATCTGTGTTCCATAACGCTACTTCCTTTCTAAAAATTTCCCTGCAGTGTATCATTGCATTATTTCAAAAAAGTCATTTTCATTGCGCCCTTTGATGCGCCGCATGCAGCCACATAGTGACATTTTCAATGATATTTGCTATCAAATTATAAAAAGACGCCATAACCATCATGACGTCTTTTGTATAAATCTTATATGAAATTATTCCGCTGTTCCCAGCTCATCCAGATACCGCTGAGAAGTCCTGGCACGGTTCGTGCCTGGGTGCAGTTCTACCATCCTCTGATAGTACTTTTTTGCATTTTCCACATCTCCAACCTGTCTGTAAGACTGGGCAAGATAATAGATTGCATATCCATCCTCATAGTCTTCCTCTGTCTGAACGACTTTCTCTAATCCGGTTATTGCCTCTGGAAAATTTGTGGCGTTATAATCCTGTTCTGCCTGCTGGTATACGGCAGCAATATACTGTTCATTAATCTGCGCGCTCAGCCTGTCATACACGCCTTTGGACTGCGCACCCAGAAGATTTACATCCACATTTGCAATCACATCTCCTGCTCCCTGGATATTCTGCTGTGAAAAAGCGTCATATGCAGCGATCAGCTGTTCATAATTGTCAATCTTATTTTGTCTGTCGTCCGACTGCCCCTCCATCTCTTTGATCTGTTTGTTGAGCGTCTCAATCTCCTGCTCCAAGCCTTTGATTTCCTGAGTACGGGCAGTGAGCTCGTTGTTTGCCTCAAGCTCTGCTTTGCGGGCGTCAGACACAGAGCTTTGCCGGACATTGGGAACGATCAAAAACCATGTCAGCAGCACCCCGATTCCCACGCCTATGATCAAATTCAAAATCGTCATTAGAGGAGACGTATCCTTAAAATTAGTGGGTTGAATAATGGTATCATTTCCACTCTGGTAAGAAGCCATATTTTCCTTTTTCCGCCGCGTAGTTTTTTCAGGAGCAGGCTTCTTCTGTATCTGCTGGTCCGCCTCTTGCAAATAACGCAAAGTGATCAAGTTGTTGGCGTCAATCTTTGCCGCTGCTTGCAACTCTTTCCTTGCCAGTTCATATTTGTGATCCTGCATATACAAAAGCGCTAAGAGCTGATGACCTTTGATTAGCTTAGGATTCATGGAAAGCACTTTTTTTAACTGGATAATGGCAAGATCTCCACTTCCCTGCTTGCAATACAGCAACGCCTGATTATACTTTTTAATAGTCTGATTTACCGAGCTTAACCTGGAACGGTTCGACTGAATCGCTTCCAAATACTGCTCAGCCGCATTATTCTCCGGCTGCAGGCTGCGGCTGAGCACCCATTCACTCAGAGCATCCACTACTTCTCCCATCTCATAGTAAACAAGCCCAAGCAAATTTCTAGCCTGAATGTTTCCTTTATGAAACTTGAGGCTCTTTTGCAAGGCATCTGCCGCACCAGATAAATCCCGGACCTTTGCTTTTTCTAATCCGTCGTTATACAGCATATTTGACAGACGGATAATTTTATTATAAGAATCCATATCGTTCCTTCCTTATTCTCGAATCTTTACCGCTGTTGCCTTGCTTCTTTAATAATTTCCTGCATAATATCAGTCATATCCGTTAAATCTCTATCATATATAGCGTCCTCAGCCTCTTCCACTTCCAAGCTTGGCTTGAATTTCTTTAGCTCTTCTTCAAAATTGATCATTACATACCTCCTGCTATTCGTTCTAATTCTCCAATAAGATAAAGAGAGCCTGCACAAAATAACACTTGTCCTGGCTTTTTTACTGACAATGCATATTGATATGCCCTGTCAACTTCCTCTATAGTTGTAATTATCACCGTCTGACCATGCTTTTTTACTGCCTGTTCAAACAATTCTCTTAGTTCTTCCGAATCTATCCCCCGTGCTCCCGCAACCTTTGTCAGAATAATTTCTTCCCAGTCTCCACGGGCAAGGAGTCGCTCTGCCGCATAGGCATAATTCTTTTCCTTTACCATAGAAAACAGAAGGATGCCAGGCCTATTGGTAATTTGTTCCGCCGCATCCAAAAACCTCTCTATTCCATCTGAATTATGCGCTCCGTCAAAATAAACTTCCGGGCGCGCCTGCTCCATTCTCCCTTTCCAGCGAACCTGAGCGAAACCGCAACGAATATCCTTGGCAGAAATCCCTTCCTGCTTGGCGATGCACTTTAGGGACTGAAGCGCCACTGCTGCATTCTGAGCTTGATAGGGCGCAACGAAAGGGATCCGAAGTTCAGTAACATCATAACCAGAATCATAAGAAAATGCAATCATTTTTCCAGTGTTTAATAAAATTTTCATATTCTTAAGATTTACTGGATATAAAGGACAACCCAGCCTGTGTGCAAAATCCTCCACCACCGCCACTACTTCTTTCAAAGAAGCGTCATATACTACCGGAACGCCTGCTTTTAAAATCCCAGCTTTTTCAGCGGCAATTTCTGAAATGGCATCTCCCAAGATCTCCGTATGTTCTAGGCTGATTGACGTAAGAACAGTAAGAATCGGCTTTTTTACCACATTGGTAGCATCCAGCCTTCCGCCAAGCCCGGTCTCTAGCACTGCATATTCCACCTTTTGGCTGGAGAAAATCACCATTCCCACTGCAAAAATATATTCAAAGAACGTAGGATAAGGCATCCCCTCTTTGACCATGGCCTCTGCAGCCTCTGCTACCTGCTCTGCAGCCTCTGCAAAGATGCTGCGGCTGCAGGGGTTCCCCTGCAATGCAAACCGTTCCTCAATACAGACTAAATGCGGGGAAGTAAACAATCCTGTCCGCTTCCCTGATTGGCGCAGAGCACTTTCGATGCAGGCACAGACGCTGCCCTTGCCATTGCTGCCCGCCACATGGATCACTTTAAAAGAATCCTGGGGATCACCCAATTTTCGTAGCAGATTCCTGGTATGGTCCAGTTTATTTTTAGTTGTGAATTTGGGAATTTCCAGAATGGATTCCACAATTTCTTCGTAAGTTCTCATGAATTCTTCCTCTTCGCAGTGGCGACCTCGATTCCGCTTCTTGGCATCTCGGTCACGGGCTTTCGCCCTACTCTATCCATCAAAACACAACAGCCTTACATCCTAGCATGACGCCTGTTTTCTCTTTCATGCTTCTTCATTGGCTTTTCCCTTTCGCAGTGGCGACCTCGATTCCGCTTATCTGCATCTCGGTCACGGGCTTTCGCCCTACTCTATCCATCAAAACACAACTGGCTTACATGCTAGCATGACGCCTGTTTTCTCTTTCATGCTTCTTCATTGGCTTTTCCCTTTCGCAGTGGCGACCTCGATTCCGCTTATCTGCATCTCGGTCACGGGCTTTCGCCCTACTCTATCCATCAAAACACAACAGGCTTACATGCTAGCATGACGCCTGTTTTCTCTTTCATGCTTCTTCATTGGCTTTT
>CAJTJY010000005.1:89320-121888 GCA_910576975.1 uncultured Lachnospiraceae bacterium
TTTCGCCCTACTCTATCCATCAAAACACAACAGGCTTACATGCTAGCATGACGCCCGCTGTGTTTTGATGGATAGACCACTGCTCAATGCTTTCGTGCACATTATAATACACGGGTGTGGTGAAATCCAGAGGTAATTGCGAAAAATACTGATTTTTCGTGTGACAATTTTCAACAAAAGTGACATCTGTTCACCGATAATTTGATTCATCGGCAGACAGATGCCACAAATAGCTGTCTATCATTTTCTACAAACTTGCAAACAGTGCTGTATCTGCTTTTCTCAGGCTTCCAGCGCGCGCATCACGAGTTTATCTCTGTCACGCACAAATTCCAGCTTTCTTTGCCTCTCTTTTACCTTTATCCTGAGCTCATCGATCTCTACGCAAACTCCTGGATATACGGAATTATTTACCCGAATCGTGCCGCCTTTCGCACGCCGCACTTGATCCTCCAACTTTTCTAATTCTGCCGTATCTCCAGCCAGCAGCGCGGTATCCCGAATCTTTACCCGAAGCAGGTCCGTTCTCCTGGGATCATTCTTCAAATCCTGTAAAATCTTTAATCCCTCTTCAATCTTAGCGAGATTTGCTTTCTCCACTTCGATCTTGTTCTGCAATATCCCAATCCTACGCCGCACGGCAAGGTCGTTTCCAATCTTGACATTGGTCTTTACCTCGCCCTCGCTGCCCAAGATATCTGCCTCAATGCTTTGAATCGCTCCAACCTCTCCGCCAATGATGCTCGCTTTTTTGCCATTGAGTATAATGCTCTCTCCGCAAGATACCTGGCAATTTAAAAATACATCCGCTTGAATGGTCCCATTGGCATGTACCCGAGTATATTCAAAAAACTTAGCAGAAATATTTCCCTTGCTATTGATATTAGCTCTGGAAGCTCCCATTACGCCGCTGCGAAGCACAATGTCCTTGCCCGCCTCAATACTGGCGCCTTCCACAATGCCATCCACTGTCACCGATCCGGTTGCTTTGACGATCAATCCGCTGCAGATGCTGCCATGAATAATAACATCTCCGCGGAAATCAATATTCCCTACAGACAAATCAGCATCCCCGTTTATTTCATATACTGGCAATATGACAATCCTGTCTCCATTCATATCAATCTTGCCATCTATCTGCGAGGTATAAGTATTACCATCCTCAGAACGCTCAAATCCTTTGCCGCGCAGAGGAACCAAATCCCTTCCACGCTTCGCAAGAATTGTCTTGCCCTTCAGATCCATGCCATCCTTGCCTTGTATCGCCTTATGGTATTCTGCAATCACCTGTCCTTCTGTGACGATCTCAACCATCTTAATGCTCCAGTAATCCACAGATCCATCTGGACGTACCTTGGGCTTCTTGCTGAAGTTCATGTCAAATTTATAATCATAATAACCATCAATCCCATCTTCCGGCATCTGCCCTTCTGCAACGAGGATCTCCTGATTATAAATCTGCCTCTCAACGATGTCTTGAACCTTATCTTCTTTAATTCCAAAAGATATACCATTGCTCTGCAGAATATCTAGAATATCACTTATACTATAATCTTCTTCATCAAAATCCGGTCTCGGTAAATAAAGATATGCTTTCATTTTATCATTACTGATTCGAACCTCTGGTTCATCTTTTGTCAATGCTGCCATTACAGATTCCCCCTTTATACGGAATTTCTGCTTTATATATAAAACCGCTATATGTTCTATATTACCAAGATTTCAGTTCTTTTTCAATCTTTATTTTTATTTTTTCAGTAAAAAACTGCCACTGTCTAATGCTGCATCTGTGCCAGGCGTTCTTCCACTTGCGCCATCATTTGTTGATATTTTGCAAGCTTTTCCCGTTCTTCTTGAACCTTTTGTTGCGGCGCTTTGTTTAAAAACTTTTCATTGGCAAGCATCCCCCTGGATCTGGATAATTCCTTAGACAGGCGCTGCCGCTCCTTTGACAGACGTTCTTTCTCTTTCTCAAAGTCTACCAGATCCTCAAGCGGAAGATACGCCACTGCGCCCGGGATCACTACGGACACAGCGTCCTCGCCAATCCCCTCTTTATCTTCCTGTACCTGAACCTCGCTGGCACTGGCAAGCAGACGGTATGCGCTCTTCATCTCTGCAAAGACAGTCCGCAACCCTTCTTCCTGGGTTACCACGAAGACCTTTGCCTTTCTGCTAGGAGGCACCTCCATATCTGTCCTGATGTTGCGGATGCCCTTCACCAGATCTTTTATATGCTCCACCGCTTCTTCTGCCTGGGCAAAGTGCCAGTCTTCTCTATAATTTGGCCATTGAGAAAGCATAATGGTTTTTTCCTCTTCTTGAAGGGTACAGAAAATTTCTTCTGTGATAAAAGGCATATATGGATGAAGCAGCTTTAACGCCTGAATCAAAACCGTTTTCAAAGTCCACATCGCCACTCTGGCAGATTCTGGTTCTTCTTCCTTGCGAAACGTTCTTGTCTTGGCAATCTCAATATACCAGTCGCAGAACTGATCCCAGATAAAGTCATAGACCTTTTGCACCGCGATTCCCAGCTCAAATTTCTCCATATTATCTGTGACGTCTTTGACCAAGGTATTTACCTTAGACAGAATCCATCTGTCTTCCGGCTTAAGCTGATCCAAAGAGGGCTCCTGTAGCTTCTCCTCCCCGATATTCATCATAATGAACCTGGACGCATTCCACACTTTGTTAGCAAAATTGCGGGACGCCTCGACACGCTCCCAATAAAACCGCATATCGTTTCCGGGGGCGTTTCCAGTAATCAGGGTAAGGCGCAAAGCGTCTGCGCCATATTTGTCAATTACTTCCAAAGGATCAATGCCGTTTCCAAGAGATTTGCTCATTTTGCGCCCTTGAGAGTCTCGAATCAGCCCATGGAATAATACTGTGTGAAAAGGCGCTCTGCCCATCTGCTCATAGCCGGAGAAAATCATGCGGATCACCCAGAAGAATATGATATCGTACCCAGTTACCAAAACGTCGTTGGGATAAAAATAATCCAAATCATCTGTTTTCTTTGGCCAGCCAAGGGTAGAAAACGGCCACAACGCTGAAGAAAACCATGTGTCCAGGGTATCTTCGTCCTGTGTCATCTGCGTACAACCGCATTTGGGACATTTTTCTGGATGCTCTCTCGCCACCACGAACTCCCCGCAGTCCGCACAGTAATAAGCCGGAATCCGGTGACCCCACCAAAGCTGCCGGGAGATACACCAGTCACGAATGTTATCCGTCCAGTTAAAGTACGTCTTTTCCATGCGTTCTGGCAGCAAAGCAATCTCGCCATTTTTGACTGCTTTCACCGCTGGCTGAATCAGCTCATCCATTTTGACAAACCACTGCTGCTTCACCATTGGCTCCACTGTGGTGCAGCATCGGTCATGTGTCCCCACGTTATGGGAATGTGGCACGATTTTAACAAGCAATCCTTGTTCTTTTAGCTCATTGACCATCTGCTCTCTGGCTTCATAGCGGTCCATTCCTGCATATTTGCCGCCGTTTTTGTTGATGGTCGCATCATCGTTCAATACATTGATTTCTGGAAGATTATGGCGTTTTCCTACCTCAAAGTCATTAGGGTCATGCGCCGGAGTGATTTTGACACAACCTGTCCCAAATTCCTTGTCCACATAATGGTCTGCAACTACCGGAATCTCCCGCCCTACGAGGGGCAGCACCAAGGTCTTTCCGATAATGTCCTGATAGCGCTCATCCTCTGGGTTGACTGCTACTGCAGTATCGCCTAAAAGCGTCTCCGGCCTGGTGGTCGCAATTTCCACAAACCTGCCCTCCTCGCCTTTTACCGGATAATTGATATGCCAAAAACAGCCATCCTGCTCTTGATGCTCCACTTCCGCATCTGAAATAGAAGTCTTGCACACCGGACACCAGTTGACAATTCGCGAGCCTTTATATATCAGCCCTTTTTCATATAATTTGATAAAGACCTCCTGCACTGCTTGGGAACAGCCTTCGTCCATAGTGAAGCGCTCCCTGTCCCAATCCGCAGAAGAACCCAATTTCTTAAGCTGTCTGACAATGCGCCCGCCATACTCTTCTTTCCATTCCCAGACCTTTTCTAGAAATCCTTCCCTGCCCAGTTCATTCTTGTCAATGCCCTGCTCTTTTAAGGAATTGATAACCTTGACTTCCGTGGAAATGGAGGCATGGTCCGTACCTGGCTGCCATAACGCATTGTAGCCCTGCATCCGCCGCCAGCGTATTAGAATATCCTGCATCGTATTGTCTAGGGCGTGCCCCATATGAAGCTGCCCTGTAATATTGGGAGGCGGCATCACAATGGTGAAAGGCTTCCGGCTCCGGTCTGCCTTGGCATGGAAATATTTATTTTCTTCCCATTTCTGGTAAAGACGGTCTTCAATGTCCTTAGGATCATAAGTTTTCGCCAGTTCTTTGCTCATGGTTTTCTCTCCTTCTAAAAATGGGGCTGCCGCACTAACATAAATTACAAGACATAAATTTGTTCAAAAGGTCTATGTCGCATCAACGGCAAGACCTTTTGAACAAATGAATCCATTAGTGCGACAGCCCCGCCTTTTCACAGTACTCGCAATCGCTTCTTTCCATATTAAAATTTAACGAAAAAATTGTCAAGTAGTTCCATCTAATATTTTTAAAATATTGCGGTATACAAAGTCCCTGGCTTCCTCTCTTTCTATTCCCTGAATCAACCCCTGATGCGTCAGATAATAAGCATATATGACATACTGGGATAGCATGGCTCCACAGACTTTCCAGGGATTTGTCTCTTTGATCTGCACACTGTCTTTTGCCAAGGTCATTAAGCGTTCTGTCATCTGCAGCACCAGACCGCACTGGCCTCTGCGCTTTTCCATCTCCTTTAGCAGATTGCCGCCGTTGATCGTGGTATCTTGTAATATCTTTTCCAGCACCGCAAGACCGTGATATTTCTGATTCGCAGCCTCCATCATGTCCAAGCCTTTTAAAATAATTTCCTGGAAGCTCTGTCCCTGCTCAAGCAAGTCAATTATGATCTGAAAATGTTTTGCCGCCTCATATTCTATGGCGCCCACGACAATCTCTTCTTTTGTCGAAAAATACTCGTACGCCGTACCCTTTCCAATCCCTGCCTTCGCTGTAAT
This sequence comes from uncultured Lachnospiraceae bacterium, assembly GCA_910576975.1. GTDB lineage: Bacteria > Bacillota > Clostridia > Lachnospirales > Lachnospiraceae > Petralouisia. Next base: position 94,450 of record CAJTJY010000005.1, read on the forward strand.
CTCTGAAACTTTCAGGGTGCTTAATTCCCTGCCAGATGCAAATAAGTCCAGCACTGCCTCAAACATTGCCCGCACTTTGGGCGGATATGATTTCTCTTCCATCAGATTTCTTCCTCTACCATGCTCTTATTGCTATAAAACAGATCGTAAATACAGGGCACCACCACAAGTGTCATCAAGGTTCCATAAATCATGCCGCCGATGGTTACAATTGCCATTGGCCTCGACATGTCAGATCCCATATCCGTGCCCAAGGCAGTCGTGGACATTGCCAGAATCGTGGTCATCGCCGTCATCAGAATAGGACGCAGACGCGTCTTGCCTGCCGTAATGATCGCCTCTCTCTTGTCCACGCCCTCCCGGCGTAGCTGATTGATATACTCTACCATCACAATTCCGTTATTTACAATAATCCCAACCAGCATGATAAATCCGATCATGGCAATAATGCTCAGTTCGCTGCCAGCAATCAGCAAAGCTCCAAATCCTCCCGTAAGCGCAAGCGGAATGGTAAACAAGATGATGAACGGCGCTTTCAGAGATTGGAACTGCGCTACCATGATCAGATAGATAAATGCGATCGCCAGCACCAGCATCAGCATTAACTGTTCCATAGCTTCCTTGATGCTCTCATCCTCGCCTGTCATTTCCACCGTATAGCCTTCTGGCAGGTCATAGGCCTTCACCGCTTTTTCTACGGCGTCCCCCACAAGCCCCACATTATGTTTGGCGTCTATTGCGGCTGACACTGTTACATAGCGTTCCTGCCCTTCTCTGGAAATGGAACGCAGGCTGTTCATCTCTTGAAACTGCGCCACTTTTGACAGGGCAATCTCTTTCTCCTCGCCAGTTTCTTTTTCTTGATAGGTAAACGTAAGCTTTTTCAAGGATTCAATGGAAACTTCACTCTGTGCCACGCTCTCCAAAAACACGTCATAATCTTTGATATCCGTGGAAATGGTTGCGTCTGAAGTCTCATTTTCCATCTGTTGATGCACAAGCTGATAAACCTGCGCCACCGTCATCCCATATTTAGCCGCTTTCTCTTTGTCTACCGTAATTCGGAATTCTTTTTCACTCTCTTCTATGCCAGAGGAAACTTCCGTGGTTCCCTCCACCTTTGACACAATTTCTTTCATGTCCTCTGCAATCACTTGAAGCTTATCCAGATCTCTTCCCTTAATCCGCACAGACAGACCGTTTCCTGCCAACATTCCCATATCCATGGACGAACTGCTGACGCTGACCTCGCAATCCAGATCTTTGGTCAGTTCCAGGATGCGCTCAGACAACTCCTCATTGGAAAGCTTTTTCTCTTCCTTTAATATAATATACAGGCTAATGTTGTTTTCAGAGCCTCCTCCCATAAAGCTTGAGGTTATGCCGCTTCCTCCAGCCATGGCTCCCACAGATTCCACATCCCCGATAGACTGGATTTTCTCCGTCGCCTGGTCTGCAAGCTCACAGGCTTCCTCAAACTCCGCATCCTCAGGCGGAGTAATTTCCACTGTCATCTGCGTGCTCTCCATGTTTGGCATGAATATCATTCCTCTTGCCAGCGAGGCCTGCATGCTCACAGCCAGAAGAGCTACCATGACCAGCAGTACCAAAGGTTTTATTTTTAGTAGCCTTGCGAGAACTGCGCCATAGCCTTCCTGGAATTTTTGAAACCAGGGATGACGGATGTCTTTGGTCTTCTTGAGCATCTTAGAACCCATCATAGGGACAAACGTCAACGCAATGATAAGGCTTGCCAACAGCGCATAGCCAATCGTAAGGCCCATATCTACGAAAAGCTGTCTGGTAATTCCCTCTGTAAATACGATAGGCGCAAACACACAGACAGTAGTCAGCGTAGAGGCAGTAATGGCGCCGCTTACCTGCTTTGCCCCTTCCACTGCAGCTCTCCTGGAAGACAATCCCTCGCTGCGCATCCGGTAGATGTTTTCAATCACCACGATAGAATTATCCACCAGCATTCCAATTCCAAGCGCAAGCCCGGACAGGGAAATCATATTCAGCGTCACTCCGCTAAAATACATTAAAACCACTGCAAAAATTACGGAAACCGGAATAGAACAGGCAATTACCAGCGTGGGCTTGATATCCTTTAAAAAGACTAGCAAAATTAAAATCGCCAGAATTGCTCCAAAAATCATATTGTTTAACACAGAATCTACAATCATATCTATGTAAACGCCCTGATCCATCAGCACAGATACTGTTAACTTCTCATTATTGTTCTTTAATCTGTCAAATTTGTCATAAACCCGGTGGGTGACGTCCCCGGTGGAATACCCAGTCTGCTTCTCCACAGACAGCATCACGCCAGGATTGCCATTGAGCCTCGCATAAGAATCTTTGGAATTATCCGTCACAGCGATATCTGCCACATCGGATAGGTGAATGACATCCACGCCATCCATGCCCAGATCCATCAGCACCATGTCTTTTAAGCCTTCCACGCTGTCCACGGCGTCTCCCACACGCACCATGTAACGTTCTCCTTCATCTGTAATATATCCTGCCGGCATGGAAAAATTCTGTGCCGTCAAAATATTAGTCAGACTGTCCATGGTAAGTATATTGTTGAGATCTGCCGCATCATAAGCCTCTGCTTTGGAGTCCTCAAAAGATTCTTTGGATTCTTTGAGCTTATCTTCTCCGCTTGCAAGCTGGGCAGAAGCGCTTCCCATCTCCACGGAACCGGCAATCTGGCTTTGATTCAGTGTGGCAAGGGTATCATTAATCGTATTCTTGCCCTCGGCAACGCTCGAAAGCCCTGTCTCAACAGCGGCAATCCCGCCATTGATCTGTATCAGCCCCTGCTCAGCCTCTGTAATTTTCTGCACAAGATAAGATAACAGCTTTTCTTCTGACGCGCCTTCCTTTAAAACGCTTCCATCCTGAGCTGCCAGCTCTGCAATGATTTTGACAAGGGCTGTCTCTACCTCTGCAAGCTGCTCCTCTAGTTCGGAAGCATCCTGCCCCAGTTCTAGCATGGCTGCGATTCCCTGGGTCAGCTTTGCCTTAGAATCCATCAAAGCTTCCACCTGGCTCTTTAGGTCTGTGAGCGTGGCGATTCCCTGTTCTGCTTGAGTCCTCGCCTCTCTTAGTTGCGCAAGTTTATTGTTAAGATCCGTTTCTGTCTGGAATAACTCGATCTTTTTATCATTCAATTGGTTCTGGGCGTCGCTGATTTGTCCTGCCATTTGGCGCTGTCCGTTTGACAATTCATCCTTTCCGCTGCTGATCTTGCTCTTTGCAGATTCCAGCTCCTGCTCTGCCTCTGAAAATTTTCGATCTAAGGAAGCGGTAATCTGCGCGTTCACTGCATCTATTTTCTGTTGGCTGAGCGTGACATGGACAGATTCTTCAATCAATCCCGTTCCTGACACAGAGGCAACCCCTTCCACGCTTTTGATTTCCGGAATCAGGTCTTTTTCCGTATAATCACTTATCTCAAGATCATCCATCCCTTCCACTTCCACGGCGGCAATCATGATTGGCATCATATCAGGATTGAGCTTCATGATAATGGGATTTCCCACTTCTTTTGGCCAGTAGCCGCTGATCTGGTCTAAGCTCTCACGCATTTCTACCGTGACAGAATCCATATTGGCAGACTGCTCAAATTCCAGCACCACCATAGACATATTGTTGGAAGAGGTGGAACTGATATTTTTAATATTTGAAGTGCTCGCCATTACTCCCTCAATCGGCTGCGTGACCACTCGCTCTACCTGTTCTGGACTGGCGCCGGAATAAGTAGTCATTACAATGGCATAAGGCAGATTCATGCTGGGGAGCAGATCGGTACTCATCTTGCTCAAGGAGACCGTGCCCAGAATAATAATCAGTACAATTCCCACAATTACAGTGTATGCCTTCTTGACACTGAATTTCGACAACATCTTTTTTCCTCCTTTGCATGTTCATTTCCGACCCGCTGGTCGGTTTTTAGCTACATTATAGAAAGACTTGTAAAAAAACACAAGAAAAAAATTATGAAATTTTTATAAATACAAAATTTTCCACTCTGTATCTATTTTTATACATGCAAATCTGTTGAAAAAAAATTCAAAAGTGATACATTTATAAATAGAGATTATCACAGAATATGAAACAAGATGATGACAAGGCAGATATTAATTTTTAAGGAGGATTTTACTATGAGCAGACACATGTATGGCTTTGGAGCAATGATCAGCAAACTGAAAAAGAACCCCAAAAAAATCGTATTTACCGAAGGCAGCGATCCCCGTATTTTGGAAGCGGCATCCCGTCTTTTGGCTTCCAATTTCCTGACACCTCTTTTGGTAGGCAAAAAAGAAGACGTAGAAAACGCCGCCGAAGAATATGGCTACAACATCCGGGGCGCGCAAATCATAGATCCTGAAAATTTTGAAAAAATAGACGAGATGGTGGACGCCCTTTGCGAGCTTCGAAAAAGCAAGAACATGCAGCCAGAAGAGGCACGCAAAATTTTAAAGCAAGGCAACTACTTTGGAACGATGCTTGTAAAAATGGGCTTTGCCGATTCCCTTCTAGGCGGTGCGACTTACACCACTGCCGACACGATCCGTCCTGCGCTGCAGCTAATTAAAACCAAGCCCGGATACAAAATCGTATCTTCCTGCTTTATCCTGGTACGCCCCTCCGCTACTGGTGAAAATGAAGTCTTGGCAATGGCAGACTGCGCCATTAATATCAAGCCCACCGAGGACGAGCTGGCAGAAATTGCCGTCGAAGCTGCGGATTGCGGTCAAATCTTCGGCATTGATCCTAAAATAGCTTTTTTAAGCTATTCCACTTTGGGCTCAGGCGCTGGAGAAGATGTTGACAAAATGCGCAATGCTGCTGCAAAAGCAAAAGCTATGAGGCCAGATCTCCCGATCTCTGGCGAAATGCAGTTTGACGCTGCCGTTTCTCCCCGAGTAGCTCGCACAAAATGCCCAGACGATCCCGTAGCCGGTCATGCCAACGTATTTGTATTCCCTGATATCAATGCCGGGAATATTGGTTACAAGATCGCACAACGCATGGGAAATTTTGAAGCATATGGTCCTATTTTACTGGGACTCAATTCTCCCATCAATGACTTATCCCGGGGCTGCAATGCTGACGAGGTATATTCGATGGCAATCATCACGGCAGCGCTGGTAGATATGGAAGAGGGCGAATAACGACAAAATATGACACTCTAATCTCATATGATAAAACAGGGGGCTATGAATCGATTGCGATTCAGCCCCCTGACACTTAATACAACTTTTTAACTTATGTCTCTACTACTTGATTCATTTTGTCTGACATCTGATTTACCACTTCGTCCACGACCTCAGACTGCGCGGAAATCTCCTCACTGCTGGCGGCAAGCATAGAAATTCCTTCGCTAATCCGCTCAATACTATTTAAAAATTCCATCGTCTCCTGGTTTAATTTCTCAATCGCAGGCATCAAAATCTCATTCTGCTTCTTGCCTGCCGCAACCGCTTCTTTGGTTTGCTCTGCCAATTCCCGCACACGGTTGGCTATCACTGCGAACCCCTTGCCAGCCTCGCCGCTCCTTGCCGCCTCGATTCCTGCGTTCAAAGCCAGCATGCCTGTCTGATTGGAAATCTTTATAATGTCCTCATTCATGATATCATATCCCTGCACTGCCTGGGAAACCTGATGCATGGAACGTTGCAGCATTTCCGTGAAAGAGGACATTCCGCTTACTGCCTGGGCAATCTTAGTAGCGTCCTCGGCAGAACTCTGGTTTCCAGACGCCAAGTCACCCATGGAGCTCTTAATTTTCTGGAAATCTTCCATAATCTCTCGATAAAGCCTCTCCTTGGATTCCTGCTCCTCTTTGAGCTGCATGTTGAGGTTTTGCATTCTCTCCTGTTCCTCTTGCACCGCGGCTTTCTCATAATGCATGCAATTCTCTTTGCGGTTCATTCCCAAAGCAACTGCCGCAGCCATTTCCCTGCAGCTTTCATAACCGCAGGCGCCACAGTCAATATTCTGTTTTTCCAAAGTATCTTTGCACATGGCTGCAAAGCCAGAATTCGTCAACTGACTGTTGATCTCAATTGATTTCGACATATCCCGATAGGTACACAGGAAATCCTCCAACCGTAAGCCGGCAAACTGCGCATTGAAATTCTCGAAACGTTTCTCATAGCTTAGGTTCTTTGCCCAAGGATTCTTTTTATCTTTCTTTTTATGATTCAAATAGCGCTTCGCCTTGTCCCTTTGTCCCTGAATCTCAAACAAAACATCATCGTCACCCGACAATTCCGGCTCCACCCCTGTGCCATGGAGGCATCCTTCTGCACAGTTGAGCGCATCCACCATAAAAGGCAGCGGCTTGTTCATTTTGACCCGCTGCGCATAGCTTTTTAAAAATCGATACGCATGACTCTCTCCCTCTATCTGCCGGATCATAACATCCTTCCCCAGGAAATGTTCCACATTTTCCCTTAATCCGCCTGGCTGGGGGTAGACGCTTCCTAATCCGTATTCCAGTTCATCTACCGCCTCGTAGGAAGAAAGATTCTGTCCCTTTAACTTTGCCATCAGATGATCAAACGTCACATTGTAAGACACATATGGCCGATTCTCCGGCCTGCTGATTTCTGCTTTCTTGGCAATGCAAGGTCCGAGAAATGCCAGCTTATCCTGGATTTTCAGATATTTTTTCACGTAGACCGCTGCGCACATCATAGGGCTATGGACTGGAATCAGCTTTGGAATCAGTTCGGGTATGTATTTTTCAATGTACTGCACAATTGCTGGGCAGGGCTGGGAAATCCCGCCCTTGAGCTGATGTTTTGCCAGGTAGTTCAAATATCCCCACGTCGTAATATCCGCGCCAAAACTTACGCTGATAATGTGGTTTACCCCGAGATGTTTTAAATATCCCAGGATCTTTCCATAGGTCCTGGGATAATTTGCAATAAACGCCGGGGCTACCAAAAGGCTGATTGACTCCCCTTTAGATAAATCTGCCAAAAATTGTTCCGCATCATCCTGATAGCTTCTCGCATGATGATGGCAGGCGTCAATGCAAGCGCCACAATGAACACATGCCTCCCCATCAACGTAAATAACATCCTGCCCGTTATAGCTCGAGGAATAGTTTGCCTCAAAAACCGGACAGGCTGAGATACAGTGATTACAGCCGATACATTTATCATTTGTGTAAACAAGCCCTGTGTTTAATTTGTTATTTTCCATGACGTTTGTATCCTCCCGTACTTGATTCAGCGCTGTTTTCAAACTACAACAGCATCCTCTTTTTCTTGCTACAATTTTAACACTCATGCCATGAAAAATCTACTATTTTTTTGCTATTTCTATGCGTATTGTTCTATTTTTATCTTAATTGCACAAAGAACTTATACATATTGCATAAAAAATAACGTGGGAGGTTGACTTTTCGTCAGCTAATTCTTACAACTTTTGCACAAAAGAATCATTATGCATGGGGAATATTGGTAAAATCAGAAATTTCTCTATTCAGCGTCGCCAGATCATCGACGCATAAATCATGTATGGAACTATGCCCCGTAATCCGGGCAAACGTCTTTAACTCTTCTAAGGTCACGTTCAGATAATTGGCAACTCTCTGGGCTGCCTGATCCACTTTTAAGCGCTCCCTAAGTTTTGGATCCTGCGTGGCAATCCCAACTGGACAGTTGCCAGAACCACAGATCCGATACTGCTGGCAAGCTGCCGCAATCAGAGCCGCGCTCGCTACCGCCACTGCGTCCGCTCCCATGGCAAGCGCTTTCGCCACATCCGCAGAAATGCGCAGCCCTCCAGTGATCACAAGGGAAATGTCTGAGCTTATAGAATCTAAGTACTTCCTTGCCCGGTACAGCGCATAGACGGTAGGCACGGTGGTTGCTTCCCGTAAAAACAAGGGACTGGACCCTGTGGCTCCTCCTCTTCCGTCAATCGTAATAAAATCCGGTTCTGCATAGACGCAATACTCCAAATCACGCTCGATCCGGCCTGCAGCGATTTTAATGCCGATCGGCCTGCCATCCGAACGGTTCCGGAGCATGTCAACCATGTCTTTTAAATCCTCTTTGGAATTCAATTCTGGAAATTTGCTGGGGCTCTGAACATCCTCTCCCTGTTTTTTTCCGCGGAGCCTGGCAATTTCTGCCGTAACTTTTTCACCTGGCAAATGCCCTCCCATGCCTGGTTTCGTTCCCTGTCCGATTTTAATTTCGATAGCGTCCGCCTTTCGCAGATTCTCATCTGTCACACTGTATTTATTGGGAATATACTCAAAAATGTATTTGTATGAGGCGTCCCGTTCCTCTGGCAGTATGCCGCCTTCCCCGCTGCACATCGCAGTCTCTGCCATCGCTGATCCCTTTGCCAACGCTATTTTGATTTCCCTTGACAATGCGCCGAACGACATATGGGAAATATAAACAGGGCTTTTCAAGATCATGGGCCTCTTCGCATGTCTGCCTATCACCGTCATCGTCGTCACTGGATCATCCTCGTCTAGAGGAGGCGGATTCAGCTGGGCGCCCAACAGCAGGATATCCTCCCAGCCTGGCATCGGCATTTTCGTCCCCATGGCTCCGCTAATGGTCTTTCCTGTCACTGCCATCTGATGAATTTCTTCCATATAGCGGCATGATTGATCCACCCGGTAAAAATTCTTATCATAGCTTAGTTCCATAGAAAAGACGTCCTCTTTCTGCTCCGTTTTGCCACTGCTTAATTCTATAGTGCTGACCTCGCCCCCCTCCAAAGCCTCCTCACGGAATTTTTCTCTGGGCTGACGGCAGACTGGGCAGTTCTCTGGAGGCTGCTCCCCTTGACACACATAACCACAGACAGTACATACAAATTTCTTCATATATTTCTCCTTTCCATTTCACATTAATAGTTAATTGCGAAACTACCAAATGATCGAAATTTCATATACAATTATTACAATTCTGGTAAAAAATTCTCAATTTTTTCCTACGAAATTCATAAAACTAATAAGTTTCGCAAATCCCTATCACATTAATCTAACTTTTACACACGGCAAGCCGCATTATGTCTCCATGCATTTCTATTCTGCCTCTAAGGAAACGGCTGCATTAGGATGTTCGATGCCAAACTCCTCAATTTCCTTTAAAAACCGTTGCCCATATTTAGAAAATTTATTTTCTCCAACGCCAGATACCGTCAGCATTTCCCGTCTGTTTTTCGGCGTCTTGGCACACATGTCAAGCAACGTCTTGTCGCTGAAAATGATATATGGCGGCAGAGCTTCCTCCTTGGCAATTGCCAACCGCAGCTTCCGCAGCTTTTCAAACAATTTATATCCTGCGCTGGTAAGAGAATCCGTACTTTTTCCCGCATTCTTTTTACCCGCTGGCTTCTCTTTTTTCGCTTCAAGCATCCTGACCATCACAGATGCATCTTCCTTTTTTAGATTCGTAATGTCCCCGATCTTCAGAAGGCTGTATGCTCCGTCTGTCTTAACAATATATCCTTGCAACAGCATCTGCTCTATCAGTAGCTGAATTTCCTTTTCACTTAAGTGTTTTAAAACGCCAAAAGACTTATAATTTTCTGCGCCGATCTCCGTAAGCCTGGCACGCTTTGCGCCAAGAAGAATTCCCGTCACGATATTGCCCCCATATCTGCCCTTTGTTTCTACGACGCAATTGACGACCCATTTTGCATCCGCCGTGCGGTCAACTTTCACATATTCTCTGTGACAATTACCGCAATTGTCACAGGGGACGCTTGCCTTTTCCCCAAAGTACCCTAAGATATAGTTTCTCAGGCAAAAAGTTGTCTTACAATACCCTTCCATTGCCCGCAGCCTTTGAATGTCTCTTTGCTTTACCAGCTCTATATCCGCCGGATCCATTGCTTCAAATTCTTTTTTGTCCAGAAGAAACTTATTGATGATCACATCCTGACCTGAAAACAACAACATGCATTGGGCGTTTCCTCCGTCACGCCCGGCCCTGCCAGCCTCCTGATAATAATTTTCCATGCTCTGAGGCATATTATAATGGATCACAAACCTTACATTTGATTTATCAATCCCCATGCCAAATGCATTGGTAGCCACCATCACTTGCACCCTGTCATAAATAAAATCTTCCTGCTGCCTTTTGCGTATCTCGTTTTCTATTCCGGCATGGTAACAAGCCGCAGCAATTCCTCGTTCTCGTAGTTTTTGATACAGTGAATCCACGTTCTTCCTTGTGGCGCAGTACACGATCCCGCTTTCCTGCGGATGTTTCTCAATATAATCTATCACGAATTCATCCTTTTTCTTTCCTGCGGCATATTCTACGCTGTAATACAGGTTTTCCCTGTCAAATCCTGTGACAATTATCTTGGGACGATCTAATTTTAAGATACACTCTATATCGTTCTTCACTTCCCCAGTCGCTGTCGCTGTAAATGCGCTGACAATCGGCCGCTTGGGCAGACGGTCAATAAAATCCACAATCTTTAAATAACTAGGTCTGAAATCCTGCCCCCATTGTGAAATACAGTGCGCCTCGTCAACGGTGACCATGGAAATATCGCCACGGATTGCAAATTCCATAAATCCCCGGCTCTCTAAGCGTTCTGGCGCTACATAAATGATCTTGTATACCCCTTTCAAAGCCAGACTGAGTGCTTTGGATATCTGGGTTTCCGTTAAAGAAGAATTGATAAAGGCAGCATGGATCCCCGCTTCATTCAAGGATTTCACCTGATCCTGCATCAGGGAGATCAACGGCGATATTACAAGCGTAATGCCCTCAAGCAGTAATGCCGGGACCTGATAGCAGATAGATTTTCCCGCACCCGTAGGCATGACTGCCAACGCGTCCCTGCCTGACAAAACTGACTGAATGATATCCTCCTGCCCATTGCGAAACGAATCATATCCAAAGTAAGTCTTTAGTGCTTCTGTGGCATTCATAAGTTGCATACTCCCTTCTCTAGACAAATTTTGCCATGCTCTAACGTCATTATACCAACGGACGACAAGGAAGTAAATCCTATTTGACGAATTCTAAGGATTCCTAAAGTCCTGGGCAAAATCACCGCAAGCAATGCTTGTCTTGAACATGAGTGCATGGCAGCAATAAAATAAAAAGCACCCGCGTTTACTTAGATGAAAACTTCCATCTTGCATAAAAATGGGTGCTTAATATGTATTTATACCCTCTGGGGCATCCCATTATGGCCATTCGGCCGTATCATATGGTATACCCTCTGGGGCATCCCATTATGGCCATTCGGCCGTATCATAAGGTATAACCTCTGGGGCATCCCATTATGGCCATTCGGTCACATCATAAGGTATATGTTTTGGCAGTTTTTATGCCGCACTTTTCCGTTACTTCACAGCTCCAATTAATTCATTGACGTCCTTTACGCCATACTGCTCCATGTATTCCCGGATACCGTCTACAATCTCTGCCGTCACAGCCAGATTACGGAAATTCGCCGTTCCTATCGAGATAGCTGTCGCACCAGCAAGCATCATCTCAACAGCATCCTCAGCGGTCATGATTCCTCCCATTCCAATAATGGGGATTTTTACCGCCTGCGCCGCCTGATAAACCATCCGCACCGCCACGGGATGAATCGCTGGTCCCGACAGTCCTCCCGTCTTATTGGCAAGTGCAAAGGTCCTGCGGTGAATATCGATTTTCATTCCGGTAATAGTATTGATTAAAGACAACGCATCAGCCCCGCCTGCTTCCGCAGCCTTTGCCATCTCGGCAATATCCGTGACATTGGGGCTTAGCTTCATAATAATTGGCTGCTTGGCATGTCGTTTCACTTCCCTGGTGATATCTTCCACGGACTTGGGATTCTGCCCAAAGGCAATGCCACCCTGCTCGACATTGGGGCATGAAATATTGATCTCAAGCATATCCACAGGCTGACTGGCAAGGCGCCTGACAACTTCACAATAATCCTCTGCAGTCCTGCCACATACATTTACGATGATCCTAGTGTCATATTTCGTAAGAAATGGAATGTCCCGCTCCACAAATACATCAATTCCCGGATTCTGAAGGCCCACGGCATTGAGCATTCCGCCATACGTCTCAGCAATCCTGGGCGTGGGGTTCCCCTCCCAAGGCACATTGGAAACGCCCTTTGTCACCACGGCCCCCAACTTATTTAAGTCCACGAATTCACAAAATTCTGCGCCGGAGCCAAAAGTTCCTGATGCTGTCATCACCGGGTTTTTCAATGTCAGCCCTGCCAGCTTTACCTTCGTGTTCATCAGAATTCCACCTCCTCCGCACGAAATACCGGACCTTCTTTGCAGATCCGCTTATTATTTACATTGGTATGGCTGTCCCGCTCTTTGGAATTACAGACACATCCCAGGCAGGCGCCGATCCCACATGCCATCCGTTCCTCCAAAGACACCCAGCATTCGATCTGCCTCTCTCTTGCAAAAGCTTTCACGGCGCAAAGCATAGGCATGGGACCACATGCATAAATAATCTCTGCCTCCAGCCCGTTCTCACGAATCACATCCAGCACATTTCCTTCTGTGCCATAGCTTCCATCCTCTGTTGCCACATACAGCTTTCCGAGTTTTTTAAACTCTTCCTGCAAAAACAGAGAATCCCGATATCCCAAAATCAACTGTTTCTCACAGTTCAGTTCCTTGGCAAGCTCCAGCATCGGCGGAATCCCGATGCCTCCCCCGATAAGGAACGCTTTCTTTTCCTTGAGAGGAAATCCATTCCCCAAGGGACCCACGATGTCAAGGCTCCTGCCTGTGCGCATCTGGGATAATTCCTCTGTCCCCTTTCCAACAACGCGGTAAACAATTCTGACTGAACAGTCTTCCCTGTCAATTTCACAAATACTGATAGGCCTGGGTAAAAGCCTGCTGCCTTCCTGGCAATATACTGATACAAACTGCCCAGGCTTTGCCAATGCCGTAATGCGGTCTGTCCGCATCCACATACTGTATATTCCATAGGAAATTTCTTCCTGCCGGATGATTACCGCCTGCTCCTTAAACTTCTCTGCCATATTCTTCTCCTACCTGCCCGTGCTATTTTGCTGTCTGAAGGGCATGATCAATATCTTTCGCCATTGCCTCTACCGCCGCTCTGGAAGCTTCTGCGAAGCATTCTGCTCCAAACTTCGCATAAGCTTCCTGCTTATATGCCGCTATAATCCCACGGGAGGAATTGACGATAGCGCCCAAGCCATCCTCATTAAAGAAATGAACCAAATCTGCGCCCGTACCGCCCTGGGCGCCATAACCAGGCACTAATATAAAGCTCTTGGGCATAATTTTACGCAATATTCTACCCATTTCCGGATAAGTGGCCCCGACCACCGCCCCGATGTAGCTGTAACGTTCTCCCATGCAATCCGCCCCCCACTGAGCTACTTTCTCACCGACGAGCTCATACAGAGGTCTGCCATCGATCAGCTTGTCCTGAAATTCTCCACTGGATGGATTTGAAGTCTTGACTAAAATGAACAACCCTTTCTTTTCTTTCTTACAGACATCTACAAAGGGCTTGATCCCATCCGTCCCAAGGTAAGGATTGACGGTTGCAAAATCTTCTCCAAACGGATGATAGGATCTGCTTCCGATCTTGACAGTCCCAAGATGCCCTGTGGCATAAGCCGCAGATGTAGAGCCTATATCTCCCCGCTTGATATCGCCGATGACGATCAAGTCTTTCTTATGGCAATATTCTACCGTCTTCTGAAATGCCTGCAGGCCTGGAACGCCAAACTGTTCGTACATGGCAATCTGAGGCTTGACTGCAGGTATCAAATCAAAGGTACAATCTACAATCTCTTTATTAAACTGCCAGATTGCTTCTGCCGCTCCTTCCAGGGTTTCCCCATATTCCTGGAATGCCGCTTTGAGAATATGCTCTGGAACATAGTCCATCATGGGATCTAATCCAACCACGATAGGGGCATGAGTATTTCGAATTTTCTCTGTCAGCTTGTCAATCATACTGATATCCTCTCTTTGATTTATTTCTCATAGACCACTTTGCCATCGACGATCGTCGCCATAACCACTCCTTTGACCTTTCTTCCTGCAAAAGGCGTATTTTTTCCCTTGGAGTAAAATTCCGACGGATCAATCACATACTGCTTCTTGGGATCAAATACCACAAGATCCGCTGGCTTTCCTTCTTCTACTACGCCTTTGTCAAGCCCCAGGATTTTTGCTGGATTATAACTCATTTTCTCCGCCATCTGCATCACCGTAAGATACCCCTGATTCACCAATTCCGTCATGACAAGGGCTGCTGCCGTCTCAAGCCCTACAATGCCAAAGGGCGCACGTTTTATGCCAACCCCTTTCTCAATAGCCGTATGGGGAGCGTGATCCGTCGCAATCACATCGATAATGCCTGCTTTCAACCCTTCTTTTAGAGCTTGCACGTCTTCCTTTGTTCTAAGAGGCGGATTCATTTTATAGTTCGCATCATCTCCTGGAATGTCCTCGCTAGTCAGCGTGAAATGATGGGGACATGCTTCTGCAGTGACACGAATGCCTTCCTGTTTCGCTAATTCCACAAGACGCACGCTGTCCTTAGTGGAACAATGACACAAGTGCAGCGCTGCGCCAGTATCTTTCGCAAGCATAATGTCTCTTGCTATAATCACATCCTCCACAGCATTGCTAATTCCTGCAAACTTCATTTTCTTCATAGCCTTGTCGGCATTGACAACGCCAGCTCCAGCCATGTTGACGTCCTCGCAGTGTGACAGCACCGGAATATCATATTTCACAGCCAGGGTCATTGCCTCCCTATAGAGCTGTGCATTCATCACGGTCTTCCCGTCCTCGCTGATTGCCGGGATTCCAGCTTCTACCATCGCCTCTATGTCGGCGAGTTCCTCTCCTCTCTGCCCCCTGGTTACTGCGCCTGTCTGCAACACATGGACACGCCTCACATCCTTAGCCTTATTGTGGACATAATTGACCACGTCGGCATTGTCGACCACCGGTTTCGTGTTAGGCATTGCCACAATCGTCGTAAATCCGCCCCGCGCCGCCGCTTGCGAGCCTGTCTCCACGGTCTCTTTATGCTCCTGCCCCGGATCACGCAGATGCACGTGCATATCGATAAACCCTGGCATCACATAACATCCCGCCGCATCCACTACCCGGTCTGCTTTCATTTTCTGCTTCGGTCCAATTTTTTTGATTTTACCATCTTCCACCAGCACATCCGCCTTTAACTCTGTGCCGTCTCCCGGATTGATTACCGTACCATTTTCAATGAGTAACAACATATCCAAAAATCCTTTCTGATTCATATTCCTTGTTGCTGCTGCGCCAGCGTTCTTGAGACCAAAAACAGCCAGCTTCAATCTATCCATTTTGCCACAAATTTCTATTCTTTCTACTTGCGCTCATTATATCACAGAAAAAAAGGAGGGGCAACCTCCTTTTCCTCAAATTCCCTCTCTTACGCAGGCTCCCCCAAGCTTTACCGTAACCTGCCGCACTCGTATTTTTGAAAGGTTCTAAGACACGTTTTCAATTCCTCATAGCGCTGTTCCACAGGACCCTCTTCGATCACCACGTCAAGAACCACTGCCATATTGTTTATCATCCGGTCATTGATTTCCCCTCGCATGTCCAATAAAATCTGATACTTCTCTTCCATGGTCTCAGCGTCAAAAAACGCCATCAGCTTATCCTGGATGTCTCTTTTCTCTTCCTGACCTGGAACTTCTGTTGCATCCTCGTGTCTTTGCACAAGCTGAAACCTGTATTCCTGGCGGGCATCAGGATATTTATCCTGATCCACACGGCTGACAAACATGGCGTATGGCCTTGCATAAATTTGAAAATCTCCATACAACGCCTGATAAACCACCAGTTGCTCCCCTGTCTCCGAATGCTCTGCAATCGCTATAACCTGATATAATTTTTCTTTAAAATGTATATACTTTTCTCCTGGCCTTGGATTTCCTTGGGACATCTTTCTTCCTCTTTTCTTTTCAATCTCATCTAACTATGCGCTATAACCTTTTCACAATACGGTCAATATCCATTTTCTTGCCAATCACCATTAAATGCTCATCTGCCTGAAACACATGATCCGCATCTGGCAGAAGGGTGCTTTGCCCTTCCCGCTTAATGCCCAAAATATTTGCATTATATTTGACTCGGAAATTCATTTGCTTGATCGATTTCCCCACCCACTCTTCCAAAGGCTGGATTTCATAGATAGAATAATCGCCCATTTCCATATAGTCATAAACATGATTTGCACTGACCTTGATGGCAAGGCGCTTTGCGATATCACGATCTGGATAAACTACCTCGTCGGCGCCGTTGCGCAGCAAGAATTTTGCCTGGATGTCCCTGGTCGCCTTGCTGATGACATAGGGGGCTCCCAGCTCCTTTAACTGGCTGGTAATCTCCAGGCTGCTTTGAAAATTAGTCCCGATACACACAAAGCATATATCGAAATTCCTGACGCCGAAGCTGCGCAGCACTTCCTCTCTGGTACAGTCCGCAATCTTGGCACTGGTGACAAGCGAGAGAATATCTTCCAAATTCTCCTCCTTTTCATCCACTGCCATTACATCATTACCATTCTCGACAAGATCCATGCACAAATGCTTGCCGAATCTTCCAATTCCAATTACCAATATTGACTTCATATCTTTGTCTCTCCTAACCAATCGTGATTCGTTCTATGGGCAGCTTTACTGGAGCGCTGTGCCTTTTTTCTGTAAAGAACAAGGCAAACGACATGCTTCCGATTCTGCCACAGTACATCAGCAAAATCAGCATATACTTTGACGCTACTGTGATATCTCTTGTGATTCCCGTAGAAATTCCAACTGTGCCAATGGCAGAAAATATCTCCATAAGGATATCCGATAACGGAAGCGTCTCTAATCCTGCCATGATCAGCGTACAAACTGCAGCCAGTATCAAATTTATAAAAAATACCGTGGAAGCTTTTTTGATGGAGTCCTCATCCATCCGCCTGCCAAATATATTCAGTCCGCTCTTATTGCGCAACGTAGCCCAAATATAAAGAAGGATCACCATCATGGTGGTAGTCTTGATCCCTCCCGCCGTAGAACCTGGGCTTCCTCCAATAAACATCAGCATTACCGTCAGCATCCTAGTGCCTTCGGTGTAAGCTCCGGTATCAATCGTATTAAATCCTGCCGTACGAGGAGTCACTGCGCCAAAAACAGAAGCCAGAATCTGACCCTTTGCATCCAATGCTGCAAGGTTTTCCCGTTCAAAGAAATAAAAACACAAGCTTCCTGCCACAATAAGGATCAATGTCATAAACAATACGATCTTTGTATGAAGCAGATACTTTTTAACGTTCCATTTGTGAATAGAGATATCGTCCCATACGATAAATCCAATTCCCCCAATCACTATCAAAGCCATAACTACCAGGTTTACCAGCATGTCGTCCTCATAAAGCACCAGGGAACTATAAGGCTGGAACTTCCCCATCAAGTCAAACCCCGCGTTACAGAAAGCAGAAATAGAATGGAAGACGCTATACCAGGCACCCTCTGCCACACCAAACTGTGGAATAAAGCGTATCATCAAAAGCAGCGCTCCCAAGCCTTCAAATACCGCCGCATAGCAAACAATCTTGCGCACCAGACGCACTGTCCCGCCAATCTGCAAAGTATTGACGCTTTCTTGGATCAAATTCCGCTCTTTGAGCCCAATACGCCGTTTCATAAAAATAGAAAAAAATACCCCGATCGCAATAAAGCCAAGACCGCCGATTTGAATTAGTAATAAGATCACCGACTGTCCAAACAAGGTCCAGTTGGTATAGGTGTCCACAACCACCAGGCCCGTCACGCAGGTACTGCTGGTCGCAGTAAAAAGCGCATTCAGAAACCCTGCGCTTTCCCCGTTTTTTGACGCTATGGGAAGCATCAGAAGAACGGTCCCAACCGCTATAATTAGTATAAATCCAAGGGCGATGGTCTGCACCCTGCTCAATCTCTGCATCATGATATCTCCTCTTTTAAGTTCCTGTGCGGCATTTTTTCCTCTGCCGTTTCAGATTCTATAAGGGAAAAGGAGTATTTTGGCGCCCCACAGACGTCAAAACACTCCTGACACTTATCTCTTAGTATTTTCCAAATTCACCATCTAGGGAAATGATGCGCTCATTCTCCTCTGATTTATCACTCATGCTGATTTCCTGAACTGCCGGACTGTAGTTTTCTGCTCCTTTTAGCTTATACTGTCCGATCATCGTTCGTAGAGACATCGCCTGGTTGGATAATTCCTCACTGGCTGCTGCACATTGCTCGCTGGTAGCCGAATTGGTCTGCACTACCTGGGAAACCTGGATAATCGCCTGATCAATCTGACTGACAGCCGTAGCCTGGTCATTAGACGCCACGGCAATATTATTGATTAAGGCAACAATGTTATCCACTTCCCCAATAATCTGCGTCAATGACGCCGCTGTCTGTTCTGCTAATTTTGATCCCTGTTCTACTTTCTTAATAGAATCTTCAATCATGTCTGCTGTCTCGCTGGCTGCAGAAGCGCTCTTTCCAGCCAGGTTCCTCACTTCCTCGGCAACAACTGCAAATCCTTTTCCATGGACGCCGGCTCTTGCCGCCTCCACTGCTGCGTTTAATGCAAGGATATTGGTCTGGAATGCGATATCGTCAATGACCTTGATGATCTTTGAAATGTTCTCGGAAGCCTCATTAATCTCTGTCATAGCGCCTATCATTTCTTTCATATGGCTGTCGCTTACCATAGCCTCTTCTTTCATGCTATGTACGGATGCATTCGCCTGATTTGCCTCTTCTGCGTTGCGCTTAGTACGCTCAGCTATCTCAGTAATAGAAGCTGTCACCTGCTGTATCGCGCTAGCCTGCTGGGTGGATCCCTGTGCAAGAGACTGGCTGGCGTCTGACACTTGTTCCGCTCCCATCGATAACTGAATCGAAGATTCCCGAATGCCGGAAAGCATATGGTTATTCTCATCTATCATGCTCTGAAATGCATTTCCCAAAACGTCCCCATTGCCTTTGACTTTGACATCAAGGTCAAGATTTCCCGTGGTAATGTTTCCTGCAATTTCAGCCTGATATTTTACATTATTCACAATTTTCTGAAAATCATCCACCAGATCGCCAAATTCATCGTTATGGAGCTTTTTAAGCACAATATCTGTCCTGCCTGATGCAAACTGCTTAGCCGCTTCGCTCAGCATGGTCATAGACACGCGGATATCCTTTAAAATCCGAAATGCCAAAAATAAAGTGATGGCAATTGCAATGCCTGCTATAATTCCAACTGAGATCTCCGCTTTCTGGAGATAGTCTTCTGAAAGATGCCCTTTCCGGCTGGACATCAAGGTGCCCATGCCCGCATATGCAACAAAAAGCGTCATCAAAACAGTAATTCCAAAACAAATCAATAACCGCGTTCTTATTTTTAAATCTTTCATTTCTTTTTCTTCTCCTTCACCTTTAAGCTTCTGCAGCTGCCTCTCCGCCAGAAACAACTTCTTCCAGCGCTGTCATATCCTCATCCTGAATCAACTTTTCGGGATCCAAAAGTAATTTCACTTCATCTTCTACCTTAGTCAGCCCAAAAACATATTTGCTGTTTCCGGCTCCAGACTGTGATAAGGACGGCGGCAGGATAATTTCTCTTTCGTCTACCGTGATAACTCCGGCAATCTTATCTACAATCAGACCTACGATGGTTGATTTTACATTAATAACTATGATGCAAGTGCGGTCTGTATACTCAAAAGGCTCTTGTTTGAATCTCACCCTGACATCAATAACCGGAATGATTTTTCCCCGGATATTGATCAGTCCCTTAATGTAGTCCTCTATCTCCGGAACTGCTGTGATCGGTTGAATTCCGACAATTTCCTGCACGAACGTGATAGCGATTCCATAACATTCCTCTCCCATCTGGAAAGTCATAAACATGCCTTTCTGGGCATCTTGTTCGTCTTCAAATTCTTCCAACAACTCTTCCGCCATGTTCTACTTTCTCTCCTCTCCGGCAATCAGGCCTGCAATATCAAGAATCAACGCAATGCTTCCGTCTCCAAGCTGTGTGCATCCAGATAATCCCTGAACCTTTCGGATATAAGATGGAATAGGCTTTACAACGATCTCCTGTTCTGCAATTAACTCGTCTATAAAGACGCAGATAAACTTGCTTTCATGCTCCAGGACTACCACAATGCCATCCTCAATCTCCGTCTTAGATCCTTCCAGATGGTAACGCTGATTCAAACGGATAAACGGATAACATTCGTTGCGGAGCATAATGTACTCTTCTCCATTAGGTTCTTTCACCAGCATATCTCTGCGAATCCTTACAAATTCCTTGACCGCATTCGTCTCAATCACAAAGGTAGAATTTCCAACCTGCATAACGATTCCATTGATGATCGCCAGCGTAAGCGGAATCTTCAGCGTCATCTCGCTTCCGACGCCTTCTGTACTGTCAATCTCCAAATTTCCGCCTACTGACTGTATATTCTTGACTACTACGTCCATTCCAACGCCTCTTCCAGAATATTCTGTCACCTGCTCTTTTGTGGAAAATCCTGCATAAGTGATAAACTGATATATTTCCTTTTCTGTAAACTCGGACATTGCCCGGTTGCCGATCAGGCCGTTATTTTTCGCCTTGTCATATAAAGCCTGCTTATTGAGGCCTTTGCCATCATCCCGGACAATAATATATACTTTCCCGCCTTCATTCTTAGCTTCCAGCGTGATCTTCCCTTTTGGATCTTTTCCTGCCGCAATACGGTCTTCCTTTGATTCAATTCCATGATCTACGGAATTGCGGATCAGATGCATCAAAGGATCAGAAATATGTTCAATAATGTTCTTATCTACCTCAGTATTCTCGCCGATTACTTCTAGTTCAATGTCCTTGCCAAGCTTTCTGGAAACGTCAAATACGATACGATTCATCTTCTGGAACGTATTTGTCAGCGACATCATACGCATCGACATGATCACATCCTGAAGCTCTGTCGTAATCTTGGAAAGCTGCCCTGCCGCTTTCTGAAAGTTGGTAAGGTCAAGCCCTGGCACCTTAAGATCAGGATTCTGAAGCACTACCGCCTCGGAAATTACCAATTCTCCAATCATGTCCATCAAAGCATCCAGCTTTTCCACATTGACGCTGATATACGTCTGTTTCGGCTGCGGTTTCGGCTGGTTCTTCGCCAGCTTTTTGCCCTTGCCGGCCTCTTTGCTCTTGATTACATAATCACCAGGCGCAGGTTCTTTCTTTTCTTTCTGTTCCGGCTCCTTTGCCTTATCCTCCAGCTCGATGATAATGGGTTCATCGCCATGATCATGGAAGCCCATCTCATATTCCTGCTTTGAACAATCGTGGATCTCCACCCGGTCCATGCCCGAGGTTTCCCCGATGGCGCTCATGATTTCCTCTTCCAAGCACTGGCATTTCAGCATCATATGGAAGCCGTCTGCTAAAATAACTTCACCGCTTGCCTCATTGGTAATAATGTCGTCTGGGATATACTGCATATCCTCCACGATTTCTTTTAAAGAATATACTGCCGTATAAGCGCGGATATTGCACATCTCCGTATCTGCACGCCAGTAAATAGATACTTTATAATATTTGCTGCTCTCGCTTCCTGTGGGCGCAATATAGAATTGCGCTGGCTCCACATAAGTATTTTCCGGCGGAAGTTCTTCGCCTTTCTTCTCTATTCCAGTTTTTATCCTTGTTAAAAATTTGTCTATTTCATCAACAATCTTACTCTCATCACCATCTGGCGCCTCGCCTTCTTTGATCTTATCCAACTCTCCATTGATAAAATCAGAAACCTCAAGCACATGGTCTACCAATTCTAAATGCGGAACATTTTCTGGATGAGATTCTCTCAAATAATAAAATACATCTTCCAGTTTATGGGATACCTTCGTGATATTCTCATACATCATAATACCCGAAGAGCCTTTGATCGTATGCATTGCACGGAAAATCTCATTGATGGAAGCCTCGTCAAAACAGTCCTCATCCTTCTTTTCCAGTACCACGTTTTCCAGTGTTTCCAAAAGCTGCTCGCTCTCGTAAAGGAACATATCAAGCATACTATCTGTATTAAAGTCTTCTCCCATTTTCCCGCCCCCTTTCTTTTTCCATTGTAGTCTTATTTCAATCTATCAATTCCAGCTTTTTTAAAATAAGCTCAAATTTTTCCAAGTCAATGGGTTTCCCAGAATAAACCGTGCATCCCATCTCAAACGCTTTTTTAACATTGCGCTCTTCATTCAAAGCGGTAGTCATAATAATTTTTACTCCGTCCTTGCCCTGAATGCCACGCTCTCTTTCGATGTCACGGATGGCTTTAAGCGCTTGGTAACCGTCTAACACCGGCATCATCACGTCGAGACAGATCAAATCATACGGCTCGTCGTCTTCCAACGCCATCATAAATGCATCCACTGCTTCTTCCCCATCCACGGTTATATCACAGTCTCCATACTTCCCCAGGTAATTCGACATGAACTTGCGGCTCGCAAAATCATCCTCCGCCAATAAAATCTTCATAAATTCTGTCTCCTTTCTAATTGGTCTTCAACACACTGTAAACTTTATTTGCTATATTAGAAAGCTCCATTTGATGCTGGACCGCTCCAATATCATATGCCACCTTGGGCATTCCATATACCACGCAGCTCGCTTCATTTTGCCCAATGGTAATTGCCCCTGCTTGCCGCATTTCCAAAAGCCCCTTGGCTCCGTCTCCTCCCATGCCGGTAAGAATCACGCCGACTGCGTCTTTCTTTGCCGTCTTTGCCACCGAGGAAAAGAGCACATCTACAGACGGACAGTGACCGCTTACCTTCTCTCCTGCCTTGCATTCCACCTGGTAAGCGCCGTTCACTTTTACCAGGCGTAAATGCTTGTCGCCAGGCGCAATAAGCACCCGGCCTGGCAGAACCCGGTCTCCCGTGGCAGCTTCTTTGACCGCCACCTGGCATTGGTTATTTAGTCGGTTCGCATACATTTCCGTAAAGCCTGGCGGCATATGCTGCACCACCACCACGCCTGGGATATCTTTGCGAAACCGGCTTACAACGTCAAAAATCGCTTCTGTGCCGCCTGTGGAAGCGCCGATTGCAACCACCATGTCTTTCTTTATGCCTGACAGACTGGTGACAGGCGCGGCTTCCGCGCGCTTTAGCTTTCCTACTTTGACTGTCGAGGCAATCTTAATCTTTGTACCCAGCTCTTTCCGCAAAAACTCATCCATCTTTGCAGGATTAACTCCCGTGGGCTTACACACGAAATCCACGGCGCCTGCTTCCATAGCGTCAAAGACCCTGGCGTCCAAGGCACTGATCACCACCACCGGCAAAGGGTATTGAGGCATCAGTTTCCGCAAAAACTGAATCCCATCCATCCTGGGCATTTCCACGTCCAGCGTCATCACGTCTGGACGATACTCTATAATTGCATCCCTTGCAGCATAGGCGTCCCCTGCCTGTGCGACAACTTCCAGGAGAGGGTCAGCTTTTAAACTTTGGATTAGCAGATTGCGAAACATTGCAGAATCATCTACAACTAATACTTTAATCCTACGCATTCAATCCTCCCGCTTTCTCTCTATTTGCGATATATCGATGGTTTTACATATTTAAAATCCAGTCCCTTTCGGTTCACCGCCTCTGTCGTTCCCACGAAAAGATAGCCTCCTGGCTCCAGGAAATCATAAACTTTGCGGAGAAGCTGCCGCTTCGTGTCATCATCAAAATATATCATTACATTTCTCAAAAAGACTACATGAAAGGGTTTCCGGAAAGGAAATGAGTTCATCAGGTTAAACTGCCTGAATATCACTTCATTTCTTAATTCCTGCGACGCCTGATACTCCAGTTCATTTACTTTTTTAAAGTATTTTCTACGCCAGTGTTCCGGCAGCGGTTCAATCTGCTCCAGAAGGTACTTGCCCTTGCTGGCATGTTGCAGAACCTTCGTAGAAATATCTGTCGCCAAAATCTTCGTATCCCACTTGGGTTGTTCCATGGCGAAGAAGTCCTTTAACACCATGGCTATCGTATAAGGCTCTTCTCCCGTGGAAGAAGCCGCAGACCATATCCTGAGATCTCTGCGGGCCGCCTCTTTGGTCTTAAGAACCGGAAGTATTTCCTGTTTCAAAAATTCCAGATGTTCAAACTCTCTCATAAAATATGTATGATTTGTAGTTAAAGCGTTTATCAGATTCCGGGCCTCTTCTCCTCCGGGATTGTGCTCCACCTTTTCCATATATTCATCATAACCGCTGTACCCATTTCGCAAAAGATAATTCTCCAGCCTTCCGTTAATCAGCACCTGCTTCTCACTGAGATCTATCCCGCTCGTCTTCTTTACATAGGCTACAACACGGCGAAATTCACGCTCTGTAATCATTGCTATAACTCCTATCAAAAAAACTTGTATTGATTACATACCACATCTGTTTTATGATACTATATTTCTCATTACTTGTCAATTATCGCCCTTTTTCAGCTGTGGCGAAGCTGCCTCTTAATCTTCTGGAATACCTTTACAATATCCGGGTCAAAAAAACTCCCGCTTTTTTCCTGAATTACCGCAAGGCTAGCCTTAGGATCACGTCTCTGACCGCCCTCCGGACTTCCGATCAAAGTGTCATACACATCCGCCACCATGGCGATCCTCGCCGCCAAGGGAATATTCTTTCCAGCAATTCCCTGAGGATAGCCGCTCCCGTCCCAATGAGCATGATGATATCTGGCGATCTCAATCGCCATCGGAAGAAAACTGTTCTCCGGCGTACTTTCATAAATACGCTCTAATATCTGTGCTCCCTGCTGCGCATGGTTTTTTGGATCTTGTAGCGCTTCCTCGCGAAAATACAGGGGCTCCATCAATCCATCATCAGGAACTTGAATTTTTCCAATATCATGCAGTCTGGAAGCCACCTCTATATTTTCTATAAAAGCCTCTGATATTTCTTCGTCAAATTCCGGGCTGAACTGAAGCCCTTGCGCCAACATCCGGCAGTTATACGCCACATGCTCCATGTGATGATCTGTCTGCGCATCCCTGTCCTCCGTTAGCGCCGCAAGAGCATACAATATATTCCTCTGTTCATCTTCAATCCGCCTAGCCTGGCTGCTGATCACGCTGTGAAGCCTGCGGTTGCTCATTTCCAGTTCCTGCTGCATCTCATAAATCTTTAAATGATTGGTCACTCGCATAGTAACCTCTGTCACCTCAAAAGGCTTGGCAATATAATCTACCGCCCCCAGCTTAAATCCCCTGACTTTGTCCTCGCTGGAATCTGCAGCAGAAATAAAAATCACTGGAATATCCCTGGTAATAGGATTCTGCTTTAAGCGCTCGCAGAATTCATATCCATCCATTTCTGGCATAAAAACGTCCAGAAGAATCAGCTGCGGACGGCTTTCCGAAATCAGAGCCGCCGCTTCTGCAGCGCTGGAAGCACAGCGTGGCGTATACCCCATTCCTTCTATGATATTTTCCAAAATCATCAGATTCGTATCTACATCGTCAACAATTACAATCTGCGCCCCATTGCCAGATATCTTCGCATTCTCCATCTTATTTTCCTCCGACGTCTTCCTCTAATGCCGACCTTAGGCTGTTATATTGCTCCATGCTCTTTTCGTAATTTCCTTTTCGCACGCTCATCTCCATGCGGAACGCAGATTTCTTGATATCTTTCGGTCCCTGCTCTACTAATTCTTTGATATTATGGGCAAATGACTCTGCTTTTTCCCATGCCTCCACTTCCATGCATATGATCAATTTCTCCATCTTGCTGAAAATTTCCTCTGTATTTTCCGGCGTGCCATACTGAAAAATTTTCTCAAGGTCATCAAACTGGGACATATCCTGATTCTGATTGATAAATTCAAAGCGTTCACCCGTCTGTCCGTCTTCCTTGCAGTTTTGCGACATATGCAAGCGCACAGAAAATGAAAAGCTGCTGCCTTTGCCCTTTTCGCTGTCCAGATGTATCGTTCCATGCATCAATTCAATGAGCTGCTTGGTAATGGCGAGGCCCAGTCCAGTCCCCCCATACTTTCTAGTGATAGAAGCGTCGACTTGGGAAAAGCTCTTAAACAGCTTATCCTTTTCCTCAGGAGAGATCCCAATGCCAGTATCTGACACCACGAAGAATAATTCAATCTCATCGTCAAATTGCACGGTCTTGGTAACTTCAATATTTATGTAACCCACACTGGTAAATTTTACTGCGTTCGATATCAGATTATTCAATATTTGTGTCAGCCGAAGTTCATCCCCCACCATATATTCCGGTATTGACTTATCAATATTCACCATGATTTTCAGACCTTTGGCATTAATCGCCGTAATATTCGTCTCAACTGCATGGTTTACCATTTTATAAAAATCAAATTCCTTTTGCTCAATCACGAACTTCCCAGCTTCCAGCTTGGAAAAATCTAAAATATTATTGATGATTGCAGACATATTTTCGCAGCACCGGATAATAATGTCCAGCGTGTTCTTTACTTCGCCAGTGACCCCCGCCTCCAAAAGGTTGGTGACATGCCCACGGATGCCGTTAACCGGGGTTCGCAGCTCATGCGTCACATTCGCCACAAACTCATTGCGGACCTTGATGGTCTCCTCCATCTCTTCTTTCATACGCACCAGCTTGCGCTCTGTCTCAATTCGTTTCGCAATGTTAATAGCAAACAAAAAATTACATCCTTCTTCCCTGGCCGTCACCATCCTCACTGGAAAACACGTCTTATTCTTTCGGTACATCATGCCTTCTCGCATCTGCATCGCCGTTTCCAGCGGAAACTCCCCACCGTCATGCTGCAATTCTCCTGGAAACAGCGCGTCTAGGCTCAGCTCAGCCAATTCTGTCTCATAGCCCAGCTCTTCTTTTGCCAGAGCGTTTCCATACAAAATTCTGCCTTCGTCGTTAAATTTTAGTATAATTTCCAGAGAATCATCTGCAAAATGATAGATATCCACTCCCTTTAACTCGTTCTGTTCCATCCTTCCACCTCTTTTAGCTGCACTAGTGTTTCTGCTGATAAAATCACTGATTTTCGACTATAAATCCGCTATTTTAAGTATACGGATTAATAAATTAGGTGTCAAGAAAAAAATCCCCTGTAAAAACAGGGAATTCAAAATCGTATTTCAAAATACAGCTCAAAATTTTTACCTTAAAGGCAATTTCCTAATAAGATAAAAAACAACCTTGGCAAATGCCAAGATTGCTTCAAATAAAAATGCCGGCGACCGGAATCGAACCGGTACGATGTCGCCACCACAGGATTTTAAGTCCTGCGCGTCTGCCAGTTCCGCCACGCCGGCATAAATGGGACCTACAGGGCTCGAACCTGTGACCCTCTGCTTGTAAGGCAGATGCTC
>CAJTJY010000006.1 GCA_910576975.1 uncultured Lachnospiraceae bacterium
GTTCCTGCTGCCTTTGCGCTGTACCATTCTTATTATCCATAATCCTCCCCCTATACTGCTATTGCTCGCCCATCTACAGGAATAAACTTTTGCGGCGTCCGTCCAATCAGCATTACTTGATACGACGTTCTACTTGTCCGTATCACTTGTAAATCAATAAATTCTCCTATCCGGTATTCTTCCGGCATTGATACCATCAGCCGCCCCTGCTCGTCACTATTTAGCCATAATTGAAAAATTAAGTGTTTATCTTCAATATCTAAAATCCGATGCGCCTTAATTCCGTTCTGATTGCGTAAAGCCGTTGTTGTCTGAATATGTTTGTATTCCATAATATTTTACCTCCTTATCTAATTGAAAATGGCTTGTTTTTGAATGTGTTTTCAGTTAATCGCCTATTGTGTAGCCTTGTCTGCTCGTCCTGCTCCCGGTGGTATCTCTCCCGGTACTGCTGGTATAATTCCGGGGATTCTTTAGCAAATTTTGATAATTCTCTCAATGTTCCCTTTTCGCCACTTTCTGATTTCTTCACAAACTGTTCATAGGTCATGGTTCGATTTTCTTTTTGTGCCATTTCTGCAATCTCCTTTCTTGTGATACGCCCAAGCATATAATCCCTTTCAAGATTGAATACCGCCGCCCGGTCTGCTTCACTCAATGCAGATATGGCGCGTGCTCTCTCCCTGCTGCCCTGCTGCCAGTTCATCTGCAATCGCTCTAATTTGAGATTTCTTTTCTTCTAAAATTTCATATCGAAGCATACGGCTGAATGAACTATCGGTAATTCCCAAACGCTCTGCAACTCTCCACATAGGAACTTTTCTTGATTTGATGTATTCTTTTATTTCCTTATTACGCATCTTTTCTTGCCTCCAATAATTTTTATATTTTTGTTGACATTTAAGTTATAGTATTTTATTATGTCTACATAAACATAACAAATTTCTATATGAAAGTCCATTGTCACTTGATTTTGCCATATTTGGGGATAGTCAAGTGTCAACATAAATGAGGTAATATATGAGTGATGATATAAAAAATACATTCCGTAATATTAGTTTTTTACTTAAAGAAAATGATTGCTTAATAAAAGAAATGGATATGATTTGCAATATGCTTGAACAATTGGGAATTAAAGAGTATTATAATGTTTTTCATTCCGTATCCCCATTCTTTTCAATAAATAATGATAAATATATCTTTTACCTTGATAATGAAAATATATTTTTTAAAGGACAGCATATTATTGAATATAATTTAGGAGATATTTTTGTAAAAACTGCAAATATCTTACGCAAAAATTATTCAATACATCTATCCTCTAAAAAGAATATCTCTACTCATATTGTAATTCCGGCACTTAAAGATATTCATGAGAAATATAGAGATTATATCGCACGTTACCCAAAACCATCTATTGATTTCTTTTTAGAATTTTATAGGGATTTAACAAACATGGGATTCATAGAAATTATCGCAATACTGATAATAAGAGATTTTTTAAAGTGGCAATCTCATCCTGATATATTGGAAAAATATGAACCTACAAAAGCAACCTCTATTTCTCATGGATTGCTTCATTGTATGGATGGTATTACTGGACAAGATTTCTTTTTATATAATGAAAATTTTTTTGACACTACTACACCCTATATATCTTCATTTACAACCACTATTAGACCATTAGGAGGAATACCCACTATTTTGTATCTGAATACCTCCTTAGATAATCTGTTTACATTTGATAGATATAATATGTTTTCAAAAGGATATAACATAAAAATATGTGATTTATGCAAAAGATTTTTCATTCAATATAAGGATTATGACACTAAATATTGTTCAGAATGCAAAAATATTAGTTATGATAAAAAAGTTACTGACCCATTTTCAAAATTGTACCGTAAAAAATATAAAACAATGAAAATGCGTGCAGATAGAGCGGATAACTCACTTGAATATGAACAGTTATATACCAGTCCGTGGATTTCTGATGTAGAAATCAAAATTAAAGAATATAGAAAAAGTGATGATTATTCAGGCTTTGTCAAATATATCGAAAAGTCTATGAATAAATATAAACCTAAAAAATGAAATGATAAAAGCGAAACTACCTAATGGATATAAGCCTGTCTATAGAAAGGAAATGATCTAATGGCGTTACTAAAGTGTCCAGAGTGCCAGCATGATGTATCAGATAAAGCCGCCGCTTGCCCTCATTGTGGTTATCCTATAAATAGCCCTACCAGTACAAAACCACGTATCAGAAATGGCAAACCCACAAAACTGCCTAATGGGTACGGAACCATCTACAAACTGCCTGGAAAGCGTTCAAAACCGTTTAGGGCTGTCAAAACTGATAAATGGGTAACTGTATGCCGATACAGGTAAAAGCAAGCAAATACGCTTCACTATCGGCTATTATGCCACTCGTGAAGAAGCTATGATTGCTCTTGCTGAATACAACGAACATCCGTATGAAATTATAGCGGATAGCATTACATTTTCAGAAGTCTATGAAAAATGGAATGAGGGGTATTTCCCTACGCTCTCCAATCCGTCCAGTATCAGAACTATCACAGCGGCATACGCTTATTGTAACGGTCTTTATGATATGCGGATGAAAGATATAAGGGTATCACATTCAGAGGGTACTATCTTAAATGCAGATGTCGGAGACAGTACAAAGAGCAGAATCAAAAGTCTGTTCAATATGATGTATAAATATGCTGTAGCACATGATATTGTAGATAAAGATTATGCTTCTGTCATGTTTGCAAATGACAATCCTATCAAGAGAGAACGCACAAAAGAGCCAATACCGTTTACGGATGAAGAAGTACAGCAGTTATGGGATAGCAAAAACTTGATACCTTTTGTCGATATGGTACTGATAGGGATATACAGCGGATGGCGGCCACAGGAATTGTCTATACTTCAAATTGCAGATATTGACATTGAAGCAGAAATCATGAAAGGCGGCTTGAAAACGGATGCCGGTAAAAATAGAATTGTTCCTATCCATCCAGTAATAAAACCGTTAATTGAAAACCGTATCAAAGAAGCTGACACTCTGCAATCTGAATATCTCTTTAATGATGTAAACGGGCAGCAGGGTACATATATGACCTACGATAAATACCGCAAGAGATTCCAGAAAGTCATGGACAGATTAAAAATGACACACCGCCCACATGAAACCCGACATACATTCATTACAAAGGCAAAATCATGTGACGTTGATGAATATATCTTATAGCTAATTGTCGGACATGCCATAGAGGATATTACCGAAAAGGTATATACCCATAGAACAATGGAACAACTAAAATCCGAGATGGAGAAAATCACAAAAATTGAAGAGGCTATGGACAGACCGTCAATTCCAGTTAATCAGCAACTTTTGAAAGCTATGTCAAACCTGGCAGACAAAGGACATTATAAGTACAAAGAATGGAGTACAGACCAGACATACATACATCTATTTTATGGGTTATCTGTTGGGAAGTGGAAAATTGAAATGGGAGGAACAGTTATGAGCAATACGGAACTGTATTCTAAACACATGAATATAACCGTTATATAAAACCGTATCAAAGGGTGTCTGTCAAATGCAGATGCCCTTTATCCATAAAAAAACCGCTATCCTCCTACTTGGGATAACGGTCTTTTTTATGTTTAATATTTGTGTGCTACGTGGCAAAATTAAAGGCTACCACCGACAATCCATGTCAACGATAGCCCTTGATTCTATACTATAATTTAGAACTTGCCAGCCTTAGCCGCTTCCTCAATCGAAACTGCAACTGCAACAGTAGCCCCTACCATTGGGTTATTGCCCATTCCGATAAGCCCCATCATTTCTACATGAGCTGGAACAGAAGAAGAACCTGCAAACTGCGCATCGGAATGCATACGTCCCATGGTGTCTGTCATGCCATAAGAAGCAGGTCCTGCCGCCATGTTATCTGGATGAAGGGTACGTCCCGTACCGCCGCCGGATGCAACTGAGAAGTATTTCTTGCCTTGCTCGTTACATTCTTTCTTATATGTACCTGCCACGGGATGCTGGAAACGTGTCGGATTGGTGGAATTGCCCGTGATAGACACGCCAACATTCTCATGATGCATAATTGCAACGCCCTCTTGGACATCATCAGCGCCATAACATTTTACCGTTGCACGAAGCCCGTCTGAGTATGCTTTCTCAAATACTACGTTTAATTTTGCCTCTTTGTAGTCATATTTTGTCTCTACAAATGTAAATCCATTGATACGGGAAATAATCTGAGCCGCATCCTTGCCAAGGCCATTGAGGATTACGCGCAGAGGCTTCTGACGTACCTTGTTTGCCTTCTCTGCGATGCCAATTGCGCCTTCTGCCGCTGCGAAAGACTCATGACCAGCCAGGAAGCAGAAACATTCTGTCTCTTCCTCTAATAACATCTTGCCAAGATTTCCATGCCCAAGACCTACTTTTCTATGGTCTGCAACAGAACCTGGAATACAAAATGCCTGCAATCCCTCTCCGATTGCTGCCGCTGCGTCCGCAGCCCTCTTTGCGCCTTTCTTAATTGCAATCGCTGCGCCTATGGTATAAGCCCAGCAAGCGTTCTCAAAACAAATCGGCTGGATCTTCTTTACCTGTTCGTACACGTCAAGCCCAGCGTCTTTTGTAATCTTTTCAGCTTCTTCCACAGAGCTGATCCCATAACTATTTAATACAGCATTGATCTGGTCAATTCTTCTTTCATATGATTCAAATAAAGCCATCGTATTCGTTCTCCTTTCCTTACTCTTCTCTTGGGTCAATGATCTTAGCAGCGTCTGCCACTCTGCCATACTGTCCTTTTGCCTTTTCCCAAGCAGTATTCGGATCATCACCCTTTTTGATAAAGTCAGTCATTTTTCCAAGGCTTACGAATTGGTAACCAATTACTTCGTCATCTTCATCCAACGCAATGCCAGTTACATACCCTTCTGCCATTTCCAGATAACGAACACCCTTTTCTTTCGTGGCATACATAGTTCCAACCTGAGAACGAAGTCCTTTTCCCAAATCTTCCAGACCGGCGCCTACTGGAAGTCCGTCGTCAGAAAATGCACTTTGGGTACGTCCATAAACGATCTGCAAAAACAGCTCTCGCATAGCCGTGTTAATCGCATCGCATACAAGGTCTGTATTTAATGCTTCCAAAATAGTTTTACCCTGTAAAATTTCTGCCGCCATAGCTGCGGAGTGCGTCATTCCAGAACATCCGATAGTCTCTACCAAAGCTTCCTCGATGATGCCGTTTTTTACATTCAGGGAAAGCTTACATGCGCCCTGCTGGGGTGCGCACCAGCCCACGCCGTGCGTAAAACCAGAAATATCTTCAATTTTCTTGGAATGAACCCATTTTCCTTCTTCTGGAATTGGGGCAGGCTCATGTTTTGCGCCCTTAGCTACAGGACACATGTTTTCGACTTCCTTAGTGTAAATCATGTTAAGACTCCTTTCAAATATACAAATTTTCTCATGCTAACCACATTGCCATGCCGTTAACAGATCTAACAATATTTAATCATATTTTGTCAAAATAGTCCAGTGTTTTCCAACTTTATTTTCTAATCCGCGACTTCCATCCGCGTAAAGGAGATCGAGGCAATGGCAGCCCCTGCAAACGTAAGGATCCCCGTCACCAATATCATCATAAAAAACCCTGTTTCCACTCCCAGGATCAGTCCCGCCATCAATGCCACTCCAATAGCCGCACCCATGGCAAATCCCTGAAATAAAAGCTTCACCATCGATTTTCCGAAATTTCCCAGCAGGTTTCCCACCAAAGCATCCGCCAGCATATTGTAGTAGAGACGATTTGCCTGAAGGCAGACATATAAAAGCACTGTCAATATGGCAAGCACAGGATTAAGGCCAAATACTATGGCACCCGGAACAGTTACCAGAATCCCATCCACAATCGAGCGGTAATGTTCGATCTTCGTGGCATACCATACTTTTTTCAAAGGCGTATCCGGTATCAGATATGTATAGGGATTTTCCAGCTCTTTTGACCATTTGGTCGCATAACCAGTAAAAATAAAAGTTACATATGCCACAACGGCAGGTATGATAAATATCTTCGCCTCCCCAAACTCGCTTACTGCGTCATTGAAATAACCTACCGCCGCTATCACAATACCTAGTCCCAGACAAAGCAGCGTATTCCAGCCAAAAATAAACGTCGCATTTTTCTTATATTCCAGCATCTGCCGGAAATAAATGGCTTTGGCATAAACGCCCTTGTATTCTACCGTAGCCTGGCGGAGTTTTGATTTCTTTTTCCAGGGAATGTTAGCGATGCCCTTTCTCTTATTCTGCAGAATCTTCTGATAATCATCTGCAAACTTCATAGCATCCTCATAATATGCCCCAGTACATTTCATCTTCCATGCGGCAATAGATAGAAACACTGTGGAACCCAGATATAACGCCGTGCCAATAAGGTTCACTGTATCTGGTCCCAAAAACATCAGGCGGATGACGGCGATCGTCCATCCAACAATCGGAACAAGCTGAATCACCGGAAGCGCAAAATAATCCTGAATCAGTTGAAACGAAGGTTCCCTGGTCAGCAAAAGAATCACTGCGGCGCCTGCAATCACCGCCATAAAAAGATACATCAAAACAACAAGCCTCTTAAAAAATTTCTCTGTAAAACGCTCATTTCCATAACAGAAAATAATTAGGGACGCCTCCAGAAAGCTCTCACACACCGCAGACAGCAGGAAATATGCAATCGCCTGAAAAATCCCTATGTCAAACCAAAGCCTTCCAAACACCGCAACTGCGATTCCCAACAAAAAATTGATTGCAAAAGATTTTGCCCCTGCAAACATTAGCACCATCTTGGGACTTACCGGAGAGGAAAATACAAAATGAACCTCGCTCGGGCGAAAGAGCAGCCCTCTCCGCTTGGAATAGCTGATAATGTTTCCTGGAATCAGCATCAATATGATTCCCGATAAGATCGTGACCACGTTTTTTGGCGAGCCAAAATCCCCCTCCTGGATCATCATATCAAAGCTGAAAAAAATCATCGCCATATATAACAGGATAAAAGCCCCCATCAGATAGGCTGCTGGACGCTTTAACGCATGTTTTATGCGGTTTATGATAGTCCTCTGATAGAGATAAATCAGTCCTTTCATTTCGCTTCACCGCCTTCTGTAATCTGAAAGAACAGTTCCTCGATATCTGCGTCTTTCTGATCTTCTTTATTAAACATCCCTATAATTTTTCCTTTTTCCATGATGAATATCAAATCCCACAGCTCTTTGACCATTTCCAGCATATGCGTGCTAATCAATACGGTAACTCCCTGCTCTTTCAGTTCCAGCACCACCTCTTTCAACTCCTTAATTGCGGCAGGATCCAGTCCTACCATAGGTTCGTCCAGCAAGATGACCTTGGGCTTGATTGCAAGGGCGCAACAAATGCTTACTTTCTGCATCATTCCTTTGGAAAGCTCCCTGCCCAATTTTTGCTGTTTGTCATCCAATTCAAATCTTGTCAAAAGCTGATTGATTTCTTGATCTGTGATATCAGAATTATAAGCTCTTTTAATATATTCTATATGTTCCCGTACTGTCAGCGCGTCGAACATGGCTGGCACTTCTGGCACATAGGCAAACACTCGCTTGGCTTCCAATGTCCTTGCAGGCATATGCTCGATCCCAACGCCGCCCTGGTAGCGCAAAAGCCCTGCAATACTTTTGATTATTGTAGATTTCCCGGCTCCGTTGGGTCCCAACAGGATGCCTACCTGCCCGGTGGGCACGGTGAAACTCACATGATCCACTGCAAGATATTTTCCATATTTTTTTGTCAATTCCTGAATTTCTAACATAACTACCTCTCTTTCTGACATGTCTAAATGCTGCAAATCGTCTTCTTTCGCTTGCAGAAAACCGAAGCATGTTCCTTTTCCAGCAAAAAACACCACACGCCTACTGTATTACTCATTTAATACAATAGTACATATGATGTCTCTTGTCAATATTTATATTTTGTATTTACTCTTTTTCGACAATCTCATTTTTATTCTTGTATATCGAATGTGCAGGAATCACGCCCCGCACCATGGACAGCGGATATATATTGCTAAGGCTTCCAACCACGGTGCCTGGATTGAGCACGCTGTTGCAGCCTACCTCCACCTCGTCTCCTAGCATAGCGCCAAATTTCTTAAGGCCAGTAGCTATTTCTTCCTTGCCATCCCTTACTACGACAAGCGTCTTATCTGATTTTACATTCGAGGTAATCGAGCCAGCGCCCATATGGGACTTGTAGCCGAGGACAGAATCCCCCACATAATTATAATGCGGCACTTGCACTTTATTAAACAACACTACATTCTTCAATTCCGTAGAATTGCCAACGACCGCCCCTTTGCCCACAATGGCGTTGCCACGGAGAAATGCACAGTGACGGATCTCCGCCTCCTCGTCAATAATTACTGGTCCGTGAATAAACGCCGTAGGCGCAACCTTTGCGCTCTTTGCAACCCACACATTTTCTGCCCGCTGCTCATATTTCTCAGGATCCAATGTTTTTCCCAATTCACAGATAAATGCCCCGATTTTGGGAAGCGCCTCCCAAGGATAGGTCAAATCTGCAAATAAATCTGCCGCAATCGTTTCTGACAAGGTATACATACTGCTGATCTCACATGTTTTCATTCTTTTTCTTTCCTTCTTTCTTTTTTTCTGTCTTATAAAATGACGCCGCCTGTTGAAAATAGCTGCGCAGCATATACTGGTTATTAAGTCCTAGCACCCCGCTGGTACGGCTTGTAATAAAATGCTCTAGCTTCGCCATATATTCTGCCGGGGTAATGATCCCCTCTGCGACATAGGTCAGTCCCTTTTCCCAGCTCGCTGTCAACTCTGGATTCAACAAAGAGCGTATGGAGGCGTTTACCACGTCATAGATCAATTCCCCCAATAACGTCGGCGTAATCACCTGGGTCTTCTTGTTGAGCGCAAGATATTTATTGCTAACTAGCTTTTTCAAGATCTCCGCTCTTGTGGCGCTGGTGCCGATCCCGCTTCCCTTGATTTGAGCGCGCAATTCTTCATCCTCAATTAATTGCCCTGCGTTTTCCATGGCAAGAATCATAGAGCCAGAATTGTAACGTTTGGGCGGCGATGTCTCCCCCTCTTTGACAGTTAATGCAGTTACTGGCAATTCCATTCCTTTCTTAAGCTTGGCAAGTTGTTCCATAAACTCCATGCCTAAGGACTGTCCGCCCTCTCCCTCTTTCGCACCGCTGGAAAGATCTGCTTCCTTTTTCTTTTGAAAAGAATACTCTGTCACTTTCAAAAATCCAGATTCCTCAAGTATTTTAAAAGAGGAAAAGAATTTCTCTTTTCGATCTTTCGAGGGCTGCATGACGGTGACAAGGCTGACCTTTCTGTAGATTGCCGGAGGGAAGAAAATACTTAAGAATCTTCGCACAATGACTTCAAATACATGCACAGCGGTGGAATTGAGGCTGCGGACTGCCGAAATGCCTTGCCCTGTAGGAATAATCGCATAATGGTCCGTAATCTGCTTGTCATTGACATATCTGGTTTTCTCTATCTTTTTAAATGTTTCTTTTGTCAAAATTTCATCTGCGAAGTCTTTGACGGAAGGTATGCCCTTAAGCCCTGCAATATTTTTATGTATCTCCTTTGCCACCGCCGAAGAGAGCACCCTGGCATCTGTCCTCGGATAAGTTACCAACTTTTTTTCATAAAGCTCCTGCGCGATTTGCAGGGTCTGGTCTGGGCTGATTTTAAAGAGTCTAGAACAGTCGTTTTGTAGTTCTGCCAGGTTATACAACAGAGGCGGGTTCTTGGTCTCCTTTTTCTTCTCTATGCTATCCACCACTGCCTTCCATTCTTCTGGCAATTTTTCATTGGTCAAATCTTCAATCAGCTTTTGCGCATCTTTCTTTTCTTTAAACCCATTGTCTTTATAAAGCTTCGGCGATTGGAAATATGCAGAACCCTCCATGGCTCGCCACTCTCCTTCTACCGGATTCTTATGGATGTCTAGCGTACTTAGCACCCTGTAAAACGGCGTCTTTACAAACTCCCGGATCTCACGTTCCCGGCGCACCACCATGCCCTGGACGCAGGTCATCACACGCCCCACGCTAATCACTGTATATTTGGTTCCCAGGAAATTTGAAATCGCATTGCCATATTTCAAAGACAACAGCCTGGAAAAGTTAATGCCCATTAAATAATCTTCTTTTGCTCTCAGATATGCAGATTCACAGAGATTATCATATTCTGACAAATCTTTTGCTTCCCGAATCCCCCGAAGGATTTCCTCTTCTGTCTGCGAATCAATCCATACTCTTCTGCGCTCTTTGCCTTTTACGTTTGCCTGACGTTCCACCAGGCGATAGATATATTCCCCTTCTCGCCCAGAGTCCGTGCACACGTAAATCCGTTCCACGTCCCTGCGGTTTAGCAACCCTGCCACAATCTTATATTGCTTCTTCACTCCAGAAATTACTTCATACTTAAATTTTTCTGGCAAGAAAGGAAGCGTTGCAAGACTCCATTTTTTATACTTTTGATCATAAACCTCTGGATAACTCATGGTCACCAAATGCCCTACGCACCAAGTAACCACGGCTTGCGGCGCTTCCATATAGCCGTCCTGATTTTTAAAATCCATATTTAATGCCTTTGCAAATTCCCTTGCAACGCTTGGTTTTTCCGAAATATATAAAGCTTTCGCCATAAATTATATCCTGCTTTCTTTAAATTGCCTGATTCATATCCACCAACAGGATACGTTTCTCCTCTGATACCATTTTCACCAGCTTCTCCTCAAATCCTCTTGCTGAAAACAGATAATAAAAATTTGCAGAAACTTTTGCCTGCTCCATGCTGGCAAAAAGCTTCTGGCACATTTCAAAGGTCATCTCAGGATGTGACCAGTTACAAAGACAGATCAGATTTTCTCTGACGCTGTTTTGAGCTATGATATCGATATTTCCTTTTTTGCCTACCCATGTGCCCATTTTATGAATCTCCAGCGGGAGCTTTTGGGCGTTATTCAAATCCTCAAGATATTCCATACATACTTTAACAAAATAACGATTGAGATAATCCTGCATTTCCGCCGCAATATATTGGTCATAGAACTGCTCTGGAGAAATCTGATACAAATCAGACAAGTGAGGATAGACAAACTTAAACCAAAAATTAATAAATGTATCTTTTATTTGATATAAGCCTTTCTGTGCGTTTTCCCATCCTCCTGTCTCAAAAGATGACACTTTTTCCACCACGTCAAACGCCATCAGGTTCTTTAAATAGACGCTAATCTTTGCCCTGGAAAATCCCGTCTCCTGATACAGCTCGTTTAGTTTCCGCTTACCGCTTGCCATAGCTTCTAAAATCGTGTCATAGACTGTAAGTTCTCGAAGCTGGCTGCGGATCAATGTTTCTGCCTTATTATGAAAATACCCTTGTGGCGATAATATCTCCATGCAGATATTGTGTCTGCAGTCGCCCCTGGGATCCCAATGGTGAAAATACTCTGGCACGCCGCCCAACACGCCGTATACTTCCACTTTCTGACTCAGGTCATAGTCCGGAAAGCTTACTGCCACATCCCCAAACCGCAGCTCTTCCAACTTTAGAATCCCAGCAATCTTTTTTTCTGCTTTCCCCAAAATCTGGGGCAGTTCTTGTTCGATCCAGGGGATATCGCTGGAACAAAGCAGAATCAACACTGGACCAGGATAGAGCTTTTTGTTCTTTAACTTTATCACGCTATTTAAGAATTCGAGATCCTTTTTTAAAATATGCTGAAATTCTTCCACTACCAAAACCAGTTTGCTGGCGTCTCCACTTTTGACTCGTTTAAAATAAGTATCATAATTCTGGTCTGACAAAGAAATCTTGTAATGTTCTGCGATCTCGCGTCCCATCCTCGCCTTTTGCGCCTTAGCTGAAACTTCTGGCGCATAGTAATAGAAGAATTTCTTATTTTGGCAGAACTCCTGTACTAGCTCTCTGGCTTGGTTGTCTCTGCGCCCATACAGAACCAGAATCTGATTTCCGCTTTGACTATATGACTGCTCAATATACTGCAACTGCGATTTTCTTCCCGTCATAGCCGCATTTCCTTTCTCATCTGATGTAATAATCTTTTATTTCATAGTATCACGATTTAACTTTTTGTTCAATAGTTGTGAAGCTATTTTGAGGAAAAGCTGTATCAAACGATGCACCCGTTTTTTAACTGATATTTGATCCACAAGCCTGCCCTCCCTTTTTTTCTCCATCTTAACATACCCAGG
Organism: uncultured Lachnospiraceae bacterium; assembly: GCA_910576975.1. GTDB lineage: Bacteria > Bacillota > Clostridia > Lachnospirales > Lachnospiraceae > Petralouisia. The sequence continues at coordinate 12,354 of CAJTJY010000006.1, forward strand.
TACAAATATCAATATTTTTGCGTATTTTAGTACGCAAATCGAGTATTCACAATCATCTTTCCTCACTATTCGTGGATCAAGAAATACGGCTACATCATCTCTCTGTAATGATGACAATCATGGTTCTTGCTATCACTGAAAATCATATTTTAAGGCTGTCTCCCAACACTCCATCTGGTTAATCTTTAAATATAACCACATGAAGCGCCAGAGCCAGCCTCATCCATTCTTATCTCTTGTTATTTCTCTATAATATATCCCTGTGCCTTAAGGAGCTCTGCACACAGCACTGCGCCTCCTGCTGCTCCACGGACCGTATTGTGTGAGAGTCCGACAAATTTCCAATCGTATACTGTATCTTCTCTCAGGCGGCCCACGCTGACGCCCATGCCGTTTTCATAATTTACATCTTCTGTCACCTGCGGGCGATTCTCCTCTTCTATATACTGTATAAACTGCTTCGGCGCGCTTGGAAGCTGCAATTGCTGCGGAACGCCGCTGAACTCAACCAGCTTTTGAATTAATTCTTCTTTGGAAGGCTTTTTACGAAACTTCACAAACACTGCCGCTGTATGACCATTTAACACCGGAACCCGAATACACTGGCAAGTTATCAGAGGAGAAACAGCCGGCTCAATTACGCCGTTTTTGACTTCTCCCCAGATGCGCAAAGGCTCTTTCTCAGATTTTTCTTCCTCTCCGCCAATATAGGGAATGATATTCCCGATCATCTCCGGCCAATCCTGAAACGTCTTGCCCGCCCCTGAGATCGCCTGATAAGTGGTTGCCACTACCTCGTAAGGCTCAAATTCCATCCATGCTGTCAAAACGGGGGCATAAGACTGAATCGAGCAATTTGGCTTCACTGCCACAAATCCTCTTTCCGTCCCCAAACGCTTTTTCTGAAACTCTATCACCTTCATATGGTCCGCATTAATTTCCGGCACGACCATTGGTACATCTGGCGTCCAGCGATGCGCGCTATTATTGGAGACCACCGGCGTCTCCGTCCTGGCATATGCCTCCTCGATCGCTTTGATTTCTTCCTTTGACATATCAACGGCACTGAATACGAAATCTACCTGGGAAGCCACTGCCTCCACTTCATTGACATTCATTACCACAAGATCTTTTACTGCTTCTGGCATCGGAGTGTCCATTTTCCACCGGTCTCCCACTGCCTCCTCATATCTCTTACCTGCGGAACGCGGACTTGCCGCAATGGTAGTAACTTCAAACCAAGGATGATTTTCTAACAATGCGATAAACCGCTGTCCTACCATACCAGTTCCACCAAGAATTCCTGCTCTTAATTTCTGACTCATCTTTTTCTCCTTGCCCTCCCTTTTCTTGCATTCGGGAGCTCTAGTCTTTTTGTCCGTTCTGGGCGTACAATTGTTTTTCGTATGATATACTAATATATTTCTCCGTAAAATGCAAGACCCAATATGTTACAAATTTAGCAGGGCATCCACTTTAAATCTGTGTAAGATGTATAAATTATCCCAGCAGCTTATGTTCCCAATCGGGTATTTCAGTCTTCCAATCCTGTGATAGATATTGTTTTTCTAAGGCAATGACCTTTTTCATCGCCTCCTGTCCCGGGGCTCCGACTGTGAGACGCTTCTCCACGCAAGTTTCCATAGAAACCGCTCCAAAAATATCTTCTTCAAACACTGGACTGATCGCTTTTAGCTCTTCAAGGGACATATCATCAATGGCAATCCCTTTCTCAATGCAATGTAATACCATTTGTCCTACGATTCCATGGGCGTCACGGAACGGCACGCCATGATTCACCAGATAATCCGCTGCGTCGGTAGCATTGGTAAAACCGTTTTTGGCACTCGCCTCCATCTTTTCTCTGTTAAACTTCATGGTCGACAACATTCCCTCAAATAAAGCCAGGCATCCTTTTACCGTATCTATGGCGTCAAACGCCAGCTCCTTATCCTCCTGCATGTCCTTGTTATATGCAAGCGGTATTCCTTTCATGGTGGTCAGCAATGACATCAGCGCTCCATACACTCGTCCGGTCTTGCCCCGGACAAGCTCTGCTATGTCAGGATTCTTTTTCTGGGGCATAATGCTGCTCCCCGTACTGTAGGCGTCGTCAATCTCTACAAACTGATATTCATTGCTGTTCCATATAATAATCTCTTCTGAAAAACGGCTTAAATGCATCATCACCGTAGAGAGCGCCGACAAATATTCAATCAGATAATCCCGGTCAGACACTCCGTCCATGCTGTTTAGCGTCGGTCCCTCAAATCCTAGAAGCTGCGCCGTATAATAGCGGTCCAGGTCATACGTCGTACCTGCTAAAGCGCCGGAACCCAAAGGGCAATAATTCATTCTCTTGTAAATATCCTGCATCCGCAGACGGTCACGTTTGAACATTTCAAAATAAGCGCCCATATGGTGCGCCAGCGTGACAGGCTGCGCTTTCTGCAAGTGCGTAAATCCTGGCATGAAAGTATTGACATTATCTTCCATAATTATTAAAATTGTATTTAATAGTTCTTGTAACAGCTCATCTGTCGCTAAGATTTCCTGTCTGGTATACAGACGCATATCTAGCGCCACCTGGTCATTGCGGCTTCTTCCTGTGTGTAGCTTCTTCCCCGCGTCTCCCAACCGATCAATCAGGGTGGCTTCCACAAAGCTGTGAATATCTTCATATTCATGAGAAATCTCTAGGGCGCCAGACTCCACTTCTTGAAGAATCTGGTTCACTGCCGCCACCAGGCTTTCCGTTTCCTGCTCTGTTAAAATCCCCTGCTTTCCCAGCATCTTTACATGAGCGATGCTGCCCTCCATATCCTGCCGATAGAATTTTTTATCAAATGATATGGACGCATTAAAATGATAGACTAACTGATCTGTCTCCTTTGTAAAGCGTCCGCCCCATAACTGTGCCATTTTTTCCTCCTTTGAAACCCTTAAACCATGACTTGTGCCTGTTGCAGACTTTTGCGTTCCCGCTCTTGTTTGGAAAACACGCATCCGCAATAATCTTGACGGTACATCTCGTATTCTTTCGAAAGCTCTACCGAACGTTTATAACCATTCTTCTTTTTAAAATCAGAACAGAGATACGAAATCCCATATTCCTGCGACAGTTTTTCCCCAATCTCATTGAGCTTGTCAGCATTTTTAAGGGGACTGATGGAAAGCGTCGTCGTAAAGTAATCCATTCCCAGTTCCAATGCATATTTCGCCGCCTCTTTCAGGCGCAGCTCATAACATCGAAAACATCTCTCTCCTCCCTCTGACAGGTGCTCTAACCCTTTGGAAATTTCGTAAAAACGCTCTTGTTCAAACCTGCCTTCACAAAAATCAATCGCATGAAACGCCTTTTCCTTGTCCGCAAGACAAGATTGTGAAAAACGCTGGATAAAGCACCTTTGTTCCTTTGCCCGCTTTCCATATTCCTCCGCCGGATAAATATTGGGATTATAGTAAAACACTGTAATTTGATAATGCTGAGACAAATATTCCAATACATAGCTGCTGCAGGGTGCGCAACAACTATGCAGCAGCAGCTTTGGCACTATATGCAGTTGCTGCTGCTTTTCTATGATCTTTTCTAACTCTTTCTGATAATTTCTCTTCATCAAGCTATTCCTCTATCTGCGAAAAGCATACAAGGCTTGCTGGTCTATGGGAAACGGATAATTCTTTAATTTTTCCTGATTTTCCAACATAGACTTCACATCTTCATCCCACAGATGATCTGGAATCTCCAATTTTCCAAGAAGTTCTTGCAAATATTCGGTGAAATCTTCGACTGTCGCAAATCCCATACGCTTCAGCAGCATCTCCACTTCTTCCTTATTTTGATAGCAGGCAAGAAACCCTGGCAGAAAGATTCCCACCGCCTTGCCATGCGGCACATGCATTTCGTAAGTAACCGGATAGCTCAAGCCATGGGGAAGGGAAGTCCCTGTATGGGCAATCGCCATGCCCGCAATAGCCGCTATCTGCATCAGACTGCCAAACACCGTGTCAGAAAGAGACAACACCGGCTCTTTGCCCTGCCGCCTGCACTGCGTCAAATCATCCTTGATTTCTGCAAATAATGACAATCCTTTCTCTGAATACATGCGGTTATATACATTGGCATTGGCATTCAAGTAGCTCTCTATCAAATGAGCCAGCGCATCTACCGCTGTGTCAAGCAGCGTATTCAAGCTCGCCGTTTTTAAATAACGACTGTCGATCAGGGCAAGGCTGGGATATATTTTATGACTGATACTCTGCTTCGTCTTGCGGGCATGGATGGTGAGGATTGCGTAGGGAGTCACCTCTGATCCCGTTCCTGCAGTCGTAGGAATCTCAGCCAATGGAAGCGCAGGCAGCTCCCGTTTTTGATAGAGCAGCTCCTGGATTTCTGTTGGATTTGCGATCATTAGGGCAATGGCTTTTGCCGCATCCATCGGGGAACCGCCGCCAATTCCCACCACGAAATCCACCTGTTCTTGCACGCCTAAGGTCCTCGCTTTGATCACCGTCTCAATCGAAGGATTTTCCTCAATCTCATCAAATACGACATACGATGTCCGCTCCTCCTGCAGGGCTTTTTGAACATCCTCCAATGCCCCGTTGATCCGTGAAGAATGTTTCCCTGTCACAAGCAGCGCCCTGCTTCCCAGAGCCGCCAATTCCTTCCTGTGGTTCATCACGCAGTCTGTTTCACTGTATACATTGGTCGGCAAATAAATCTGCATAAGTCTTCTCCATTTCTATCACTTTTTATTCTGTCGCTTTTATGTCGGAGCTTATTATACCTCTTTTTTTACATCAGCACAACTATTTCAAACTGAATCAATTATGGCATCTCAAAATGCTGGTAATCTTTGACAGAATTCCAGTTCCCGCCCCAGTTAAAGCCATGTTCTGTAAATAGCAGGTAACATAAATCGTGCTCGTCAATCTTATATGCAAATGTCTTGCCACGGTCTGCATATTCCGTTGCATTTGCAGGACTAATCACAATCTCCCCATTTTCAAGGTTCTTGACATAAGGATTAAATTTAGGATTAATATCTATAGCAAGACCCAGGCTATGTTTGGACATTCGGCTGCTGCCTGCAATCTGACGGTAATTAAATGCCGAGGTATTGTTATCACTCATGGACAATTCATCCTCCGCGTCATATTCGTCCACCAGAATCATTTTCTCAATGGGGTATGCATTTTTATATAATTCTGACATAATTTCTAGAATATCCTCAGCAATAGACTGATTTACTAAAAGCTCACCGATATGAGTCTCTCCGTCAAATCCCATATGGAGCACCCGCAGATACCTCAGCTCTTCGAGGGCAATCGTGTCATTTTCCTGATAAGAGATGCCCATGATCCGCTGCTGCAAATGCGAATCTGGCAATTCACTGTAAAAAAGCTTCTCTATCAGTTCCTGACTCAGCTTGGAATTTTCAAGAACGCTTCCCGCCGCCATCTGCAAAACGTCTTCCAACGCCAAAACCTCGTTCACAAGAGCGAGGGCCTCTTCGTCCTCTTTGACGCCATCAAAAACCTGCTCGCTCTTTGCGGAATCAATATTATAGCGCTCCACGTTCCACCTGACAAGGTTTTTGCCAATGATTGCCTTTCCCACGGACTTTCGCAATTCCCCGCTGTTTATCTCGTTGCAAACGATAAGTGAAAGAATCATCAATGCTATGATAAAGCCTGCCTTTTTGATAAATTTCATGTCTTCCTCCATCCTGCCCTTGTCTTGCGGCATATTTGGCACATTCTAACATTTTTATCAAAAAATATCAATAGACAAGCATAACTCTTCCATCGAAATATGGAAAAAGGACTGTCACAAAATGCAGTTTATATACAGATGATTCTTGTGGTATGAATATCATATCCTGTATATAACAGCTATTTTGCGGCAGCCCCTCCGTGATAATTTAAAATTCTATAAAGCAGTTGAAACTCTCACAGCAGAAAGACAAATGATCTATTTTACTGTTTTTGACGCCACGCTGCTCCATAAACCGGGATATATTGTTTTCCCTTTTTTGACATAAGCCCGTACACGCACATAGTATTTCTTATTTCTCTTTAAATTGTTTAACGTAACCGATGATGATGCGACGTTTTTCGTTTTTGCGCCTCTAAAATTTTTATCTGTCGCATATTGTATCTGATAACCATCGGAACCATATTGGGTATTGAAATTGACATATAGTCTCTTACTATAATAACTGGATATAGACAATTTGGGCCTTGGCACTTTTTTTGGTTTTACAATCAGGGTGTATGCCTTAAACTTATTACTGCCATCCATTGCCGTCACAGTGAATTTTACAATGCCGGGACGCCTTGTCATGACGTTTCCCTTGCTATTAATCTCTGCAATAGAAGAATTGCTTGATCTCCATTCACATGTTTTTACTGTCGTGTTGGCGGGATTGAATTTCACAGACAATTTCACCTTGGTTCCAGATACTACGCTGTTTGGCTTATTTGAGGAAATGGAAAGAGACTTTGTCATGATCTTCTCTTTCCATTGCAGCGTATAACGCCCACGGTCATAACCATAAGGATAAATCTGCACATAATAAGTTCCCGGCGCCAGTGTGACCTCGTATAGATATGTTTTCGGCTGAGTCTCACTTGCATTAAATATGTTAGTTTTATGGAGTTCTATATTGTCTTTGTCCCAAATCTGAAAATTGGAATCCTCAATGCGGGCGGTATAAATGATCTGTATCGTTTGCTTCTTCTCCAGATCAATCCTATAAAAATCCACAGTATCATCCTCTGACAAAAAACCTGTGACTTTTTGATTTTTATTTAGTTTCTGTGCTGTTGAAAATTCGTTATTGTTTGAGCTTTCGTTATTTTGAGCAGATATAAAAGATGCCTTAATTTTGTAATTTCCGATATGTTTTCCATAGCCCCATACTTTGACCGTATAGTTTCCTGCTTCTAATGCCAATGTTCGGGCAGAAGTCTTTGGGGAAATGTTTGACGAATTAAATACCTCATTTTTGTGATATTCCCTAGTCATATCCTCATTAGATATGCTGTAATAAGCGTCCTCGATATCCCAGCCCTGATATGTGACTGTAAGCCAGCCGTCCGAAGGAAGTTTTACTTCGTAAAAATTAGCGGCGCCTTCCGTTGCAATTGTACCTGAAGCAAAGATATCGTCTAGGGGCAGCCGAATTGTATCAACTCCAGAATCCGCCTTTACAGTGGTTGCGGACATGGCAATGCCACCAAACGCCATAACAATAGCCAAAATAAATGATAACAACTTTTTGCACTTTTTCATAATAACCTCCAATATTTCGTTGTAGCTTAAAAGCTACCTGTTTTTTGAATCTAATTCTATTTAATTACTGCACAGCAAGCTGGACAGAGCATGCCTTACTTTATGCATTGCCTATCTTACTTCATGAAATCATCCGCCACAAGAATCCAGCCCGGTCTTGAGGCGATGAGGCGCATCGTTGTCAGATATGTGCAAGATTGAGAAAAATAGCCTGCAAACGTTGCGCCATGCCCCGAAAGCATCTGCGACAGCCCTTTTATCTTCTTACGATATCTGTCAAATTAAACCCCCAGTAATCCTTGTAATAATTCATCTCCTGAAAGATGTTCCATAGCATTCAATGCCGTTCGCATCATGTCTGGCAAATACAATGTCCAAATTTTATGATTACGACATTGTTTGCGCCACCATGCATACCGCCATTGGCAATACAAGTTTTTCTCATGGTTCCCTCCTCTCATTTTTTCTGACATTATTCTATTTTTTTAAATTTTTCTAAAAAATGGAAATAACATTATTTTTTATTATATCATGTAAAACATACTGCTTCAAGCAAAAATACAGCCATATGGAATGCTCCTTTTGACACTCTCTTAGTCCAGCAACTCCCTTTCCAGATAAGACCACTTTAAATAATCTGGATTGCTATAATAAATATTTGAATTAAAATCGGAAATTTCATCACTGATAAAGGAAGAAGACACATCCATCAAAGCCTGTTCTATACTTTCCTCCTAATACGTTGGTAAACAAACTTTAATATTTATAACTCTTTATTTTCCAAAATAAGAATATACATTCATGATTCCTTGTCTCGACTTTCTATCTGCCCATCTGTACGCTTTCATATAATCATTTGCGCAATAAAATCCCCATGAAAAATCTTTCGTATAACGAGTTTTTCTTATTTCTGGAAATACTACTTCCTCATCCCTTCCATGGTAAACCAATATCTTGCCCAATTGCGTTTTCTCCCTTCTGATTTTGCAACATTGACGCCGTCCCCTAATTTATCCCTCTATAGAAAACCACTTCTGCAATCCATGCCAATACATCATAGTCGTTCAAATCCAAGCCCCCAATCAACATGTCCCTATGTAACACAGCATGATTTCTTCTAAAAGATTTTTGCAAAAATTTCTCTATATGCCATTCCAATATTACAATTTATCACATTACTCAATATCACCACTTTTTCAATCATTTCTTTCATACAGCTATTTTTCTGTTTCAATATAGCCTCCAATATTTCGTGACACAGATTCATTCCGTTTCTCTTTTTGTAATTCTGCCATCTTGCTCGGCGTTTAAGACACTCTCATCACTTGTTTCTGGTCTTTACCTGTTTTACTTTACTATAAGGACCATAAACATTGTCTCTTTTGGAATCTTTCTCATATGCGCATACTTTCACATAATATGTTTTTCCATTTTTTAACTTTGCAAGGGTCACGCTGGTTTTGCCTATACTGACAGTTTTTATTCCCTTTTTGAATTTTTTATCTGTCGTATACAACAATTTATAGCCTTTTGCCCCTGGCACCTTATTGACGACGACTTTCACGTTCTGTTTGGAATTGCTTACCGCCTTTTTTATGGACGGTTTCTTAACTGTAACTTTATAACATATTGCATATATATTAAAATCTTTTTCCGTTATATGCCTGTTCATCCTCCCAGCTCCTTTTCTATTTTCTGTTTTCATAAGATATAAAAGCAGGACTGGCACATGAAAGAAATGTCATACAAAATATGGTAACTCCCTCTCTCAGAACATACCAAATCCTGTATCTTCATTTCTTAATGCGACAGCCCTTTTTCTTCTAAATTCTATACCGCTTGTGGTCAGAAAAATATTAAAATATCTGAATGCAGAGAAAGCAGCTTCATTCATATCCTCGATCTGCAAGCCACTTGTTCATGATACGGGCACATTATATAAATATATACCAGATGTGTCAACACGCCGCTGCAGCCAAATTGCACCATCCGCCCGTTTTGCACATACAATATAATAAGTGAGAATAAGGAGCACCTTATGGAAAAATTGATGGAAATCAACCATGTGGGCTATTCCTATCATACCATGCAGGGAGAAACCCCAGCGTTGTCCAATATAAATTTTACGGTTCACAAGGGTGACTTTTTAGCGATTGTCGGTCCTAGCGGATGCGGCAAATCCACCCTCCTTTCCCTGTTGGCAGGCTTGATAGAACCGGAACACGGTTCTATTTTGCTTTATGGGCAAAAATTATATCAAAAGGCCAGCGGGACCATTGGCTATATGCTGCAGCACGACCATCTGTTTGAATGGCGCACCATTGAAAAAAATGTCCTGTTGGGACTGGAAATTCAGAAAAAATTAACGCCTGCCGCCAAGGATAAGATATATGACATGCTCAAGACCTATGGCCTTTACAAGTTTAAGAACGCAAGGCCCTCCCAACTTTCCGGAGGAATGAGACAGCGTGCCGCCTTAATCCGCACCCTTGCGCTGGAACCGGAATTACTGCTTTTAGACGAGCCATTTTCTGCCCTGGACTATCAGACAAGGCTAACTGTGGGCGACGATATCGGCTCTATTATAAAAAAAGAACAGAAGACAGCGATCTTAGTCACACATGATTTATCAGAAGCAGTAAGCCTTGGCAGCAAAGTCCTGATTTTGAGCAAACGCCCGGCAACGATCAAATGCGTTATAAATATTGACTTCCCGGAAAATGTCAGTCCCTTGGAACGAAGGAATTTACCGGAATTTAAAGATTATTTTAATAAAATATGGAAGGAGTTGAATCATGATGAGTGAGATTTCTCTTGCGCAGCAGAAGTTTCTGCTTACTCAAAAGAGGCACAGGCGTACCGTGGCCGTCAGCCGTTTTTTCATTTTCCTGTGTTTCTTCGGACTGTGGGAAGGAGCCGCAAGGCTTGGATGGATTGATTCCTTCTTCTTCAGCAGTCCCTCCCGGGTACTCTTATGCGCTTACAATATGGCTTTGGACCATTCCCTGTTCATTCATATCGGCGTTACGCTGTTTGAAACAGTCGCTAGTTTTGCACTAGCTTTAATTCTGGCTGTAACTGTAACAATTATATTATGGTTTAACAAAAAGATTTCAGAAACCATGGAACCTTATCTGGTAATTTTAAACAGCCTGCCCAAATCTGCCTTAGCGCCCCTTTTGATTGTATGGCTGGGCGCCAATTACAACACCATTATCATCACTGGCATGTCCGTGGCAGTTTTTGGGTCAATTTTGAACCTTTACACCAGCTTTCAGTCGGTGGATCCTGAAAAGATCAAGCTCATTCGGACTTTGGGTGGAACAAAATATCATATTCTCGCCAAAGTGGTGCTCCCTGCCAGCATCCCGTCTTTCTTTTCGATTATGAAAGTAAATATCGGCTTATGCTTGGTCGGAGTGATCATCGGAGAATTTATTTCTTCCAGGCAGGGGCTTGGCTACCTGATCATCTATGGAAGCCAAGTGTTTAAACTAGACTGGGTGATTATGTCGATTGTGATTTTATGTCTTGTTGCCTGGGGGCTTTACAGCCTGCTCAGCCGCCTAGAACAGAACTATCAAAAACGCATGTCTTAAAACAGGTAATCATAATGTCTTCATTTAAGGCATACTTCTTATGATTAGGGATGGGACTGTTGCAGAATGCAGCTTAGATAGAATATACGGAAACTCTAATAAAAACGTTTTTTAGTTTCCAAATTTTGCAATTCAAAGCGCCAAAAGGGGGCTTTCGCACGGATGTACTTGCCTGTTTAAAAGTTCTTGCCGCTCATGCGGCAAAGACAGAATGCACAAAATTATTCTGGGAAGCTAGCTTCCCAAGATAATATTTGTGCATATTGTTTTCATTGCTTTGCAATGTAAACCTTTTAAACAGGCAAGTACATCCGTGCGACAGCTCCCTTTTGGCATTATAATATCGGCCATTATAAAAAATTTGGAAACTCAAAAAATGTTCTCTTGACAAATCAGAAAACATAGGTATAATAGGAAACATAAGTTGCGCAACATCAGATTCAAAATGGAGGTAAAGGAATGCCGCCAAAATACAAATTCACAAGAGAACAGATTATCGCTGCTGCTTTAACTTTGACAAAAGAACATGGGATCAGCGGTTTGACCGCTAGAGGCGTGGCCGCAAAACTTGGCTCATCTGCGAAACCTATTTTTGGATTATTTCACAATATGGAGGAATTGCAAAGCGAGGTTATAAATTCAGCGAATATGCTTTATCAGTCTTATATACAAAGAGGCATAGCTGATAAAAAATATCCTCCATATAAAGCAAGTGGCATGGCATATATTCAATTTGCGAAAGAAGAAAAAGAATTGTTTAAAATACTTTTTATGCGTGACCGGACAAAAGAAAATATCGAAGAAAATCGAGATCAGATACGCCCTCTTTTGAAAATGATAATGAAAAATCTTGCGATAAGCGAAGATCAAGCATTCCTCTTTCACTTAGAAATGTGGATTTTTGTTCATGGCATTGCCACTATGATAGCCACTTCCTACTTGAATTGGGATATAGCGTTTATAAGCAGGACATTGACTGACGCCTATGAAGGATTAAAGCACCGCTATACAGGAGGAAATTAAATGAGCAATATGATCCAAATCGATCACCTTAGCAAAAACTTTGGAAAAGTGAAAGCTGTTCAAGATTTAAGTTTTCGAGTCAAAGAGGGAGAGTTATTCGCTTTTCTTGGTATCAATGGCGCAGGAAAATCCACTACTATAAATATAATGTGCGGACAACTGTCAAAAGACAGCGGTCACATTTTAATTGACGGACACGACTTAGATAAGGACATCGATTTTGTGAAGCGTGAACTTGGCGTAGTGTTCCAATCTTCTGTTCTCGATTCCGCACTCTCCGTTTACGATAATTTGGAAAGCCGCGCCGCTTTATACGGCATTACTGGTATGGAATTCAAAAAAAGACTTGCAGAACTCGCAAAAATACTTGATTTTGAGGATTTCGTCAAACGTACCGTCGCTAAATTATCGGGAGGGCAGCGCAGAAGAATCGATATTGCCCGCGCATTGTTTCATATGCCCAAAATCCTTATTCTTGACGAGCCTACAACAGGACTTGACCCACAAACTCGTAAAACGCTTTGGAACGTCATATCCAATTTTCGTAAGGATGAAAAGATGACCGTGTTTCTAACTACACATTATATGGAAGAAGCTGCAGAAGCCGACTATATCGTGATTATCGATGGTGGTGAGATATCCGCAAAAGGCACGCCGCTCGAACTCAAAAATACTTATACGGGAGATTACATCACCCTCTATGGCGTAACGGAAGATATGATCAAGGCTCTTGGCGTAACGTACGAGCAGATCAGAAACGGTTATCGTCTTTTTGTTCCAAACACAAGGGCTGCAACCGATCTTATTGTGAAACATCCCCAATTGTTCCATGATTATGAAATAACGAAAGGGAAAATGGACGATGTATTTCTTGCGGTCACGGGTAAAACGCTGATAGGAGGTGTAGAAAAATGAGTATCTTGTTCATGCTTATAAAAAGAAATGTCAAACTGTTTTTCAAAGATAAGGGAATGTTTCTAACCTCTCTGATCACGCCTATTATTTTACTTGTACTTTATGCGACTTTTCTTGGCAATGTGTACCGTGATAGTTTTACCTCTAACCTGCCTGACGCATTGAAGCTTTCTGAAAGCATCATAGAAGGGCTTGTGGGCGGTCAGCTTATATCTTCGATTCTAGCCGTTTCATGCGTGACAGTTGCTTTTTGTTCCAATTTTTTAATGGTACAAGACAAGGCTAACGGTACTATAAAAGATTTCAAAATATCTCCTGTAAAAGCCTCAACGCTTTCTATGGGTTATTATTTTGCAACTTTGCTTTCAACGCTTATCATTTGCTTCGTTGCAACGGGCATTTGTTTAATTTATGTGGCTATCGTTGGATGGCATATGTCGCTAACAGACATATTCCTTTTATTCTTTGACATTTTACTGCTTGTTTTGTTTGGAACAGCTCTATCTTCAGTGATCAACTTTTTCTTATCAACACAAGGACAGATTTCAGCAGTAGGTACCATTATTAGTTCAGGATACGGTTTTATTTGCGGCGCATATATGCCGATCTCGTCATTTGGAGAAGGACTACAGAAAACAATTTCATTTTTACCAGGAACTTACGGTACTTCGCTTATTCGCAATCACGCTATGCAAGGCGTTCTTGCCAAAATGCAAAATCAAGGCATCCCAACAGAGATCATTGCAGAAATAAGAGATTCTCTTGATTGCAATCTGTATTTTTTTGACAATCAAGTAAGCACGTCAACCATGTATATGATACTTTGCTTTACGGTCCTCCTACTGATTGCTACATACATTCTGTTAAACACTTTCAAAAAAGATAAAAGTTGATTTTTTTAACAGATGCAGCGGGGTGCAGGCAAACACATTTTTCTATTTCTCATAAGAAAGTTACCATGATCTCTGTCTTTCCATCCGCCATAGTTATCCTGAATAGCGCAGTGCGTCAATAGGCTTCTTCTTTGCAGCCTTATTTGCCGGATAAATTCCAAACGCAATGCCGATCACTGCCGAAAACAGCACGGAAAGCAGCGCCACGTTATGATCCATAGATACGCTAAACGCCTGCCCCATAACGGTTGCGATCAATTTCAATGCACACCAGGAACACCCGATTCCAGCCAGACACCCCGCAAGGCTGACAATCAGCGCTTCCAGCAAAAACTGCGCCATAATGCTTCCCTGTCCTGCCCCAATCGCCTTGCGAATGCCGATTTCTTTGGTACGCTCAGTGACAGATACCAGCATAATATTCATGATCCCGATTCCTCCCACCAGGAGGGATATCGCCGCAATTCCTCCCAGCAGAAGCGACATTGTGTGATCTACCTCGGCCATGGCTTCCATTACCTCTGACTGATTTTGGATCGCATATGCATCCTCATCATTCCCAAATCGCTTGAAAAGAATTTCTTCTAATTTCTGTTGTGCCTGCTCCATGGAATCTTCATTTTCAGAGGACACGTAAAATTGATTGATTTCTGGCACATGATCGGCAATCTTGCTCAAGGAAGAATAAGGAATATAGCCCTCTAGCACCACGGTCTCAGAACTCTCTTCGCTGTTTGCGACCTGCATTGCTGAAAAAGGAGAGACGCAGTCCTCAGAAAGCACGCCGACGATCTGAAACTGCCTGCCGTCCAATGTCAGAATTTCCCCCGCCGCATCTGCCCGTCCAAAATATTCCACAGCAGTTTCATAAGAAATCACAAGCACATGCGAATGATTCTCAAGATCCGTCTGTTTCAAGAATCTGCCAGAATATAATTCCATATCCATAATGTCAAAATACCCCCCGCTGGTTCCATATACGTTTATGGAACTGCTAGTATAACCGCTTTTTGCAGTAACGCTAGTGCGGCCGATCGGCGCAAAGGAGAGAAATTCTTCTTGATCGAGCAAGTCTGTAAATTCTGACAGCTTCAGAGGATTCTCTTTATCATCGCTAATGCGCACGCTCAGATAATCGCTTCCCATTTCAGAAATCTGATTAGACACAGAATTGCCCGCCCCGTCGGCTATCGATACTAGGACAATCAAAGACGCTACGCCAATGATAATGCCAAGCATGGTCAGAAATGTCCTCAGCTTATTGCCGCAAACCGCATTCCACGCCATTTTTCCAGTTTGAATGATCACGCTTCCACCTCCCTGACCTTTCCATCCCGAATATGTATCTTGCGCTCTGCTTCCTTTGCCACCTGATCGTCGTGCGTAATCAGGACGATCGTATGTCCTGCCTGGTGAAGAGCATGGAACAATGTCATAATTTCCTGTCCCGTCCTAGAATCCAGATTCCCCGTGGGCAATGTTAAGTTAGTACAACATAGGAAAAGCCCCGGAAAACTGCTGCCGGGGCTTCTTTTATCTGTATTCTAATCTTTGCTTGTTTTCCGAACAATATTTTGTCATATACCGCCAGCAGTCCAGCATATATTCAAAGCCGCCGTCCTCTATATCTTTTTCTTTCGGTATGTGCATATCTTTTATTGCTTCATAAATTTGTTCACATTCTCCAGCTTCTAAATATCCGCATACATCACTATGTTTTATTAGAATACTTAGCCCGTTTTCCTGCTGCTCTCTCCCTTTTGCAATTTCCAGCACTTCATTTGCAAATTTTTCTGTCATTGGTTTATCTTCGTATATCCACCACTTTACAATTTCACCATATCTTTTATCAAATGTTTCTGCCAGCTTTACCAGAAACATTGAATTTTGAATATATGTGAATTGGTGTGTTTTCATTCCCGGTGCTGTCAGCATTACCCCCATTTTTTCACCCACTTTCTTTTTCTGCAAGCTGCAATATATTTTCCATGACTTCCCCCATCATATCACGGTATGAATGAAGAAAATATGAATAATTTCCGGGAATATTTTGTGTTTCTGTCAGCACTGCTTCTTGTTTTCCCTTGTAAATAAAACTGTATCTGCTGCCGGGTCCATCTTCTGTCTGTGTGTAATTCTGGATCAATAGTTGTCCATCTTCTCTTGTTGGCGTATCATTTCCCACGATCGCCATCCATATTGCTTCTATCATTCTATTTCTTGCTTTTAGTATATCGCTTTCAAATCTGCCTATATCATGCAAAATTCTTTTCATTTCATGATCAATTTTCTCATTCTTTATTTCTTTTCCCACGCCAGTTCCTCCCCGGTGTCCTGCTGCACTTTCTCTTTGATTGCTGCGCAGACATATTCATTGAATGACTGCCCCTGCTGTTTTGCAATCTCCCGGATGGTTGCTTTCATTCCCTTTGGTATTGCCAATTCTGCTCGATCATAATTGTTATCACGGTATTTGTTTTTTGCTGCGGTTGCAGCCGGTCCCCGTGGAATAGTTGACTTCTTTTCCTGCTGCTCTGCTGTTTTCTTATCTTCCGACATTTGCAAATCCTCCTTTTTTCTGTTTCCGTAAGTATAACACATTTTTCAAACTTACGGAAGTATAAATTTTCACAAATATACTTCCGTAAGTTTGTGCAATCTGCCTATTGCAATTATACTTCCGTAAGTATATAATAGACTTATCAAATGAAAGAGAGGAAAACACAATGAAGAAACTCACAAGAAAAGAATTGATCGCCGCTTGTGTTGATAATCAGATAGGGCGTGGCATTGTAAAGCCGGAAAACAGAAATCTTCAAATCAAATTTAGATTAAAAGGCGGCGCAGGAATAAAAGCAATGAGCCTTTCAGATTGCCAGTCATGGTATAATTCAGTATTTAATTCATAAGCACCACCCGCCCGGCTGCTGGGGCGTATAGTCCAGCAGCAGCGACCGCCAGCGTCTGAATACTTGCGGGGTGAAAATCCAATATTCAATAAAACATCAAATTTCAAATTATAGGGGGTAATACTATGATAAATATTAAAACTGTTGAAGTATTAAAGAAAAAGGGATTTCAAATGCCGGATATTATAAAGACAGTCAATGAAGCTGAAAAGAACGGTAAAGCTGTTCTGGGCGGTTATGTGATCCGCTTCAATGCTGCTGGTGAAATGATTGTGCTTCATCCCAGCTGGTGCGGTATCTACGCCGGTGACTATGGCGCACATATCATCTTTCAGAAAAATATTTCTTATTCCTGCGGACACTTCGGCTTTATGCCCGCAAAACATAGGGACCTTGAAAAAGTCCTCGAAAACTGCCAGAAAAACAGTGCAACGGAAGAAATCTTGTGTGAGTGCTGCGCAGACAGCTTTTCCCGCCGCTGCAAACAAGTTGAAAAGCTGGGTTATAAGGTTATAAAGTCTAATATTTCCGCTTGTGAAAATGACTGGTCAACTTGCTATTTCATCATCAAAGCCGCATAACATCCGCAGCCCTGCCGCCCCGGTCTTCCGGGGCTTTCTTCTGTTCTTACGGAAGTATATAAAATTCACAATTATACTTCCGTAAGTTTGTGCATTTTGCCTATTGCAATTATACTTCCGTAAGTATATAATAGACTTATCAAATGAAAGAGAGGAAAGCCACATGGAATTAGTAAAAGGAAACATCATCAAACAGATCAAAAAGAACGAAAATTCAGATTTTGCCGGCACTTGCGCAAATAGCGAATTGACATATAAGGTTGTCCGGGTCAACTCTAAAACATACGGTCTTGTATGTATCGGCGGTTATATGCAGGGGACCCGCTGCAATCTCTGTAAAAACTTCAAAGAAAGCAGCGTTGATGTGTACGGCACAACTACTGAATGGGTTCTTGTCCAGCAATAAAATCACCGGGCGGCGGCACTGCTGCCGCCCTTAAAGAAAATCCCCCATAAATCTTTCTTGATTACAATACATGATGAAAACGGCTGTCCGTTTCACTGGCTTCATGTAAACGCCAGAAGTAAAGCAGAAGCGGAACGAAAAGCCCGCAAGATAGGTGAAAATGGTTGTTATAAAAATAGGCTTGACACAATCGCAGCCATTGAAGATGGTATTGAATACACTTATAAATCCCTCTAATTTGCCCCAGAAACGCCCAAAAGCCCGCAAGCGTATATTTTTACACTTGCGGGCTTTAACTCTGTTTTTGGTGCTGTCTGCTGCGTCAGCGTGGCATAATTAGCCGTTATCCTCCGTGATAATCACATCAACACCGCTGGCGGCTTTTTCTGCTTCTTCCGCAGATACGGTCCCCACCTTGTTTCCGTGTTCGTCATACGCATTTACTGTTCCATCCGGGTTGCTCTGCAATGCGCCGTCCGGCACTTTGTCCGTTGCCACTGCCGCTGTCCCGGTGTTAATAATCACCGTAGGTGCTGCCAGTGGTTGCGTGATCGCTTCCACAAGCTGTCCGGGCTGCGCTTCCGCTTCCCCCGCTTTCATTGCTTCATAGGCTGTCTGTGCGATCGCTTTCAACTGTTCTTCCGTCACATCCAGCCCGGCTTCCTGCGCAATCGCTTTCAGCTGTTCGACAACGGCAGCCATTTTCTTTTCCCCGCTCTCCGTCTTCAAAAATTCCCTTGCCCAGACAACAAATTTTGCTGCCCACTCTGCAAGGTCCGTCAACTTATCTTTTACGCTTGCCGGAATTTTGGGGAAGATGTATTTTCCAGCGCAGAACGCCCCCACCGTCACCAGACAATAAATGATTGAAAAAATAACTTCTTTGTTCATTTTCGTTTCCTCCGTTTTTCTTTAATTTGCAGGCAGCTTCAATGTCTGCCCGGCGTGAATTGTGTTGCTTGTCAAGCCGTTTAAGTTTTTGATTTCATTGTATCTTGTGCCATCCCCCAGCTGTTTTGCGGCAATCGCCCACAAGCTGTCCCCAGATTTCACGGTATATGTACGGGTCCCGCTTCCGGGTATTCTGATAATCTGCCCCACGCTGATTACATTTGTATTGGCAATGCCGTTGTAGCTTGCCAGCTTCTGATAGGTTGTGCCATACTTGCTTGCAATCTTTGAAAGAGTATCACCTTTTTTCACCGTGTATGTCTGTTCTCCTGCCGCTGCGGTGTTTTGCGGTGTCTGCGGTTTTTGCGGTGCGGAAGCTGCCAGACCAGCTTTTTCAAGCGTCTTCTGATAATTTGCGCCGTTATCCAGACCGCAGACCGTATGGCTGGAAGCCTTGACATAAATTGCGCCCCGGACACAATATGCCGCATTGTCCAGATATTGTCTTTCAGTAATGATCTTGTACCCTGCTTTCTGCAATGCTGCTTTCATTGTTGATGTGGTCCAGCCGTTACTTCCGTATGACACACCCGCTGCGCCAGAAGCAACCGCCGCCACATTCTGCAAGCTGGAACAATCGCAGTTACACTTTCCGACTTTTGCCAGATCATATCCCGCCGCCTTTGCAAGCGTGTTCAGCGTGTTTCTGTCCCCCTGCCCATATCCTATGTTGTCATTTGCGCAAGCTGCTTCCACTGCCTTTGCGTGTTTTTCCCGTACGGCTGCTTCCGGGTGAATAGCCATAAAATCCCACGGCTTTGAATACCATTCACGCACACAAACTTCTTTTCCCGTGCTGTCACCTTTTGCGCCGTTGATCGTTCCGTTTTCAGAAATGCTTGCGTGTCCAATTCTTGTTCCCATAGTTTCTTTACCTCCATTCTGATTTTCTGCGCCGCTGCTGTCGTTGAATAATGCTGCGGCTTTTTTATATACAAGCGTCCTGCGGCTTGCATACTGTCCCATCACTCTATCTGCCAACGCTGCCGCATGGATTGCAGAAAGCGTCACTTTTGCCGGTCCACCGACTTTCTGTGCTGCTGCGGTCCCCACACGCTTTGAAGCCCCCGCACCGCCTTGATTTTCCAAATCTGCATAATATACAAGGCTCTGCCGATCCTCAATGCCCATCTTGATCCCGTTTGACACATAAAGCAAAATATCTGCTTCCGCTTGTGCGTCCTGCGCTTCCCTGCCCTGCTGCGTTCCCAGCAGCTTTGACAGCTTTGTTTTTTCTTCTGCGCTCACTGTTCGTGTCTGCCAGCTGGCAGCAGTCAAAATTTCATTGCATAATGCAGCCCCCAGAATATCCGCTGCGGCAGTCTTTCCCAGCTTCTGCACAATGATTTTCAGCAAGGACAATGCCCGGTTTCCGTGCCACTGCACTTTTCCCACGCTCACTGCCCCATTGTCATTTGCATTTACAGAAGAATAACCGCCCTCATTGGCAAAAATAATGGCTGCGGCGGCTACCGCAACCTCTTTTTTTCCTGCTTCGTTCAATTTCTGCCACCTCCTATGTCATATTTGAGAAATCAGACAGTGATCCGCACAATTCCGGGTTTCCCGCCTTAATTTTCAGCAGATTTTCCGCTTTTGCTTTCCAGCAGTAGAAAGCAACTGCGGCAGCTGTTACGCCCCCGGTAAAGGTCAGCAGCGTTCCCAGCTGGTCTTTGTCTTTGAATACAACCACCCAGACTCCCACGGCAAATGCTATGTAATAGGTCATAAGGATTGAAAAAAGCAGCACTTTTGTTGTGCCGCCTTTTCTTTCCGGGTGTTCTTTCAGTTCTTCTTTCCGTTTCCTGCGGCGGCTTCTTATGCCCGGCAGATTGTAAATGACAATCAGCGCAGCCGCCAGCATAAATCCAGCTATAAAAACTAAAACATATTTCACTTTCTGTCACCTCCGTTTCTTCTGGCTTTCACCGCAGCTTCTTTCCGGGCTTTTTCTTCTTCTTCGTCAAGCGCAAAGTCATTTTCCCGTATGCACTGCTTGTATATCTCCAGAATATATTCGTGCGCAACATCCACTTGCCCGTTTGTCAGCTTGTTTTCCGTGATATACTTATCATATCTATCAAGTATTTCGATCACATGGTCAAACTGTTCTTTTGTGTGCCGCCTATGGTTCATGCAGCTGTCGGAAAAGTCCAGAATTTCCGTGCGCCAGCTGTCAATCTTAAATTCTGTGACTTCCTTTTGCAGTTCGTCAAGCTGTTTCTTAATATCTGCGTTTATGAGATTTCCCAGCCGTTTCAGCACCCAGCGCACGGGCTGAAACTTTATGCCCGGCGTTAGGTCAATAACAATCCCACACGCTGCCAGAAATGATAAAACCGACTTGACCGCCTCCCAGACGGCGGCTGGGTCAATCGTCTGTACTGCTCCCATCCTGCTTCACCTCCTTTTTATACATTTCATTCAGACTTTGCCGCAGACCGTAGCTGTTGAAGTGCTGCAAAATGCCCCTATATGAAGCAATGCTGCGGTCCAGCGTTTCCCGGTCAATTTCCCCGGCATGAAACGCCCCAAACATATACTTCAACCGCTTTTTCATCTTCTTTGCTGTCTTCTTCCTCAATTTGATATGTGTTGACCATACCCGGAAGCCGACAAACTCAATGCCCATGCTTGTTGGTCTTATGCAAGTTTTGTTGTTTAACTGCAAATGCAGTTTCTTTTCCAAAAATCCGGCTATATCCTGCTTTATCTTCTCCAGATATTTCTTGTCATGGTGCAGAATAATAATATCATCCATATAACGGATGTAATAACGCAAATGCAAGTGGTGCTTGCAGTGCTGGTCAAGTTCGTTCAAATACAAATTCGCAAACATTTGTGAAGTCAAATTGCCGATCGGCAGCCCTACTTCTCCCAGCAATTCATCATAGGCAACATTGCCCACATCTGCGCCCAGCGGCAGCCCAAAATGGGTGTCCTCGCAATTTATGATCACTGAAAGAACGTGCAGCAAATCTTTGTCAGCAATCTTCCTTTGCAATATCCCCATTAAAACTTCATGGTCTACCCGGTAAAAATACTTTGAAATATCCAGTTTCAAATAATAAAAGCGTTTCGGCTTTCTGTCCGTCTTCCTCAACCAGCTTTGCAGCTTCTTGATTGCCCGGTGCGTTCCCTTGCCTACCCTGCAAGCGTAGCTGTCAGAAATAAACTGCTTTTCAAAGTATGGGTTTAATATGCTATAAATAGCGTGTTGCGCCACCCGGTCTTTGAATTGCAATGACATAATCATCCGCTTTTTAGGCTCATACACATAGAAAATATTGTACCGTCCCACACTGTAAGTCTTCCAGATCAATTCATTCTGCAATTCAATCAAATTTTCTTCCAGCCGGTCCGTGTACTCCATCACATCTGCTCTGTACCTTTTGCATTTGATAGCTTTCTTGTAGGCATTGAAAAGATTTTCAAAGTCATATATTAACGGGAAAATATTCTTGATGGTCTGCAATCCCTTTTCCCTCCTATCATTAAAAATGCGCCGTGCAAATCTACTCTGGTTCTCTCCCATTTCAAACGTAACTTATTTATCCGGCATTGTTGCCAGCTTTCGACCGCCCCGGAAATCCGCTGCGGCTTACTAACAGTTTTCACGGCAATTCAATCTTTTTCCTGCGGGTCCCTGCTGGTCCCCCTCGGAATGGAAATAAACCCCTTAAACCCAAACGCACGGGACACAAGCACTTGTGCTTGTGACTGCTGGCAAAATGTGGTGAAGCGGAACGGAAGCCAACATTGTTGTTGACGTTGGAACGGGCGTTGTTCAAGTTCAACGCACCCACACCGCCGTTGGAAGTGTTGTTGAAGCTAGACCCCCGGAACGGCACGGCAATACCCTACTAATGGCTTATTCCCATATATAAAAAGCAAGGGCGGCAATGCCCCTGCTTTTTATTTCTTTTTCGGCTTCCCTGCGCTGTTTTGCGCTGCCGGGTTGCCATTCAGTGATTTATAATACCCGCCTATCATGCAGCCGATCTCATTTATTTTTCTTGAAATCTGCTCATATTTCTTTATAGGCAAGCACGGCTTTTTGTCCCTCATATAGTTTGGGTCTGCCGCAAGTCTTACAAGGTGACGCAGCACATCAACTTCATTGTCCAAATCGCCCAGCGTTGTTTTCTTATAGTGTTTATTTTCCAGCGTCACCACCAGCCGCAGCATATTCAGCATAGTTCCCCGTATATCATCCGCAAGCCGTCTTTGTGACTTTGGAAACTGTTCAAGCTGCGGTCCCGCATACAGAAGCAATTCATATATTTTGTTTTTGGTGTGAAAATCTTCCTGCGTGGCGTTGTTCTGTACTGCGTCAAGCTGTGGCAATTCTTCCGTGGAATTTTCCTGCATTTCCTGCGCCCTGCCTTTGCTCAAAATTTTTCAATGGGGCTGGCTGCCGCCAGCCCCGCAGTTCATCAGTTCCCAGTTGCCAGTTTTTCATCATAAGCGGAACGGAAGCCAACACCGCCGCTGACGTGGGAACGGGCGTAGTCCAAGTTCAACGCACCCACACCGCCGAAGGCAGTGTTGCCGAAGCCAGACCCCCGGAACGGCAGCCGTTCGCCGTCAGCATTCACATAAAGCTGGTGTCCCGTTGCCAGGTAAATGTCCGCAGTATCTTTCATCAATCCCAGTGCTTTGACAATCTGCGGAATGTTCACGCCGCTTACTGCTGCCACGCCGGAAAGCGGCGTATTATTTGCAAATACTGAATTTGTGCTGGTCCCTATTACAATCTTACCGCTTACATAGTCATAATGCAGCGTTCCGGCAGTTCCCGGATTTACAAATGATCCGTCCGGCTTGATCGCTTTCCATTCTGTGCTATCTGCGGACATATCGCAGTCAATTCGCATACAATTTCCGTATGGAATGATCTGGATTTCACCGCCGACAATGCGCAGCCCTGCGACCCATTCCCACATATTGCCGCAAAGGTCCGCAATTCCTGCCGGGCTTCCGTCATGATACCATGTAACCGGTCCGCTGCCCGTTGCAGTCCTACCGCCGCGTGACCCGTCAATATAGGTATTCACGCCTTTTTCATAGGCTTTTTCATAGCTTCTGTCCCAGTTCGTATTGCCACGGGGCAAGAAATTATTGCGGTTGCACCACAACATGATTGCGCCCCACAATCCGTTAGGTGTCAGATCCCAGCCCGCACCCTTTTTGCGGCAAGCCGCAAGTGAAGTGTCAAAGTCAATGTATGCTTTGGGGTCTTTCATTGGCAGGGAATATGCACGGTCATTGACCACAACATTGATATACTTTGAAATATAAAGCATTTCCCGTTCCACGCCGTCCACCTTGAAAACATCCAGCGTGTCTTGCGTCCCTCCAGTGATAAGGTCAGAATATTTCATTTTCGGAATACCAACCATGATTGACGGCTTTTCCAGATCGTCAAAAATGACTTTATTGTTGCCCCCAAAAGACTGTACCGCCATGCTCAAATCATCAAAATTGCTCATTTCTTACACCTCCCATAATGTCAATGTGCAAAGTGAAATATCAAACGGGATCGGCATAGGTACTTCCCTTATTTCCTCTGTTTCTTCGTCTTTGCCGTCCTCGATCACATCATAACGCCTTGCCGGAATGTCAATCTGTGCTGCGTACCTCTGCGCCGTGCCGCCCACGCCAATTACAATGCCGCTTTCAGTGTCAAAGCAAATGTCAAGTGTCACTGCTTCGTCACGCTCTCTGGCTGCCAGATTGATCGTCAATTCATCATCACCAAAAGTGATTTTTTTACCCCCGGAAATCGCAAATTCAATGTGTGGCTTTCCCGGTGCTTTCTCCACTACTTTGATTTTAGTAGTATCTTTTGCCATTGTCCTTACCTCCTTTTACTACTTCAACCGTGCGGGCTGCAATGACTTCCGCTGCTTCCCGCTGGGCTGCTGTCCCTTTTCCCTGCACTCCAAAAGAACGCAGCACCGCTTCTTCATGCGCCCTGCGTTCCTCCTGCTTGATTATTACTGCCGCCATCAATAAAACCCGCCTTTCACATATAATTTGACCGTGACACTCTTTGCGCTTCCAGCGAAAGCAACCTTGAAGCCGTTTTGCAGCTTCGCAGAAATTATGATTTCACCTGGAAAGCCCCCGGAATACTCCACAACCTCTGCCGTCACGGTATAGTCAACGTGGTTGCGTCTCTGCGGCAGTGACACGGTTTTGACGGAATTATTGAACGGGTATTCCTGCGTATTCGTCATTGTCACTGTCATTGTTTCCCCTGCAAGGTCTTTCAATGACTGCTGCTGGTGTATCGCACCCACTGCCATCAATGCCGCCAGTTCCCCGGCGTTTGAAATACCGTCTTCCATGTGGTTGAAGTTCGCTGCGTTCTGCGGCGTTCCCTGCTGGATTATTTCACCCTCAACGGGTGTATGGGTTATTGTCCCATCATCATTCCGGCTTTCCGTGTATCGGTCTTCATACTGCGTCACATGGTCCTGCCATAACTTAGGTTCATACATTGTTTCACACCTCCTTTTCTACAAAGTCGAACACAAAGCGGTACAATGCGCCCTCTTGGACATTTGAAAGATTTATGTTTTCTTCTTTCTCTGCCCATAGCTTCCCAGCCGTATTGTAAAGCTGCACTTTCTGGATTGTTGCAGCCGTCCCCAGCTGCGGCGTGATTGCGATATATACCGCAACTCTGCCGTCAGAAAGTCTTTCCCTGCGGTGTATGACTTTCTTTTCCGCTTTGCCATTGACCGTCACAACCGCATGGGAAATAATTCTTTCGATAAACTGTTTGAAATCTTCCTTTGCTTGTGCTGTCAGCATGGTTCTTCCCTCCTTTGCTTATAATTTCCGGCTGCTTCCGCATTGCTTGACGGTATAGGAAAACCCAGCTGCTTGCACCGTATTTTCCACCGCCCCGCCCTCCGTCCGCTGCGCTGTGCTTCTCTCCGGGACCGTCCCTGCTGCCGGGCTGGTAAAAGGAAAAGCCGCCGTTTCTCCGGCTGCTTCCATCACCGCCCCTGCGCTTCCCCCTTTGTGGCTGCGCTGTGGGGCTTCTCCTGCGTTTATTTGCCCAGCTGGTATATTTCTATACCTAAACACATTTAACGCCGTTTCTGCGTCAATCTGCGTCATTCTGCTATTAAATACCGTGCTTCTTTCCGGGATTGTTCCTGCTGCCGGATTTACAAAGATAAACCCTGCCGCTTCTGTCCCTACAACAATACTGCTGCCATAGTTCACGCCCCGTGTGTTCCTCTGCGGGTGCGTCCCTGCGTTTAGCTTCCCGGTCATTGGCACACGGTACAAGAAAAAGTCTGTGTGCGTGTGTATCTCACAATGGATGTGCGATTGATAAACAACTTCATCCATGTGCGCTGAAAGCCTTTTGTATAGCTTTACCGCCCGGACAATATCAGAATAGCTTGCAGTTATTCTTGAATTTGTCACATCACAAACAATGTGGAAGTGTCCGGGTTCTCCCTCATATTCAAACCATTCTTCCACTTCGCTTTCCGGGTACAATGCAGACAACGCCTTTTCAATCGCATACTTTGTCCCCATCTTCTTATGCACCCTCACGCTGCTTTTCAGCAAGTCACGCTTTGCCGCCAACGGGTATGAATAATCGTACCAGTCAACGTGGAAGTCATATGCCAGAATGTCCACCAGTTCTTCCGGCAGTTCGTCAATGCGTGAATATATCAGCACATTTTCAACTGCCCCGGAAACGGTCAATAGTTCATCCGCTGCCGCCTTTGCAAGTGCAATCATTTTGGGATCATGTGTCAGCGGTTGTGGCAGATACTTTGTGAAATCACTATCATATATTGTTTCAGACATCTTCCAGCCCCCCATTCAAAACAGTTTTGCTTTGCAATTTTCCAACTGCAATATCTTCCACGCTCTGAAATGTTGGTTGCCGCACCTCCACACGCTTTGCCCCTGCGTCCATCATCATTTTTGTTAAATATGACGGATTTATGTCACGCCCCATTTTTGAAGTCTGCCAGACAATGAAATCATCAACCGCCGCCCGCACTTCTCTTTCAATCGCTGCTGCGCTCTCTCTGTTCGGCTGGGCAATATAAAAGGTTACATCAATGGAAAAGTCCACTGTGTCCGGCGCAGATACCGTCACAATATCTGTCAGCGGTCTAATGTCGGAAGCGTTCAAGGCTTCTTCAATCTCTTTCAACACTGCTGGCGTTGCTTCCTGCCCGTCTTGCAATATCACACGCACATCAACCACACACGCTTCCGGGCTGGTCACTGCAACATCCAGAACGGCAGAAGAAACGGTTTTTGTCCAGTAGATATATCCGTTTATGGGACCTGCCGTGCTGAAACTCTCCATGCTGTCCCTCATGCGCTCATAATAGCTGGCGTTGTCCTCTTTCTCTGCGCCGCCGCTGGTTGTTGTTATGTTCTCCGCTTTCTGGTAGTGGTCAAACAAATCGACCACTTCTTTCACTTGCCCTGCCACAAGCCCGTTGCCAACGGTCCCCGGCTGTGTGCATACCGCTTCCACCTCCCCGGAAGTTTCCCCGGCTCTTATTTCCAGCACCTCACTTGTTGCGAATATAATCACGCCGTCAAATGAAATCCTTGTGCCAGCCGGAATGATGGTTGACTGCTGCTGCGGCTCTGATATGTGGAAGCGGAATATTGCTGAAGCAGGGCTTGCCGGAAGCCTTGCCGTGTCCTTGAATATCTCTGCCAGACTGTCAAGGTAGTCTTCGTTCTCCGACTTCGCTGCATACCTCGGCACGTTCATTTTCGCCGTTTCGTTTATCAACGTGCGCTGCTGCACAATGATTGCCGCCATCCATGATATGAAGACCCGCTCCGGGCTTCCGGGGCGCACCTTGTAATTGTCCCGCCCTGCTGCCCTCTGCATTTCCTCATAAAGCGCAATCATGCTGCTGATAATCGTTTCCGTGTCCGTTTCCAGAAATTCAATGTCCGGGTATTTAATATCACTCAATGTCTTTCACCCCCTCCAACTCAATAATTGGTATCATTTTCCCGGTCATTGCGTCCTGCTCGAACGTTACCCCGGCAATGATTGCCCGTGGCTCTAGTTCCTCTATCTGGTCATAGATACTTCCCACAAGAATGCTTTCGACCACGTTCATTGGTCTTCCAATCAGTTCACCCGGCAAGCCACCATCACGAAACATGGGGCATGATTTCTGTATCAAATCCAGAATGACCGCTATGTTTTGTATCACTTCTTGGTATGCGTTTTCCGGCGCAAGGTCAATTTCCTGCAAAAGTATTCCGTCACCCCGTATCACATCCATGCTTCATCACCTCTTTGGATATTCTTTCATGGTCACTTGCGCCGTTGCCGCCCAGCAATTCCCGTGGTTGTCATACCGCTTCATTTCCGCAGATACCGCAGAAATAACCCATCTGTAAGACCCATACACCCTGCCGCCCAGCACAAGCCGCCCGGTTATCCCGCTGTTTACCATTTCATTTAGCTTCATCACCTCTGATAATGGGTTCGTCCCGTGGAATACCGAAAAAGCCATTGTGAAAGAAATGCTTCCCGGCTCTGGTCCTAAAAACTCCTGCACATCCCTTTTTATGTGTCTGTCGTGCGTTGCGTACTTCGCAGAAGTCTTCCACGATATTTTGTCAAAGGTCTTCACGGTGTTTTCCGACACGGAAAAGACCAGATTTCCAAAACTGCCTATCTTCGCCACCTCTTACACCTCCCCCACAATGAAGCCGTCACCGTCACCGTCTGCCATCATGATACATAGCACCATATCATTGACAGACGGGACCCACGGCGTAATATAGGCTTCGTGGTAGTGCTTGATTTTCTTCGTAACGCCCTGCACATCATATTCCAGTTCCTTTTCTGCCGTCTGTCCCTCGCTCCCGCTCTCCATTGCCGGGACAACGTACACCGGGTGTTTCAGAATTTGCAGCGGGCTTGATGTAATGCCGCCTTTGTCCTTGAATTTGACACGGGCTGTCATTTTGTCCTTGTCAACGCTCATGACGGTCCCCAGCCGCACCATGTTTTTCAGTTCCGTTGCGTCTGCCATCAATACCCCTCCAATACTTGCTTCAATTCTATGTCCGTTGTATATCCCCCCGTCAGCTTGTGCGTTGCCTTTGTTATCTTGTATTTTTTATCGAACGACTGGAAGCCCCGCAGCCGCACGGTTGCGCCCGCCACCAGCTGCACATCACCCAGCATGGAAAAACTGGCTGTAAACTGCTGCGTGTTCTTCTCCCGCAGCCGCTTCTTTGCCAGTTCGTATGCTTCCCCCGTGCTGTTCACTTTTTCGTTGACTTCCAGCACTTGACCGGTTCCGTCCTTGCTGTCCGGCGTGTATGTGCTTTCAATCGTTTCTTTGCTGTCCGGGTCTGTGTACGACACATGACAGCTGGTGTATGCCGTATCATGCAAGCTGGTCCCCAGCTTGTATGAAAGATAATCGCCGCTTCCGTATGTGATAGTTTTTATAGGCGGCTTCCCGTCATACTCCGCAGCGTCATATATAACGACCGTCATTATAGTTACTTTCAGCGCAAGCCCTGCCGCCTTGCATAGCTTTTGCAGAAAAGTTATATCCGATTTCTGTACTTGCTCTTTCCGCTTGTAGACCGGGTTATTTTCCGCAAGATACATCACTTGCAGCCCGGCTTCCCGCCCTATCTGTTCAGCAATCGCCTTTAGGTTGCAGTTTTCCCATGCCCGGTTTTTCTTCGCCGTCCTCATGGTTGACGTGTACGGGATGGACGTGCCTTTCAGCGTGATTTTCGTGGGCGGTCCAGAAGCGTCCACGCTGTCCAGTTCAAATGTCCCGCAGGACAGTACAACGTCTTTCCCGTTGTCGTGCCAGTTCTTTTGAACGATTGTGGCACTAATCAATTTTGGCTCTGCCGCTTGCTTCACCGTTTCTTCAACTTCTGTCACCGTGGTTGTCACTGCGCCGCCCACCGTAATCTTGAATACTTGCCCCGGATAAATCAAATTCGGGTTCTTTATGTTGTTTTCGGAAGCAATCTGCGGGTATTTCGTCCCGCTCCCCAGATACTGCTTCGCAATCGCCCACAATGTATCGCCTTTTTTCACGGTGTAGTTGATAACATTTTCCTGCTGCACTTCCTTTGACACTTGCTTTGTTGTCCTCACGACCGTTGGCGTGATTTTCAGCCAGTCACCCAGCCATTTCCTTTCCCTATCATCAAAGGTCAGCTGCAAATCGTCTGCCTTGTCTTCTTCTTCGTCCGTGTAGGTCATGGAAGAAAGATATTTGTTTATGTCCAGCGGTGCTTTCACGTTCTCAAACTTCAACCGCAGTTCCACCCGCCGTGCTTCGTTCTTTGCGCTCATGCTATATCAAAAACCCCCTTTTCCACGGCGGCAATTCCATGTCCACATTGTCTTCCACTTCCGGGATGGTCAAGACCACCCCGGCAGGAAAGACAAAGGTTGCGGCGTGTCTGGCGTTCGCTTTTATCAATTTATCCGTGTGCAGGACGCTTCCCATCTGTTCATAGGCTATTTTGTCCCACATATCCCCGGATATGGTTGTATAAGTCTTAGTCATACCTCTGCCGCTCCTCCTTATCTGCTTTATCGTCAAGCAGATTTTCAACTTTTTTCAATAGTTTCTGGTTGTTTTCTTCCAGCTTCGCTTCCAAATCGCCCGGCTGGTCCCCGTTCACAACGATTGTTGGGGAATTATGGATTTCAACATGGTTCGTGCGGTCATTGTTCATCACGCCCGCCCCTGCTGCCACTGTTGGTGCTGTGTTCACGGTGCTTGCCGTCTGTACTCCTGCGCCGCCCACCGTTGGTGCTGCTGCCGCTGCGCTTGCTGCGCCCTGCGCCGCCATAATGTCTTTTGTCTGCGCAGCCGTGAAGACCGTGCGCCCCGGTGCGTTCGTTATCAGTTCCGGTCCGGCTTCTCCTGCAATGAACGTGTCCGGCGTGTTCCTTGACCCTTTCGCCAGCATTGGTATCAACGGGATATTTATGCCCTTGCCGCCCAGACCGGGGACCCAATCTGGTATTTTCAGCTTGTTCAGCCCTCCGATAATACCGTTTATAATGCTTATAATGCCGTTGACTGCGCCTTTCGCCACGGATTTTATCGCTTCCCAAATCCCGGAAAAGATTGACTTTATGCCGTCCCATGCTTGCCGCCAGTTCCCCGTGAATACGCCCGTTATAAAGGTTATCAGCCCTTGGAA
Organism: uncultured Lachnospiraceae bacterium; assembly: GCA_910576975.1. Lineage (GTDB taxonomy): Bacteria > Bacillota > Clostridia > Lachnospirales > Lachnospiraceae > Petralouisia. The sequence continues at coordinate 43,156 of CAJTJY010000006.1, forward strand.
TACTTGCATTACTCCTTGCACTATCCCGCTTATCGCTTCCAGTGCGACCCCCAGAACGGAAGACAGAATTGAAGCAAGCGTTTGTATTACCGGGACAAGCGCATTTAACAGCTGCATGAACACTGGCAATATTGCGTCAATAATCGTCTGGAAAAGCGGAAGCAGCGTATTTATTACTTGCACCAGCACTGGCAAAACGCTGTTCACGATTGTTTGAATTACTGGCATTAGCTGGTTTAGCAGTTCAATGAACACTGGCAGGATTGCTTGTATAATCTGCATTACTACCGGGACCAGCGTATTTAATAGCTGAATTATGACCGGAAGCACGGCTTGCACAATCTGCATTACCAGCGGAAGCAGCATATTCACCAAATCAATAATGACTGGCAGGATTGATGTTATAATCTGCGTTATCACTGGTATAAGCTGCGCTATCAGTTCTGTTATTACTGGCAATACTGCCGTTATCAGCTGCCCCGCCACTTGAACGATTGCGGAAATCAGCTGCCCCAGCACTGGCAAAATCCCCGTTATCAGCTGCGCCAGCAACGGTGCTATCTGTGTTATCAGCTGCACAATCACCGGCAGGATACTTGTTGCCGCCGTTTGCAGTGTTGAAATCAGCGTTGGCAAAATCTGTTGAAGCGTTGAAAATAGGTCTGTTGATACCCCGGCAAACGCCGTCTTGAACGCTTCCCCCACCATTGTTATTGAAGCCCATATCTGGTCAAAAATCCGCAGCCCATCATCACCAAAAGTCTTTTGGATTTTCGCCCGTACATCCTCTAAATTGTTCGCCACATAGTAGATTGCCGCCCCTATCGCCGCAATGATTGCAACAATGGGACCCACCTTTGTCACTATGCCGCCCGCCTTTGCCGCCACACCTCCCAACTGTTCTGCCGCCCGCAGTGCCTTGAAACTTTCAAACGCCGTCTTAATTCCCAGAAATCCTTTCTTGATTTCCAGAAATCCCAGCTTCGTCCCCAGCCCTGCGACCCGCAGCCCCGCAAATGCCGCTGCTGCTTTCAGTGCCGTTTGCACCGCTTTTGGGTTCTGCTGTGCAAACTCTGATACTTTTGTAACCACCCCAGCCACTTTGTCCGCTAAAGTTCCGACAACTGGCAAAAGCTGCTGTCCCAGCACCACTCCCAGATTGACTATGCTGTTCTTCGCCTTTTCCATCCTTGCGGCTGTTGTGTCTTCCATCTGTTCAAATGCCGCTTGCGTTGCCCCTATGCCGTCACTTGCCGCCAGCATATTTTCAACTTGTTCGTTGAAGCCCTCCACGCCGTCTGAAAGCAATGTGACCGCCGCTTTCCCTGCTTCTGCCGACCCAAACACATCCGCAAGGCTTTTCCCGCCTTTTGCAGCGTCTTCTTGCAGGATGTTCAATACTTCACTTAGGCTTTTACCCTCTGCCATAAGTTCCTTGAAGCCTTTTCCTGCTGCCGCCCGCAATGCCTTGTCAGCTGTTGTCCCGGATTTCCCTAGTTCGTTCAACATACTGTTCATGTATGTTGTTGACTCTGCGGCTGCAATACCTTTGCTTGTCATGATTGCATATCCAGCCGTTATTTGTTCCAGTGCAACGCCGTTCGACTTCGCCGTTGGGATAATCTTGCCCATTACAGAAGACAATTCCGCAACGGTCACTTTTCCTTTGTTCTGCGTCTGGATTAGCATATCCGACACTCTGCCGACTTCATCCGCTTCAAGCCCGTATGCGTTCAAAATCGTTGTCAGCACATCCAGCGTCTGTGCGCTTTCCGCAAAACCCGCCTTTGCAAGTTTCGTGGAATATGCGACAAAATTCACTGCGTCCGCTGTGTCCTGCCCCGCTGAAATCGCATTATATACATCATCCGCAAGCGCAGTGGCTGCAATGCCCGTGCTGTTCGACAATGCCATGATTTCTTTTGACATTGTTTCCATTGGCACTTTCGTTCCGTCCGCAATCGTCCCCACTTTTGCCAGTGCGGTTTCATAGTCCATTGCGGCTTTTACCGGTCCCGCATACACCGCAGCCGCAACGCCGCCTATTACCCCCAGCGTCCCCGCAAGCTGCGCCTTTGTCTGCCCTATGCTTTCCTTGACTTTCTGCTGTTCTTCATTCAGTCTTTGCAGCCTTTCTTGTGAAGACTTTAGGTTATCATAGGATTTCTGCAAGCGTTCATTTTCATCAGCTAAATTGCCCGTGTCCACTCCTGCTTCGTTCAGTTCTTCTCGCAGTTTATTTAATTTTTCAGCTTGCTCTTCCAATTTGGCAGTGGTCTGTTGTATCTGGCTTTCGTTCCGTTCAAGTTTCCGGCGCAGTGCTTCCGTTGGTTCGCCCGTTTCCCTCAATTCCTGCTGCAAGCGTTCATGTTCTTCTATTAACTCCCGCAGTTTGTCGTTATTTTTAGTTATTTCTACTCGCTGTTTAGCGTAGCTGTCTAATTTTGATTGTGTGGAATTAAGTTCTTTTAGGCTGTCCCGCAGCTGCTTCTGGGTGTCAATGGCTTGCTTGAAAGTGTTCTTGAAGTCACCGCCCAGCGTGGCTTTCAGCTTGAAAAGCAGTTCAAATTCTTTCTGTGACCCTGCCAACTGCTTTCACCTCCCTACTGCTTCCCTTTCCGTTCTTTTTCTTCCTCCGCTTCCACTTCGTTCATGCTGTCAATCCAGCGGAACAATTCACGGATGGTCATTTTCATAAAAAACGGAATGGGCGTATGTGAAGCCCTTGACATTTTATAAATCTGCTTTCGCAGGAAATTTGCCGGGTTCTTTATTTCATAGATTGACCCGTCCGGGGCTTTCGCTCTGGTCAGCCCATATTGATTAAAAAATTTCTTGCTTTATTCTTGATAGCCATATAGTCACGGATGGGAAGCCGTCTGATTGCGTCAGCCGGGATTTTTGCCGCCCTCGCCGCAAGCATTGACTGGAAAGCGGAAGAAATTTCCGGGGTGAGAACATACTTGTTCTGGTCCTGCAATTCTTCTTCAATCGCTTCAATATCTTCCCCGCATAATTTTCCAAAATAGAATATAAGTTCCTTGTATTTCTGCCCCTCAATTTCTACTGGTTCGGAAAACTTATGCACATAGGTGTCGCTTCCCTCCTTTTTTTGTTTCTTGTCCTCCATGTTGACCACCCCCGTTTTCTTTGCTTCTTCCATTTCTTTTTCAAAATCCTCCTGATTAGTTGCTTTGTTTTCTTCCATCTGTTCTTCCTCCTTAAATTTTTGTATCAAAAAAGCAACCGCTATGGCTGCTTTTTGTTCTGAAATCTTATTGGCGTGGATAATGCCTTTTCTGCGCTCCATCCTAATTTGTTAATTCTGTCACTCAATACCCGTCTTTTTATTCCTGTAATTTCTGCCCATTCCGCTATGCTCTTTGTCTCTCCTTGAAACGTCAAACAATGGTTTTGGCGTGTATTGATATTCTGTTCTTTTTTTGTTGCCCATCTGCAATTATCTGGATAATACCCCTTGTTATTATCTTTTCTTTCAATCGTCAGATTTTCGGCGTACCCATTCTCGATAGCCCATTTTTCAAATACTCTAAAATCCTCTTTCCACGCCCTGCATACTGTAATCCCTCTTTCTCCGTAATCCCTATATCTCGGATTATTTGCATTTGTCGTTCTCTGTATCATGTTTCTCCAAATTCCGTATAGGCGTGTTTCAGTCATTCCATGCTTAGTGTTTCGCTGTGACAGCCTTTCTTTCCTAATACATCCGCAGCTTTCGCTTGAATGGTTTCGCAAGTTGCTTGATTGGACAATTTTTCTTTTTCCACATTTGCACTCGCATAGCCACGTTGTCTGCCCGCTTTTCGTATTCAGGGAACGCTCAATTACTTTCCAGTAGCCAAATTTCCGCCCCGACAAATCAATTAGACTTGACATTTTTCATCATCCCCACTTTGTATCTGGTCAATGCTATCTCCCTTGTGTACTCGGAAAGATAACTTTTATCTCTCCACCATGCAGCACAAGCACCCAAAATCCTTTTTAACTCATTTTCGCTTAACCATTTCTTTATTCTGTCGTATCCTACATCATATCTGCTTGTCAAATTCAATGCTACCGTTTGCCTTATATACCACTGGTCAATGCTTGTCGCTGTTATATAATATTTATTGTACAATTCATGCTTTTCCGCTTTTGTCGGAAACTCAATAATTTTAGCCATAAAAATCCTCCTATGAAAATCCTTGAATTTCCACAAGAGGTATGATAGAATATGGCTATCAGCCCCCTTGTGGAGTTGGTGACAACAGAGCGTTGATTGACTTTTGCGGAGCGTCAACGCTCTATTTTGTTATTTTGTTATTTTGTTGTATACTTCTCTAATTCCCTCCCTTATAATGTCTGCCCTGCTTCTTCCCGTTTCCCTGCAACAATATTCAAGAATTTCAATATCTTCATCCGACATCCTTATTCTTGTTTCGTGAGTTTTGGGATTGTCCGTGGGTCTTCCCATTTTCTTTTTTTCTATGGTTCATCACCCCTTGTCATTTTAGCTTGAAAATGATACTATAAGCTTTGTAGATTGGGCGGTGGCAAGCCCGCCCTTTCTGCTTTCGCTTAATTCTACTTTTTCATTGCAAGGTCTTCTGTCACAATCCCTAACGCTTCAAGCTTTGCCTTTGTTGCCTTTATCTGATAGTCGATTTCGCTTTCCCTATCATTTGCCGCCTTTATCCTTTGCAGATTAGTAAATGTGTCAATCAACAGTGTTGCTTGTTCTTTTTCTGTCATTTCTAATACCTCCATTTTTTAATCTCCTTTCCGCTAAGAGCTTGCCCCCTTAACTGTAATTACATTATAACTTTTGTGTCACCAAAAGTCAAGAGGTATTTTATTTTTTACATCATTTTCCTAATGCCTTACGGACATCGGCTAAATAATCATACCCATTGATAATGCAGATGAAATTCAGCGGGTCAACCTCTGTCACTTTCTCGCCGTCCATATACATTGCGTAATACTGCGTTGCATATTCTCCGCTTACGTCTGCCGTGGAAGCCGCTGCGACCTTTCCCAGTGCCGTCTTCTTCGGTTTTACCCTCATAATGTGCTTTACCCCGGTAATTGTCGTTTCGCTTGTGCGGTTGTTCATCTGCTGCTGGGCAACCCTCAAATCCAGCTTGTGCGTCCTCGGTTCTAACAGACGGACAGCCGCTTTGCAGACCGTGCGGAAATTCAGCGTGGTTGTCATTGCCGACAAATGACCGATTATGATTTCCTCGACATTCCCGGCAATCCCTGCCCCGCTCATTTCCTCTGCCAGATATTCAAGGTCCGGCAGCGTTGCTTCTGCCATTCCCAGATACTCGTTTGCGTCCTCGTAGACTGCAAAATTGACAACTAATTCATCAATCTTTGCCATTGCTTCATCCCTCCTTTACGCCGCCATAAGTGCTTCCAGATATGACAAATCATATTCAAGCACAAATTCCAGCTGCTGCAACGGGCTGGGCGGTGTCAGATAGACGTGGAATTTCACATGACCCGCCATCAGTGCCGTGGTTGTGTTCTCGTTCTCGTTCATTTCCACCCTGCCGCCCAGTATCTTTTCATCAGCCGTCAGACCGTTCAGCCAGTCATTGACCCCCTGCAAGATAGCGTCAATCAGCCGTCTTGTCAGCTTTCTGTCAACATACGACCAGTAGGAAAGAATGGTTGTCTTTGCCACCCAGCGGAACATTCTATTGATGCAATAGAAATAGTCTGCCGGGTCAGTGTTCGCAGGATAACAAGCCGTATAATTCCCCCAGCTTACAAAACCATTGTAGAAATTCAACGCCGTCACAACGCCGTTTTCATTCAGATAGTTTGCGTTCTGCAAATCCTGCGTCACTTCTTCGCCGCTTGCCACAACCATTCTGTCAGCCTGCAAGGACTTGTTGGAAGCGCTTTCGCACGGCGTACCGCCGCCCAAATCTTCCTCGTTGTCCGTTGCGCTCATGCTGCCCGCAAGCTGCGTGGAAAGATTGAAGACCCTGCTGCCCAGCGCAACTTTGGGGAAGCATACAATTTCCATTTCTTTCATGAAGTTCTTCTTTTTCTTCCACTCCGGCACTTTGCTATAATGCGTTGCCCCGGTTTCCTCCGTGGTGTCCACATCCAGAATTGCAACGGCTTCAAAAAGCCCGTTGATATTCTCCGCTTTTGCCGCCATGACTGCTGCCACTTCCTGGTCATGTGACCAATTCGGACACAATATAATGTCCGGGACCGTTGTATATTTCGGGAAGCAGCTGTCAATCAGTTCCAGCCCGGTTGTCTTGTGCGTTGCCACACTGTAACCGCCGATAATATCGTCTTTATCAATCTGGGACGGGTCAACAACGCTATACCCCACTTCCACCGCTTCCGTCTGCGGTGTTTCCCCCAGAAACTCAATGACGCAGTTATCGTCATTATAGAACGTGTCAAAGTCCGTCCCTGCTTCCTTTCCCGTCACCTTGATTGTGTCCGCAATCGTTTCAAGCGGAAGCAAAATCTGGTTTTCCTCCGGGGTCATGCTTTTTGGCGAAACTGCCGTCTTGTGCTTCGTAGGGTCAAGCACATTGACCATGAAGACGGGGCTGGTCTTGTAAAGCTGGAACGCAGAATATATTTCTTCGCAAAGACTGTATTTCTTCCAATCGTCAGAATATCCCAGCTGCTGCACCGCTTCTGCGTAGTTCTGCGCCATTATAACTTCATTCACCTTGCCGCCCACCATCTGCACCGGGGCTGTCCCTACCACAAAATGAACGCCGGAAGCCGCCACAACGGGCGTGGAAATGCTGGTTGCCTTTTTCCCCGTGCTTACTCCGTGTGTAATCTGTGCCATTTCCTTATACCTCCTTTCCCAGCATTGCGGAAGCAGCGGAAGCAATGTCTGAATAATACTTGTTCAGAATGTTTCCTGCCGTCCGCACCTTGTCTTTCTTTTCTGCCAGCCCTGCGACCGGGACAAGCAGCTTTTCCACCAGCGGGAATTTTTCAAGCACTGCTTCCAGTTCTTTCTTGATTTCTTCCCGTGTCCCCTCGAAAATGCTGTTGCTTTTCAGCATTGCTTTCGGCAGGGACGGTCCTATATAAATCAGCTTCACCGTGTCCGGCTCATTATCTGCCGTCTGTGGCTGCGTCTGCGCCCCATTCCCGGCTTTTTCTGCTTCAATGGTAGATTTATCTACCCCCGCCGCCTTTTCGCTCTCTGCGGCTGCTGTGGCGTTCTTCTTTACTGCCATATTTCCTGCACCTCTCTTTCGATACTCGGTATGCTCCATATTGTCATGATTTCCCCCATGTAATATGGGGGCGTTGTGTCTTGGTATATGATGTACTCGAACGGATATTCAAGGCAGAAACGCCCGCCGATTATGTGCTGCTTCTGCAAGCGTTCCCTTATCCGCAAAATAAGGTTCAGCAATGCCAGCTGTCCCTGCTGCCCGTCCTGTGAATATGTGGCAATTATCATGCGCACCCGCACTTCACTTGATTTCGGCTGGTGTTCCTCCTTTTCGTCTGCCCCGGTCAGCACTTTCAGCAAGATATACGGTATCTGCTGCGTGTTATCGTCCTTTTCCGGCAGTCCCAGCTTGTAGACCTTTGCCGCCCTCTCTTTCTCCGTTGCAGGTCCCGTCCGCACTTTCACTTCAAGCAATATGTCTTTCGTGTTTTCCTCAATGAATTTCTGTAAATCATCCAGCAATATGATTGGTGTCATGCCCTACCCTCCGTAACCGTTCAAAATGCGTTCAATTTCATGGTTCAAGCGTTCGTCAACCTTTTCTTGCGCTTCCTGCGTCAGCTGGTCCATAATGACTTCATTCTGCACCATCTGCGCCGCTGAAAGCCCCATCTTTTCTTCAATGGGCAGCCGCCTTGATGTAATGCGCTCAAAAATGCCAGTATGCCCGCTTTCCATCTTTGCAATAAATGCGCTTTCAAAGACTGCGCCGCCGCCTTTCATTACCCCTGCCCGCACTTTCTTTCCCGTTCCGGGCGTCTTCGGTGTCACTTGGAATTTGTAAAGCGGTATCTTCACGCCGGAAAATGAAATATAGCCAGCAAGATTTCCCGTGCTGGCTTTCTGCGCCCGTGTCTTGGTTGCTTCGTTCAGCGCACTTTGCTTTACTGCATACACCTTTTTCACTTGCTTAAATGCTTGCGTCTTCGTGTGGCTCAATCCCCGGTTGATAGCAGCTGAAAAAGCCCGTTCCGCACCTTTTGGGATGCCCGCCAGCAATGCTTGCGTCCTCTCTATGGTTTCAGAAGTTATTTCTATCATTCGTCCATCAACTCCAATTCCAGTATGATTTCGCCGTCCTCGCAATCCGCTTTTGCAATCTGGTATATGCTTACTGCGCCCGCTTCCTCAATCTCAATATTTCGGTCTTTTTTTGGCACAAAACCCAAATCACGCAGGGCGATATATACCAGACAATTTGCCCGGTATATACCCTCTGCGTGGTCTTCTCCTGCCCTCTGCCGTTCCTCTGCCGCCGTATGGTCAATGATTGCCGGGACAGTATATTGCTTTTCCAGATACCAGATATTTGTTTCGTGTGCAAATTCTGCCGGATTGTGGAAAACTTTCATATCGCTGTCAAGCAGTGCCTTGAAATCCCCCGTCATACGGGCTGCGCCACAAACCAGCTGTCCACGTCATGCGGTACACACAATGGCGCAGAAGAAATATTGAGAAATCTCCTTGCTGGTCTGCGCTTCGTCCATGTGTCCGGCACAAGCTTTCCTTCGACTGTGCGGAAGTTTCCGTTAGGTTCATCAATCAGCGTGATTGCGCCGTAATACATGGACCATCCCGGATTGCTGGAAAGTAGTGCAAGCTGATTTTCCGGGACAAGCGGCTTTTCTTCCTTGTTTTCCGGGTCTGTCCAATCGTCCAGATACCATTCATTATACTTGTAGATATCCATTCCTATTTCATGGATAGTGCCGATATATGTCACACCATCCGGCAACTGGCGGGGCTGGATGACCGCCAGATTGTAGTTCCTCACGTCCAGCAGTTCTTTTACTTTCGGATGGTTCACAAACGCTGCCGCAACGGTCTTCCCCATAACGCAAATGTCGCAGTTCAGAAAGCCTTTCCTCTGTACTGTTTCATGCCAGCGTTTCAGGTCCTCAATGGGGTTGCTGGCTTCGTTCGTCCACTTATCAGCTGCCTTTGTGATTGTTTCCTTGTTGGAAAATCCAAAAGTGATAACCTCGTTCACCCCGTCACCGATAATGGGAATTGACCCGGTGAAGATGGTCTGGGCGCACATCAATTCTTCACGGCGGGTTATCTGTTCCCGCAGTTCAATGAAATCATCTGCCATCTTTTGCACCGCCCTCTGTGCTGGTGTCCTCCCGGAATAAGGGTTTTCCCCTGCGCTTCGTTTCAGCAAATCATCAATAGTCGTTATCTTATCCGGCGCAACCAGCGGCGGGGTATATGTCTCTGTCCTATATCCCGTATTCGGTACGACCTTTCCCCCAATCAGTCTTGATACAAACGGTGCGACTTTGCGGCTTCCTTTCTTGAAGTCCACATCCACCGTTTCTGTCACAAAGGTCTTTTCATGCTTGAAAAACGTGCTTCTAAAAAAAGTCCTTACCGGGGGCAGCTTCTGAATAACCCGATCCATTGTTCTCGGTTCATAAATAGATACTTCGTTTGCCATTGTCCTTTTGTCCTCCTATCTCAAAAAGATAGACAGCTTGCGCAAGCTGTCCTTAATGTCTTCGATTGCCACGCCCTCCGGCATATTGAGTGCGTCAGCGAAAAACTCACCCGTCATGTAATATACAACGGGTTCACCCTTTTCTGCCGCTTCTGCCGTAACTCCGACCACATCCCCCGTGGTTGCTGCCGCCACTGCGACAATCTCCCCGGCTCCGTTCACGGTCACGGGCGTATGCTCTGCCAGCTTCTCCCCCGCCGTCCCGGTTTCCGGCAGCGTGGGGAAGTCCCCGGCAAAGAAGTTTTTAGGCTCTGTGCTTCTGGTTTCCACTGCGTATCTTGCCATCTTCCTTTACCTCCCCTTAATCAAATTTCAGTGCGTCAATGGCTGCGTCAAACGGGTTCTTCCCGTCTTCGCCGCCCCCTGCTGCCCCTGCCACCCCGTTCACGCCGGAAGCGTCAGCGTCAGCGTTTCGGTTCTGGATGTACTGCCCGCCCTGCTTGTTCTGTTCGGCAATGATTTTCATTGCCGTCTGCTCTGCGGTGCAGGGGTTCACAAATTTTGCGTCAGAAACAATGTCCGCATAATTGCCGCCCGCCATATCCTCAATAGCCTTGATACGGCTTCTTTCTGCCGCCGTTGCCGCTGCTGCCGCTTCGTTCTGGATGGTTGCCACTAAATCCGGGTATGCGGCTTTCAGTGCGTCAACCGTTCCAATGTTTTCAACTGCTGCCATTTCTTTTTCCTCCTTTGGCTTGTTTTTAGCTGCTGCACTTATATTTATCAAACCACCCGGATTGTGCGGGCTGTTCAATAACATCTTCGGGACCGTCTTGAATGCTGAAATGTCAATGGGTGTGGAATTGACCACGATTTTTGAAGAATTTTCAACCACCGTGCTTGCTTCCTCAAACATCAATTCATCACAAAAGCCGTTTGTCACCGCTTCGTCACCCGTCCACCACTTTTCTTCGCTCATTAAAGCGGCTATTTCGTCAGCACCCATGCCCGTTTTCATTGCGTAAGTGTTGACTATGCTCTGCTTAATCACTTTCAGTTCGTCAGCCATCTTTTCAAAGTCTTCCGCTCTGAAAGTGTCCCAGACGGTCATTGCCGGGTCATGTATCATGAAAACGCCGTTTCTGGCTATTTTTATTGTGTCCCCAGCCATTGCAATGATTGTGGCTGCGGAAGCCGCCCAGCCGTCAATCTTCACCGTTATTTTCGCCGTGTGGTCCTTTAATCTGGTGAAAATCGCATTTGCTGCGAACACGTCACCGCCGCCGCTGTTAATGCGCACGACTATTTCCGGCACGTCCCCCAGCGCAGCAAGTTCCTTGTTGAATTGCTGCGGGGTCACTCTGTCTTCCCACCAGCTTTGCTGGCTGCTTATCGGTCCATATAGAAGCATTTCCGGGGGGTTCGTTTCCGTCCCCGGTATGAAGTCCCAGAATTTATTTTCCGTCACCCCCTGCGGGTTCTGCTGGCTTCCCCTGCTGCCCTGCTGGTTCTTCTGGTCCGCCCCCTGCGGGTTCTGTCCCTGCTGGCTCTGCCCCTGCTGGTTGCTGTTTCTGTTTTTCATTCCCTTTGGCAACTTTCTTCACCTCGCTCAATTTCTTTTCTTCCTGCTTCAACTGGTCTGCGTTACTGTAATAATCGCCGCCCGTCATTTCCCTTGTTTCGCTGCTTCTCGTTGAAAATCCGTTCTGCACCCTCTTTTCCGCTGCGGTCACTTCCTTTACCGGGTCAAGGATACCTTTTGCCGGTCCGTTCCACTCTGCCCGGCAGTATGCCTTTCTGATTAGCGGGTCAGTGAAGAAGCCGGGGGCGGCAATCCTTTTCTTTGCCACGGCTTCTGTCAGCCATTCTTCATAAATCGGCTGGCAGAAATCAGCCGCAAGCCATGCCCGGTACATACGGAACATTTTCCACGCTTCTTCCAGTGCGCCCTTGCTTGCCGTATAGGACGCATTGAACCGCTTCACAAGCAGTTCATAGGGGATTTCAAGGGAAGCCCCTATTTGCTGGCATATCGCTTCAACGAACATGGAAAAATTGCTGTTCGGTCTTCCGGGGTTCGTGTCATGCACTTTCTCACCGGGGTTCAAATCCATAATCACGCCGGGACCCAGTTCAAGGCTGCTTTCGTCCTCTGCGTCAATCTGCTGTTCTTCTGGTATCATTGAACCAACTGCGCCGTCCTCGCTTGCGTCCTCTTTCTCAATGAATACAGAAAACATCCCGGACACTACCGCCGCCACAAGTTCTGCGTCCGTGTACTTCCCCAGCTGTTTCAGACTTTCAATGACCGGGGCAAGGAACGGAACGCCCCTGCGCTGCCCTATCCTCTCACGGGTCATAATGTGCAGCACGTTTCTTCTTCCCGTCCTGCTGCCGTATGCTTCCACCCTCTGCCACTTAATGTCCGTCACCTCATAGGACAATGGGTGCTGGTCTGAAATGTGGTACGCCACAACTTCCCCATCCGGGGCGCACTCAACGCCGCCGACAATCTTATTGTCGTATGTGTCGCAGTAGTCCGGGCTGGAAAGCCTGTCAGCTTCCACCAGCTGCACCCGCAAATCATACGGCTGGTTCTTCCTCGGCTTTATTGGCAGCAATGCCAGACAGTCCCCAGACATAAGCCAGTTAAGGAAAGCCAGCTGCTGCAACTCATAGAAATTATCAATTCTCTGTATGTCGCAATCCGGGCTTTCTGCCCACAACTGCCATTCCCGTTCAATCTGCTTTTCCAGCTTCTGCGCCTGCGCCGCCGTTATCCCTAAAACATCCCGGTCAATGGACGGCTTCAAGTTAAGACCACGCCCCACAACATTTGTCCGCATGGTCTTGACTGCGCCGTTTGCCACTGGTACGCCCATATACAAATCACGGCTGCGCTGCCGCAGTACCGAAACATTGTCTTCTATGTCCTCACGGTGCGACCCTCCGGCAAAAAGCCAGCCTTTCAGCGATTTCTTGAACGTGCTTGCGCCGTAATTCCCATATCCGCTGTTCAATATCTGCATTTTCTGCCTTGCCGCAGCCCTTTGAAGCCCTTTCTGCGGTGCGACCGTTGCAACGGCTCTGTCAATCAATGTCGCAATGCCCATTCCCTTTTCACCTCCCGTCTGCCGCACTGCATGAAAAAAGCACCGTTTGACGGGTGCTTTTCGTGTCTGCCTATTTATTCACGCTATCATTTTATACCGTATTTGCGGGAAATGGGGGGAAATAAACCGCCAAAAAGGGAAATTGCGGGAAATGTTTTGCTTACAAATCACGGGGTACGGCACGATATGCCCGGTTTCTCCCTCCCCGCTTCTTTGCGTTCTCCAATGCTATTACCTTTTTGTTCCAGTAGTCAATAGTGTTCCGTATCTCCGCAAGGTCAGCTTTCGTCATGACCCTGCTTCCGATTGTGTAAGACTGCGCATTTGTCACCGCAATTTCCGCTTCAAGCCATGCGTCCAAATGCCTTTGCGCTGTTTCCAATGTTATTCCTGCCATTAGTTTACACCTCCGCTTCTCCTGCCCCTCTTTTTCCTTTTTGCGGGGCTGCTTGCTGTCTGCTGCTTCTTCTCCGGGTCTTCCGGCTTTTTCAGCGGAAGTCCCGTTATCTCAATAGCTGCCGTTGCATAATTCCGGCAGTCAAGGGCTTCATTCCTGCGGTGTTCCCCTCTGTCTTTCAGTTCCCATGCAAAATACGGTCTTCCCATCTTGTAGCGCATGACCTTTTTTTCAGAAGTCAAGCCCTTAAAATACTTTTCATCATATCCCCTGCCGTCCTCCCTCGGAAAATGGCAGAAGCCCGGTCCCGGCTCTGCCAGTTTTAATCTGTCCATTAGCCAACTTTTCCCGGTATCAACTCCAATAATGAATAAATATGCTTGTTCACGGTTGTTTTTTGTCGGTTTCTGTATGTAAGCCGCCGCACTGTCATTGCTTCCCTTTATCGCAAAAATACGCCGATTAAAGCGGGCTTTACAAAATTTATATACTTGGTTCGCTCTATGACCGCCGCTGTCCATGCACGTTGCAATTATTTTCAATTTTGTTCCGTCCGGCTTTTCAAAAGTCTGCGATAAAAAAACATCAAGATCATTCCACACCGGGTCTTGCATATTCCCAGTATCTCCGTACAGTGCCACAAACCTTATCCCCCAGCTTTCATATTCTGGACCCCATCCGACAACCTCAATTTCAAATCTATCGTCCTGCGTGTCAACTCCTGCTGTCAGATAAAGAACGGCTTCCGGGATTTCGCAGTTGTAATTCTCCCGGCGTTTCATCAATTCTTCATCTTCTATGCTTTCCCCGTCTTCCTCCCATGTTTCCCCCAGTTCTGTATTTGTCCATACTTTCATCAGTTCCACATTGCCTTTTTTTACTTCCTCATTGGCAATCAGAAACTTTTCCACAACCTCCCGCCATGTTGAAAGCGTGGAAGCAAGTGTGTTCAAGTGAAATCCTTTTACCTGGTTTTCTGGGTCTTCATGGATAAAGCAGCCGTCCTTGAAGCCCTCTTTCCATTCCACTTCACTTGAAATCACGCCGCACTTGCTGCATACATAACCAATTTCCGACAAATCCTCTTTGTCAAATACAATGCCGGACCATGTAAGCGGCTGCAATTCCCCGCAGCACGGACAAGGTGCGTTCCACTCTCCCTTGCTGCTGTTCTCATACTCCACTTCAATTCTTGAAAGACCTTTTATTGTCGGCGTTGACACATCCACTTCCTTTCTATTCCAGAAAGTTGTCAACCTCTTTGCAGCAAGAAAAAGCGGGTCCCCCTCGCTTCCTGCCGTTGCCGGGTATCGGTCAATTTCATCTGCCAGCAATATTCTAATCGGGCGGGAAGCAAGGCTTGACGGGCTGTTTGCGCCCACCATTGTTACATGACCGCCCGGAAATATCTTTTGCAAGATTGTGTTTCCGCTGTTTCGGCTCTTATCATTTACTTTGTCTGTCAATACTGCCGTATCTCGCAGCATTGGTGAAAGCCTGTCTTTTGAAAATGTTTCTGCCATCTGTATTGTTGGCTGCAATACCATGATCGGTGACGGCTCATAATGGATGTAATAGCCTATTGGGTTCAAGATCATTGCGTCAGTTTTGCCGACTTGCGCAGCAGACATGACAACTACTTTTTTTATACCTATATCGGTTATTGCGTCCATGATTTCTTTCTGATATGGGGCTTTTGATGTGCGCCATCTTCCCGGCTCTGCGGACGCTTCGGAAGATAGCTGCCGGAATTTGTCTGCCCACTCCGACAATTTCAAGTCTGGCGGGGGCTTCAATACTGAATATATCCGGCTCAATAAATCAGCTGTTCTTTTCTTCATCCTCTACCGCATACCCAAACAGTTTTTGAAAGTCTGCCAGTTCTTCTAGTGCTTCATCAATCGCCGCTTTTAGCAACTTGAAAATTTCTGTCTGGTCCTTTTTCTTTGATAGTATCGGGCTTTGTTTTGCGGGGATCGCCATAAGTCTTGTTTTGAATTTTATTAAAGTGTCAGTCATGACCTTTTCAATTTCCTCTGTTTCGTGCAACTCGTTTTTGCGCAGCCGCAATTCAAGTTCTTGACTTTCCCGCTTTGCCCGCACCAGCTTTGCCCGTTCCGTGTTGTAGTCAACGCTGGTTTCCGTTGGGCTGTTCTTCCGCAGATAGTTTATATATTCGTGGGTCACGGTCTTTAGATCATACAGTCCCAGTCTATATTCAGTTATGATTTTTTCTTTGCGCAGCTGCCGCACCCGGCTTTCTGTCAAATCCAGCCACGCCGCAACCGCCTTGACGGTATATAATTTCAAAACCGTACCCCCTTTATTATTTTTCCGGCGTTTCCGCAAGCAGAAATTTTTATTTTTTATCTAGGCAAGGCGTGGGCGTCACCGTACCCTCACCCCTCCCCGGACGCTGAAAGAACCTATCACGGCAGCCCGCCGCCGTCCCCGTCCTCTGCCCAGTCTTCGTCTTCCGGGTCAATGTCTATCTCGCCAGTCAACTTCTGTTTCATCAGTTCAAGTCTTCGTTCTTCCAGTTGTAGTCTTCGGCTCTCCATCTCATGCGCCTTGATACTGTCAAGCTGCTTGATGATACGCCCATGCAGTTTGTTCAGTTCAGCTTCCACTTTCATTGCCCTATCAAATGGGCTGGATTTAATGATGGATTTCATAGCCGTTTTGAAGCACTCCCCCTGCTGCCCCTCTATTGCTTCCGGGTCTTCTGCTTCCCCTGCCGCAATGCCCGTGCTTTCCTCTGCTTGCTTATCCTCCATGCTCTTAGGTACAATCATGTGTACTATTTTATCAGTGTAGAAGCCCCCTGCTTCCGGGGCTTCGTATTCTGCCAGCAGTTTTTCAAGGTACGCTTTGCGCAGATAAAGGGCTTGCAATTCAGCCATCATGTGCGGCATTGCTTCTGCCGTCTTCATGTTTCGGATTTCCTCTGCCTTTTCCGGGGGAATGTCCTCAAATCCGGCTTGTGCAAATGCCCCGTGTGTGACCGCATTTTTATTGCCTTTTTTTGCCGGGGTTTTTCCTGCCGCATTTTTATTGCCTTTTTGACCTCCCCTTTTTCTGGGCTTCTTTTTCAAGGCTTCGTCCCACTTGTCTTCCGACTTCCATTTTCTGATGCGGCTTTCCGGCACACCCGCCAGCTTCGCAAGTTCTGCCGTGCTTATTTTCCCATCATTTTCAACGTATCTTTCCAGCGACAAATCCCGCTGCGGGTTTCTCGGTCTTCCCATCCTGCTTCACCTCCTTTTCGTTTGTTTTCATTCTTCCCAGTTTCGGAAACTTACGGAAGTATAAATATTTTTTATGCTTTCAAATTTTGGTTTTTGGCTTTCGGACAACGTATTTCAAGCGCATTTTCACAATCCCATTATATCAAAAGACTGTGTGCAATGGCGGGCAATCATTTTCAGCTGGTCTTCCTAAATTCCCTTAAAAATTCGTTGTTATGGAATTTTGCAGCCAGCTTTTCCACTGCTGCGTCCCGGATATTCTTGCACTGGCGGTCTGAATAGTGGTTACGCTCCGCAACTTGTTCCCATTTCATGCCGTATATGTAATAGTCAAAGATTATGGTCTTCTCTTTCAGCTTCAAGCGTGAAATCTCCTGCAAAATCTGGCTCTTTGCCCTCTGCAAATATCTAACTTTCGCTTCGTATTCCTCCATATCCTGCCGCACATAGTCCGGGACGTTCATTGCTGCGCTTTCCACCGGGCGTGAAATATGGTTTTTCCCTTTCGGCTGCCCGTCATTCGCCATTGCGCCTATTGTGTTGTAATATTGGCTTTCGTAATCATGCAAAATACGGCGATATATAGAAATCTCGCCGTCAATCTCCTTGTAAAATTCCAGAATTTTTATGACCTTTTCTTTGTCCATGCTCAAATCTCCTTTGCGCTGTTTTGCCCTGCTGCCCTCCGCTTCCTCTATCCGTCCCCGCTTGCTTCCATCCTCACATACCCAAACGCACCCTTTGACAGAAAGAACGCCCTTGCCGCCACTTCGTCTGCGTCCCCCGCTTCGATATGCTTTTTATAACATTCCTTTGCCCTTTCCTGCGCCCCTATCTTCCCGTATGCGTTCACATACCACCCAGCACCGCATATCTTGCAGTAAATGACTTCATCAGCCTTTATCTGGTGTTGTCTGAAATGCCGTTCTATTTCCGGCTTGCTGGTTGAATTTTTCCCGCATACGGGACATTCATAATAGGTGACACTGATTGTCTGCTTCATCCGTTACGCCCCCGGCAGCAATGTTGGCTGGTCCGCCCCATCCGCTGCGGCTCCTGCCGCTTCTTTCATTTCATGAAAATCCGGCTTCCATCCCTGCTTCATCATGGAAGTGCAGCAATGGATTGTCGTTGCGCAGCTTTCGCATATTTCTTCTATGTGTTCATCATAGGAAACACGCTTGTTTCCCTCCCTTGCCGTCAGTGTGTGCTTCCATATTTCCTTTTTCCGCACCACTTCTTTTCCGCATATATCGCAATATACCCTTGTCATGCCCCCACCTCCCTAACAAATCCGATTATGCAATAATCGTCTTCAATCCCGGTCCGGTCTTCCATCACATAGGAAATCTTGATTTCAAGCGTCCTGCCCGTTCGTTTCCCGTCTGCGTATTCCGGCAGCGTCAGCCCCTCTCCGACCTTGAAGCCGTCTTTTTTCAGAAGCAGGAAAGACAATGCACCGCTTGCAATTTCATTGTATCTGCTGGGGGAAATCGTTATTTCATCATGCTTCTTTTCTGCCGGTCCCTGCTGCATGGTTTCTTCCTGCTGCCGCTCCCGCAGCTTCCGTCTGGTTTCAGCGTCAATCCTCGCTTGTTCCTCGTTGTACCGCTGTTCATCCGTTTTGTATGCTTCCGTGCGGTTCTCATAGGCGTTGCAGCTGGTGACGGTTGCTTTCTTTTCATGACAAGTTTCATACTGGGTGCAGCTATAACAAAGGGAAGTCATGCTTTCCGGCTGCGGGTCTTCGTATTCCTCCGGCTGGTTCATGAAGTCTTCCTGCGGCTCATACCCCATGCACCCGCTGTCATGCGTTTTCTTCCCTGCGCACTCCCCATTGTGTTCACACGTTGCGCAAAGGTCTTCCTGCGGCTCTCCTGCGCCCTCTGCTGCCGTTTCTTTGCTCTCCCCGGTATTTTCCCCGCCCTCTGCCGTTTCTTCCGTCTGTGGGGCTTCTGGCGTGTCCTGCTGCCCTGCTGCCGTCCCGTCAAAGTTCATCTGCCCCGGTATCTGCGCCGCCGCTTCCTGCTGCCGCTTGATTTCCTTTATGTCCGGCAATGCCAGCGTCCCTTTTCCCCGGAAGACTTCTAATGTCCGCAGCTGCCATTCCTTTTCAAGCTGTGAAATCTCATAAATGACAGACACGCCGATTTTCCCCGCCTTAAACTCTGCCATCAGTTCCGCAGCCAGATTGTTATAGATTGCCTTGTACCTCCCCAGCGTTGCCGGGGAAGCGTCAATGATTTCTGCCAGCAAATCACGGGTGCGCCCCGGAATGTCCATTTGCGCTTTCAATTCCTGCACCAGCTTTTCCGTTTCAATGCTTTCCGTCATTTTCTCCCAGTCCGTCTTCTCCCGGAAGCGGTTAGTCATTATCAGTGCCAGCCGGTCCAGAATGGCGTTCTTTGTCGGCTTCACCATGATAGGCACATAGCGGAAACGCTCTTTTCCCTCATCCACCAGCTGCATGATTGCAAGGCGGCGGCGGTGTCCTGCGATAATGCGCCGCTTTCCGTCTTCTTCATCCGTCACAAGAAGCGGCTGCAATATCCCCAGCAACTCTATTGACTGCTTCAAGTCCTGCACATCCTCCACCGAATAGAAATTGTCCTTTGACGGTATCAAATCGTAAATATCAGCCGTTGTGCTTGCCGTGGTTGCCGCAGTTTCCTTTTCCGCTTCCGCTGCGCCCTGCTGCCCCTGCGGGGCAGCTTCCTTTGAACGCTGGTTCAATAACTCTGTCAGATTGAATTTCTTATTGCTTGCTGCCATCTGTTTTCCCTCCTTTGCGTGTCCGAATTGGTCACATCCTCAAATATTCCTGCACCAACGCTTTATAGTCATAAGCCGCCCCACATCTGCTTGAATATACAATTATGGGCTTTCTCTCAAACGTGCTGGGCTTCATTTTCGGTGTCCGTCTGATATGCGTTTCAAACAACGGATATTCCAGCGTTTTCAGAAATTCTTCCCCCTGCGTGTCGGCTTCATTGGTGCGGTCATACTGGGTGACGAAACAACCGCAGAAGCGCAAACCGGGGTTCAAGTCCTCACGGGTGTTGTCAATCTGTTCTTTCAGTTCTGCCAGCCCGTCAATAGCAAAATCATCAATGGTTATAGGGACCATCACATCATTGGAAGCTACCAGCGCATTGATGGTTGAAATGTTAATGTCCGGCGCATTGTCGATAATGCAATAATCATATTCAGACTGTATTCCGTCCAGAAACTTCTTGAAGCGGGTCTGCTGCGGGCGGCTCTGATCCAGCATGACTTCCAGATTGGCGGTCAGCAAATTCATGTTCGCCGTGATAATGTCCAGACCGTCAAAGTCCGTGTGCTGGATAACCTCTGCCGGGTCAATGCCCCGCTGCGTCATGACCTCTGCCGTCCCCTTGCCGTCATAGCTGTGGCGGTTCAAAATCTTGCTGGCGTTTCCCTGCTTGTCATTGTCAATCAGAAGCACCTTGCAGCCATGCGCCGCCGCCAGAATGTGCGCCATGTTTACGCTGGAAATGGTCTTTGCCACTCCCCCTTTTAAGTTGATGATAGATAATACTTTCATGCTTGCGTCCTCCTTGTATCTGGTATGGTTTTTATATCAACCGCCCCAGTTCCCAGCTGGGGCGGGTATTTCCCTTTTAGCAGCTATAAAACCTCAATGACCCATTTTCATATTCGTACATCCAGCCGGATTGTATTTAATTCATTGTTTCTTACGTTCTTTTCCGCTTCACACTTTGCTTGTCTGAAAATCTCTTTTATTGTCATAAGTTCTTACCTCCGCTTGATTGATTATGTATTTATTATATACTTACGGAAGTATATTTTCAACCCGTAATATTCCACAATCTTACGGAAGTATATCAGCGTAGTTTTTGTGCAATTTGTATATACTTCCGTAAGTATTGCGCATTACTGCTTCTTTTCCGGGCTTCTCAAATCAACCAGCGGCGCATACTGCCCGCAGTTGTCCAGTTCGTATGTAAATACGACTTTCCCGCTTTTTACATAGTGTGTGCAAGCAATGTCCGTGATTGTGGAAACCCCAACGGAAAACAGCTGCCCATTTACTGCCTTTACTGCGTTTATCTTGTCCCCTATCTCATACGGACACACTGCGTTAAATGCCGCCATCTGCATTGTTCTTTCCCTCCTGCTTCTCTCTGTACTTCCTGCGGTTCTCCTGCTTTACCGCCCATCCAACTTCACGGGCAATGATGAAGACAAGATACATGATACCCAGCCCCACGCAGACCGCCGCAAACGCCAGAAGCCCTTTGATAACCTCAATCAGAAATAGCATTGTCTTTCCCCTCCCTTGCCCTCTGGCGCATATCCTGCCGGGCGGCTTCCACCGACTTTTTCAGTTGGTTCATATCCTGCACCCGCTTTCTGATTGTGTTTTCCCTGCCCTGCTGCCGCTGCTTCTCCATCTGGCGGCGGTAAATCAATTCTTTTCCGCTGTAATGCTTCTTTCCCATCCTGCGCCCTCCTAAAAATATCTTTTCTGGTATCTGCTGCCCTTGCTGGCTTTCATGCGCCGCTTGCGCTGCCGGTCCCTCTTTGCGTCCTGCGTCCTTATGACCGCCTTTTGCACCTCCTGCGGGTCAATGTTGTTCACTTCTTCCTGCACAACTTCCAGCACTTCAACTTGCGCGTCCTCAAATGCCAGTGTTGCGCCGGGGTCATACGTTTCCGCTTTCCAGTCCTTTTCAAACTGCGCAAAATCGTTCTTATATCTTCCGCAGGAATACGGGTGCAGTTGTTCCGCTTCATAAATCGCTTTCATTACTGTTTCATCATCCTGCGGCTTCCAGTTGTATAAATGCCAGCTTGCGTAATTGTCCCAGTTCCACTTTGACAGAAAGACTTCCAGCCCATCAAAGAAGCCCATACTGCGGACCATTGCTTTCATTTCGTTTCTGGTGAAGCCCTGCCCCTTTAACTGCTGCCGCACTTCATCCAGTGTGGTTGCCGTTTTCAGCCTTGCCAATACGACTTTCGGCAAATACTTTGGTTCTGTTTCTTTCCTCATTTCCCTTTCGCTCCAATCTGTCTGCTATCCTCAATATGCTTTCCATTGACTTTTTAATGTTCCCGTCCGTGTTCGCCGTAATGGACAGCACCCCGGCAATGTCCCGCATTTCCTCCGCAATCTCCACCGCTTCCCCGGCTTCAATGTGATACTGCGCCATGCAGCTTTTGCAGACTTGCACGCCCTCCGGGATAGCTTCGCCGCATATCAAGCAGCGGTCAACGTCCGTCATTTTCCCATCCCTCCAGCTTCTCAACCCGCTTTTCCAGATTGTGCGCCCTCTCTATAAGGTTTCGCACCTCATACGGCAAAAGCCCGGTTTCTTCATAGTCATGCAGCTTCTTCACGGCTGCTGCCACCGTTGTTTTCCCTTTCAGCACGGCTTTCCCGTTGTGGTTTATCTCTGTCAGCTGCGGTCTTTTCTGCTTTCCCCTGCCGGTCCCCGGCTTCTTCCCTTGCTTCTGCTGTCCTGCCACAATCCTCGCCCCGGCAGAAACAATGTCACTGTGCGGGATATATCCCCGCATAGCGTTATTGGTTGCCCTCATTGCCGCCTTTGGTATCATCTGCCGCACCTCCTGCGCCCTTTGCTCTGTAAACTTTCGGAATTTCCCACGGTGCTTCCCTGCTTATCTTTGGATAGCCCGGAAAACGCATATAGCTTGAAATCAGCCGTTCCGCTTCCTCTGCGCCGTAGCAGACCGCCGCACAATACCCCTGCGCCGCCAGTTCTTCCAGCCATTCTTCCTGTGCTTCTGTTGTTTTGTTCTTGCCATACTTCATTTCGATATAAAGCCCATGAAAGCCATTCATAGGCACTGGCAAGCATAAATCCGGCACACCCGCTTTCACTCCCTGCCGTTTCAAGTTTGCTGCTTCCAGCTGGTTTCTGCTTCCTCCATTCGGTACATGATAAATCAGTTTCAATTCTGGGTGCTTTGGCAGCTGCCATCCGCACCACGCAATCAAGGCTTCCTGCTCTGTGGCTTCACTCCGTTTGCGGTTTTGCTGTCTGTTATAATATCCCATTGCTGCTTCACCCCTCTTTTAGCTTTTTAACGTGCGAACACCTAAACAAGCATGACTGCGGATTGATTAAAAAATACAAGTTCTTTGGTATATATAAGTTAGGGTCATTCTTAAACATTTTTTCGCCCGTTTTATGCAGTTTGCCCGTGATAACTTCATTGTCAAACAGTGTGATCGTAACTGTTTTACCCAGATACTTTTCTAACTCACTTCTTTTCACTGCTTGCCACCTCCGTTTCATCAAAGTGCGTTGCCATCATATCTGCAAGATGAAGCATAACTGCCAGCTTGCATTGATGAAAAGCGTTGTCTAAATCATAACCGCCGCCCTTTGCGTAAAAGTCATATTGTCCCATGTGCCAGCGTATAGCCAGAATTTCTTCATCTGTCAGATACATAAAACGCATTATCAAAATGACCGACTTTTCACCGTGTCCAGCTGGAAAGTTCCTTGTTATGTCATAGCGTTTGTTTGACCCCTCCTGGGCTTCCTTGTATGCGTCTATCTTGCACAAATCATGCAGCAGCGCAACGATCGCCAGCGTTTCCGTGTTGAATATCTGTGGCGGTTTTATTGCTTCCGCTGCGATAAATGCCAACCGCTGAAAAACATTGATTGAATGTTGCGCCAGCCCTCCGGGTTCTGCGCCGTGGTGCTTCGTGCTTGCCGGGGCTTCAAAAAATCCGTGTGCGCACATCCATTGCAGCAAATCCGCTGCGCCGGGTCTGTTTATGTATGTTGTGAAGCATTTTCTATATTCCACTTCAATTTCTGCCGTGGTCTTCTTTTTTGCCTTATCCTCCATTTCCCTTTCCTTTCTGCGGGCGTGTTCTCACACGCCCTATCAGTTCATCAGTTTTCAGTTTCCAGTTCTTCAAATTCAACATAAGCGGAACGGAAGCCAACATTGTCGCCGACGAGGGAACGGGCGTATGCCAAGCCCAACGCACCCACACCGCCGCTGGAAGTGCTGCTGAAGCCAGACCCCCGGAACGCTATTGTTTCATCTTCCCCGCTGTCAGCGTATATGTACGCCATTTCTTCTTCTATATTCTGCGGAACAATGCCCAGCTGCTGCAATATTTCCGGCATTTCCTCCAGATTGATTTCTAAATCTGTGAAGTGGCAACCGTCCCAGCCGTCTTCCGGGACTTCCGTTGTCACTTTCACGCCGCCATGTGTTGCGTCAAGAAAAATGTCTTGCCCTGCTGCCGTCTTTACCCTTTGCCATGCTTCACTATTTGGTGACAAGTTCACAACTGCTGCGTCATTGTCTTTTATGTACTCAATAGCACCTTTGCGCAGCCGCAGCCCTGCAACCATTTCCCAGTTATCCCCGCACAAATCGCAAACGCCATCCGGCGTGTGTGTATGCGTCCATGTGACCGGTCCGCTGCCCGTCAGTGTGTGTCCGTAATCGTACTTTTCACCGCTCTCGCTTTCGTCAAAGAAATATCTTCCCCGTGCCGTGTTTCCGTGCGGAAGTGTGCCGCCCTCTATGCTTTCATTGTGCAGATATTCCCATTCAGCATTTGTCATTAAATGCCATCCGTCACCTTTTCCCCGGCAAAGTGCGCTTGCTGCATTGAAATCAATACAATTTGCAGCTTGTGCAAACGGTATTGAACACGGAACGCCCTTGACAAGCGTATTTTCATATTTTGAAATATAGATTGCCTTTGCCCTCCTGCCGCAGATCATAAACACCGGGTCAAGCGGTTTTCCTGCTTCTGGTGTAAATTTCACCATTATTGACGGCAGCCCCGCATTGTCAAAAAGTACCACGTTTTCATGTTTCATTGTTGTTTCCTCCTTTTGTTGTATCTGGTTTATTTTTAATTTGGTATTGCTTCTTTTTCCGTCCCGGCATGATATAACTTGCCGTCTTTCTCATATAGCATTGTCAGCCCTTTCAGTGCCGCCAGCGTGATTTCCTCTTTCATTCCCTCTGATATTCCGTATTTCTCTCCCAGAAGAATATAGGCGCACCGTTTCAATATGTCCTGCCCTGCTGCCATGCCCCTGCTGCGCTCCTGCGGCTTGTTATCGTCTAAAACCTCTGTCAAGTACAAATGCACCGTCACTGGCGCAAATCCGCTGTTTATAGCCGCTCTGGTCAGTTCTCTTGCATATTCCTTGTTGCGCCGGATTTCGCCCCGGTACGGGCTGCATACATAAAGCAGATTGTTACCCAATCGCCGCACCTCCCAACTGCAATTTCATCACTGCCCATGTAAATTCTTTCAATGCGTCTTCCTGCTGCTTTTCCGTGCTTTCCGGGTCTTCTATGCAGTCAGCCAGCTTTTCCGCTGTGTCTGCTGTGTCACGGAATAGCTTTGCCATTTCTCTGATTTCCGTTGCGTCAGTCTTCTTTTCCAATGTTTCCACCTCCTATCCGTCAAATTTCAGTTCTTCATCTGCGCCCACAACTGCTGCCGGGGCTGGCGTTTCTTCCTGCTGCCATTCCGCAAGGTCAAGCATGGTTCCGCACTTGCTGCAATAGTGCCAGTCAGAAGCCACACGGAAGCGGAAGCCATCTTTTCTGTCCGGGGCAATGTCTGCGTCATAGCAGGAAAACAAATGCTTCCCGCAGATAGGACAGTAAAAGCTATTCAAATATCCTAGCGGCGGTTGCCCGGTCAATGTCGGCTGCTTCCCTCTTTCCCTCCGGGGCTTCCATGCTTTCTTTTTCTTCACTGCTACCACCTCGCTTCCCTCTTATGATTTCCTCTACCGCCGCAAAGTCATGTTTCTTCAATGCCCGCAGAAGCCTTTTCCAGATTGCCCCCGCTTGTCTTCCCAGTTCTTTATTCATGAAATCAAGGTCTTCCGGGTCAAACTGTTTCCGCAAGTCTTTGTCATTTATCACATTCCCTGCAAAAATCAGTTCCGTTCCGCATAGCGTCTTCATGCCCGCTTTGAAATACGCCCGGTCTTCATCCGTCATTTTGACTTTTCCCAGCTTCGCCACCTCCTGCAATGTGTCCAATTCGGACAACTTCTTTATCCGGCGCACCCTCTTTCAAACTGCGCCGTCAGTTCTTCATACTGTGCTTTAAGGTCTTTTATATTTTCATCCGTTGCACATCCGGCGCAGATTGCGTCTGGATTGTTTCTGTCCGGGCAATCCCTGCATATCTTCATTTCATCATCCAGATTGTTTGCCAGCACCCACAACGCAAATGCTATGTCCGAAAACTCTTTCTTGACCTCCGCTGCGGCTGGCTCTTTTACTGCTGCCACTTCCCCATCCGTTATGCCGTACTTTGCTTTCAAGTCTTCGTACATCCTGCGGGCGGTTTCTTTTTCGCCGCCCACGCCCCTTTCGGCAAGTGCCTTGATTTTTCCCAGTTTTTCAAGCACTTTTTCACGTTGTATCTGGTCCATGTGTTGCCCTCCTAAATCTCCAATACTTGCCCCGGATAAATCAAATCCGGGTTCTTTATATTGTTTTTCCTCGCAAGTTCATAGCACCATGTACCGCTTCCGTACACCGACTTTGCGATATTCCACAAGCAATCCCCTTTTTTCACGGTATATGTCTGCGCCGCTGTCCTCTGCTTCCGGGGCTGCCGTTCCTGCTTCCTTTTCTGCACTTCCTGCGTGTGGTAGTATTCTTTTTCTGCCCTTGACCCGCAGTATTCGCAGATTTTCCCCAGTTCGACTTCTGCGCCGCAAAATTTGCACTTCATGCCACACCCCCTAAATAGCACCACGACTGCGGGGCTTTCTTCACTCCGACTTCCGGCAGTGACAGCGGCTTTTCATATTCCCGCACATGGGATATATGCCAGCCCCACAAAGGCTTCTCGCTGTCCCCTGCATAGGCTTCCAGCTGTTTCCTTGTCAAGCAGCTTGCCCGTTCCAGATTGTACGGTGTCCCGCTGTCCTGCGGCGGCAATGCCCATGTAGGAAGCCCCGGCACGGTGTCCAGTTTGTAGAAGCAATCACAGACAAATTCACCGACAACGCCCACGCCGCCCATCACATAGACAAGCACTGTATATGGACCGTTGCCCCGTGGTCTGGTCTTTCGGATTTCAAGCAGCTTTGCGCCCAGTCTTATTTCCCGCCACCATTCCGGGTGCAGTGATATAATGATTGCTCTATTTGCCATCTTCCCTGCCCTCCGTAAATTCATTGTCAAGTTCAATTCGGATATACAGAATGTGCTTCAATTCCCCCACTTTGTATTCTCCGAATTGTTCCACCGGGACCTGCGGCGGCAATGCGTCAATCCTTGTCCAGTCCCACATTTTTTCCGTTGCCTTGTATGTTTCCATCCCTATCCCGTAACGCTTCACCCTGCGGGTCTTCCTTATCCCTGCGCTTTCCGTATTCGCCGCATATCCTCTGAAAATCGTTTGCCCTGCTGCATTTACAATCATAATTCTGTCGCTGGGCGTTGCTTTCTCTATCGCTTCACCTAACATCACCTTGACCACCTCCGTTCACTGGCTGCGCCCTGCTGCCAGCCTTTCCTTTCCGCTTCCTCCTGCTGCCCGCTGCCGTCTTCTTTGCTGGCTGCTTCTTTGGCTTCTTCTTCCACATTTTCAAGTAAATGTGCCACCCGGTCTGTTCATAATAGACCGCTTCGCAGGAAGTAATATTGTAATCTGCATATATCTTCTGAAACTCCGACAATCCCCCGTCCGCAGACTTCGCCAGCTGTTCAACCTTTGCTTTGCTATACTTGAAATCGTTGCATTTCTCCGTTGGTTCTTCCAGATTGCGGCTGGCTTTCCATAGGCTCTTGTCTGCCGCTTCCTGCGGCTTGCTGTCCTCCCGCTTTGTTTCCGGGCGTTCAAGGTTGCGGCTGGAAGAATACCGTTTCTTTCCCTGCGGGTCTTTTATGATATACTTACAAAGTCCCTCTATCCCGTTTTCATTCATTTGCAGACGGTCCGCATTGACCCAGCCCATCTTCTCCACGCTGTCCCTATATGCTGCCGCTTCCGCTTTGTCCGGGCTGTCCGCTTTCTTCCAGTTCACCCGCTGCGCCGTCCACATCATTTCCACTTCGTCACGGTCCATGCCGCCATTCATGATTATGTGGTGATGTATCCTTTTCAGCTGCTGCCCGTCCTTTGAAAACTTGTATTCCGTCACTAATATGTATTTCAAGGGTTCAAGACCCAGCTTCTGCCGTCTGTATGCTATCCGGCGTAAATAGTTACCCACAATCTTTTCTGCTTCCTCGACTGTGCCGGGCAAGTTATCCACACTATATGTGCATGAAGTGTGCAAATCCCCAACATGAAAGTTGCCATTCCCTAACTGCACAAGATACCGTTTGGCGTTCTTATCATTCAAGGCGTTCTGCTTCGGCTTCTTTGCTTTCCTCCGCTTCCCCCTTTTCCCTCTGGCTGCTTCCTCTGCCTTTTCTGTTCTGGGGATAATATCAACTTCCCTATATTCGGCGCAGTCTGTCTTCTTCTCTCTGATAAACATACTGCACTTCCTTTTCCGTCCTCATTCCATGCCATACGGCTTTTGGGGTACATCCGCAGGAAGTGCCGGGGGTTCGCCCCCTCCATCTATCCATCCATATATCCATATCTTACGGAAGTATATACTATAATCATTCTTACGGAAGTATAACTATATATAACTTATCGTAGGAATGTTAATACCCCATACAAGCCCGCTTTTGCGGTCTGAAAACCGCTGTTTTCAAGGGTTTTCCCCTTGCTTACGGAAGTATAAATTATGCTTGCATTATAGCCGCCGATATGGTATAATGGACTTGTTCAAAAGTTTATAACAAATCGGCTGAAAACCCTTTGCAATTCGCAGTTGTAAAGGGTTTTCGATTGCCCTTTTGCGGCTCTCCCTCCGCTGCCGTTTCCAGTTCTTTCACCTCCCTTTTTCTTCCAATTCCGGGTTATAGCAAGAATGTGTTGACCCTACAACCCAGCCCGTCATATCAATGTCAATGTCTGTGCCGTCCGTGCCGTCAGATATGATTTCCATATCCCCGTAAAAGCCCCATTCCTCCCCATCCGTTGTATGTATGAGGATATAGCCGCACTGCCGGTCCCGCTCCTGCTGCCGGGCTTCCTGCTGCTTCTGCATTTCCTGCACCGCTTCTTCTATCAGTTTTTCTTTTGCATAGCTTCCCGCCGCAAATGCTGCGGCGCAAAGAAGAAGTGTCCCCAGAAATATTGCTGCCCGTGTGCCTTTCTTCATGCGTTCCACCTCCTATCCTGCCGCTGGCTGCTGTCCTGCTGCCGGGGCTTCCTCTTTCTTCTCCCGCTGCGTCACTTTTACCGTGATTTTTGCGTTTTCCCTCTCTGAAAGAATAAGTGCCAGCGTTTCAAAAAACCTCTGGGCATTGAATGTCCCTTTAACTTCCACCGCCGCCACCTCCCTTTATACGGGCTGGGCAGCGGCAGTCTTTCTTTCTGTGTCCTTTGCCAGTTTCATTCCCTGCATAAATCCAAGAAGCACTTTCTGTTCCACTTCATCCAGATTCATTTCATCCAGAAGCCGCATGAACTCATTAACTTCCTGCTTCCTGTCATTTTTCAGTATATCTGCCATCCTGCTTCCCTCCTGTCTTCCTTTTTCCTGCTTCCCCTGCTACAATGGAAGTGCAGCTGCCGGGCTGCAAATCCATTGCAAAGGGGGGTGTCTTGTATGTCACTTCACAAAGACTTCATCAAAAAGGCTGTGAATGACGCTGTTAAAAAGCATGGGTCTTCCGTTCCAGCGGAAGAAATTGAAAAAATTTTAGTGTCTGCAATTTATGACATTTTCAATTCCCGTGACTTTGAACAACTCATAAAAGATATTGTGAAGTAATTTCTTCCCAGCCCGCCTATTCAAGCGGGCTGGTTTCTTCACACACAATCGCTTCTACTTTCGCATAAAATCTGTTGAATATCTGCCGCAGTTCGTCCGTCCTTTCTTCTGATACCCCCTCGAATTTCAGCACAACTTCTGCGTATGCGTTCGGTTCGTCCGTTGTGACGCTCTTTTTATATTCAACAATGTCTTTCATTCTTGCTGTAGAAGAAAATCCTGTCATTTCGTTTACTTTCCTTTCTGCACTGCCGCTTCCGCTTTTCACCTTAAAAAGCCGACTGCCTGAAAAACTTGTTGACCGTCCACACGCTTTCTAGCTGGCGTGTCCGCTGCCGCTCTTGTCGCAGTGCGTATTTTTGGGTGTTGGCAGCCCCGGTTGTCTTTACAAGTCCATTTTTCAATTTCATTTTGTCCTTGTAGGTCCATTATATAACTGAAAAATGTCCTTGTCAATCCTTTTTTTGAATTTTTCATTTCATTTTGTCTTGACTAAACCATTTTCAAGTTGTATAGTAAAAGTGCAAACCAAAAGAAAGCGGGGTGAATACATAATGGAAGTCTATGAAAGAATACGGGAATTGCGAAAAAATCATCTTCGCTTATCCCAGACCGACTTTGGGGATAGGCTTGGCGTTAGCCGTTCTGTAATAAAGAATATAGAATTAAACGCCCTTGCCCGCCCAGACCAGAAATTGTCATTGATAAAGCTAATCTGCAAGGAATTTTCTGTAAATGAAGACTGGCTTTTGAATGGCAATGAACCTATGTTTGTTGAGCCGGACACATTCAGCCTTGATGAATTTGTGAAGCAGCGTGGCGCAACGGACCTTGAATTGCAGATTGTAAAGACTTATTTTGACTTAGACCCGGACACACGGGAAATGCTGGTTGACCATTTCAGAAAAGGTCTTGCCGCTTCCGCTCCTGCTGCCGTTGAAAAAGAAAAGACGGTTGAGGAATTGGAAGAAGAATATAAAAAAATAGTCTTAAATTCTGTATCGAAAAAGGGTTCTACTGCTTTGAGTACCACAAACGACACGGCAGCTAATGGCAAAGCCGTGAATGAAAATTGAATAATCTGGAGGAAATGACCATGAAAAAATTATGTTTTATAGCTGCTCTGCTGCTGTGTTTCTCTCTTTGTTCCTGCGGGGTTTTGGTTGATACCAATACCCCAAAATCTGCGGAATTGTCGGAAAAATACAGTTTTTATGAAAATTCCGTTGCTTCCATCCGTGGCGGCTGCAATGTTTCCCCAGAAGAAGCAGACGAAATCTTTCTTGTGCTGGTGAATGACTGCGGCGTTGACAAAGAAGTGACCGTGACCCCTTATGCAAACGCCCCTTATTCTGTCAAATATGGTTCAAAAACATTATCCATGACCCTTGACGGCAGCAGCGTTTCAGAAGTCTTTGACGGTGAAAGCCGGATTTATCCTGCTTCCGCTGCGGACGCTTCCAGCCCGGAAGAAAGCAACGCACCAGAAGAAACAGAAGCCCCGGCAGACAATGTGCCGGATGATACGGCAGAAAGCGTTTCTATGTTTGATTTTTCCGCTTCTGATATTTCTTTCGGAGAAATTGACACTGGTGACTTGCAACTGCAATATGGTGAATTATTGAGTGTTATATATAATGACGGCATTGTTGTTGTGAAAGCGAAAATTACATCAAATTTGACAAATAATATGACTGTTCAGCAGAATTATTATAATGTTGGTGACTTAATCAAAAATCACGGCTTTAATACTTGTAATGAATTGCAATACTGGGCTGTTGCTGATATGAGCAGCGGTGATGAAGTAAAAGTTGTTTCTTTCGACTTAAACAAAGAAACTATCGAAAATCTGTATAATGAAAAGATTTTTGAAAACCAGCTTGAAGACTATGTTGACAATTTGTTTATTCATGCAAGTTTGCAGTAAATAAAATGCCCCGGCAGTGCTGGGAACACTACCGGGGCGGTGCAAATAATATATTATACCAGATACAACATACCATCCGCATAATTATAATATCACTTGCGGGCGGGAAATTAAAGGCAATCAAGGTGATTATATGAGAAAAAAAGAAGCAGCGACAAGCCTTGTGCGTGTCGCTTTATATATTCGTGTTTCCGGGGAAGAACAAAAAATGCACGGTCTTTCCCTTGAAGCCCAGCAAGAACGGCTGGAAAAGTTCGCCCGTGAACGTGGCTGGCTTATCTCCGGCATATACATTGACGCTGCAAAGACTGCCCGGAAGCACCTACACAAGCGCACGGAATTTCAGCGCATGATTGAAGCCGTGAAGCGGAATGAAGTTGACATTTTGCTTTTCTGCCGCCTTGATAGGTGGTTTCGTTCCGTAGCTGATTATTACAAAATTATGGAAATCCTGCAAGCCCACAACTGCGAATGGTTGACCACTGATGAAGAATACGACACGACAACCGCAAACGGGCGTTTATATATCAATGTGAAGCTGTCCATAGCCCAGAATGAAGCGGACATTGACGGGGAAAGAATAGATGTTGTTTTTGACAGCAAGATTGCCCACGGCACTGTTGTTTCCGGCAACTGTCCTTTCGGCTTCCGGGTGAATGAGGAAAAGCGGCTGGAAATCCTGCCGGATGAAGCGGACATTGTGCGGGACGCTTTCAACCGTTATGAAGCCACCGTTTCCCAGCGTGGG
Organism: uncultured Lachnospiraceae bacterium; assembly: GCA_910576975.1. Lineage (GTDB taxonomy): Bacteria > Bacillota > Clostridia > Lachnospirales > Lachnospiraceae > Petralouisia. The sequence goes on from CAJTJY010000006.1 coordinate 75,138, forward strand.
ACCATAAAATATATCCGGGAAAGATACGGCGTGAATTGGTGTGACGCTACTTTCCGGCGTATGCTTCATGAAAAGCTATATACCGGGGTCTATGACCGGGGCGGCAGGGTCAATGAAAACTTCTGCCCTGCAATCATCAGCCATGAACAATTTGACCATGTTCAGAAATTGACCAGCAAAAACGCCCGTTCTTCCCCCTCCGGCAAGGTATATATTTTCACTTCCGTTCTTTCTTGCAGTGAGTGCGGGCATAAATTAGTTGGGTACTATACACGGGGCTATATTTATTATCGGTGCAACCAGCACTTCCAGCGTGGACGCTGCCCGCACAATCATTCCGTCCGGGAAGACGTGATTGAAGCGTGGCTGTTCTCCCATCTGGAAGAAGAAATTGACCGCTGCCAGCTTGAATGGGAAGTGCAAGCCGCAGCCCGGAAACGTGCTATCACATCCACCGACAAAGCAGCCTTGAAGCGCAAACTTTCAAAGCTGAAAGAATTATATGTAAATGAGTTAATAGACATTGAGGAATACAAAAAGGACTATGAGATATACACCGCAGCACTGAGACAGCTGCCGGACCCGGCGCAGGAAGCCCCGCCAGACTTCGCCGCCGTCAGAAAATATTTGACAGCTGATTTCAAAGCGATATATGAAACTTTGACCCGTGAAGAAAAGCGCACCCTTTGGCGGTCCGTCATTGAGGAAATAAAGGTTGACAACGCCGGGAACGTCACGGGAATTATTTTCGGGTAGTGTTGTACTTACTTTACACTACCCGTAGGTTCATCCGCAAGAAACAATGACGGCTCCGTCACCAAAGCGCGCGCAATAGCCACTCTCTGCTGCTGTCCGCCGGAAAGTTCTGCCGGGCGATGCCCCATGCGGTGAGCAAGCTCTACTTGTTCCAGTGCCCTGCGCACTCTGCGCTTTCGTTCCTTTCCAGACAACTTTTGATAAATCAGCGGAAGCTCCACGTTTTCCTCTGCCGTAAGCCGGGGCAACAGATTGAAATTCTGAAAAATAAATCCGATCTTTTGATTGCGAATCTTTGCAAGCTCTTTTTCAGAATAGCGCTCAACAGAGATTCCATCCAAAATATAGGCTCCCTCGTCCGCCGTGTCAAGACAGCCGATAATATTCATCATCGTAGATTTGCCGCTTCCAGAAGGTCCTACAATGCTGACAAATTCCCCTTCTTTAATTTCCATGTCGGCATGGTCCAAGGCATAGACCCTGTCCGTTCCCATCTCATAAATTTTTGAAACTTGCTGTAATTGAATCATATTCCATCTCCTATTCGTTCCTGTCAAAAGCGCCTCTGTTGGGATTCCCTTGTTTGAAATCGCCATCTGGCATTTCTCCCATGGCGCCTCCGGGACCTCCTCCTGGCATCTCGCCCATGCCGTCTCTGAAACCTGCGCCCATGCCTCCAAATCCCTGCTGGGATAAGTTGCCAGTCTTCTGATAATATATCTTGTCTCCCTCGGACAAGCCTTCCGTGATTTCCACGGTATCACCGTCAGATAACCCGGTAGTCACTTCCCGTTCTCCTGAAAGCTTTCCTTCACCATCAGATTCCGTATACACAAAGACACGATTCCCACGTTCCTGAAGGGCGTTTACTGGAATTGTCACTACGTTTTCCTTATTTTCAATGGTCACGACCGCGGAAGCATTCATGCCCTCTCTCATCCTCTGATCTTTCGGAATCGTAATTTTGACCGTATATTTTGCCACGCCTGCGGAACTGCTTGCAGAACTTCCAATCTTAGTCACCGTGCCTGAAAACTCTTCCCCCTCTATGGCGTCCAGTGTGATTTTTGCCTCCTGCCCTAAGTCTACAGAGTTAATATCCAATTCGTCAACATTTACGGCTAAAACCATGGTGTCTGATGCTGCCAGCGTAAAAGCCGCTACTTCGCTGCTGCCAGACGCCTCTTGCTCCTCACTTTCGCCTGACCCGGAACTTCCTGCTGCACTGCCGGAGTCAACGGTAGCTACCGTTCTGCTTTGTATGGCTTTGGAAGCATCCGCAGTCAGATTCGATCCATTCCCTGCTCCTGCATCATTGAAGATGCCTGATGCCGCTCTTTCATCAGTTTCCGTTTTATTTTCAGCTCCATTTGCAGGCTGCTGCTGCGATATTTTGTCATCTGCTCTATTTTCTGTTTCTTCCTGACGATCTAACTCTTCCTCTGCATCCCTGTCATCCTGGGGATTTTGCTCTTTTTTTGTGTCTTCCTCAGGATTATGTTCCTCTTTTTCATCTTCTGCGCCAGTAGCAGGATAGGTGATCTGGAAATCGAGCAGTTTTCCATCCTCCGACACCGTTACGCCTGCAAGGACGCCAGACTGGATCTGTCTGACGCTGTCCTCGGTAAAACAATATCCCTCGCCTGCCAAAAGGCTAATCTTTGCCTGATAAGAAGTCTCTGGTGCAAATGCTTCGTCTTCTGGCTTCCAGGAAATCGTCCCTTGATAGCTCCCATCTTCTGTCTCAATCTGCTTTTGAGGCTTTTTCCCTGTCTCAGGGATTTCGAGCACAAGCATATTTTTGTCAGAAGCGCCAGAAGATGCAAGTTCGAATGCCAAAGCTTTCTCCGCCCGTTCCTCGGAAAGCTCGGGCGCACTTGCCACCACTGAAACAGAATTCTTCGATATCTGCAGATTTCCAGACTGACTTGCGCTTTGACTGTTTTCAGCAGAGATATTTACCGATTGAACAATCCCATCCGTTTGTGCCGTAATAGTCCCGCTCTTAGATAATACAAGCAATTTCTGAAGCGTTTCTGTTAATTCCTGCCGCTCTGCGATTTGTTCCTGATATTCCAGGCTCTGTTCCTCTTCTACAGTAAAAAGCGTGGTTCCACTGTATATTTTCTCATCCTCCGATACGCAGATATCTTCCACAACGCCTGTTGCTTGTGTGACCGCAAGCTGCCTATGTATGTAAGTGCTCCCAGTTCCCAAAACATTGCCCTGGGTGTCTGCAGCAGTCACTTCTTCCCCCATTCCAATGCCGCTGTCTGAGCAAAGCACTGTAACTGTTCCATCTGAGACAGTTTCCACGGTCCCCTCCTTGCTAGTTCCATCTGAACGAATCACATTAACAGCGTCCCCCTTTGCAAGCTCTGTATCTGTGGAAATGTCAATTGCCAGATATCCGTCGAGGGATATCAGCATCAGCGCGCCTTGTTCCACCATGCATTCAGAAATCTCCTCTCCTTGCTGAACATATATTTTCTTGATCCTGCCTTCTACCTTTGATTTTACTGACTGCACCTCCTCCTCGCCGCTACTCTCGTCAATCATTTCATCCAAGTCCTCGATCTCTTTTTGAACATTTTCCATGGCGCAAAGCACGGAAGACTGATCCAGTACGGCGAGAACGTCACCTTTCGAAACTTGGTCTCCTGCCTCCACCTTGACTTCCTCCACGACAAGCCCAGAAGGAATGCCCACGGTCTCGCCTTCTGCCAGCTCTAAATTCCCTGTTCCCACGATCGTATTGGAAATGCTTCCTATCTTTGCCTGCGTTTCCTGAAAGGTGATCTCCTGCCTTTGGCTTCCCTTTGCAGGCGTACCTTTCACGGAATAGATCCCAAAAGAAATCAATCCCGCCCCTGCTGCCAACCCAAAAAGCAGCACTGCTTTTTTCTTCTTCCACAAACGTTTCCAATTGCCTGCTGCACTCTTCAAAATTCAATCCTCCTGTTCTTCCTCAAAACTATATGTTTGCATTTCTCCCTAGTGTGCTGACATGCTGATAAATAGACAAACTTACTTGCCTATTTGCCCATCTGCTGCGCTAGATTTTCTAGCCGTAGCCACCGCTACGCCGTCGAAAATCTGCCTTGCAGAAAGACAAATATCCTGCGTAATTTTGTTAAATATCAACATGTCAGTACACTAGATCGTTTCATTTCCTTGCTGTTTGTTATCTGGAACATCATTAGGCATAGAGCCATCATTTTCTCGCCCGCCAAAATCCCTGCTGCCTCCCATCGGGGATATCACTGTAACCGTTTTTGCACTTCCATCGTCTGCAAATGTCACCATGATCACATCTCCTTTCACAATGTCAGAGCTGCTGATTTCTTCTGTCGTTCCAGGATCGTCTGTCGCTCCATTCTCGATTCCGCCTGGACCTCCCCTCATATCCTGACGTTGAAATAACGTTTCCTTTGTCAATGGGATCTCTTGCTCTTCCCCTGTCAAATCCAAGATAGAACGCAATTCCCCTGACTCTGCCTGCGGCATTTGTCTTCCGTTTGCTTTTTGATCTGTCAAGTCATCCTGGTCTGGCTTTTCTGGCGCTTCCCCATCGGGCTGTTCCATTTTCTTTCTATTTCCTACTTTTATACTAACGGCGTTTTCCGACATTTGACTGACCTCGCCATACACCGCATCTGTGTTTTGCTCTCCTGCTGCCAAAGTTTCTAAACTTTCCCCTAGCTCTTTATTCCCGCATCCATTAAATAACGACAGCCCCAAAGCCCCGCTAAGCAACAACGCCACATATTTTCTTTTCATAAGCTTCGATTTCCTTTCTTCATACACTGTTTATCATCTGCGCCCAGTATAATCGTGAAACTTTAAACGAAGCTTAAATTTTGTATGAACATTCCGTGAAAAAACGCTCCTCACACGCCCTACACCTGAAAACCAAAGAATTCCCTGGTATTATAATAGCACAAGTCTTTTACCATCCGCTCAAGCTGCGCCCTGTCATCAGGATATTGCCCGCTCTCGACCCATTCTCCAATCAGCTCGCAGAGCACCCGGCGGAAATATTCATGCCTGGTGTAGCTTAAAAAAGACCTAGAATCGGTGAGCATCCCCACAAACCTGCCAAGCACCCCATTGGCAGCAAGCTCCGTAAGCTGGGCACGCATCCCTGGCCTGCTGTCATTAAACCACCATGCGCTTCCCTGCTGGATTCTGCCTGGTACTCCGCCTCCCTGAAAACATGCCATGATAGTGGCAATCGCCGTATTGTCTGAAGGGTTTAGAGAATATAAAATCATCTTGGGAAGTTTGCCATGTTCCGCAAATGCATTCAACAGAGGCGCCAGATTTTCGACTCCTGAGCGACTATTCACTGCGTCATATCCCGTATCCGGGCCAAGGACTGCAAACTGAGGCTTATTATTATTGCGCAGACATCCAAAATGAAGCTGCATCACCCAATCAAGCTCTGCATATCTTTTAGCACATGAAATGGTAACAAACGTCTTATAAGCGTCCGCCTTTGATTTCTCGGGAAATTCTCCCCGCATTGCCGCTGTAAAAGCTTGCTGCGCCTGCTTTAAGTCTGGGGCTTGATACATGCAATAATCCAGCCCGTGATCTGCACACAAGCATCCATGAGCCTCAAAATAATCCATTCTCTGATAAAGAGCCTTTCTCACATCTTCCACACATTGAATCGCAAATCCGCACACTTCAGATAACCTTTTGATGTATGCCGCAAACCCTGGCTTATCAATATTGATACTCTGATCTGGGCGGAATGCCGGAAAAACTTTCGCCTCCATGGCCTGATCTTTGGCAATGATCTCATGCCACTTCAAATCGTCCGCCGGATCGTCCGTGGTACACAATGCCTTGACGTCAAACTGCTTTAGAAATTTCCTTGCGGAACAATCTTTTAGTTTCTCTCTGCACTGATCAAAAATATCGTCCGCCGTCTCCAAAGCGAGCTGTCTTGTAATCCCAAAAGCACGCTGCAGTTCCAGATGGCTCCAGTGATAAATTGGATTTCCGATCAGCTGAGGCATCGTCTTGGCAAAAGCGCGGAATTTCTCCCGGTCATCTGCGCGCCCGGTTACTTGCTCCTCGGGCACGCCCGCAGCGCGCATCACCCGCCATTTATAATGATCGCCTCCCAGCCACAACTGCGTCAGATTATCAAACTTGCGGTCTTGCGCTATATCTTGCGGATTGATGTGGCAGTGATAGTCAATAATCGGCAGCGGCTTGGCTGCCTCATAATACAATCTCCTTGCCGTGTCTGTGGACAGCAGGAAATCCTGATCCATGAATTGTCTCATTTCGTACTCTTGTCCGCCTTTCCTTCCAGCTTTTCCAGCATATCCCAGCAGCCCCACAGATACATGATTCCCATGGCGCGGTCATAAAGCCCATAACCTGGCCTGCACGTCTCTCCCCAGATGTGACGTCCATGGTCTGGGCGCACATAACCTGTATATCCGCAGTCATGATACGCTTTCATGATTTCAAGAATGCCCGTATCGCCGTCGCAATCCCTATGGGAGGCCTCGGTAAAATCGCCGTTTGGATAATGGCGCACGTTGCGAATATGCGCAAAGGCAATGCGGTCACAATGCGCACGGACAATCTCTGACACATTGTTCCTTTGGTTTGCTCCCAGTGAGCCAGAACAAAGGCAAAGGCAATTGTGCTCGTCATCCACCATGCGCAGCAGCTTTCCAATCGAATCTTTATCACAAAGCAGGCGCGGCAGTCCGAAAATATCCCAAGGCGGATCGTCCTGGTGAATCGCCATTTTGATTCCTGTCTCATGGCAAACTGGCATAAGCGCCTCTAGAAAATATTTGAGATTTTCCCACAATTTTTCCTTTGTCACAGTCTTATAAGCCTCAAAAAGCTGATCCAGCTTCGCCATCCGCTCGGGCTCCCAGCCTGGGAATGTCATGCCATGCAGATTCTTTAAGATGTAATCCGCCATCTCTTTATAATCGTCCTGGATCTTATTCTTCTCATAAAACAAGGCGGTGGAACCGTCCTCTAGCGGATGAAACAAATCTGTCCTCGTCCAGTCAAAAATCGGCATAAAATTATAGGTGACTACCTTGACCCCGAATTTTGCCAAGTTGCGCAGCGTCGCCTTATAGTTTTCGATATATTGATCTCTGGAAGGAAGCCCTATTTTAATATCATCATGCACATTGACGCTTTCTACCACGTCCATATGAAATCCAGCGCCCTCGATGCGGCGGCGCACTTGCTCTATCTCCTGTTCTTCCCAAATCTCTCCTGCCTGCTTGTCATGCAGCGCCCAGACAAGCCCTGTCACTCCCGGAATCTGCTTAATCATCTCCGGAGTGATGCTGTCATTGCCTTCTCCGTACCAGCGGAATGTCATTTCCATGTCGTTTTCCTTGCCTCCTTATATATGCGTATCAAATAAGCCGCAGAATGCGCCGATTGGATCTGTTCCCACAAAAGCCTTCTCCCCAGACATTAGCTTCTCAACCAGCACATCCAAGGTTGCTGGCTTACTGTCGTAAGCATTAATATACGTTCTCGCCTGCGGTATGTCTGCCAGCACATAAGGGTATTGCGTGCTGATGACAAGAACCGGAAGTTCAAAGACATACCATGGAATCTCCCCGCCGCCTTTGGTCATCCCAAATGCAGGACGCGCCACAGGCTGAAATCCTCCTGCAATATCCACCAGCGTGATGATAAGATCTTGATTTTCACGAAATTCCTTGATCGGCGTTTTTTCTGCAAAATAAAGATTGATGTCTGCCTTCTCCCCTGCTTCTATTTTTTTCACCATGTCGTCGATGGGACTTTCATAAATAAAAGCGTCAAATCCTTTTTCTATCAGCTTGTCCCGCAGCCGCTCTGCTGGCGTCTCCTTGCCTTTTCCTAGCAAAGAAGCCAGCCCCGGGGCAGACAATCCTTTTACATATACGATCATAATCCGCTTATAACGCTCCGGCGTCATCGGCAGCACATCCTTGTCCTTGTATTTCACCAGCGTGAGCGCCTTTTGCGATATTTCTTTTTGCATCGCAACGTGAGCGTCGCAGCCGATAATGCTCTTTATCTGCTCTTTTGGCATCATCAATTCATTTTTTGCCTTTTTATGAAGCCCCATGTGCGCTTTCAGGGCAAGAATACGGCGAAGCGCGTCATCCAGGCGTTCTTCCGTGATCCGTCCGTCCAAATACCCCTGCTTCATGCTGGCGAAATCTTCCTCCATCTCATTAAAGAACAAGAACATATCCACGCCTGCGGCAATTGCTGCCGGAAGCATGTCGCTGCGCTTCATGCGGCAGGTCAGACCCACCATATGGGAGGCGTCCGTCAAAATCAAGCCGTTAAATCCAAGCTTGCTGCGCAGCAGTCCCTGAATCAATTCCGGCGATAACGTAGCCGGCATCATCTCGTCATCGGTAAGCTTGGGGTTGAAATGTCTTGCATAGGCTGGCTGCATAATGTGCCCTGCCATTATGGCGTCGAGTCCATTGTCAATCAGGTTTTTGTAAACCATGCCAAACGTTGCATCCCACTCCTCACAGCTCATGGTATTGACGCTGTTTGCCACATGCTGGTCACGAAAGTCAAGCCCATCTCCTGGAAAATGCTTTGCAGCGCAGCAGAATCCCGGATTTGCATGGGCCCCATCCATATATGCTTTTGTCATGGCGGCTACTTGTGCCGGATCATTTCCATAAGTTCGAAGCCCCACGACCGGATTTTCCCAGTTATACATAATGTCGCTGACTGGGGCAAATGAAAGATTGCAGCCGATGGCGGCCGCCTCTTTGTTCGCCATATATCCAAGCTGGTAGGCATAATCCGTATTTCCCGTTGCGCCGATCTTCGTCTGGCTTGCAATGGAAGTTCCGTCGACACATGCGCCGTCGCCGCCGTTTTCCGTGTTGCAGGCGATAATCAAAGGGATCTTGCTGTTCTCCTGCAAAATGCGGTTCTGTTCATAAACCTCTTCTGCCGTTCCCGGATTATAGCGTATGCCCCCGATATGATAATCATTGACTGTCATTTTCAAATACGCCTCTTCACGGCTGGCTCCCATATTAAAAAACAATTGTCCGATCTTCTCATCCACCGTCATGCCGGCAATGACGTCCTCGACCCATTTACAATCTTCCTCTGTCAGATGAAATGGCTTTTCTTTCATATTTACCATGCGTACATTCCTCCTGCTATTTAAAATTGTCTAAAAACTGCTGGCGCTTCTTCTGCTGATATCCCTGCCCGAAGCTTCCGTCCAAAAGGCGCGCCATTCCCTGTTCTTTGAGCTCTTCCCAGCTCTCTGCCTCTTTTCCTGCAAGAATCGGATAATAATATACCCCGTTTTCTTCTGCCGCATGCAAGTCACCCATGGCGTCCCCGCACATCACCGTCTTTTGAGGATCATAGCCATAGGACAACAATTTCTCAATACACGCCGTCTTGGAACCGGAATCCTGTGCCAGTACAAGGTCTGTATGCGCAAGAAGCCCGCAGCGCTGCCATTCTTCCATCACCGCACCCCGATTTGCACTAGAGACCACTGCTACATCTGCATATTGGCGCGCAAAGGCAAGGGCTTTTTCCACGTTGCGAAACGGCTTTTTGACCTGTTCTGGAAGCTCTGTAATCATTTCATTGACCATGTTGCTCCATGCCAAAGCTTTTTTGAGGCTGACGGCGCCAGGATTTCTGTCAATTGCTTCCTGAAGGGAATCATTAGACAATTCCGTCGTAGTTTCCACCCATTGATTCAGCAGATCTAAATCTGCAATTTCACAATATTGTTGATTGATTTCCTGCAAAGCGATCGATAACCCCTGAAAGCGGTTGACGCCGCGGGTCCTGGTGTAGAGATTAATCTGATTCCATCTTTCTAATATCTTCTGCTTCCATGGCTCCAAGTGCCACTGTCTTACCATGCATGGCCCAAAACACCGGATATGCTTGAATCCCATGGTATCCATGGCGCAGCCGTCACTGTCAACACAGAGCAAATATTCTTTTTTCTTGTGATAATTTGAAAACGTTGACTCCATTTTTCCTCGGTCACTCCTTGTCAATCTGCGTCAGCTTTGCATTGATAGATTCCAAAAATCCTTCTGGAAGAGTTTCGCCTGCCAGATCCATCATGCCTTCCGGTGTCATTTTTTTGATCATGTCCCACATGCCGGCGCCGGGCTTTAGCTCAAAATTAGTGGCGAGCTTTACCGCCTTGCTGACCACGGCCAATGCCTTGGGGCTGGTCGCCAGCTCTTCCATCGTGCAGCGCACATTCCATCTTCCTTTGGGAAACTCCATGGGCGCCTCTAGATCCAAATGCCCCACTGTGGTAAACCAGTTGGCGACCCCTTCCCTGCGTTGATTTACTTCGGGCAGAACATAAATTTCAGGCTCTTTTTTCACTTTTTCCAAACTCATAACGTCCTTGGCTTCCCCGGCAACAGCCAGCAAATGATTCCTTCCATCCTCCAGCGCAACCGTAAACACAAATACTTTGTTCCCTTCTTTCTCCTCTGCCAGCTTCCCATTTAAATACAAAGAAACCTTGGGCTGGTTCGAATACACCCGGATTTTTGTAGTATCTCCTGCGCGTTGCGCATAGCGCTTGCCGCAGAGGTGTACCATCGGCTTCTTGCTCCAATATGCCTGATAAATATAGTAACTGTCTTTCTTCGTCTTACGATCCATGGTCACCAGCCCTTTGTTGTTTCGCCCGGCAACTCCTCCTTCTTTGCGTGCGGCACAGCCGAAGTCAAACATGTTCCATACATGGGAAGACCAAATCCAGGGACGTTCCTCAAGCACTTTCGCCATATGTTCATGATACAGCGCCTGATACTCTTCTGAATAATCCTTGCAGGCAGGTTCTGGCCCATGATATGTGATGATTCCTTCACAGCCATATTCGCTGACTCCCAGACAGAGACTTGGGTGCAGCTCATGAAATTTATCCAGCCATTGCCCGTTATCTTCCATTTTTCCTCCATACCAGCCAAAATAATGGTTATAGCTAATGACGTCTGTAATATGATGCATCGGGCTCTCCATGGGCGTCATGGTAACATGGGCAATGGCCGTAAGACGGGTAGGATCCAGCCTCTTTGCCAACCGGTTCAATTCTCTGTGATTTTCTACCAACTGCTCAGAAATGCCGCCGATCAGGATTTCGTTGGAAATGCCCCAAAAGCAGATCGAAGGATGATTGTAATTTTGTATAATCAGCTCTTTTAACTGAGAGATGCAGTTTTGATGCGCTTGCGGATCCTGGTTAAATACAGAGATAAACGGAATCTCTGCCCACACGACAAATCCCATCTCATCACAGGCATCATAAAATTCCTGTGCATGTTGATAATGGGCCAGCCGAATCGTATTCGCACCCAGTTCTTTGATCAGCTTTGCATCCCGGTAGTGATCTTCTTTGGTCAGCGCATTTCCCTGATAAAGCAGATCCTGATGACGGCTTACGCCCCGCAACGGCGTTTCCCTGCCATTGATAATAAATCCCTGTTCTGGATCGCAGGAAAAAGAACGCACGCCTGCTCTGACAGACACTTGATCATAACTCTCATTTCTGCGCTGCAAAATTGCTGTCACGGTATAGAGATAGGGATGATTGATGTCCCATAGTTCCGCCTCCGGCACATGCAGCACGATAGCCGAGTCGTCTGCCGGACGGCATCCATACGCCACCTCTTTCCCCTGCATATCCTCAATCGAATATAACACCGTAAAATTCTCATCTGCCCCCGCCGCATATGCTTTGATATGAAAATCTGCCCCGCCGCATCCGCAAGGCTTGGGCGTTACCATAAGTCCCGACCCTCCATAATAATCCAAGTCAAAATGTGCATCCGGCACGCAGATTAGATTGACGCCCCGGTAAAGTCCTCCATAAAATGTAAAGTCTGCAGACTGCGGATAGACGCTTTCTTTATACTCGTTGGAACAATTGATTACCAGCAAATTTTTATGATTGTTATTTAAATGCTCTGTTACATCTGCCCGAAATATGGAATATCCTCCCTCGTGACATGCAACCTTTTCCCCATTGATATAAACGGACGCCTGCTGACCTGCCGCCAATATTTCCACATACGCTCTGCCTTTTCCAAGAGGCTGCTTTGGCGTCTCAAACTCTCGAACATACCAGTAACTTCCTCTGTCATAATCGCCCTTTCCATCCATGCCGTCCACTGCATTCCAGGTATGTGGAAGCGTCACGTCCTGCCAATCCTTCGGATAACGCTCCACCAGCCCTACATTCTGTTTTTTGAATTTCCACCCTTGATTCAGATTAATGACCTGTCTCATATTTTTTCATTTTTCCTCCATTTCTATAGAATGCACTCTCGAAATCTCCCTTATACCTGCTTTTATGGTTGATTTTCCGCCAAATGCACACATTTTTCATCAACATGCCATTCAGGCGCGTCTCATAAATCTGTGCACATCTGAAAAAAATCTTCTCGCAAAATTAGGCACAAAGAGAATCCAAAAATAGATTGGATTTATTGCTGCGGTTCTGAATTATCGCATGCTTATTGTCTGAAGCATTTTAGAACCGGGGTAATACATATTATTTTATTTGTGTGGAAATTTACAGAAATTATACAGATAAAAAAGAATCTTAAGATCATTTTTCTACAGGCTTTTTGACTCCCTGTTCCAACAGAAAAGAGCTGTTACAAAACAACTGCCCGATACAAGATATTTAAATAAATTCGTAGATGTAATTCGTGAACAAACGTTCAGAGCTGTTCCATGGGCAGTTCCTGCCAGACAGACTGTGTTTCTTTCTGCATACATGCAGAAATCCAGTATGCCCCCACTTTGCGCTGTTCAAAGAATCCCGGCTCACTGCAGGCAATTTTCCGCCCCTCCGGGAACGCCTGCACCACAAAGGACGCCTCTTTGACAGGAAATCGCATCCCTTCCCCGGTCATTTTAATGTAGCTTTCTTTCAAAGTCCAAAGCTGAAAAAAACGTTCCTGATCGATGTCTGATTCCGCATACATAACATTCCCCTCTTCCCGCCTCATAATATAAGCTATCTCCTGCTCTTTGCAGCAGCGCTTCAGCACTGGGAATCCCACCTTGCGGATCCGCTCAGCGTCCACGCCTATATTTACGTCTGAAACTGCACAGGCTACCAGGCCTTCCGTATTGGTGATATTGAAATAAATTTTCCCTGAACCATTCCAAATTGGCTTGCCATGAGCAGCAGGCATCACAAATCTTCTGTCAAATGTCACGCCAAAACCCATCCGAAATCCATAGGCTAATATCCGGTCTGCCAGTTCTCTTTGATATCTTTTATATGCTCTGGGTGATTCTCCTTTTTTTGAGCAGAACGCATAATATATCTTTGTCTTATTCTTCATATGCCCTGATTCTCCTGGTTCTATAAAATGTACTCTCAAAATCTCTTTATGCCTGATTTTGAGAGAAGATTTTTTGTCAAATGCATACTAATTTATGAGGCGTACCTAGATGGCACTTTGATGAAATTTGTGTGCATTTGGCGAAAAAGCAGCCGTAAAAGCAGGTATTAGGGATATTCCGAAAGTACATAAAATAAAAGCGCCTTCCCACAATTCTGTGAAAAGACGCCCTTGCTCAGCCAAAGAAGGGACTCGAACCCTCGACCTACGCATTACGAATGCGACGCGCTACCAACTGCGCCACTTTGGCACGGATATCAACAAATCCTTAATCATTATATCTGCTTTGCGCTAATTTTGCAAGTCTTTTTTTACATTTTTTCAAAAAAATATATTTTCAAATCAAATACCCACTCAAAATCTGCTTCTCATCTCAATTGCCATAAAATGATTGCACGTCAAGACCTGATTTCGTCTTCTGTTTTATTTCAACAGATGCTGCATACTCCGAATCTTTCACCCATCTGAGCAAATACACCTGCAGATCATAAGAATTACCGCAAATCTCTACCCGCTTATCAGCGAAATTTCTCATTTTAGATTCCTCGCTTCTATATGGCATAAGGTTAATCATAATTTCAAATGAACTATTTCTACATCGACACAATGATCGTGCTCTTCTCTTACAGATATGATTCTGTCTTGTTCTATTTTATATAATACATTGTTCTGTATTTTAGCATCTTGCTTTAAATTGGTTGTATTTAAACTAATCATTTGAATGCATTTCCCCTAATCTAAGCGCTTCGTCATAAAGATCCATGGCAGATTTCGTAAACAAATCAAATTTATATCCCATCTTAGGATCCGGGATAATTTCTTTTACAATGCTCTTCCCGTTCTCATGAAAAACAAATTCATACACAAATATCTTATCCGTAGAAGTCAAATCCTCTTCTTCTATATGGAAGCGTCTCTTTATTTCATCATCCTTGCTATTTTTAAATTGCTCGGACAAAAGAAACAGATTATTTAGTTTGGAAACAAACGCATCACTATGGGTACTCAGAATCAAACGGATCCCTTTGTTATTAATTCTATTTAAAAAACGAACTAATTTCAACTGTTTCTGAGGGTGTAAGCTTGCTTCTACTTCGTCGATAATAAGCATTTCATAGCGTCTTTCTGAAGTTAAAGCCAACACCAGCGGCGCCACTTCATTCACCATTGCAGACGCAAGATACATCGGCACCAATTGTCTATCGCCCTTTGCATAGTAGGAAAATTTTCCCTGCTTACTGACGTTGACATGCCCTTCAATGATTTTATCTTCAAAAAAGTCCAATTCCTGTTTATACCGCTCCCTCTTTTCCTCATCTTCTGAATAAGTCTGCAAAAAACGCAAAAACTCATACATCGGCTGAGTAAGACCTCCATACTGTTCTTCGTCTTTTACCAAGTCAAGCTCTCCGACCTGATAAGAAATCGCCTGATCTGTTTTATTCGTAAAAAATTCCCGATACAGCAACATCAATCCTGTCCTTGACGCTGGTAAGAATAAGCTTTTTCTAACAAAAATTGTTCGCAGCACTCTTTTAAATATATCTATTTTTCTGCTTGCCAGAGATAATCCAAGCATCAAAGATTCCATTATTTTCTCGTGACCATTGATTGTAAATAAAACGCCCATTTTTACATTTTCATTCTCTTCACCAAGTCGCAAGCCAAATTTTATTTCCTCACGACTCATAGATCGTTTTACGTTTTCATTTCTTAAACTGTCTCCGTTAAAAATATCAATTTGGCAAGATACATTCTCCTCTAATTCAAGATCTATATATAGTCTTTCAATAGGCACTTCTCTGCCGAATATTTCTTTTACAACCTGCTCCTTTTTTAGGTTTATATTCTTATTGATGGATTCCGTAAATTGCGCAAGATTATTTCCATTTATCAAATATCTTCTATACTCATCTATTCTGTCAGCTAATAAAATTTTCATTGCTTCTTCATCGACAAATTCAACTATCCTACTGCTTAATCCTTGTAAGAGCTGCATGAGGAATGTCTTGCCGCTGTTATTTGGACCAACAAACAATGTATATTGATCCACACATACTTTGGCGCTCTCTATTTTTGCAAAGTTCTCCACACCTATCCAAATCCGCATGTAATTGCTCCTTTTTTCTACTTTCAAATACCTATGATGTCTGTTAATTTACATATTATACTACAAAATGCAAATATATGAAACAATAAGATCATTCGAGTTCCCGCATTTTGCAATTCATAGCGCCAAAAGGGGGCTGTCACACTAAGATATTTACTTGTTTAAAAGGTCTTGCCGCTTATGCGGCAAAGACAGAATGCACAAAATAATTCTGGGAAGCTAGCTTCCCAAGATAATCTTTGTGCATTTTGTTTGCATTGCTTTGCAATGAAAATCTTTTAAACAAGTAAATATCTTAGTGCGACAGTCCCATCTTGCACAAAAAGCATTTTCATCACTTTGTGATGGAAACCTTTTGGCGCTATGAATTGCAAAATGGGGAAACTTAAATAATATCACCTTGGGGCATCCTCCATTCAGACCTTTTGACACCCCAATCCATCAACAAAAAAAGAGCGGTGGCAAGTTCCGCTCTTTCTCACTTATTTGTCTTATTCCTTAATTAATAATTAATCAAATTCATCATTCCAATTCCCAGAAAAAGTAATAAAACATTCTTCGTATGGAATTCTTCCAACACCCTGATTCCGCAATCAAAAACAGCATGACTAAATCTTCGTATGGAATTCTTTTATCTCCTTGATTTTGCAAAGAAAGCAGGTTAGATTTTCTGCTAACAAACTCATACTCTGTTCTGACACTTTAGCACGGTGCGACACTAGTGCGTTTCTGCCGCAGGCTACTGTCAAAACGCACTAGTGTCGAATACCGTGCGAGTGACGCAGAACATAGTGGTGTAATGGCTAATAAATAACAACCTTGGAGCTACCCCAAAGCATCTAGACCAGAAAATCTAACCTTTTTCTAGATTGTATCATATATTTCAAAAATGTCAACTATTTTTTGACAGATTTCTCCAAATTGCTTGAAAATTTGTCGAAACTGTACTATAATTTTATATAATTATCCAGAATCATCCGTTATTTTATAGAAAGGAAACCATTTACAGTTATGAAGAATTTAACATCAGAGGAACAACGACGTATTTGGAAACTGGAAGAGCCTCCGATTCGCAAAATACTGCTCTGGGGGCTCGACAGCCAAAAAAATCCATGCTTGCTTATTTTGTACGGGGTACATGAGGTTGAGCGGGAATTAAGATCTTCCCACCATTCCTACTATCCAGAGGAATACCTGTTAAAGCCTGCTGTAACATACACTCATTATGCTGTTTTTCATGGAATAAACGGACATTTGCCTTCGATTCCCAATACATATTTTTACAAGGAAAAGAATCTGCTGTGCTACACCAAAGGTTATAAAACTGCGCACAGATATTGGGATTATCATGAAGAGACAGGCTGGCAGCAGTATACAGAGATTGACAACAAATATATCATCAAAGAATTTTATGAACTAAAAAAACCTGTTGTCCTCAACTATTTTGAGCAGAAAAATTATACAGATTATGCCGCTTACTTAAAAACAAACCAAATTATCTTTGAGGATATCCAATTGATTGATCGCCCCAACGATTTATTTGGATTTGAAGCAGACAGTCCCCATATGGAGCTGCTAATCAATATATTTTCCAGCAAGCGGTTATATGCAAGAAGAAAATACCTCAGCCAGTGGATGAAAACGCAGCCTTCGGTCGAGGAGTACGAACAACTTTTTAAGACAGCAAGCATAGAACTGGCATGCGGCATCTTCCAGGAACTTACAAAAGAACAGAATCCGATTTTACTAGAAACGGCAAAAAAGATTGAGGACAGTAACATATTGTGGGCAAGCCAAGCATATCACGACGGACTTTTACGCTGCATCACGCAATACGTCAGCCTCTTTGACGAGAAGTTGCTTTGGAAGCAAAAAGAGTTTATCTATCAAACGCTCCCTGAAATGGATTTTCATATCAAACACTTAAAATTTAAAGGCAGAAAGCTAAAGGGCAAAGAACTTGAAGAGTATTTAGCCAGACCGAACGCTTATCAAGACATGTTGTATGCGTATGTTTTCGGCAATCAGAACCTTTATCAAAAAGGTGTTTACACAGACGGAAGAAATGTGAATAATATCGCATTTAAAAACACGATCCAGACAGCAAAAGCATATCGAATGGCAGATGCGATTGGGAAAATCGCTTACTATTTGGATGCACCAAGAACCTCCTGTTATTTTAGAGGAAGCGGCAGAACCAGCGCATACAATTATTACGTGCGTTATCTGAGAAGAACCCTTGACGAGTATCAGGCAACGGATGAAGTTCAATTTATAACCGCTGCCCGTGAAATGCTGACAAGTTATACCGATCATGACAATCTTTATGAAGATTGGGCATATAATTTCTTTTTCCAAAGATATTTTGGAGAGGTAATTGCAAATCAGGAAGCGGCAAAACGATCCATCTGGCACAAGTATCTTGCAGATGTTGTTTTTGTTGCCCAAAATGCAAAAGCCGCCCTGGTGCATGAATTCTGTTTTATAATTTTAAACGAAGCTTACGCACAGCATAAATTTGACTCTTACGATATTAAAGAACTGATTGCGCTCTCAAAGATACCGAATGAAAAAACAGCAAATCTTTTTACAACAATACTCTTGGAAAAAATAAAAGCGTTACAAGAATTTGACGCAGAACTTATGATTTCTCTGATGAGCACGCCATTGGAACAAATATGGGACGCCGCCAAAACATACTTTAGTCAGACAAGCGGAAGCTTCCTGCCAGAACATGTCGCTGACTTTCTATTTTTAGATACAATAGAGACATGGTATGACATTTTAGAAGAAAATATCAATCATTTTACCATTGAAGAGTATGCCGCTTTTCTGAAATCAGTTGTTGAAAAAAGAGGGCGTTTTGTAGAACAGCAAATAGAGCTTTGCGAACCAATTACAAATTTATTGTTAAAGTCTGTAAGCAAGCTGGACGCTGCAACAATCAATGAGCGCCAAGAACTGCTGCGCTATTTTGCATCTCTGTTGTTAAGCTTTCAAGAGATTCCGGACTTTCTGTTTGACATGACAGAACAGGTTATATTCTCCACGCCTTATGATATCTTATTTGAAACGCTTCAAACCATGGATTTACACCATGGCAGGATTTCAGAAAGAGAATATAACACGATATCCCTGCTAAAATCCTGCAAAGCGTCCGCTTTGCCAAATGACAGCTTGATTGTTTCTATTCTGGAAACAGGTTCAAAAAGGCTTGTAAGATCACTTACAGAACTTATCGACCGTCAGCAGACGCTGCTTGCAGAACGAACGTCTACTCTCCTGCTGCTTTTTGAATGCAATGTATCTCATCTGAACAAAACCGCCCAATCCGTATTGGAAAGTCTTGAAATTGAAAAAAGAGAAAAACTGCATTTGACTTTATTGGATTCTCCAATGGAAAGAACCTATCAGTATGGTCTCAGAAAGCTTGACGAATGGTATGGGGGCAAAATTCCAACGCAATTTATTTCGCATATGATGGAACATCCATGCGTAGAGGTAAAGTCTTATCTCTCCCAGAAAATGGAACATGCCTTTTCCAAAATTCAGGAAACAAATCCAGATTTATATATCTATTATGCAAAGACGATTCTTTATCTGCCCAATAAAGTTTCTAAAAGCAAGGAACAGATATGCCGCACGATTCCTCTGTTTTTGAGATATTATCCTGAAAAACGACAGGAACTGGAACAAATGCTCCTTGATATTGGAAGCACAAACAGCAAAATAGATTCTGAAAGAGCGCTTGTGACATTTGCTCAGATTCAGAAGGAGGTAAGCACTTTATGAAAGTAGGTTATAAATACGCAAGTCCTTCCCGCTGCACGCAGGCTGCCAACCAGGCAACTTTGGGGTTCAGCCCTGACTTATCCCGTGATGAAAAAGTTTCTTTTTGCGGGAAATTAAAACATCCTTTGTTATTCCGTGACGCCATGCTTATGCTAAGGGAAATTGTCATTTCTGACACGAGAAAAAAGTCAAAAGAACGGACAGACTATTTTACATGGCTTGACGGGGAAATCGAAAGGCGCGTAAAGGCGCACAAAGAATACATGCCAAATGTAAGGGAATCTTTAAAAAAAGAAATGGACGCTTACGATTTCGAACTTTCCCATAAAAAGCATGAGATTGACCATTTATTAAAGATACAAAAAAATTTACAAAAGCAAATCGACCAATATGACGCCTGGAAAGACTATTATAAGATTGAACGAGACTTTTGGAAATTTATAAGAGACAGAGATTACAGCTTATGGTTTGTATTAGATCCCGTCATCACCGTGCATAACGACCAGGTTTCTTTCGAGGCATTTTCCGTCGACGAATCCACATACGGCTGCCTGTCCGTTTGCATGGATGAATTTGATTTATTGCAGACGCCAAAATTAGGAACCACGAATATCGACTTTTCTGCCAAATTAGAAAAAGAAATGCAGCGCTTCCGAAGCTATACAGACGTCACATTATCCGTCAATCCAGAAGGTTTTACGATAGAAAATGACGTTGTGCCAGAATACATAGAGAAGAAAATAGATCTGCCTGAAACATGGATCAAAGGCTTTAACCAGGTATCTTCCGCCGCAGCTTTATCTGGGATGGAACTGGAACTCTCCCCTTCTGACATGTACGATATCTGTGCATTTTTAAGAAAACACAAAGAGAAGAAAAGTCCTCGATATATGAAGTGGATCTTAGAGCCCGGGCAGCGGGTGCAGATTGTATTTGAGCCTTTTGGAACTTTCCTTACTCTTAACGCCGTATATCAGGGACGCCAAAGAAGAGAAGAAAAAATCTGGGGCAGAAGGCGCTGGCTGGTGGCAGAAAAGCTAATTCCCTTATCAAAAGCCTTTTATGTGCGCATTTTGGGGTTTGGAATGCCTCAGTTTATCCGTGCCGATATGGGCTCCATGCAGATGACGATCGGTTTCTCCTCCTGGTCTTCCAATGATTGGGTAAAGGGGACCGCATTTAACATTATGGCTGGATTTACCGGACATGGCTGCTATCCAGATATTTATAAATTGCTGAAAGAGAAACGTTGTTTATCGATGGAGGAAATCTCCGACTGCCTGAAAGATCAAAAAAATGACAAGGTAAAAGCTGGCGTAGGAATGCTGTTTCGGCGGGGCGAAGGGTATTTTGACCCGATCAATGACAAGGTGCGTTTTCGTCATTTATGCAACGCCCCGATTCCAGAAGAGCTTTATGAAGTTACTGACATAGAACATGACGTCCAGAAAGTCAGCAAGCTTACATTTGACAATATGAAAGTGAGATACTCACGCAAACAGGAATTTATATTTACGACAACATACAAGGAAAATGGCAAATTGTCCGCCACCGAGCTTGTCATTGACCAGGACGGGCAAATCACAAAGATAGACTGCAGTTGCCAGAAATTCAGAAAGGGCGAGCGAAATCTTTCAGAACCATGCGCCCACATTCTTGCGCTTTATGTTGCTTCTTATAAATTGTTAAAGCTTAAAAATTTGGAATACGATAAAGAATACAAAATCAATGATATTATGGAGATGTTGTTATAATGGATACAAAAGCCGAATATAGAAACCTAGTGAATCATATGGGTAAAAAAGAATTTACCTTTCTTAAAATGCAGGAATACGGATTTTGGCCCAGTAATTTGCCGACGCCGTATGAACGCCAGCAAAATGAGACAGAACAAGACTTTGAAAACAGGACGAAACTATTAAATGAATTTCAGAAGCTTTCCGAAGAGATATCTAACGCCTGTCACGAAAAAGTGGAAATTGAAAAAAAGCTTTCTCATTTAAAGAAACAATATCAGGATACCTGGGATTATGAAAAAATCCGTTCCGTAGTCGCCCAGGAAATCATGAAAGAATCTATTGCAAGACGTGCTGAGAGAAAAGCAGAACGGGAACGGCAAAAACAGTTAAAATCAGAGGCCTGGAATAAGCGGAAAGCAGAAAATATTATCTTCATCGGCAAAGGCTACTCGAACCTGTTAGCAAAAAAAGAAACAAATGTGCAAAAACTAAAGCAAAGCCAGATGCCTGTCATTGAGACAGACCGGGAGCTTGCAGATCTTCTTCAGATAGAATACAGCGCTTTACGCCATCTGGCATACCATAGAGACGTCGTTACTTTTGACAATTATTACCGTTTCGAAATTCCGAAAAAAAGCGGCGGCAGCCGTCATATCGCCGCCCCCAAAACACAATTGAAAGCAGCTCAAAGGCAAGTATTAGAGCAAATCCTGCAAAAAGCAGAGATCTCTGATTCATCCCATGGATTTATCAAAGCGAGATCTGTTTTAACAAGCGCAAAAACACACCGTACAAGTCCTGATTTACTGATCAATATTGATTTGGAAAACTTTTTCCCTACGATAACTTTCGAACGTGTCAGAGGCTTGTTTCAATCTTTTGGCTACTCTGGCTATATTGCGTCGCTGCTTGCCATGCTTTGTACCTACTGTGAGCGAATGCCTCTTGAAATCAAAGGGGAAGTCAAATACATCAAGACATCGGGCAGAATCCTGCCGCAGGGCTCTCCGGCAAGCCCTATGATCACAAATATTATATGCAGTACCATGGACAAGCGGATGGATGGCTTATGCAAAAAGCTAGGATTCACTTATACAAGATATGCCGACGATATGAGCTTTAGCTATACGGGCGACACACAATGCCTTGCCATAGGAAGCTTCTTAAGCAGCGTCCGTAAAATCATTGAATCCGAAGGCTTTCATATGAAAGAAGAAAAAACCCATATATTAAGAAATCACAACAGACAGTACATCACTGGCATCGTGATTAACAATGAGGAAATCGGCGTACCTAAGAAATGGGTGAAAATATTAAAAGCTTCGATACATAATGCACAGAAATTAAAAGATTCTGGCGGTACAGTATCCAACAAGACAATCTATGAAATCTCAGGGAAAATTGCATGGCTCAAAAGCGTAAATGCAAATAGATACCAAAAAATTATACGCCAAGGAACGGAATTCTTAAAGGATTTGAGCTAAGGTTATTTAGATAAAAATATCGCACGCTTTATGTTCTATTGCCCTAGAAATAACAGAACATAAAGTGTGCGCTTAAATGGCAGGCTCAGAACGTTTGGTAAAAATTAATGATCCAACGCTAAGAAAAAGAGCCATGATTCTAACTTATACTCTTTTTTACGCTCTCGAAAATTCTTCCATAATCTCAGATACATGTTCCAAATTCTGCGCCCGGTATGCATTTGTCCCGCAGAATATCAATCCCTGGTCTATCTTTCCTTTCACAGCATTGACCAATGCATCGGTGATACAATAGGGTATCTTTGCCGGATTGCATTTTTCCAGGCATTGACGGCAATTCCAGGACGGTCTGGCATCTGCCGGACGAGATTCCTGTTCTTTCTGTTCTTCCGTCTTGCGAATAAACGCATTGCGTACTGCCCTCCCTGGCATCCCTACCGGACTTTGCACCAGCACGATATCCTCTTTCTTCGCCTCAATATATGCCTGTTTGTATGCCTCGCTGGCGTCGCACTCATAAGTCGTCACAAACCGGGTCGCTACCTGCACTCCGTCTGCCCCCAGCTTCAAAGCATGTTCCATATCCTTGCTGTCATAGATTCCCCCGGCAACCACTACCGGAACATGATAATTGTATTTGCTGCCATACTCTTTGGCAACTTCCAATATGCCCTCAATTTCTTTTTCATATGATTCATCCGTGACTTGCTCCAGCTCTTGTTTTGAAAATCCCAGATGACCTCCTGCTTTCGGTCCTTCAATGACCATCAGATCTGGACAGCGCTTGTACTTGCGATCCCATAATTTACAGATTACAGCCGCAGATTTCACAGAAGATACGATTGGGGCAATCTTCGTCTTTGATTTTTCCACCAGCGCAGGAAGCATCGTCGGAAGCCCGGCGCCTGATATCACCAAGTCTGCTCCTGCTTTTACCGCTGCTTTCACATAATCTTCATATCGCCTGGTTGCCACCATGATGTTGACCCCCACGATCCCGCCTTGGGCGATCTCTTTTGCGCGCCGGATATGCTTGCCAATCGCTTTGAGATTCGTCTCGATGGGATGTTCCTCAAACCCGGGCTCCTGATAGCCAATCTGCGCCGTGGAGATAATGCCGATCCCTCCGCATTTTGCGACGTTTCCTGCCAGCTTAGAAAGACTGACTCCAACCCCCATGCCTCCCTGTATCACGGGAATGGGAGCTTTTAGCTCACCGATTACCAATGCTTTGCTCATACCTTTTCTCCTACATTCTGCGAAATCTATCGTAACGTAACTGTGCCAGCGCTTCCCTGTCCATAGGCAGGTACCAATGAATAAATCTGCGGATTTCCTCTGCCATATTTGCTGCGATCTTTTCTATATTCTGATGACTGGCAGGCTCAGGCTCCCAGATGATACGCTCAATGATTCCAAGTTCTTTCAATTCCTTTGCCGTTACCCGCATCTGTTCTGCTGCCTGAGGCGCTTTCGAAGAATCCTTCCATAATATAGAGGCAAACCCTTCCGGAGATAATATCGTATAGGTAGCGTTCTCCATCATCCATACTTCATTTCCCACCGCAAGGGCAAGAGCTCCGCCGCTGCCTCCCTCTCCAATCACGATGCTTAACACCGGAACCGTAAGATCTGACATCTCAAACAGATTTCTTGCTATAGCCTCTCCCTGTCCCCGCTCCTCTGCTTCCATGCCGCAAAAAGCTCCCGGAGTATCTATAAAG
Source organism: uncultured Lachnospiraceae bacterium (assembly GCA_910576975.1). Taxonomy (GTDB): domain Bacteria; phylum Bacillota; class Clostridia; order Lachnospirales; family Lachnospiraceae; genus Petralouisia. Next base: position 99,189 of record CAJTJY010000006.1, read on the forward strand.
CAGAGAATGGGACGGCCAAACTTTTCTGCCTGCTCCATAAGACGCAGAGCTTTTCTATAACCTTCCGGCGAAGGCATTCCAAAATTACGGGTAATGTTTTCTTTGGTGGTCTTGCCTTTCTGCTGGCCAATTACCGTCACGGGACAGCCGTCAAAAAAGGCGATTCCTCCCACAATGGAACCGTCGTCGGAAAAATGACGGTCGCCATGAAGTTCTATAAAATCCGTAAATATTTCCTGGATATAATCTAAAGCGCTGGGACGTTCCTGCGCTCTGGCTCGCTGAACACGCTCCCAAGCCGAAACCATCTCCCGGCTTCTTCTGGCTGTCTCTTCCGTTCTCTCTTTCCCCCTGTTTGGTATCAGCGCTTCTTTCACATCTACCTGTCGATGCATCACAATCAGCTTTGCAAGCGTTTCTTTTAAATCTTCCCGTTCCACAATCCCGTCAATCAATCCATGCTCCAAAAGAAATTCTGCACGCTGAAATCCTTCCGGGAGCTTTTGACGGATCGTCTGCTCAATGACCCTGGGGCCTGCAAAACCCACCAACGCTCCTGGTTCCGCAAGAATTATGTCCCCTAGCATCGCAAAGCTTGCAGTCACCCCTCCAGTCGTAGGGTCAGTCAAAACAGAAATATAGAGCAAGCCTGCCTTAGAATGACGCTTTAACGCCGCAGACGTCTTCGCCATCTGCATCAGAGACACCATGCCTTCCTGCATCCTGGCACCGCCAGAACAAGTGAAGATGATTACTGGAAGTTTCTGCTCTGTTGCGCGCTCCACGGCCCTTGTGATCTTCTCGCCCACCACATAGCCCATGCTTCCCATCAAAAACCTGCCGTCACAGACACAAAGCACTGCATCCTCCCCATGGATGGTGCATCTTCCACAGGTGACTGCCTCGTCAATTCCAAGCCGCTCTTTCAATGCTGTAATTTTCTCGGGATAATCTGGATAGCTTAACGGATCCTCGCCTGCGATCCCTTCATCCCATTTCTCATAGGTACCTTTATCCGCAACCATTCTCAGGCGTTTTCTTGTGGTAATGCGGAAATATTTTCCACATTTATAGCAGACGTAATGGTTCTGCTTTACATCCTCCTTATAAAGCAATTCGCCGCAGCCATCACACTTGATCCAAAGCCCCTCCGGCACCTGGGGCTCTTTTCCCTGTACTGGAATATAACTGGTTTTCTTAAATTTCAGCATTTATTTCCCTACTTTCTGTCCCAATTGATCTATTCTTTTTCAAAATAATCTGGTATAAAATGCGTATTGATATCCCCCGACAAAAATGCCGGATGATTTAATATGTCATACTGAAAGTCCAGATTAGTGGTGATCCCGTCCACCACGACTTCTCCCAATGCGCTGCGCATTTTTCGTATAGCGTCCATCCTGTCCTCGCCATGAACAATTACTTTTGCCACCATGGAATCATAGTAGGGCGGAATGACATACCCATTATACAGCGCCGACTCAATGCGCACGCCGTTTCCTCCTGGAAAATGCAAGTCCTCAACGGTGCCTGGGCAAGGCATAAAGTTCTTCTGCGGATCCTCTGCATTGATACGGCACTCGATGGCATGACCTTTGAGCTTGATTTCTTCCTGTCTGATTTTCAGCTTTTCCCCTGCCGCAATCCGAATTTGCTCTTTTACCAAGTCAATGCCCGTCACCATCTCCGTTACCGGATGCTCCACCTGAATTCTGGTATTCATCTCCATAAAATAAAAGTTTTTGTCCTTATCCAGCAAAAATTCAATGGTTCCTGCATTTTCATAGCCGACTGCCTTAGCCGCCTGCACCGCAGTCTCTCCCATGCGCTGACGCAGATCCGCATCTATCACGGCGCAAGGAGATTCCTCCATCACTTTCTGGTGACGTCTCTGGATAGAACAGTCACGCTCTCCCAGCCACAAAGTATTTCCATACTTATCTGCAAGGATTTGGATTTCAATATGCCTGGGCTTCTCGATATATTTTTCAATATACATCGTATGATCGCCAAAGGCATTGATGGATTCCTGCTGTGCCAAATGAAAATGATTTTCAAACTCCTCATGGCTTGACGCAATCCGCATCCCTTTTCCTCCGCCTCCAGAAGAAGCTTTAATCATCACAGGATAGCCCATCTCGTCCGCAATCTGAAGTCCCCGCTCCGCCTCAAACACAGGCTCCTTGGTTCCCGGCACCACGGGAATGCCGGCTTCTATCATCGTTGCGCGAGCCTTTGACTTATTGCCCATCTTGCCAATTAGCTCGCCAGATGGCCCGATAAATGCAATACCGCTTTTTACACACATATCTGCAAAATGCTCATTTTCGGATAAAAAGCCAAAACCAGGATGGATCGCCTGCGCCTTTGTGGCAATGGCTGCGCTTAAAATCCGTTCCATATTAAGATAGCTCTCCGACGTCTGTGCCGGACCAATGCAAACTGCTTCATCTGCAAGCTGGGCATGGAGAGCCTCTTTGTCTGCCTCTGAGCATACTGCGACAGATAAAATTCCCATTTCTCTGCACGCCCGGATAATGCGCACCGCAATTTCTCCCCGGTTGGCAATCAATATTTTTTGAAACATTTCAAATGCTCCTTTAATCTAAATTCCATTAACCTATCGCAAAGGTTAATTCTGCTGTCACTGCGGCTTTTCCGTTTACAGTCGCCGTAGCTTTTCCGACTCCTACAGGCCCTTTCTGTTTGATGATTTCAAGCTCTAAGAGCAACACGTCCCCAGGCACCACTTTCTGCTTAAACCTGGCATTGTTGATCGCTCCAAAGTAAGCCGTTTTTCCCTTAAATTCAGGATTGCTTAAAATCGCCACTGCGCCCGCCTGGGCAAGAGCTTCCACAATCAACACTCCTGGCATCACTGGTTCATTTGGAAAATGCCCGGCAAAAAACGGCTCATTATATGTGACGCATTTTTTTCCAACCGCACGTTTTCCAGGCTCTAATTCTTCAATCGTATCTAACAGCAAAAAGGGCTGTCTGTGGGGAATAATCTCCATAATCTCTTTCGTTCCAAGCAAAGACATATCCATTTCCTCCCGCATCTATTCAATGACAAACAACGGCTGGCCAAACTCAATTACATCTTCATTTGAGACAAGAATCTGCTTTATAACGCCATCATATTCACTTTCAATTTCGTTCATTAGCTTCATGGCTTCCACAATTCCAAGCACCTGCCCTTTGCTGACAATGTCTCCCACCTTGACAAAAGGATCGTCTTCCGGGGACGGAGCAGTGTAAAAAGTTCCAACCAGCGGAGACTTCACCACATTTCCATCAAAAGACGCCTCTTTTTTGGTTTCACCCAGTTCCATCGTAGCTCCATTGACTTCGGCTGTGGCAACCTGCGGCATCGATGCATGTTCAACGGCAATGATTTTCTCTTTCTTTTCTTTTTTCATCGACAGGCTTACACCTTTTTCTTCATAGGAAAACTGGGTCAGCTCTGAATCCGAAACGGCCTGAATTAATTTTACAAGATTTTCAAATTCCATCATACTACTCCTTAAATTTCTTCAACAACAGGCTGGCGTTATGCCCGCCAAATCCCAGTGAATTTGTCAAAGCATAGTTAAATTCTTTTTCCATTCCCTGGCCTTTCATATAGTCTAAGTCCAGTTCTTCCTCTGATTCCTGTAAGCCCACGGTAGCATGAATATATCCATGGTTTAACTGCTGAATACATGCGATTACTTCCACGGCTCCTGCAGCTCCCAGCAGATGACCGATCATTGACTTTGTGGAATTAATTTTCATCTTATAAGCATGTTCTCCAAAGGCAAGCTTAATGGCGCGGGTCTCAAAGAGGTCGTTATGATGGGTGCTGGTTCCATGAGCGTTGATATATTCTACGTCCTCAAGGGCAATCCCAGCGTCCTTTACAGCATTCTTCATGGCCATGGCCGCCCCCATGCCATCCTCTGCCGGAGAAGTGATATGGAAAGCGTCGCTGGTAGCTCCATATCCCGCCATTTCCGCAAAGATTCTTGCGCCTCGTTTTCTGGCATGTTCCAGCTCTTCCAGTACAACCACGCCTGCGCCTTCTCCCATGACAAATCCGCTGCGGTCCTTGTCAAAAGGAATAGAGCACCGTGTCACGTCATTGCTGGATGACAACGCTGTCAATGCCGTAAATCCCCCGATACCAATAGGGGTGATCGAGCTTTCCGTCCCGCCGGCCACCATCACGTCCGCATCTCCGGCTTGAATCGTACGAAATGCCTCTCCGATAGAATGCGTTCCGGTCGCACATGCCGTCACCACGTTCAGGCTCTTGCCTTTTAGCCCATACTGGATCGATACATTTCCAGCCGCCATATTGGTAATCATCAACGGTACTAGCAAAGGATTGATCCTTCCTGGCCCCTTTTCCAAAAGCTTCTTATGCTCACGTTCCATCGCCTGCAGGCTCCCGACGCCAGAACCGATGGCGCAGCCCACACGGTAGGGATCTTCCTCTTGCATATTTATGCCGGATTGCTCCATCGCTTCTTTGGCAGCTGCAACAGCATACTGGCAAAACAATTCCATACGCCTTGCCGATTTTACGTCCATGTAATTTTTGCCTTCAAAGCCTTTGACGCTTGCCGCCACTTTGACCTTGAAATCCGCAGTATCAAACTGGGTAATCTCTGCAAACCCTGTATTTCCTTCTTTCAGGTTGTGCCAAAATTCTTCTGTATTCAATCCGATTGGGGTAATGGCGCCCATACCGGTCACAACAACTCTCTTCATAGCTTCTCCTTTTCTACATTCCCATGCCGCCGTCTACATGAAGTACCTGCCCAGTAATATAGGAGGCATCCTCCGAAGCCAAAAAGCACACTGCCTTCGCCACTTCTTCTGCTCTTCCAAACCTTCCGAAAGGAATCTGGCCTTTTCCTGCTGCCACTGCGGCTTCTGACAATTTTTCCGTCATATCTGTCTCAATAAATCCAGGAGCAATCGCATTGACACGGATTTCCCTGGAAGCAAGCTCTCTCGCCAGGGACTTGGTAAGCCCGATCACGCCCGCTTTGGAAGCTGCATAATTAGTCTGCCCTGCATTCCCCATCACCCCGGAAATAGACGAGATATTGATGATGCTGCCTGATTTCTGCTTTAACATCTGACGGGCCGCATACCTGCAAGTATGAAAAGTACCTTTCAAATTCGTGTCCAGCACTGCGTCAAAATCTTCTTCTTTCATCTTCAGTATCAAATTGTCCCGGGTAATCCCGGCGTTATTCACCAAAATATCCAACCGTCCCTGTTTTGCAATAATCTCCTTGATCATTGCTTCCACTGCTTGCGGATCTGCCACGCTGCACCCGCAGGCCATGGCAGTTCCCCCTGCCGCCTCAATCTCAGCCACTGCCTGTTCCGCTGCTTGCTTTGAACCGTTATAATTTACAATCACCATTGCGCCTTTGGCGGCCAAAGCCTTGGCAATTGCCCTGCCGATTCCTCTGGAGCCTCCCGTTACCAACGCTGTCTTTCCTTCTAATCCCATAGATTCCTCCGACTAACTCAATACGTTCAACAATTCTTCCATATCCGCCACTGTTTCCACATGATGGCACTCCATCTTAGGATTGATCTTTTTCAAAAATCCCGACAAGGTTTTCTTAGGACCGATTTCGATAAATCCATCCACGCCCTCTGCAATCATCCGCTCCACGCTCTGCTGCCAGCGTACCGAAGAGGACACCTGACGCTCTAAAAGACCTTTCACTTCCTCTTTTTCCCGGACATATTCCGCCGTCACGTTCGATATGTAAGGGGTCTTTAACTCTCCGATCTCCACATGCGAAAGTTCCTTTGCCAATTTCTCTCCTGCTCCTTCAAGCATCTTCGAATGAAACGGACCGCTGACCTTAAGGGGCATGCACCGCTTGGCGCCCGCCTCTTTCAGTGCCAAAGCTGCCTGATCCACGGCTGTCTGTTCTCCGCTGATTACCGTCTGTCCTGGGCAGTTATAATTAGCGACAGACACGATGCCTTCGATCTGTGCCAAGACCGCTTCAATCTTCTCATTTTCTAATCCCATTACCGCTGTCATGGCGCCGCCTGTGGGAACTGCCTCCTGCATGAACAGTCCGCGCTTGACCACCAAGGCTAGGGCGTCATGCACCGACAAACCGCCGGAAGCTGTGATTGCAGCATATTCTCCCAAGCTTAATCCTGCATTTACACAGGAGGTAATCCCCTGTTCTTTTAAAACCTTTAAGATCGCAAGCTCCACTGTCAGCATTGCCACCTGCGTATACTTTGTAACATGCAGATCTTCGTTTTCTCTGAAAATCAATTCCCCCATAGACATGCCAGAAACCTTGTCTGCAATGGCAAACACCTCTTTGGCACGGTCATAGTTTTCGTAAAAATCTCTTCCCATTCCCGTATATTGGGCGCCCTGCCCAGGGAACATAAATGCTATTTTATTCATATTTTCCTCCATCCTGCGTGCTTTTGCACAAATAGGTAGTTAGTGGAAGAATCAACAAATTCATTCACTCCTTGATCCTTGTAGCAATTCTGAAGCTTCTTTAACGATCTCTTCGATCATTTCCTGACAAGTCTGTTCTTTCTTAATCAGCCCTGCAATCTGGCCTGCCATGACTGTTCCATGTTTAACGTCTCCATCCACGACGGCATTGCGAAGCGCGCCCACCGTCATTAACTCTAATTCCTCAAATGGAACCCCGTCCTGTTCTTTCTTTAAATATTCCTTTGTCATTTGATTCCTGAGCTGGCGGATGGGGTGCCCATGGCTTCTTCCCGTCACTGCCGAGTCAATATCTTTTGCCTTAAGGATGCGTTCCTTATAATTCGCATGGCAGATCGATTCCTTTGCCACCACGAACCGGGTGCCAAGCTGCACTGCGGCAGCGCCCAGCATAAAAGCGGCAGCCATTCCTCTGCCGTCCCCAATCCCTCCGGCTGCAATCACCGGAACATGGACCACGTCAACTACTTGGGGAACGAGCGTCATCGTAGTAGCCGCCCCGATATGTCCGCCAGATTCTGTTCCCTCAGCAATGACAGCGTCTGCGCCGCCCCGCTCCATCATTCTCGCAAGGGCTACGCTTGCCACCACTGGAATCACTTTGCTGCCTGCAGACTTCCACATTTCCATGTACTTTCCAGGATTTCCGGCGCCGGTCGTAATGACAGGCACTTTCTCCTCCACCAGTACTTGGGCCACCTCGTCTGCATAAGGGCTTAACAACATGACATTTACCCCGATCGGCTTATCTGTAATCTCTCTTGCCTTGCGGATCTCACCACGGACCCAGTCTGCCGGAGCATTTGCGGCTCCAATAATTCCTAAGCCGCCCGCCGCTGACACCGCCGATGCCAGATGATGTTCTGCCACCCATGCCATTCCGCCTTGAATAATCGGAACCTCAATCTGCAGCAGTTCTGTAATCTTCGTCTTCATCAATTATTCCACACCTTTTTCTTTTAAATATTCCATAACGTCTCCCACTGTGACAAGCTTCTCTAAATCCTCGGAAGGGATCTCCACAGAATACTCATCTTCCAGCGCCATGACCAATTCAAACAAATCCAAGGAATCTGCTCCCAGATCTTCTTTAAAAGAAGTCTCTGCCGTGATCCCATCTGCCTCTGTACTTAACTGCTCCGCAATTATTTCTTTCATTTTCTCTAACATATCTCAATCTCCTTTTTAAATTCAAATATTTTGATAATCAAAATATATCATAAACCATATGTCATGTCAATAAAAACAGTAGAAATTTTTTTCCATTTATGGTATTCTAGAATCAGGAAATTTTTTGGATCTATTCTCTAAATTTAATAAAAAAGGGGGGCTAACATGAATAAGACAGCCATAAAAGATTTACAGGCAGGCATGGTCACTGCTATGCCTGTTCATAGCAAGACCGGACAGATGATACTGCCCGCCCATTCCTTACTGACTACGCAGCAGATCTCACGTTTGGAATTTTATGGTATAGAGTGGGTTACAATTCAAGACGATGCATCCGACAGCGACGGAAATGACGCTTCTGAGCAAGAAGAATTTGTCACTTATGCCCAGAGGCTGCGTAAGAGCAGGGAATTTCATATGTTCAAGGTGGATTATAACAAGAAGACAGAAGTCTTAGAATCGTCCATCAATGATTTAATTCTTCAGCATATCCCTGTGGATTCCAACACGCTGATCAAGCAGGTGAGCAGCCTATACAGCAACCATCTGACCTCTCTCTCGGTATTTGACATGCTGCATAACATGCGCCAAATCGATGACTCTACCTTTGCACACAGCATCAATGTCGCATTAATTTCGCGCATGATGGGCGAATGGCTCCATTTCCCAGACGAGGACTTAGATGTATTGACCCTCGCCGGCCTTCTTCACGACATTGGCAAATGCACGATCGACGCCAAAGTCCTCAAAAAGCCGGAATCCCTGACTCCTCAGGAATTCGATGAAATCAAACGCCATCCAGTAGAAGGAGCAAAGCTTCTCAGTTCGCAATCATTAGACCGCCGCATTCACGACGCCGCGCTGATGCATCATGAACGCTGTGACGGCAAAGGATATCCCTCCGGGCTTTCCGCAGCAGAAATCTCTCCTTTTGCCAAACTGATTGCCATTGCTGACGTTTATGACGCCATGACCTCCAACCGATGCTACCGCAAAGGCCTGTGTCCCTTTGAGGTTATTGCGACCTTTGAGCGCGAAGGATTGGAAAAATACGACACCGAATATATCATCACATTCCTGACCCGCATCATAGACACTTATATGGGAAATTCAGTACTGCTCAATGACGGCTCCATTGGAAATGTCGTCATGGTGAATTCTCAATGGCTTTCAAGGCCTCTGATTCATCTTGCCAACAATGAATATGTGAACCTGGCAAAACGCCCGGATCTTTACATCCAGGCTATCATTTAAATTTTCAGAAAGAACGAGGTACTAATATGAATGACAACGATAACCGGAATGCAACTCCTCTGGGCAGCCTGGACGATGACGATATGGAAGACGTCCGTGTCACCCTGACCATGGATGATGACTCAGAACTGGAGTGCCGGATCCTTACCATTTTTGATCTAAACGAAGCAGATTACATTGTTCTTCTGCCACTGGATGAAAATGGAGAAGACAATGAAGAAGGGGAGGTATTTATTTACCGCTACTTCGAGAATGAGGACGGAGAGCCTAGATTGGAGGATATTGAAGACGAAGAAGAATACGAGGCAGTTGCGGACCGGTTTGAAGAACTCCTAGATGAAGCAGAATGGGAAGAACTCGTGGACGATAATTGATCTCTAAAAAAGAACATTCTCTCCTGGCATAGGGACAGAATGTTCTTTTTTAGAGGATTAGAGTGTCAAAATGCGCCCCTCTCAAAACCTCTTGGCAGGGGAATTGAAGCGGGCTTTATCCTCGTTCCTGTTTCATTTCTTCTATAAACCGAGAGACGTCGAGCTGCTTTCCATTGTATTTCTTGACACTGTGAATGTGCAATTCCCGCTTTGCGCGGGTAATCCCCACATAGAACATCCGCCGTTCCTCCTGAAGCTCCTCATCCAATATTGCTTTTTTATAAGGCATCAGCCCTTCATTGACATCCAAAATATGTACCACGGGATATTCCAGCCCCTTTGCACTGTGCAGCGTGGCAAGTGACACACAGTCTGTCAGCAATTCCTGCTGACGCTTCTGGTTCTGCAGCTCTTTGGCATACTCTTCCATATGAAGAAACCAGGACTCATAATCTGAATATTCCCTGGCCCCATCTTGCAGCTCATCGAGCACTTCCAGCAAGTTCTCCTCATTGATCCTGCGGTATGATGCGTGATCCCGAAGATACTCCTCATAACCGACCGCCATCCGTATATAATTTATCGCCGCATAAGGACCAAGGCGGCTGATCACCCGAAGATCTGCTTCCAGTTGCTCTATGCGCTCCGCCACCCAATATTGCCCCTTATCATAGAAATAATCTGCCCACGCATCGAATTTGACTTCCTCTTCCTCTATGCTTTCCCGGGTAATATAGCGGTTGGGGCGATTGATAATCTTAAGCAGATCTTTCCTACTGCGTTTCCCTTTCGCAAGGCGCACATAGGTAAGGATATCCTTTGTTATCCAATGTTCATATAGATTCGGGATATTATCCCTGGTACGAAACGGGATATTGTAGGTCATCAACTGTGACATAAAAAGCCTTGGCTGAGTATTGGTACGAAACAGCACCGCACAGTCGTTATAAGCGTGTCCCTGACGGCAATACTGCAAAATATGCTCTATAATCGCTTTGCCTTCCTCTTTCTGTCCGTCCCAGAGATGATATCGTACCTTTGCGCCCGCATCATTCTTTCCACAACTGCAAGCAGAGATCTGCTTTTCAAATCTCTGCGCATTGTGGGAAATCAGGTTCAGAGAAGTTTCCACCACGTCTTTGGGACAACGGTAATTGACATCCAAAAGGATCTTTTTTGCCTTGGGATATGATTTCTCAAAGCCCAGCATCAGTTCTGGCTTCGCTCCCCGGAACCGATAGATGGACTGATCATCGTCGCCTACGACAAACAGATTGTCCTCTGGTTTTGCAAGCATTTTTACAATATCAAACTGAATCTTATTGATGTCCTGAAATTCATCAACCAAAATGTATTGAAATTTACGCTGCCACGCCGATAAAATATCTTTTCTTTGTTCCAGCAATTCCTGACAGTATACCAACATGTCGTCAAAATCAATCAGCCTGTTTCTGCGCATCCGCTGGTCGTAACCTTGATAAATCTGTTCAAAAAATTCCTTGGCACAATTTTGGGGATAATAATGAGGCAACGGAATTCCCGTATTTTTAACCAAGCTCACTTCTGCGAGCAGCTCCCCGATAAATTCCGCTTCATCCTGATATTCCAGACGCATCTGATGAATGATCTCTCGCATGAATTGGAAACGCTGCTCTTCTCTGGCAATGTTTCCGCCGTGAAATCCATAGGCATGTTTTAAAATCTGGAAAAATACGGCGTGAAACGTTCCAAAAGTAACCGGGCACCTTGCCTGCCCCACCAAGCGCAGGAAACGCTCTTTCATTTCCATCGCTGCCGCCTTGGTGAAAGTAATCACAAGGATCTGGCCAGGAGCTATCCCCTGTTTTTGAATCAGATGCTTGATTCGCTCTGTAATGACCGTAGTCTTACCCACTGCCTGGTCCAGCTATGCACAAGCAAGCTCCTTTAAAGTGCCTGATGGCCTCGTTTTGAGACTTATCAAAGATATACTCCATATTGTAACATTCCTCCATCTGTGTATTTTTCAAACTGTTGCATCAAGCTGAATCCATTGCTATTTCGACTAAATTTCCTTCAAAGAGCGCCGCCTGCCTTTTCCAAACACCGCCGGCGCTATCATGCGGATTATTTTCTCAACCGCAAGGCAGCTTCCAATCGTAAACATGCCAATCATAATCTCACAAATAATGTTTCCCTCGGATATCTTTTTATCTAGGAAAGGAAAAAATACCCTTATAAACATAATCGGAAACTTATGCATTACTAAGATCGCCATAGTTCTTTGCCCAATATACTCCAGGATAGTATTACCATTTATAATTCTGGAAATGAAAATAACGGCAAAGCTAGCACATAAGGCATTCAATATATATAGAAACACATTTGAATAAGCGTCTGACCTTGTATCTGTCAGCCCATTGGCAACTGACAGTACAATGGCAAGACCCGTTCCGCCCGCAAAATAGAAATATTGCAGCGCTTTTTTACCAGATAGCAGATGCTTGTGTATCAAGCCCAGAAATTTATCATTTCTGCATAATAGCCCGACGCCGAAAAAAAACATCATGCTAATTGCCGTTTCCATTTCAAATGCCAAAACAAATTTGTGCTTGCTATAAGAAATAAAAAACATATTCGCTGCTGATAACACCATCACTGACGCATAAACGATCCATAATTGCTTTCTAGTTTTACAAAAACGTTGCGATGTTTTTAAAATGAAAAACCACAGCAGCTCTACCAAAAACAGGCACGGCAAAAACCATAAGGGCCTGTTCCACTCAAAATATCCAGTATCAGAATTTCCATATATTAAGGAAATAACGTTACTTCCAATTTCAAAATGAGACTGATCCATGTTTAAGGCATTTACTGTCAGCCTCCCCATCAAAGCATAAATCAAGATGCTTACGATTCCCCAAAATAAATACGGGATACCTAATGTTTGAAACAAGTCACGTAAAAAAACCTTCAAGGTACGACCACTGTCAAAACTTAAATAGGCATCGGTCTCTTCTCTCTTTCTGCAAAAAGTCATTCCTGCCAAAGTAAAGAAGATAATGCTGTTAAAAGAAAAACAAATGCATTGCAGATTTCCAGAAGAACAATGACCTAAAACGATAGCAGCTATTCCTATAGATTTGGCGATATCAATCCAGGAAATTCTTTGTTTACTCATTCGTATCCTTTCCACCAAACGCTCGCCGCTTTATTCCTGGTTTGCCAAATCAGACGTAAGCTTCTCCACTGCCATTCGCAGCCTTGCCAGGGATTCTTCCTTTCCCAGCACTTCCATAAGCTCTGTTGCGCCTCCTGGCGTCATCTGCTTGCCTGACACTGCAGTGCGCACTGGCCACATCGCATAACCATTTTTGCAGCCCTTTTGCGCAACATAGTTACAGAGCGTCTCATACAGCGCATCATTCGAATAATCTTCTTGGGCCTCGAAGACGGGGATCAGCTCCTTTAGCACTTCCAGAGCAGATTGCGGCGTCGTTTTCATTTTCTTATGAGCATACATGGAACTGTCATACTCTGGCACTTTCTCGAAGAAATCAATATGATCTGCAATATCGGGAAAAATCTCTATCCTGGTCTTGACCATGGCGGCAATCTTTTTAAAGTCATATTCTTTTGTAATGCATTCTCTAATATAGGGCTCTGCCATCTGATAAAATTTATCAAAATCCATGGCTTTTAAATATTCCCCATTCATCCATTTCAGTTTCACAATGTCAAAAACCGCAGGCGATTTACTGATTCTGTGATAATCAAACTCCTGGATCAATTCCTCCAAAGTAAAAATTTCCCGGTTCTCCTCAGGGCTCCATCCCAGAAGAGCGATATAGTTTACCACAGCCTCTGTCAGAAATCCCTGCGCTACCAAGTCTTCAAAAGAAGCATGTCCGCTGCGTTTTGACAGTTTCTTATGATTCTCATCCGTAATCAGGGGCAAGTGAATGTAAACCGGAGATTCCCAGCCAAAGGCGTCGTAGAGGCGCTGATACTTTGGAGCGGAGGAAAGATACTCATTCCCTCTTACCACATGAGTAATATTCATCGTGTGGTCGTCCACCACATTTGCAAAATTGTACGTGGGATAACCGTCTGACTTAATTAGAATCATATCGTCTAATTCGGCATTTTCCACTGTGATATCTCCATACAGCTCATCGCAAAAGGTGGTGCTTCCTTCGTTCGGAATATTCTGGCGGATCACAAACGGCTTTCCTGCCGCAAGGTTTGCTTCTACTTCTTCCTTAGACAGAGACAGGCAGTGTTTGTCATACATCATGATCTCTTTTCCCTCTACGATCTCGGTCTTCAAAGATTCCAGACGTTCCTTATCACAGAAGCAGTAATAAGCCTCTCCCCGCTCCACCAGCTCTTTGGCATATTTCATGTAAATGCCGCTCTTCATGCGCTCGCTCTGCACATATGGTCCGAAACCGCCATCCCGATCTGGGCCTTCATCATGGCAAAGCCCCGCCTGATCCAACGTGCGGTAAATAATCTCCGTGGCTCCTTCCACAAAACGTTCCTGGTCAGTGTCCTCAATCCGGAGCATAAAATCTCCTCCTGCATGCTTGGCAATCAAAAATTCATATAATGCAGACCGCAAATTTCCCACATGCATTTTTCCTGTTGGACTTGGCGCATATCTTGTTCGTACTTTGCTCATTGTAATTCTCCTTTATTTGCTTTATTGTGCCTATTATATACTACCATTCCAAAATTTACAAGACAAAGAGGCTGCCGCGCCAAGGAGCAAAGACACAGAATATGCAAGACGAAGTCTTTCCTGCTTCCATGTAACTCTTCCTAGATGCGGCAGCCCCTTACTCTCTCAATAGCTGCTATTAGTTTCCCCCTGTCAGTCCCCGCCTGCTTAAAATCTTACGCTCGACAACAGAGAAAATGCATTTGTCAATCACGATTCCGACAAGTACGATCACCAGCATCACCAGCATCACCTGGTTGATATCTGCTAAGTCCCGCCCCATAATCAGCGTCTGTCCCAGCCCTACAGAGGTGGTCATGACTTCTCCAGCCATCAATGCGCGCCAAGCAAAGGACCATCCCTGTTTCATGCCCGTCACTAGTTCTGGAAGACATGCCGGAAAGATCACATAACGGTATAGCTGCTTTTTATTCGCTCCCAGAGTCAGCGCCGCCTTGGTATAAATCGGCTGCACATTTTTAATTGCATTATCTACTGAAATAGCAACGCTAAACGCCGCACCCATCACTACCACAAACAAGATCGCCTTGGCGGACAATCCGAACCACAAAATAGAGAACGGCACCCAGCACACGCTGGGCAAGGTCTGAATTCCCAATACCAGAGGCTTTAAATTCTTTTGTAGATAGTTAAAACGATTGATCACAAGGCCAAGAAGCACTCCCACCGCCAAAGCAATGACATAGCCTCCAATGCCCCGAAGCAGGGAGTTGGCTGTTGCCTCCAGCAGCTTTCCACCCTCGCATAAGTCAAGAAAGCTTTCTGCAACTCCTACCGGAGAGGGCATGGCATAAGGCTTCCACCAATGAAAGAGCTCCACGCCGACCCAGTAACTGCCCTGCCAGACTGCAATCAATAAAACAAGAAAAATAAGAAAACCCATCACACTGCCTCCCCTCTGACTTCTTCCAAAATCTTATGTCGCAGTTGCACAAACTCAGACGCATAGACATGTCTGGGACGAGGAAGCTTGACCGTGACAATCTCCGCCACTTTTCCAGTGGAAGGCGAAAGCACCACCACCCGGTCCGCAAGATAAACAGCCTCCTCCACACTATGTGTAATAAATAGGATCGTCTGTTTTGTCTCCATCCAAATCCGCTGCAGCTCTTCCCGCAACCGGTTAGAAGTCTGCTTGTCCAATGCAGAGAACGGTTCATCCATCAAAAGCAGCTTAGATTCCATGGTCAGGGATCTTGCCAAAGCAGTTCTCTGACGCATTCCGCCGGAAATCTGGTGAATCGGGTAATCCCGGTACTCCCAAAGATTCATCATTTCCAAATAATGACGTGCCTTCTCCTCCTGCCGCTGCTTGGAAATCCCCGCAAGCTTCATTCCAAATTTGACATTTTCAAAAACCGTAAGCCAGGGAAAAAGCCCATGCTCCTGAAACATCACCGTACGGTCCGCTCCAGGCTTTGTCACTTCCACGCCATCTAAGAGCACTTTTCCCTGTGTAGGCTGCTCCAATCCAGCCACCAGGTTCAACAGAGTGCTTTTTCCGCATCCAGAAGCGCCCACGATGCAGACAAATTCTCCTGTTTTTACCTCCAAGTCAATCTCATGCAGCGTGTCTTTCTCACTGTTCTCAAAACGCTTGCACAAGCCTTGCAATACCAAAGACATTATTCCTCCATTCCTGTGCGTTTTCCTGCACAAACAGATATTTAAATTCAACGTTACATCTCAAAAATGTTGCTTTGTCCTGTTTCAGCAATCTAGATTCTTTATTTCGCAAACAGCGCCGATTCCTCTGGCAAATCGTCAATAAAATCCTGATCTTTGCTGATCTGTGCAAAATCCAGCACAGATTCCTGATTCAATTCTGTACTCACGCCAATCCGCTCAAACGATTCTGCGATAATATCCTCGCCCAAAGCTTTTCCGGTAGCGTTTTTCAACTCTTGATTGATGATCGAAAGTGCGTTTTCCTTATCCTCATTGACCGCTTTTGACGCCGCCTCGTGCGCTTTCAGGAATTTCTCAACCACCTGCGGATTTTCTTCCATAAATTCTTTCCGCACCACTACTACTGCTACGTTATAGTTGCCTTCCATATAAAATTCATCATAATCAAGCAAGAGTTGCGCCCCGTCTTTTAAAAGCGTGGCTCCCCAGGGTTCTGGCACCAGCGCCGCATCAATATCGCCTCGCTCCATCATATTTGCCACGTCTGCATTTGCCACTGCGCTAACTGTCACAGTTCCTCCTTCTGACACCGGCTTTAATCCATTCTCTGACAAAAGCTTTAAAAGTGAAAGATGCTGGGTATTGCCGATCTGAGGAATTGCCACTTTTTTTCCGTCCAAGTCGTCTACCGTCTCAATATCCGCATCTGGACGCTTCACCAAGATTGCGCCTCCCGTGGAAGAGCCAGACAATATCACCACGTCTCCATTACTCTTAACGTTAGCGCTGACTGCCGGAACCGGGCCAATATATCCGATATCTATATCGCCGGAGAACAATGCCTCCACCTCGGCAGGCCCTGCGTTAAAAGCAGTCCATTTTACCTTTTTCTCCGTTCCCAGGCTCTCTTCCAGAGTCTTTTGCGATTTCATATACAGCGCCTGAGGATGGGTGACATTATTAAAATAGCCCACGGACACTTCCTGGTCTTCTCCCTTAGATCCACAGCCTGCGCTTCCCATGATGGCAACGGCAGCTAGCGCCACCATGCAAAATCTTTGTATTTTCTTATTCTTCATAATCTGTCCTCCTCCTGATCTTTGCCCGGCAGGGCATTCCCTCTCTTCTATTCCATTCTAGTGTACCGAAAAATGTCATTTAATGATACCATTATATTTGCAAACGTTTTCACTTGATCTTTTTAGGAACTCATGTTATATTTTCCTTATATTTCATTTTGATATTTCTACAACCCATATTGTGCTCACTCGTTTATATATTAATTTATTTGCAAACGTTTTCATATGTTTTCCAAATAAGAACATAAGGAGGAATCGTCTTGTCACTGAAAAAAATTGCCAAGCTTAGCGGCACATCCGTATCAACCGTATCTCGGGTACTTCATCAGCCAGGGCATACCTGCAATCAACCAGGACTTGCTGAAAAGATCTGGCAAATTGCCGAAGAACTAAACTACCTGCCCAATGGCTTTGCTCAGGCGTTGCGCATGGGCGCCAAAGAAGAACCATCCCCTTTTACGGCAGACGTGTTCCTGACACGTTTTGAGTCCATGGACACAGATCCTTTTTTTCAGGAGCTGTTTCAACATATCAAAGAAGAGCTTCTATGCAAAAACTGCCTTCTCGGCGATCTCCTCTATCCAGATAACTTTATGATGCCAATTAATGAAAATTCTATTCCTGGCATGGTGCCTTACAAATCCTCTGAAAACATCCGCAGGGAAACGCCTGTCATTTCTCCCGCCTTGATTTCCCGAAAAGACAATACGGGTCTTGTGATTCTTGGCAAATGCCCAGAATCCTTGATCCCTGCTTTGCGGAAACGATACGCCTGCATTGTGGGGATCGACCGCAATCCCACGGATTATCTATACGATGAGGTATTTTGCGACGGCAGCGCCGCCGCTATGAAAGCTGTGGAATATCTGATTTCCCTCGGGCACCGGCATATCGCCTATATCGGCGACTGCAATTTTGAATCCCGTTACATTGGTTATTACCAAGCTCTCTTGGCACATAAGATCCCCTTGAATTATCAAAACATTCATCCCAGCAGGCAGACACTGCAGGAAGGCTACGACATTATGTGCTCCATCCTTCGTTCTGGCGTCTCCTTTCCCTCGGCGATCTTTTGTGCCAACGACACGACTGCCATTGGCGTGCTCAAAGCTTTAAAATTGCATAAAAAAAGAGGCTATATGCCCTCTGTGATTTCCATTGACAATATCGCAGACTCTGAAAAAACTTCGCCTATGCTTACCACTATAAATATCCCCAAAAAAGAGATGGCTCATTTAGCATTAAGCCTGCTTTGGGACCGCAAAGAACATGGACATTCCGAAATCGTGCGGCTAGAACTTCCCTGTCGTCTGATTGTACGAGAAAGCTGTACCTGACAAAGCAGGCAAGCCGACTTCGACTCCCCTAACCTTATAAGACAAAAAAGCGTCTGCGCATCTGTTATTCACAACACAATGCGCAGACTCCTGCTCTGATTTCAAATTTATTTTGAGAACATGATCTTCTCATTGTCAAACATCTTTGCCAGCACAAAAGCACCCAGTCCGGCAAAAACGACATTCGCCACCACTGTCACGCCAATGTTGACCAAATCTGGCTCCATCGAGAAAATCCCGTTCATGCTCTGGACACTGTTATAAAGAGGGATTAAAAACCACACTGGCTCTGTCATGCAAAGGCTTTCCACCATGGAAGTAACTCCTAAAAGCATGGAAATAATCATGACCGGAGTCACCCATCCCGTCGCCTCCTTGACATTTTTGGCAAAGGCAGAGATAATGGAAACCAAGGTGATAATCACCAGCACTGTTGACAGGATTATCAAAAGTGTCAATATATAATCCCCAATTCCATACACGCTGGCATTGACGCTCTCATCCCCTCCCATCAATTTCGGAAGAGAAAGCATGGTTCCCAGGAAACTGGAAAGCCCGCTTAGAATAGCGATTACGCTAAGGCTGATAATTTTGCCGATGGCAAGATGACTGCGCTTTATGGGCGTAACCAGCAGAGTCGCTATCGTTCCCCGCTCTTTCTCGCCTGCAATTGATTCTGGCGCCACCGCCATGCAGCCGCTGAAAAGGAATATCATCAAAAGCATGGGAACCATCATCGAAAATACCTGTGCCGACATATCCTCCTCTGTCGCCATGTCATACGTTTCCTCGCCTGGGTTAATATCAAAGCGATTAGCAAGCGCAGATTCATAAGTGTCTAAAATCTCGCGCATCATCGTATAAGCAGACTGTGAATCCTTTTGAGTAGAATTATAAAAAAGTTTCACCGCCGGAGCCGCCGTGTTGTCAGACACATCATATTCTGCTACCTGCGCATCAAAATCCTCTGGAAACACTGCCACTAGGTCGCAGCCTTCCTCACTGTTTTTGATTGCTTCCAACGCCTGTTCTGTCTCACTTGCTGAAATTTCAGTAAAACTTACAGGCATCCCCTGATCTTCCATCGCCCGAATGCTATCTGGCAAATGCTCCACAGATACCCTCGCCGTATAATCTTGCGCCGTTTCAAACTGAGAGCTGAGCCCGCTTCCCAAGAAAGAATATAGAAGATAAATCATCAGTCCTGGCATAATCAAGGTAGTCATCACCATTCTGCGATCGGTAAAGAAACGGGTAAATTCTTTTTTCATCACGGTTATTATACTATTTTTCATAAGTCGCACCTACCCTTTCCGCATAAATATCAAAAAACTTTTCCTCCAGGGACTTCTCCATGGTAAGGTTTTGAAGCGTATCGCAGACTACCATCGTTCCATCAATGATAACCCCCACACGGTCGCAAATCTTCTCTATCAAGCTGAAAATATGCGTAGATACGATAATCGTCTTCCCCTGCTCCTTTAACTCCAGCAGGAAGTCCGTCACCACCTTGGCAGTCAGGACGTCGAGGCCATTGGTTGGCTCGTCAAAAATAATAATATCTGGATCATGTACAATGGACACCACCAGAGATATTTTCTGTTTCATACCAGTGGAAAGATTCCCTACTTTCACCTCTGCAAACTTCGTAATCCCAAACCGTTCAAACAGTTTCTGCTTTCGGGGCGCTGCCTGGGACTTCTCCACTCCATGCAGCTCTGAAAAAAAGTCAAAAAGATAATTTGGCGTAAAGAATTCCTCCAACTTCAGCTCGCTGGTTAAAAAGCCAATCTTGTTGCGCACCTCATTTGGATTTTTTACCACGCTAGAACCATCCACCAGCACATCCCCCTGCTCCGGCTTCATCAACGCTGACATCATCCGCAACGTAGTGGTTTTGCCCGCGCCGTTCGGTCCAAGCAGTCCAAATACTTCCCCTTCATATGCAGTAAAGCTCAGTTGATCCACAGCCACCTTGGTACGTTCTTTGGTTCTCTGAATTTTCTGCTGTTTGGCTGAAATCTTAAAAGTTTTTCTTAAGTTCTGCACTTTTAGTAATTCTTTCATAGGCTTTCCTTTCTGTATGTATTATTGTACTATTTGCTTAATACAATAATATAATAAATTATTTTTGTTGTCAAGTGATATTTATATTTGAGTTTCCGCATTTTGCAATTCATAGCGCCAAAAGGTCTTGCACAAAAAGTG
>CAJTJY010000007.1 GCA_910576975.1 uncultured Lachnospiraceae bacterium
CTTTGTGATGGAAACCTTTTGGCGCTATGAATTGCAAAATGCGGAAACTCAAGAATTATTCTTTTGACAGTTTTCCCCTTGTATGGTATTTTTATATTAATCGGCAAAAAAGAGGGAATCTTTATGAATCAGAATGAATTTGAGCAATTAGCAGAATTATTTAAGATATTTGGTACCCCTACCCGGCTGCAGATTCTGTATGCCTTGGTAGATGAAGAAAAATGTGTTTATGATATCGCCCGGGAATTGGGCATGTCCCAGAGCGCCATTTCTCACCAGCTCAGTATTTTAAAACAGAACCGGCTGGTGAAAAACCGACGCCAGGGCAAAACCGTCTATTATTCTTTGTTAGACTCTCATGTACTGACGATTATCGCACAAGGGCTGGATCATATCCGGGAATAGAGCCGCAGATAAGAGCTTTCTATCGTTCCTGCGCCTTAACCGCCTCTGTACGGAAAATAAACTTTACGGAGCCCTTGGTTCCTTGCGCTTTCTTTGTAAATGTCTCATATTCCCTGCCTGCTTTGGCAACAGCCTCCAGCTTGTTCAAAAGAGTTTTTACATCTCCGTCATAAGCATCCGTTAATTTCTGAATCGCATCCTTATCAAACTTGATTATGCCATCCTTAAGCTTATCCGATCCATCCGACAGTTTATCGACGCCCTCTTTGATTTGCATAGCCGCTCCTGAAAGCTTGGAAGTCCCGTCGGATAACGCCCCATTGTTTGATACCAAAAGAGATGCCCCTTGGTTCAATTGACGGATTCCATCGTTTAGAGCAGGCATGTTGGCATTCATCATCTGCGTCCCCTGGCTTAACGCTTGCATGCCTGTTACCAGGCTGTAACCACTATTGGGATCCACTGTATTGATCGCTGCAGAAATCTTCGCCTTCGTCCCTTCCACTGCGGTAAGCGTCGCCTCCTCCGCCGCTGTTTTTGCAGCCGTCTTTGCTGTTTCTGCCACTGCTTCGCCCACCGTATCTTTTGCTCCGTCGGCAATTCCTGCCACAATCTGCGCTGCCGTGCTCTCCATACCCGCTTTCAGCGTCTCGCTTGCCATCGCCGTACTTACAGTTTGTTCCACCAGAGCGTTTACCGTCGCCTCAATCTGAGCTTTTCCTTCTGGAGACGCCAACGCTGCATCCACCTGCTGTTCAATCGCCGCCATCCGAGCGTCCACATTGGACGCCACCATGCCATCGATATTTTGCTGGGCAATCAAAGCATTGATCTGATTCTGCGCATCTGATCCCTCCGTGTTTACTGCCTCATTGACTGCTGCGCAGATTGCTGCCACGGCCTCCGCATTGAGCACGCCCCCTGTCTGAGCCGCCATTGTGGCGGACTGCTGCCCAATGACTGACGCCGTGACGCCAGAGGTTACTTGCTGCGTCACCTGCTGGACGACTGCCTGTGTCACTGCCTGCACCACCTGGGGTTTATATTCTGCCATTTTATCTTTCTTTGCCGTATCGCCTGCCAGCTGCGCATAAGCAGTTCCTAATACGGAATCCAGCATCGTCTGCGTATATGTTCCCAACCCGGCAGATACCTGGCTAGCCGCCTCCTGATTATTGGCAAGACTGTTATAAAATGAATCAGACGCCTGTTGTTTTATGGCTGCTGTTCCCTTGTTTTTATCCTCGAACGTGCTTTCAATGGCGTCGTTTGCCTGCATTCTAAGTTCCTTGCGTTCCTGATCTGAAATCTTTTCCTTCAAAGTCTGGTCCAGCTGCGCCACGCCGCTATTTAAAGTCGCCGCGCTGTTATTCAGCGTTGTGACCCCGCCTATCAATGTTCCAGCAGATCCTGAAAGAGTTTCAATCCCTTCATTTAGCTGAGACGCCCCCTTTGTATAACTGTTGACGCCGCTTTTTAAGGTGTTTGCACCTGACGCAAATTCTTTGATGCTGCTCTTTAAAGTTCCTAAGCCTTTGGATAATTCTTTGCTGCCAGAAGTCAGTTTCTTGGATGCGTCTGTCAACGTATCGATGTTTTTCTCTAATTCTGCGAGATCAAACGCCTGATTCAAATCCCCGGCATTGAGCAAGTCGTTCATGACAATGGTCATGGTCATTTCCAATGAGAAATTTTCTACCTCTGCCGTCACTTCCACATAATCCGGAATCGCGACCTCCCCATCCAAATCTTCGTCTTCAATTTCAAGGCTTTGCTTTAATCCTGGCATCGCCATGCCCACTGCGACTTTGCGGTTGCCGTCAGAAATCACCTTTCCATTCGTCACTTCTACATTTGAATAGTCCTCTGGCAGAATCATTCCTGTCATCACCGTAAACGGCACATATACCTCATGAGCCTCTCCTTCTATTATCTGCGTGCTTTCCGCATGATTATCATAATCAAAGCGAATCGTCACCTTGCCGCTTTTTCCAGCGATCTCCTCTGGCTTCATTTCCTCTCCATCCAGGAAATAGGTGACTTTCTCTGTAATCGGCAGCTCTTTATCCGTGGTTCCCTGATAATAAATGTCATTTCCTTGTGCCTGCCAGGTAATCTTATCGCCGTTTTGGCTATAAGTCTCTTCCCCTTTCACATTTTCAATCTCTTTCAGATCTGAAGCGTCTTTCAGCTCTGACTCCCCATTTTTATTTTTGAGCCATTCACTTACAATTACTTTCTTTGCAGAACCCTGGGCGTCGGTCACCACATAAACTGTCTCTTCTTTCCCAGCGTCTTCTGACTCCCCGGCAACAGAAAGAACTTTTTCCAGCGCTTTTTTAATCTCTTTTTTGTCAGCCTTGCTCTTTGATTCTTTCTCTCCATTCTCCGCCTTTTGGGCATAAACGGTATATGCCATCCCAGTTCCAGTTCCCAACATGGCGACGGTAAGCACGCCCGCTGTCACTCGAATCAAATATTTATTCTGAAATTTTTTCTTTAACTCCATATTTTTCATGATCATTGCCTCCTGATTATCTGAATCTATTGTGAAATTTTTGATGAAACCATATTTACTTTTTCTGCGTCCGGCTTCCCGCGGCGTGACGGGCCAAAATTGGTACTGGTAGCACAGATCACCCGGTCAAACACTACGAACATTGCCGGCAGAATGAAGATTGCGACAAACATGCTGATAATCGCCCCTCGGGACATCAGCGTACATAACGCGCCGATCATATCAATCCTGGAATAGAATGCGACTCCTACTGTCGCTGCAAAAAAGCTCAATGCGCTTCCTACGATAGAAGATACCGATGTGGACAGCGCTATGGTAACGGCCTCTGTCTTGTCTGCCCCTCGGTTGCGCTCCTTGCGGTAACGGGTCGTCATCAGAATAGCGTAATCAACCGTCGCCCCAAGCTGGATAGTGCCAATTACTACAGAAGCAATAAAAGGCAGCACTGTCCCAGTATACGCCGGAAGCCCCATATTGATAAAAATGGCAAACTCAATGACCGATACCAGGATAATTGGAATGGAAATAGATTGAAAAGTAAGAAGTATGATTAGAAATACTGCTGCAATAGATACCACGCTCACTACTTTAAAATCTTTATCCGTAATGTTAATCAAGTCTTTCGTACAAGGCGCTTCCCCAATCAGCATCCCTTGGGGATCATGCTTTTTCAAGATGGCGTTCAACTCTGTAATCTGATTGTTTACCTCGTCTGAGGCTATCTTATATTCAGAACTAATCATCATCATCTGATAATGATCTGTCATCAGCTTTTCCTTTGCCTCTTCTGGAATCACTTCCAAGGGAACGGCGGGACCTACCAGGGATTCCATTCCAAGCACAGAAGACACCCCGTCCACCGCTTCCATCTCTTTTTTAAGCATTCCCGCCTCTTTCTGGGACAGGCTGCTGTCAAGCAGCAGAATATGGGTGGTATTCATCTGAAAGATTTGATCCAGCTTTTCGTTCGCCTGTATGCTGGGCAAATCCTTGGGCAGCGTTCCCGCAAGATCGTAGTAGACTCCAGTATGGGTATATCCATACAAGGCAGGTCCCAGCACGACCAAGAATATTGTGACAAAAATCTTATAATGCCTTACCACAAATGGGGCAATTTTTCCTAAATCTGGGACCAGCGGCTTGTGCTTTGTCTTCGAAATCGGCTGATCAAACACCAAAATTAAGGATGGCAGCACGGTAACGCAGCAGATTACGCCAATTAATACGCCTTTCGCCATCACGACTCCAAGATCCATGCCCAGCGTGAATGTCATAAAGCACAATGCCACAAACCCTGCCACCGTGGTAGTGGAGCTGCTTAAGACTGAACCCAGGGTATTGGAAATGGCATGTGACATGGCTCGTTTTTTATCTCCTGGAAACCGCTCCTGATTTTCCTCATAACTATGCCACAGGAAAATGGAGTAGTCCATGGTCACTCCCAACTGTAAGACCGCCGCTAGAGCCTGGGTAATATAACAAATCTCTCCCGAAAAGACATTACTTCCCAGATTATATAAAATCGCCATCCCAATACTCAAAAGGAAGAAGACTGGGGCTAGAAAAGAATCCATAGCCAATGATAAGATGATACAAGACAATGCTCCTGCTATCGCCACATACGCAATCATTTCCTGATTGCAGATATCTTTGATATCCGTTACCACTGCAGACATGCCGCTGACAAAACACTGCTTATCAGCCAGGCCGCGAATCTGCTTTACCGCCTCCATCGTTTCATCTGACGACATCGAAGAATCATACATCACAGCCATCATCGTATCTGTGCCTTTGACGAATTTCTCTTTCATGTCGTTTGGAAGGATCTCCATTGGCATTGACAAATCTGCAAGAGAGTCATACCAAATCACCGTTTTCACATGGGGCACTGCCTCTATCTGCTTGCGCAGAGCAGACACGTCTTTATTCGCCATGCCCTCCACCACGCAAATGGAAAATGCCCCTGTATCAAACTCCTCCATCAAAATGTCTTGCCCTTTCATGGTCTCAATATCTTCAGGCAGATAAGAAAGGATATCATAATTAATCCTGGTACTGATAATTCCCAATACTGACGGAACTAAAAGAAGCAAACTGATGATCAGTATCGGAATTCGCAGCTTTACAACTTTTTTTCCAAATGTAATCATTTTTTCTCGCACTCCTCTTTCATATTTTTGTTTTCATCAAAGAGTATAAAAAAAAAGACCGAACAAATAAATATTCAATCTTTTTTCTCTGTATACTCCAAATATACATTCTCGCCAATATGTAATTTTCAACATACATTCTCTGAAATCTGTCTCCACAAAGCGCATCCTGACAGTTATAATTCCTCAATCACCTCTGTCATAGAGCGGGTTATCATGTAATTATAGATATCCGTAATCTCCCGAGGATCCACTGTCATGCCACTCTTAATCCAGCTTACCACGACAAAGCACATCGATTGGGCATAGTATTGCGCTATATGCTCCGGCGTCAGCCAAGGATGCCTGGGTTTTGCCGTCTGACTTTTTCCAAAGATCACTTCCAACAGAAGCTCCTCTATGCATTTCTTGCAGATGTCCTCAAAGGAATTCTGCCCTTCCAGACGCACAGCCTTTGCATAGAATTCCTGGTCCTTTTTCACGGAAGTAAAGATAAGCATCAAGGCTTCGTCTACCATTCCAGCATGGATCAAAGGTCTGGTATATTCGAGGATCTCAGTGCGGATAATCCATTCCAACAGCTCATATTTATCTTGGAAATGATTATAAAACGTAGGCCGTATCACTCCCGCCTTATCCGTAACCGCCTTGATGGTAATTTTCTCAATCGGCTGCCGGCACGCCAACTCTTTGAAACTCTCCGCCAGCAGCATGTCAATCCTTTCTTTCTGTCCTGTCACGTCCTCACACCTTGCTTATACATTCAATTCCAGAATTGTCAGGCTCCTGGCGCTGTCATCTGATTTCAAATCTATCACTTCCCCGGTAGGGATGACTTTTACTTTCGGTCTTAAGATAAACTCTTTATAGTTTTCCATCACCACTGCGCGTCTTCCATCTGAAAGGCTGACTTCACATCCCACTGGAAACACCGCGATCCTGTGCATAAACACATCCACGAGTTCTGGATCAAATTCTGCCCCGGCATTCGCCATTATGTATTCTACCGCCTCTGAAGGTGGAACAGGCTCGTGATATGGAAGCTTGGAGGTTAAAGCGTCATAGACGTCCGCCAATTTGATAATTCTGGCATAAATCGGAATCTCTGATCCAGATCTTCGCATCGGGTAGCCGCATCCATTATACCATTCATGATGTTCCAGCACGCTATCGTACACTTCTGGCAGAAAGTCAAAATTCTCCACTAGAAAGTCGTATCCTAATTTGGGATGCTGCACGATCATGATCCGCTCCTCATCCGTAAGAGAACGCCTAACGTTCAGCACATCCTCTTCCACGAACCGTTTTCCAACGTCATGGAGCAATGCCGCCGTCGTCAGAATATCAAGCTCTTCTTTATTCATGTTGCAGGACGCACCCATCATCGCGGACAATACCGCAACATTCACAGAGTGAAAATAAACATAATCATCATACGTCTTAATATCAAGCATATTACACATTACGTCTTCATTTCTCAGCACTTCCTCCATCACGTTCATGACGACTTCCTGTAGGTTATGCTGTTCTGTGGGAAGGTTTTTATTATCCAGAAACAGGTCATGGACCATTTTCAATGCTTCCCGTTTTACTTCCGGCCGTATCACCTGCGCGATCATCAAGTCTTCCGTAAACTCGTCGTCAATATAAATTCCCGGAAATCCCAGTTTTAATAACTGCTGCAAGTTATCATGGTTTAAGATTACGCGCTTGCCCAAAATCAAGCGCCCTTCCCCATTATAGATATCCTGCCCCAACGTCATTCCCGTTTCTACTTTCGCCATCGGCATATAACGCATACTTCGCTACCTCCTGTTTATATTCTTATACCGTTTTCCTGCGCTGCCTTCTGCGCCCGCTTACACTGATACATTCGCTCGTCGGCGCGTCCCAAGGTTTCCTGCAGGTTCATGTCAATGCTACGATTATATTTTGCAAAACCAGAAGCGATCTGCATAAAGTCTTTCACCTGCGTCCCCTGCAGGCTCGCAAGCCAGTCGCACATCTGTTTTTCTCTCTCTTCAAATATTTCCTGGGTCATGGAATCCGATAAGAGGCAAAACTCATCTCCTCCAATCCGATACACTTCTCCCAAATCGCCAAACATGTCACGAATGATCTCACTCCCCGTAATAATGTAGCAATCGCCCATCCCATGACCATATACATCGTTCATCCGTTTCAAATTATTCAGGTCAAACATCGCCACACTGTACTTTCGAAAATCTCCCTGATGAATCTGATGCAGATCCAATTCAAAGCTTCTGCGGTTCTTTAATAGCGTCAGCCCATCCAGCGCCGCTTCCTCTCGAAGCGCTTCCGCCTTCTCTCCTGCCTGAATCAGCTTAATGGAATCATTCAAAAATTGCTTCGTCAGTACCAGCACGTAGAACAGACAGCCCATTCTGGAAAAACACGCCACATCTTCATAAAATCCGTAATAATAATTGATTACGTCCAGAATGATGCATACTCCCACTATGCCTATACAGACTGCATGTTTCCACAGCTTTCCCTGGGATTGAAATCCCTGCTTTCCTTTTTCCACCACAAACTGAACCCCTAAGACGATCGCTGTAACCGCAACTGCTCCTCCTAAAATATGCGTAATCCAAAGCGTCTGTTTCAAATCAAACAGTCCTAAAGCCTGCCCTGCAAGGCTGACTGCAAACTCAGTTTCGCTTGCCACAGCCAAAGCTCCAAATAAACGGCTGTTATCCTTGGCATACATCATCTGCATAAAATAAATGATAGGAACGGGCATCAGCTTTAACGCAATGATGTCTATCTGATTGCAAAGCAACGTTCTGCCAAACATAATCATCGGTATTTGAGTCTCAAAAGCAGACCACACTGCAAAATGAACGGCAAAAAGCCCCAGCCAGGGAATCCCCTTGTGGAGGTGCATCTTCTTTCCAAAGGCGAACCAGCCAACCGTCAGTACCAATCCCATGCTCAATATGATAAAGCTAATCAGCAAGGATAAAAATTTCTCTCGGATCAAATTAATCACGATGGCAGATTGTGAGCCATAGACAAATTCCGGTACCTTGACGCGCTTTGAACGATAGCAGTTTTTAATATGTATTTCCAGATCCTTGCCAGAATATCCTTTCCAAAGCTGCACAAAATTCCAGCAATTCCCCGGCGTCCCGCTTCTGGAATTCTGCGGGGGAACGCATTCGTAAACTTTTTCTCCCCCTATATAAACCTCCACCAATTGATGAGACGTATAAAAACCAATGGCATTTACAAAATCAATGTCCTCTGAAAACTGCTTTGTTAAAATAATCTCCTGATGCTCTCTTGATACATGAAGTTCCTCTGGAAGCGTATCATATTCCCGAATTTCCTGTCCCATGGCAACTGTCCAGCCCTTATTATAAGAATCCTCCTGGACTTCCTGTTTCATTCTCCAATCATTCAATGAAAAGGAGAATGCCAGGATGATAAACAGGATGACTATTACAATTTCCAGCAGATGTATTTTCAAAATTTTCACTGGTCTCCTCCTTCTGACGTGGCATTTCCTAATCTTGCGTTCTTATTTTAACATATTTTCTAAAAAAATAAAACATTTTTCCAATATTCATGCATTCTGTTGAAACAATCCCACCATCGCCAATAGGCAATTGATTCAGAGGCGAATTATGATAAGCGCCCCGTGAACATGCATAGACGAGCGCCTAATATCGGCGATGGGCAAAACGCCCCTTAAGCCTCAGACAGGAGTTGCAAAGCAGCAGATAGCTTTCCCTGCAGACAGTCTATGACTTGTATCAAAGATATGGGCCTATCTGTCGTATTTCGCGCATTTCAGCAAATTCCCAGAGCTTTTTTTGCAAGATGATCCGCCAAATCATTATACCGGTCTCCAGAATGCCCCTTTACCTTGACAAAGCGAATTTTTACACTCTCACTTGCCTTTTTATAAAACTGCGCATACGCAACCGTCCCTGGCATCTTTGCCCTCCACTCTCCGTTGCACCACTTGGCAATCCCCTCATAGTCATGATAAATGCAGATGCTTGGCACATGGTGGTCGAGGCAATACTGCATTGCCGCCTCTGCCCCCTTAATCTCTCCTGCAACATTATGCATTGCCGCCAAACTCTGGTCCGCATATTTTTGGGAGGCATGAAGTTCCTGTCCGTCATGAAACAAGACCATGCCATAGGAAAACGCCTTTGACGACGAGTCGTAGCTTCCATCCACATATGCGACCGCCGCTGATTCCTCCCGTGGTTCCTGTTCCTGCGCCTTAGTTCCCATTCCAATAAAGTCAAACGCCTCTTGCTTGGTAGCAAATCCCTTATAAACGGCGCCGGAAAACCCATGAATCTGAGCCTGGCATTCTGCCCATGTCCCGTAGATCCCTGGCGTCCTGCCCGTTTTCACTGCATAATATTTTTTCGCCATAAATTCCTCCGTTTCGCTGCTGCAAAGCGCATTCTGCTTTATACGTCAAATATTCTTTCGCAATCAATGATCTTCTTCAAACTATCCATTATTATGTTACAAGACGCCGCAAGGACTATGTCTCCATAGTCCTTGCCCACAGCGTTTTCTATGTCAATGTCTATTCCAATATCAGCTTCACGCAGCCGTACATTCCAGCGTCATTTCCAAGAGAAGCCAAGGCAATCCTGGTATCAGCACAAGAAGAAAGCGCCGCTTTCCGATAATAAGTTTCCACTGCATCCACCAAAGGCTTCCCTGCTTTGGACACTCCTCCGCCTATGACAAAAACCTCCGGATCTACCACGCTGGCAATGTTGCTTAGCGCATTTCCAAGAATCTCGGCAAATTTTTCCACAATGCCCGTGGCTACGCCGTCTCCTTTCTTATAAGCGTCAAACACTGTTTTTGCCGAGGGTTCCCCGACATTGTCCAAAAGCGTTTTGTCATGATCGCCAACAAGGCATTCTCTGGCAAGGCGGGCAATCCCTGTGGCAGAAGCATACTGTTCCAAGCAGCCTTTCCTGCCGCAGTTACAAGCGGTTTTCTCATGAGGATTTACGATAATATGACCAATCTCCCCGCCTGCGCCATTGCTTCCTGACACAATTTTTCCATTGACAATAATGCCGCCGCCTACGCCGGTTCCCAAAGTCACCATGACCACGTTGTCGCAGCCTTTGCCGCCGCCCTGCCACATTTCTCCCAGCGCCGCTACATTGGCGTCGTTCCCCGCTTTCACTGGAACGCCGTTCATCAGCTCCTGAAACTCTTTCGAGACATCCTTGTCTTTCCAGCCAAGATTGACGCACATCGGAACGATTCCGTCCGCACGCACCGGTCCCGGAAGTCCGACGCCGATGCCTTCCAATTCTTCTTCCGCCACATTGGCGTCGTTCATTTTTTTCCTCAAAGATGCGGCAATATCTGTCAGAATATTTTTACCATCATCCTTTTTATTCGTGGGAATTTCCCATTTTTCCAGAAGCGTCCCCGTGGTCTCAAACAAACCGATCTTACAAGTGGTCCCGCCGATATCTACGCCAAATCCATATTTCTTCATTGTCTCCTCCATTCTGCACATTGTCTCGCACCATAAAATACTTGTCTTTATTTCTTTGATGATATCATATTTCCAATGGCATAACAATAAAAAAATTCGCATATTTGTTTTGAGTTTCCCCATTTTGCAATTCATAGCGCCAAAAGTTCTTGCTGCCTTTGGCAGCATAGACATCTTGCACAAAAAGTGCTTGAAAAACTAGCTTTTTGGAGCGCTTTTATGTGCAAAGTGTTTTCATCACCTTGTGAAGGGAACCTTTTGGCGCTATGAATTGCAAAATGGGGAAACTTAAAATATTTGCATCTTGAAACATTCCCATTTCAATGATAAAATGAACCCTGATAAATCTCAAAAACAGCAAACGCTAAAAAGAGGTACGCAATGACGCATATTTTACTGGTGGAAGACGACAAAAGCATCGTCACAAATTTAACAGATTTCTTACAATCTGAAGGCTTCTCCATCACCGCAGTGGACGGACAGGGCAAAGCGCTGCGTCTGTTGGAAGAACCAGGTTTAGAATTTGACTTAATCCTGCTGGATGTTTCCCTTGCCGATGGCAACGGATTTGCCGTATGCCGGGCCGCCAAGTCCACCACGGACCTTCCAGTGATTTTCCTGACTGCCTCTGGAGATGAATTCAGCGTAGTGACTGGACTGGACTTAGGAGCAGATGATTATATTTCCAAGCCATTCCGCCCCAGAGAACTTGTTTCCCGTATTCATAACATCCTGCGACGATACGGCAAATCAACAACAACGCTGGAATACAAAAATCTTTGCGCAGACGTCGTAAAGGGAACTGTACGCAAAGACGGGCAGGAAATCTTGTTGTCCGCATTGGAATACCGGCTTCTATTATATTTTCTGAACAACCAGGGCATCGTCTTGTCCCGCTCTAGGCTGCTAGAAGCGCTCTGGGACATTGCCGGAGAGTTTGTCAACGACAACACGCTAACCGTATACATCAAACGTCTTCGGGAAAAAATTGAAGAAGACCCGCAAAATCCCCTGCTGATCAAAACGGTCCGGGGACTGGGTTATAAGATGGGAGACTGACCGACATGAAAATCTTACGTAACCCGGAAATCAAGCAAAGCCTGCTCTGTCACCTGTTTCTTACAGCGCTCGCCGTAAGCCTTGGCTTGCTTCACGACGCAACTACAGGACTGCTGCTGCTTTCCTTTTCTTTCTTATACATTGCGCTTCATTACGCTTTCACCTGGATACGCTATCAGAAATTAAATCAACTAAGCCATGAACTGGACGCCATGCTTCACAACAATACCCCGGTCCGCTTTGAAAAATATCAGGAGGGAGAACTGTCTATCCTCGAAAACGAACTCTCCAAAATGACATTGCGCTTAAGAGAACAAGCGCTTGCACTGTCCAATGACAAAAAGCTGCTTGCAGATTCCATGGCGGATATTTCTCATCAGATTCGTTCTCCGCTGACGGCTTCAAACCTGATTCTCACCTTGCTCAGAGAACAGGATTTGCCTGTTCTGCGCAGGAAGCAGCTTTTGCAGGAACTTACGCAGCTCCTTTCCCGCATTGACTGGCTCGTGGAATCTCTGCTTAAAATGTCTAAGATGGACGCTGGAACAGTTCTTTTCCAGCATGAGCCTATTTCCGTGCCAAAGCTGGTTCAAAACGCCTCTGAGCCTCTTTTGATCCCCATGGAGCTCAGAGAACAGTCTTTAAGCATAGAAAATCATTACGACCTTTCTAATCCGCCGCAGTTTTTAGGAGATCTCTCTTGGACCACGGAGGCGGTTCTCAATATCCTTAAAAACTGCATGGAGCACACGCCCGCCGGAGGCAATATTCAAGTCTCCTTTTCTCAAAACGCAATTTTTACGGAAATCATCATAGAAGATAACGGGCCAGGCTTCGATCCCGAAGATCTTCCTCATCTTTTTGAGCGTTTTTACAAAGGGAAAAACTCCTTAGATCACAGTGTCGGCATTGGACTCGCCTTTGCCAGGATGATTGTAACCAGCCAAAACGGCACCTTAAAAGCAGAAAACCGCCCGGAAGGCGGCGCGCGGTTTATTCTAAAATTTTATCCCTAAATTTTGCTGTGTAAAACGTCAAATCCGATCGTTTTTATAAGAACTATTACAACCTGTATGCAAATTCAAAACCTCATTTAATCTTACAAAATTGTCACATTGCAGTCACTCCTCTGTCACCTGCCCCTGGTATACTAAGACCATCATCAAGAAAAGGAGCAAAATTATGGAAATATTAAAAGCAGAGCATGTGTCCAAAATCTACGGAACTGGCGAGAATCAGGTTAAGGCTTTAGACGACGTGTCATTTACCGTAAACAAAGGAGAATTTCTCGCCATCATCGGTCCTTCGGGATCCGGCAAATCCACCTTGCTGCATGTGCTGGGCGGCGTAGATGTTCCAACCTCTGGAAAAGTCTATATGGAAGGCACTGACGTATATGCACAGAACGAAAATCAGCTTGCCATTTTCCGAAGAAGGCAGGTGGGACTGATCTACCAGTTCTATAATCTCATTCCCGTCTTGAATGTTACAGAGAATATGACGCTTCCAGTCCTTATGGACGGAAGGCCTGTGAACCAGGAACGGCTCCAGGAACTTTTAGAAATTCTTACTCTAAAGGGCAGAGAACGGCACCTTCCCAACCAGCTCTCCGGCGGACAACAGCAGCGCGTGTCCATTGGCAGGGCATTGATGAACGCCCCTGCCGTAGTTCTTGCAGACGAGCCTACTGGAAATCTGGACTCTAAAAACAGCCAGGAAATTGTCGAACTATTAAAATACTCCAATGAAAAATACAAACAGACTCTGATCGTCATCACCCATGATGAGAATATCGCTCTCCAGGCAAATCGAATCCTGGCAATCGAGGATGGAAAAATCACAAGAGACGAGGTGATCCGCTCATGAATATCTTCCATAAAGTCACCTTGAAAGTTTTAAAGCAAAACAGGACCAGAACCCTGGTAACCATTGTCGGCATCATCCTTTCCGCCTCCATGTTTACCGCCGTGACAACCAGCATTTCCTCTTTGAGAAATTATTTAATCCAGTCCACCATCTATCAAAATGGAAACTGGCATGGCGCAGGATTCGGGTTATCCACAAAAGAAAAAGAACAACTCGTACAAGATCAACGGATCACAGATTCTGTTTCCATGGAAGTTTTGGGATACTCCCGCCTCGAGGATTCTACAAACGAAGATAAGCCTTTCCTCTGCGTCTATGGAATACAGTCAGATTTTACAGACATGATGCCCGTCCATTTAGTTCAGGGACGGATGCCAAAACACAGCGGGGAAATCCTGCTGCCGGAACATCTTGAGACCAACGGCGGCGTTGACTGGGAGATTGGCAGTTCTCTTAGATTGGAACTGGGCAACCGTCAGGACGATACGGGAAAGATTCTTCTAAATCAGGAGCAATATCTGCATGAGGATCTTTCCCAAGAGGATGCTTCCTATGGGGAATACCAAGAGCAACAAACCCTT
Organism: uncultured Lachnospiraceae bacterium; assembly: GCA_910576975.1. Classification (GTDB taxonomy): domain Bacteria; phylum Bacillota; class Clostridia; order Lachnospirales; family Lachnospiraceae; genus Petralouisia. The sequence goes on from CAJTJY010000007.1 coordinate 14,101, forward strand.
ACTGAGCGCTTTGTGCCAAAAGAAACCCGCACTTACACCGTGGTAGGCATCTACGAACGCCCTTCCTTTGAAAGTTATCAAGCGCCTGGTTACACAGCACTGACCATAGGAGAGGGCAGCGGCAGCAATCTCTACGATATCTACCTACGGCTAGATTCCGGCAGAAAGACAGTTCATGTATTGAAACAGATGTTCGATCCGCTGCAAGATATCACATACAAGTACAATTACGATCTCCTGAGGCTTTATGGGTATTCCGGCGAAAGTTCCTATAACCGTGTGCTATTTAATCTGGGAATCATTTTAATTGTGATTATCATGTTTGGATCGATCTCCCTGATTTACAACGCTTTTTCGATCTCAGTCAGTGAGCGGACCAAGCAATTCGGGCTGCTTGCATCCATCGGGGCTACCCGGCGCCAATTAACGGGAAGCGTGCTGTTTGAGGCGTTGCTATTAGGAATCATTGGCATTCCCCTGGGAATTCTATCCGGGCTTGTTGGCATCGGGATCACCTTTCATTTTGTTCAGGACATGGTTTCAAATATCCTTGGCTTTTCTACCGGCAATTACCAAATGGCTAGGCTTTCGATGATTTTTGGCCCCGCAAAGAATGTTTCTTTGAGCCTCTCCCCTTCTCAAGGCGCATTGGCGGCCGCAGTGGCAGTCTCTCTGTTGACAGTGATCATTTCTGCCTATCTTCCGGCAAGACGCGCCCTGAAAAAATCTGCGATTGAAGCCATACGGCAGACAGACGATATCTCCATTCCGTCAAAGAAATTAAAAACTTCTCGGCTGATGAATAAAATCTTTGGCTTTGAAGGCCTGCTCGCGACAAAGAATTACAAACGAAACCGCAAAAAATACCGCGCCACGGTAATTTCCCTGTTCTTAAGCATCGTGCTGTTTATCTCTGCCAGCAGCCTCTGCGCTTATTTGACTGCTTCCGTAGGAGCCGTATTAAATGAAAGCACCGTGGATCTTGCTTATTACCTTGACGCTTCCAGCAATAAGAAGCCAAACCACCTGTTAGAACAGCTATCCCAGGTAAACGGAGTCACAAGCTCCGCCTATGCCTCACACATGTATTTTAATTTGTTTATAAAAACATCGTCGCTCAGCAAAGAATTTCAGAATTATAACACAAAAATGGCGATCGAACAGCAAGGACAAGATGCAACACCAGAATATGTCGATCTGGGCTGCATGCTGGTATTCCTGCAAGATCAGGAATTTCGCACTTATTTGAAAGAACTTGGTCTTACAGAAGACGCTTTCTTTCAGATGGACGCACCTTTGGGCATCGTGGAAGATTCCCTGCGGTTATATTTAGATACCGAGAAGAAATATTACAATTTCCCAGTTTTTAAAAATAATGTCCAGCCTGATCTGGATCTTTATCTGACTCGAATCAGAGAAGGGTATGATTTCTACGGCAAAAGCATCGAAGATAATAATGACATCGTCTGCCTGTTTTTCAAGGAAGACTCCAAGCAAGAACTCAACGTGCCAATCGAAGAAGCCTGCCTCAAAGTTCCGCTTGCAGCGGGGGCAGTCACTCAGCAGGCCCCAGCGTTATTTTCAGATCATGACAGTAGCATCCGCATCTTCTATCCCTACAGCATGTTAGAGCATGTATTTGCCGGACTAGAGAAAGATGTCTCCTATTATGAGATCTCCGATCCTCCTCTTAGGGAAAACTATAATACTGAACTTTTATTCCAATGCGAAGACCATAACTCTGCGAATAAAGAAATGACAAAGTTGTTGATAAAAAACAATTTGAGCACGGCTTCTCTGACGGATTTTGCGGCGTCAGCAGAGAGCGAACGGTCGATGATCACGGTGATCAACATTTTTTCCTATGGTTTCATCATATTGATTTCTCTGATCGCTGCCGCCAACGTGTTTAATACGATTTCCACCAATATAAATTTGCGCAGAAGAGAATTCGCCATGCTCAAATCGATCGGCATGACTCCCGAAGCTTTCTCAAAAATGATGAATTTTGAATGCCTGTTATACGGCTTCAAAGGCATACTGTATGGTCTTCCAGTATCCTTTTTGGTGACATGGATGATTTACCGTTCGATCTCTGAAGGATTGGAAATGCCGTTCTTCATTCCCTGGTACAGCATTGCAATCGCCGTGGGCAGCGTATTCCTGGTTGTATTTATCACCATGATTTACTCGATGCGCAGAATACGCAAAGAAAATATTCTTGATGCCTTGAAAAATGAAAATCTCTAAAAACAAAGTCCGCACACAAATGGTATCAAACCATCCATGTGCGGACTCTTAACTATCCGTAACGTTACCAAATTTGTTCTTGCGGCTCCCAAGCCCCTTCCTGCGGCGTAACATCTTGCTCCTGGATATCCGGGGGCAGGATGGTGTCAGAAGGCACGTTCTGCTCGTCAATATACGGCAGAAAGCCAATGGGATCCAATCCCTGATGTATCTGCTCCATAAAGCTCTGCCATATCCTGCCGGGATAAGAAGATCCAGACAGCCCTGGCAGATTCCTTGGCATGTCATAACCCACCCATACACTGGTGGTATAATAGCTGGTATAACCCACAAACCAACCGTCTTTATTATCATTGGTAGTTCCCGTCTTCCCGGCGCATGGCATGTTGCTCAGAGCAAGCCCCCGTCCGGTTCCCTCCTGGATCGCAGATACCAGCATATCCGTCATCATCCTTGAAGCATTAGTCTTAAATACTTCCTTTTCCTCGCTTTGCGTTTCCAATATCAAATTATCCTGGGCGTCGGTAATCTTGACGATGCAAGTAGGCGCCCGGAACTTTCCATCGTGTTCTAAAGCCGCATAGGCAGAAGCCATTTCCACAGCAGACACGCCGTTCGTAAGCCCTCCCAATGCGCTTGTAGGACGCTCGTCTTGTTTATCCAGCCTTGAAAAATTCATCTCTTTCAGATAGGACAAGCCTGCCTGAGGCGTCAGTTCTTCCAGCAAGTTCCAGGCGACAGTATTTTTAGATTTCTGGACAGCATAGCGCAGGCTGATGATCCCCTCATAAGAACCGCCCGCATTCTCGGGTCCATCGTCTGTCTTGACATCCTCGACGACAGAATCCGGGGTATAACCGGCTTCCAAAGCCGGCGTAAATGCGATCAATGGCTTGATAGCGCTTCCTGGCTGCCGAAAGCTCTGATACGCCCGGTTTAACGTATATCCAGGCAGATTTTGATTTCTGCCCCCTACAATCGCTTTCACATGCCCAGTATGATTATCCACGCAGACCGCCGAGCCCTGCAGGGCGAAAACGCCTTCCTCATTCTGCTCTGTAAATTCCGCCAGCCCATTGTCCACCGTATCTTGAAGCTGTTTTTGCATATTGAGGTCGATCGACGTATAAATCCGGTACCCCTTGTTATAAAGGCTCTTTTGGTATTCGCTGTACTGCTGGTCATATTCCTTTTGGTAGGCGCTGCGTTGCTCCTCTGACTCAAAATCACTCCGAAATACGAATCCATCCTGCGCCATCAAAGACCGGATTGCACAATTATAGGTGTAAGTTTCCACATAATCATTTTTCATTTTCTGAGAAGGATTGAGCGTAATTTTCTTTTTTTTCGCCTTATTACAGTCTTTCTGACTGATCTTGCCATCCTCTTTCATCTGGTCTAAAATCCGGTTGCGGCGCTTGATGGCATTATCCATATGGGTTACGGGATCATAAAGGCTGGGATTATTGGGAATCGCACAGAGAAAAACAATCTGAGATAACGTCAAATCCTGAACTTCTGTGCTGAAATATCCCTTAGAAGCCGCCTGTATGCCATAATATCCGTTCCCAAAATAGATATTGTTCAAATAAAATTCCATAATTTTGTTCTTGCTGTAGATCTTCTCCAGCTCTACGGCAATAAATATCTCTTCAACCTTGCGCTCCCACTTGACTTCATGATTCAAGAAAATGTTTCTGGCAAGCTGCTGCGTAATCGTGCTCCCTCCCTGGGTGACCTTGCCATTCTGAATCATGGCCTTGGCTGCACGCATAATCGCTTTGACGTCAATTCCGTGATGACGGTAGAACTTCTTATCTTCAATACTCACCATAGCCGCTGCCGCATAAGCCGGAATCTCGTCATATTCCAGGTAATACACATCCTTTTCACCCTTTAAGGTTGAAACCAGCGTCCCGTTGGCGTCATATACCAAGCTGGTCTGCACAGAGCGAAACGTCTCTTCGCTGGAACTGCGCACCAACTGCAGTGCCTCCTGTTGCAGGTCGCTGACTGTCTTGGCATATCCACCGAAATAGTACCAGCCCAGTCCAGCGGCCACTAAAACTAAAAATACAATTTGAAGTTTCACAAAAAACCAAAATACACGGTATTTTCTTTTCTGCTTTTTCTTCTTTTTACTCATAGTCTGTCCTATCTGCTCAGCATGATTTTTCCATATGGTATGCGGTTGCGCTCCAAAATTTCCATCTCCCTGCGCTGACAGGTAAACAGGAAAATCTGCCCTTTCTGCCTTCCCAGCCAAAGAAGCGCCGCCTCTAAACGTTTTTCATCAAAGGCTGCAAACACCTCGTCCAAAATAATCGGCATCGATTCCTCCCTGGTAAAAATGCCGCCAGCGCCCAGCCGCAGAGCGACGTACATCTGCTCCATCACGCCTTGGCTAAGCTGCCAGGGATGGAGGCTGCGTTCCTCTTTTTCCACCAAAAGATTCATTTGATCGTCCAATCCAATGGCGTCATATTTTCCATGGGTCAGCTCTGCCAGGATTCGGGACATCTCCTGCTCTAACTGCTTTCTAGTATCCTGGTATGCATCCTGGGTCAGAATATGAAGCGTATTGTATGCCAGCTCATAAGCCTGCTTCTGCTGCTCCAGCTCTTGTTCCTCTTCCCCTGGCTGCTGCGTCTCCTCGATCACCTCTTGAAGGTTTACCAGCAAGGCCTGCTTTTCGGCAAGCTGTTCTTGCAAAAGAGCCTCCACTGCCTGGTGCTTTGCCTCTTTTTCCTGCTGTCCTTGCACTTTCTGCCATTCGATGTCCCGGGTAGCGGAGATATTAATTTCCTTCGTCTCCTCCTGCTGCTTTTTACGAAGAAGCCGAAGCCGCCTTTCTTTCTGGAACCAATGGCACACGCCGCCTGCCCCTCCTAAAAACAAGAACAGCAGAAACAGCTCCAATGCCATCCATCCTGGATTTCCTTCCTGCAATGGATGAAATATCACGTTTACAATTCCAAAAATCAATCCAAACAGGGCGATCAGCAGCGATATTCCGCAGCGAATCATATAACCTTGCTGCTTTTTCTTCTGGCGCAAATCGCGCAGGTATTCCGCCATCTGGTTTGTGTCACGTTCTGGAGGAATGGCGTTCGAGGGCTGTTGAAAAATATTACTGTAGCCTTCTTTCTGTTGGTTTTTAAGCTGCTTAATATCTTTCTTGAGGATGTCCTCCTCCAAGCGCATTTTTTCCACGGCGTCCATACGCTTCTCTTTCTGCTCCTGATAACGCCGTTGTGCCTCTTTCTTCTTCTCGTTGAGACGTTTTCCTGCACCTGTCAGATCCAGGCCGCCCTCTTCTCCTAACGAAGCGTTGACAAAATAGTTTTGCAGCACCTCTGCAAACTCTTTCTTGGTCTCCACCTCTGCTTGACGGATGCAGTATGTATTCTCATAAGCAGTTTTCTTGATGCCGCCCAGAAGCATTTCCAAATCTCCATGCTCCACAGACAGCTCTTCCCCATCTATTTCATTGACCAGCTTCGCCGGAGCATCTTCATGATAGAAATCCCGCTCCAGCAAAAACGGCTTGTCCGCCACTGTGAATTTTAACCCCCCTGCATAGAAAGAGCCGTCTTCCCAGGGTTCGTATTGCTGGTAGCTTTGATGATCCCCCTGCTTGTCCGGCTGCTTTTCCATTCCAAACAGCATTCCCGTTATAAACTGCTGCATCGTAGATTTGCCTGTTTCATTCTCCCCATAAATCACATTGAGTCCTGGAAGCGGCCGTACGTTTATATTACGGAGCTTTCCAAAATTTTTAATCTGAATCTCTGTTATCTTCATTCTGCCATCAACGCCTCCACGCCATAATATAGTGCTTTCTTGGTTATTTCATTTTGAGGCATCTCCTCCATCATCTGGATGTACCGTCCTAAAACCTGCCGCTCATGCTGCAGTTTCATTTTCTCAAAATCGTAATCTGTATGGCATTTGTTAATGACCTGCGCCACCTGTTTCATTTTCTTAAGTTCCTCTGGCTCCACAGGATTCTCCTCATTGCAGAATCCTGTCAAGGTAATCCTGAATTTCTGATACTCAGGCGCTACCCGTACCCGCATCATAACAAACTCCTTTAAGGCGCTCTGGGTAATCTCTGGACTGACTTTTAAGTTCAGGGGAATATATTCGCAGTAATGCAGCGGCACAAACTGTACACTGCACACATGGTCTTTGATTTCTCCAAGAAAATATCCGTGTTCGCCAGTATCGCCGCAGTCCATGGGCTGCAAAGCCCCTGCCATCACTACTTTGTCCTTAACAATCTCCATGGGCTTATGTCCATGCCCACATGCCACGTAGTCAAAGGCGCTATGTTCAAAATCCTTGCCGTCGAAAGGAATATGTCTCTCGTCTCCACCATGAGCAAGAAGAATATTGCAGAACTCTCCTCCCTTGACTTGTATCTGCTGGTACAGCGGCTTAGAAATCTCCCGCTGCCAATAACTAAGCCCATACACTCTAGTGTCAAGCCCTTCTAATTCGATGTAATCTATCTGCTCTTGCGCAAGAAAGTGCACATTCTTCCCCCATGGAAAGTTCCGGTAACAGGAACTTGGCGCTAGGTAATCGCGATTTCCGGCAATCAACACCACATGCGTCTGCGGAATTTTAGAAAATTGCTGATTCACTTCTTTTAATTCGCGTGGCAGCGGCTGCCTGTGAAACAAGTCTCCGGCAATCAGCAAGATCTGCACTTGCTCTTCTTTCGCCTTGCTGATAACCTTTGTAAATGCCTTCCAGTTGTGATACTTCCATTCTTCTCCCCAGGACTGTTCCTTGTCTGGCTTCGCCCCTAAATGTATGTCTGCTATATGAATAAACTTCATGTAAGCTTCTCCTTTGTATTTTTTCGTCTTTATGGCCTGTTTATTTTACACTTTTTTGTAAATTAATAAAATTCTCTCAGAGCTACAAGAAAAAATCCTACTTGGAGGACTATTTATCGTATTAAGAAATTTTTATAAGCAGCAGGCATTTTAACGCCCTAATGCTACAGGACAATAAACCTCCGCCATTTTAAACAATACTCTTATTATATTTCAAATAAATAAAATATACAAGCCGTTTGACAGCGATCTGTAAATTAAAATGCATTTCCTAGATAAATCAACAAAATGCATCAATCTTCTTCATTATTACATTTGGGCTTGTTGAAATTTGGTTCTTTTTGTATACTAATACATGAAATTGAACAACAAGGAGGCAGATTATGAAAAAATTACCATTCGCAGCAGTTCTTTCCTGTACAGGCTTGCTTCTTGGCTGCACTGGATTCCTGGGCTGGCAGTGTCTGTCCTTAGGCCGTCAAAACCAGGTTCTGGAAACACAGGCGTCACAACTTCAGAAAACCAATTCTGATCTGAACGCCCAATTAAAGCACAGCAGCGAAGAGCTTGAAGACAGCAGCAAGGAGCTTGAAAAACAGGAAGCATACCTAGAGGGACAGGAAGAATATATCTCAGAGTTATCCGCTCAAATCAACTCTCTCGCTCAGGAAAAAGGCGCTTCTGATTCTGAGGAAGACGAGGACGCTTCTTTTGGCACAAAAGATTCTGAAGATCCTTACCCAAGCCTTTATGCCAACGTGGAAGATCCTGAAAGCATGGGCGCAGAGAAAATCGCCTATCTGACCTTTGACGACGGTCCCTCCAACCTGACGCCCAAGGTACTAGATCTGCTGGACCAGTACGATGCAAAAGCGACTTTCTTCGTGGTATGCAAAAACAATGAAGAATATGAAGAATACTTATCAGAAATTGTAAAAAGAGGGCATACGCTTGCCCTTCATTCTTACAGCCATGATTATAATAAGATTTATGCTTCCAAAGACGCTTTTCTTAAAGACTATCAACAGGTATTTGACTGGGTCGTAGAGAATGCCAATTACACCCCTTCTCTGTTCCGGTTTCCAGGGGGCAGCAACAACGGTTCCTCCTATGTAAGCCATGAAATCATCCAGGAAATGAAAGCCAGGGGATTCCAATACTTTGACTGGAATGTCAGCTCCGGGGACGGCAGCAACCTTACCACCACCTCGAACATCATTGACAATATCTGTAATAATATCGGACATGTGGACACTCCGGTAGTGCTGATGCACGACGGCAGTGGAAAGAATGCCACCCTGGCCGCCCTTCCTGACGTGCTGAAAAATTTGTCTCAGGCTGGGTATCAATTCCATGCGCTGGATAAAACAGTGCCTGCGGCACAGTTCCGTTAACATTTTTCTGCCCTTAGACAGATGGTTCTTATTGTTCCATCTGTCTGCCCAGAAATCCTGCCGCTACCTTGGCAAGCTTGCTCTCAGTCTCTCCGACGTTGCCATTTTCCTCCCGGTTAAACATGACCACCGATCCAATGGCGTCTCCTTCACAAATAATGGTCGAAACTACCTGCGAGTTAAAATCCCCGGAATCATCCAGAGTAATATTCACAAACCCCTTGTCATCTTTCCGGGCGCAGAACGTTTCTCTGTCTGTGATGACATTTTCTAGCTGCTTGCTGATCGGTTTGCCGTCATAGTCTTTCTTTCCCGTGCCCGCTGCAGCGATCACATGGTCACGATCCGTAATGCATACCAGACAGCCGCTAGTCTGAGCAAGGCTTTCTGCATACAGACCGGCAAACTGCCCCAGTTCCCCGATGGGAGAATATTTTTTGAGAATAATTTCCCCTTCACGGTCTGTAAAAATTTCCAAAGGATCCCCCTCACGAATCCGCAAAGTACGGCGAATCTCCTTTGGCACTACCACCCTCCCCAGATCATCTATCCTTCGAACAATTCCCGTTGCTTTCATAAAAAATCCTCCATTTACAAATCTCTTATCATTCTCGCAAAGCGATTATGGTACTATTATCTGTAAACGGAGGCATTTTATACTAATTACTTTTAATTTATGTATATGTTTAATCGAACAGAGAAACAAGCGAAGAAATCCGTTCCGTAATCTCTGCCACTGACTTCTCGATATCATTATAGATCACCGCAGACTGAGAAGAGAGATCCTGCATGTTCTTTGCCACCACTGCAAATCCTGCGCCTGCTTCCCCGCTTCTGGCAGCTTCAATGCTTGCATTGAGAGACAAGATATTCTGCTTTTTGGCAATCGCCTTAAGATGGCTGGTATTGTCATTAATTGTCTGAATCAGGTCGTTGGATTCCTCCACGCCTTTCTGCACGCCGCTAAGCCTGTCAGCATTGCTGTATTTAAAAAATTCCAGATTTACAAGCTGGTTGACAATGATCCCCAGCAAGTTCGAAGAAGAACGTATTTTAGCCTCTGTGCTTACAGGAACTTTGCGAAGCGCCCTGATGTAATCCTCCGGGTCAATGCCAAGCTCCTGCGCCGTCTGACGGAATTTGTCTTCATCTGGAGGGTTTGGAAGCACCTGTCCTCCCACGATGGTTCCTAGCTTCTCTCCGTTTACCGTAATATCCACGGAAAAATCCATCAGACCCGCATGACAAAAATATGTTCCCGAACACTCATTGTCACATTTGACGCATCTTCTAAGCCCTTCCTGTGAACCTCTTGTATATTTCATGCAAAAATCTGTAAAATTGCTTCCCTCTGTCAGATATTTTCCATCCATTCCCACAGCTATAGCCGCAAGCCCCGTGGCATTGGAGAAATCATCCTGAATTTTCTGCAGTTTCGATAAATCCATAAAATCTTTTAATTCCATGCTGTTCTACCTTCCTTTTCCTACATCCAGTCCAGGTCACTAACGTAATGTTATGATTTCTCCGCACCCTTCCTGATTGTTTGATTTATAATACTTTTTCTAATTCCTTAATCACGATCTTAAGCGCCTTGATCCTGGCATATTTCTTGTCATTGGACTCCAGCACATGCCATGGAGCATATGAGGTGTTTGTCTTCTTTATCATTTCATTTACCGCATCCTCATATTGATCCCATTTTTCCCGATTGCGCCAGTCTTCATCCGTAATCTTCCACTGCTTTTCCGGCGTATTCTGGCGGTCGGTAAAGCGCGCAAGCTGCACGTCCTTGTCAATCTGCACCCAGAATTTGATAATTACCGCTCCCCAGTCCGACAATTCTTTCTCAAACTCATTGATCTCATTGTAGGCGCGCTTCCAGTCATTCTCATTGCAAAATCCTTCCAAGCGCTCCACCATCACCCTGCCATACCAAGTACGGTCAAAAATCGCCACATGGCCCGTCTTTGGCAGTCGGTTCCAAAAACGCCACAGATAATGCCTTGCTTTCTCATGGGGTTCCGGGCTTGCAATCGGATGCACTTCATATCCTCTGGGATCTAACGCTCCAGTAATCCGCTTTATATTGCCTCCCTTGCCTGCAGCATCCCAGCCCTCATATGCGATGATCACAGGAATCTTCTTCCTATACAGTTCATTATGCAAGCCTCTAAGCTTCTCTTGCAGCTCTTTGAGCTCCTGTTTATAAGCATCCTCCTCAATCACTTTATCCAAAGGAAGCTCTGAGAGCTTAGGAATTTTCTCCAATGGAAATACATTTTGCAAAAGAGGCACTGCCATGGCGCTATTTTGCAGCGCCGTGTCTATCCCATTGACCAAAGTCTCCAGCACCTGAAGCAACGCCCACTTCCTGTTCTGGGCATCCACGATGTACCATGGAGAGGTGGATGCATTGGTATCGTTCAAATATTGGTCATACGTTTTCAGACATTTATCATAATGTTCATTCTGCCAAAGGTCGTTATCACTGACACGCCATTTCGTGCTTCGTTCTTTTTCGAGAGCCTTAATCCTGTTCTTTTGTTCTTTCTGGCTAATCTGGAAAAAGAACTTCATCACCAGATAACCATTATCGGTGAGCTGACGTTCAAACCGCTTGACGCTGTCAATCCGTTTCTTGTATTCCTTATCCTTGATGCTCCCATGAAGGCATCCCTTGGTTACTTCGTCCATCCAGCCAGAATCCAAGAAACAGAATTTCCCAGCCTCCGGAATTTTTACAAAGTAGCGATATAAAAACGGCTTTCTTTTTTCCTCTTCCGTAGGTATGTCCATAGTGGCAACCTTAAAAAACCTGGGATCAATATTGAGAATTAGTTTTCCCAAAATGCTGCCCTTGCCCGCAGTGCCCCATCCTTCAAACAAAACAAACACGGGCAGCTTGCGATCCTTGATCAGCATCTGTTGCTGACGCAGCTTCTGCTTGGCCGCCTCCAACCGTTCTTCCAGTTCTTCCGCCTCTGGTTTCTCCGGCTTGTTCCAATTTTTAAGCATACTTTCTCCTCCTTTAGATCACAGCAAGATATCCGCTAGCTCAATACCTCACTGTAAAGCCTTTCTGTTTGGCATCCACTTCCATGCGTTCTCTTGTTATCCAGTCTATGCGTATATAGGAGTCCTGATGAAGCCCTTGAAGCATCATATCCAGAGCTTCTTCCCTGCCTTGCAGCTGCGCTTCCACGGATCCGTCCCCGTTATTTCGAATCCATCCCGTGACTCCATAATGACGTGCCAAAGAGCTTGCCTTATAGCGGAATCCTACGCCCTGCACCCTCCCAGTAAATACAAAATGCTCCCGTACGATGCTCATCTTTTTATCATGCTCTCCCATTCTTCCTCCCGGAATCCTGGAAACGCTCCCTGCTCCGTTATGAGAAGCGGACGCTTTACCAGCATCCCGTCTGTGGCAAGAAGTTGATATTTTTCTTCCAAAGTCAATTGCGGCAGACGGTCTTTCAACTTCATTTCCTTATACACTACCCCGCTGGTATTAAAAAAACGCTTAATATCCAGGCCGCTTTTTTGATGCCATGCTTTGATCTCTTCTGCGCTGGGACGATCTTCCTTAATATTGCGGTCCACAAATGCAACCTCACGTTCCAGAAGCCATTTTTTTGCTTTCTGGCAAGTGGAACACTTGGGATATTCCACAAACAGAATCTCCATATTCTTTCCTCCTGAGCTTATAGTCTTTCAGATATTTTACCATACTCCATAGATTATTTCAATTTATTACAAAAAAAATCCCTGTTTTCTATTGCGATTTGTTAAACTTTCACAGAAACATTGGTAAACAATCGTATACAAACAATATTTGCTATCAAATAACAAGATGGGGCTGTCGCACGAATGTATTTACCTGTTTAAAAGGTCTTGCCGCTCATGCGGCAAAGACAGAATGCACAAAAGTCTTCTTGGAAAGCTAGCTTTCCAGAGTGATTTTTGTGCATTTTGTTTGCATTGCTTTGCAATGGAAACCTTTTAAACAGGTAAATACATTTGTGCGACAGCCCCGCAAGTTCTCTCAGGCCTGCATCGACGCTTATCTCACCAGAAGCTTATAAAATAAAAATGCGATAACAATTCCAATGACGCTTGCAATATTGATCTTAATGGTAAGACCCAAAGTCAGCACCAACACTCCTAAATCTAGCACCAACGGACTGGTAAGACCAAACACCTGGCCATAATTGAGCCAGCTTAACGCCTGCATCCCGCTGCAGTAACTGCCAATCACTGTTCCTATAATAAGGCCAGTCATCATCATAAATACAATTATCCAAGAATTTTTCACTTTCACTCCTCAATCCTCCTGCTTCATATCTATTTATATCATATGCACCCTGCAGTTTCCAGCTTCGCTGACCCCAGGACGCAAAGGGAGTTCCACTTTTCTTTGTCTTCGAGGTAATCGTGATCTCGCACACATGCCTGTCGATTCTCTTTTCTTTTGTATTTAAGCAATTGGCTATTTCTCGATAAGCTGATTATTTGACATTCAGACGATAAATGCGCAATCCATCAAATAATTTTAGAAGCTTCAGCATGGCGTTCATGGGTTCCGTGTCTTTATCCTTCTCCGCCTGATCCAGCCTCTGATAATTCCTATAGGCAGCTTCTTTTGTGATCTTGCCATCTTCCATCCAGTCTTCTGGCATCATGTCTGGATGTATTCGCTCCATCTCTCTTTGGTCTATGGACTTCGGCTCTCCATGCCTCCATCCCATCTCACAATGTTCCAGCAGCCAGCGGTAATGCTCCATGGCGCCTATAGCCTTCACCTCTTGCGGTTCAAAATGCTTCAGCAGTTCATAATCCACCGGATGGTCAGTATAAAAGCAGTGGATGGCGTCCAAATATCCGGCAAATGCTTTCGCCTGATTGATGTTAGACAACTTGTATTCCAGAGATAAATTCTTAAATGACTGCAAGAATTCTTCCATATGGTCTCTCAAAAATTGCGCCTCTTTGCCATGCTCCTTGGAAGTTCTCCATTCTTCATTACGCTCCCATCTACCATTGAGGGCAACGGCAAAATTATATAAATGAATAAAATTGCTGTTTGATAAGTAGGTTTTCTTATGTTGATTCTCCCTTTTTTGAAGCGCCGTCTTCACATGCAAAGAAATATGGGACAAGTCGACGATTTTTTCAATATCTTGCTGAAATTCATTCTCAAACGCCATGCTGGCATACGCCTTTAATGTGGGCTTTTTCTTTTTCCAGAGGGCATATTCCTTGCTTCCTTTCTCCTGCGGCATGGACACTTCCCATTTTCTATATTCCTTCTCAAACCGCATGATTTTTTCTTTTTCCGCCTCGTCATACTGATAAACCGCCTGAATTCCATTTTCGCAGAAAGTAAGACAGCATCCCATCGGATGCAGCTCCGTCCTCGAATTCCTGCCATAAGAAATCCTGTCCCAGCATTGCAGCTCATCACAGAGCATCAGCATAAATGCAAGTGGATGCAATCGGGGCGTAAGCGGTCGATTGAGCTTTGGATCTTTATAAAAAGCGATGCTGAACTTGTAAAGGCTGTTATGGAGAATAATGGCGGTCAGCGCATCAACGGACGCCCTGGTAATCTCGCTTCCCATCTCTTCGAAAATTTTTTTGAATAGAACCGTGGCACTGAAGTATGCATGATCCATAAAGCAATTATAATATTCTGGATGTGTTGGCTTCGTTTTCAATATTTCCTCCAAGCTTTCCTTGGAAAATATGTAAATGCTTGAGAGCTTCTTTGCAATATCATAAGCAAATAATTGGTCGGTGCTTTGAAATATGACTCCCTCGTCCTGATAAATCCTTGCCAACGCCCGTTTCACTGGCTCACTGATCGTTACATAGCGATCCAAGCCATGATAAGCAATCATCGGCATTCTTGCCCTGTCCTGCCGATCTATTTCAAAATAGGATGCCACTTGTTCAAAGGGAAGCTCAAAAGGATAACCAATATCATGGAACAATGAGGCAAGCCCCCAATATTGCAGGTAATGATGCGCCGCCTTCCTCTGGTCCTTTAATCCGTAAAATTCTTGGTATGCCTGGCGATAATATGCATTTGTCTCATAAATCGCAAGCCCTAATGCAAAAACATAGACAGAATGTGAATAATGATCCCTGTGCTTCATAAGCAGAGAGCCAGCGTTATCTTCAAATTCTGACAGAAGCTCGATCATGCTCTGGGTCTTGCCATATTCCCCCACGAACATCTCCAGATAACAGAAATAAACGTCAAATGCATCCTGCGCCACGCCAGAATCCATAAAACGATTCACAGCGTTTTCTAGGCATAAACGATCGACGTCCATCTGCATATTGTATGGAATCTGGTGTTCCCGCAAGCTTTTTCCATATCTTATTCCCTTTTTGCCCTCCTCTTTTTCTTTCTCATTATCAAATCTTAAATCTTCACAAGTGTCCCGCAAAAATTGAAGCGCCGCCGTTTTAAGATCCAATTCTGATCGTTCTACGTTCAGTTTGACAGGACTCTTTGTTCCTAAAGCCCTATATGACATCAATACTCCCTCCATTCTAAATTCGTACTCCCAGAATCCCCTTACGCTTCGATATTCCGTCAATTTTACAGCTGCTGCAAGGAACCTTTGTCGTACGATATAATGTATCAAATTATATCACAGTTCCTGACTATATGCAATTTCTTCCAATTTTTGAGTTTCCGCATTTTGCAATTCATAGCGCCAAAAGGTCTTGCTGCCTTTAGCAGCATAGACATCTTGCACAAAAAGTGCTTGAAAAGCTAGCTTTTCAGAGCGCTTTTATGTGCAAAGTGTTTTCATCACTTTGTGATGGAAACCTTTTGGCGCTATGAATTGCAAAATGCGGAAACTCAAACTACCAATTGACCTGGCATCATTTCCGCTCGTTTTCTGGCAATCTCACAAAAATCCTTCTTTACAATTTCATACTTAGAAGGATCTCTCAGGATTGCCGAGGGATGATAGGTTGCGGTCATCAGGCAATGTTTTCGTTCTGTCCAGGCGCCATGCTCTCTGGTAATTTTAAAATCCGGCGAAATAATGCGCTGGGCAGCGACACGGCCAAGGCACACAATGATTCTGGGCCTTAAAAGAAAAGTCTCATATTTTAGGTATGGGAAACACGCCTCTTTCTCTTCCTCCTTGGGATCACGGTTCCCAGGAGGGTGACATTTCAAAATGTTCGTTATGTAAATTTCATCCCTGGACAGTCCGCAATCTTTCAAGAGACTGTCCAATATTTCCCCGGAGCGCCCAACAAATGGAATCCCCTGCTGATCTTCCTGCGCTCCGGGCGCCTCGGCGATTAGCATAATATCAGCCTTATAATCTCCACGCCCCATCACAGGCCGTTGCCTGGACAGGCTTAATGGACAGTGCGTACAAGATGCAATATGCTGTTTTATGTCACTCCATGTATATTGCATAATAATCTCCTTTGCAATTTATCATTTCTTTATTACATCAGATTATATCATGCTTCTTGGCAATCAGCAATTTTTAAATGCATCAACAGGAAAACTCCGCAGAAAAAACAGGAAATTCCAGTTGCCGCGCCTTTGAGAAAGCTGCCTATCCATGCGTAATCTAGCACAGTCTTTGGAATTGAAAAAAGCAATCTCACTGCTTGCTCTTTCTGTTTCAGCAACTGGGACCAAAATTCAAACTCCGACCATCTTGCTGGGATATAATCGTCTGGGATCTGCAGCCACTTTTGAAATTGCAAAAGGATCAGTGCCGCAAACAACAGCAATATGCCAAGCAAAACCATTTTTGGTCTCCAAAGCTCCTGTTTTCGGTACATTTTCCACAGCTGATACAGGAACATGCTGCTTGCTGCCACAGGCATCAGCAAGACGCAAAAACCGCAAATGCCCCGCAAAAACTCCAAATCCAAAAGATCACAAGGCAGCCCAAACTGGCTGATCCAGGCTGCCTGCTGGCCGCTGACCGATTGATTTTTCGTTCTCTTAATGGTGACCCTGTGGAGGATCTTTTCTTCTATACCTTCTTCCTGCCCGTTTTCTGCTTTTTTCGGCATCCCATTTTGAATTTTTGAACTGCGCGCCGGAATCACGGCAATTCCATTTTTTCCTGAGATCACCTTTCTGACTGTATAACGTTGCTCCTCTAAAATAATCTCCTTTCCCTCTGCAGCAACGCTTCCAAACAACATCCATGCCGCCTCCTCGTCAAGCAGGCATCCTTGCTGGTCATCCCAACTGGGCGTGCGGCAGTCTTCAAACAATAGTTCCAGACTGCCGCAGAAAATGATGACATCTGCCGGAACGCTCCGGGATAAATTTTCATTGGTCAAAGACACCTCTTCTTTCTGTCCCCAAATGCAGAATTCAAGAGGCTGTTTCTTACCGTCTGCCTGTAGATCCTCTTGCAACTGTTCCAGATACTGCTCCATCAATAATGACGCTTGATTTTCACTGACAGGCTCGCTGAGAGTGCACATGAGGCGCTCTTTGCTGCGGCTCAGCTCTCCCCAAAACATTGCAGAGAGATAAAAGAACGTCACAGACAACACTGCAAAAAGCAGGCAGCTTGCATATTTTTTCTTCATTTATTCCGCCTTTCTCCTCACTCTGCTCCCATCCCCGATCAAGCGGCTGGAACTATTGATAACCTCCTGGTCTCCTGTTAGCGTCCCCTCTGCCAGGGCAGCCTGCGAACTGTTTTTGTCGAGAACTTCCACTTCATAGCGTTTTGCCACAAATCCAGAACCCATAACCCCCTGCTCCTCTTCTAAAATGAGCACATAAGATGCTGACTGTTCCTCATGAAGGGCTTCGATCGGAAGTATGGCATGGTATGTCTTAGACTTCTGGATGATTTCTATCTCAGTCAACGTTCCTGCTTCCACAACTCCTTCCGGCAAATCAATCGTTACCTGAAGCATGTTTTTATCTTCCTCATGTTGCGCAACATTGGAAATGGCATAGCCTGTGATCTTTTCCTTCTTTCCAGAGACGGAAATCGTTACCTCGCTCCCCTTGCTGACATACTTCTCATTCGCCTTATCTACAGCCGCTATGATCCGGCATCCTTGGGATGTATCGGCAAGCCGTATCGCCGTACCCTCGGAGGTAAAATCCCCGGTAGTAACTGCAATCTGCGTCACCAGCCCCCGCACAGGAGCGGTCACCTTTCCTTCTGCCTCTTTGAGTCTCAATAGTTTTTCCAGCACAATTTGCTGCTGCTTTCTGGTAATTTCGTTCTGTTGTCTTGTGCTATCCGAAGCAGTGCTAACAGAAGCGTCCTCTAGCGCTCGCTGTGCGCTTTTAATATTCTCAGATCGGCCGGAAAGCGCATTATCATATACTGCCTTTGCCTCCGCCGCAGCCTGTTCCAACGCTTGTCTTTTTGCTTCCCATTCTGCCACAGAGCTCATCGCCTGGGTGTCTGCGCTGTCTTCTTTACTGCCGTCCTCGGTCTCTTGGCTTTCATTATTCTCTTGCTCAGGTTCTGCTTCTGGATTCTGATGATCTTTCGCCTCTTTCCTCCCCTCCGTCTCTGCGGTAACTTTATCCTGTCCTTGGTCTGCCGTGGAGTTTGGGCTAGTCTGCAAAAACCGCTGCAATTCCTGTTCTGCCCAGTCCCAGTCTGCTTTTGCCTGCGTCACGGCGGCATTCCCCTGCGTTACAGCAGAATTATAATCCTCGATTGCCCGGTTTCTGGCATTTTCCTGGTTCTGCCGTTCCACGCTCTGAGCACTCTTTAGATCCTGGTCCTGAAGCTTAAGCTTTTCAAGCTCCTGCTGCACCGTCAATATCTGCTCCTCTAATTCCTCCAGATCTACCAGAAATAATACCTGCCCCTCTTCCACAGACTGACCCTCTTGGACACAGATTTCTTGGACTCGCTGTCCGCTTTTTGTGTAAACCGCAATCTCTTTTCCTGCTTCCACCCTGCCGCTTGCGCTGACTTTATGATCAATCGTTCCTGTGGAGATCTTTATGGTTTCCACCTTTGCCATGGCTGCGCCGCCAAATGCCCTTGATAAAATTGTAAACACCAGCATCACTGCCAGAAAACCACCGAATATGCCGAATATTTTTTTTCTGTCCATGGATTCGTTTCCTTTCCAACTACTGCTATTCTTTCACTGCGCCCGCCATAATTCCCTGCTCCAAATAATCCTGCCCTCCCAAAAACACCAGCACTGCCGGAAGAAACGTGACCACCGAAGCCGCAAACGTCATGCCCGATTTACCCACATTCGTAATATCCGGCAGAAAAATCGACAGCGGATACAAGCTTTTGTCTTTTAAAAATGTCATCGGCTGCTCAATGAGACTCCAATATTCCAAAAATCCCAGCACTAGAGAGGCAATTACCCCAGAGGATCCCACTGGAAGCGCAAGATACACAAAGAGCTGCCATTCTCTGGCGCCGTCCAGCTTCGCCGATTCGATTAGACTGTCTGGTATCTCTGTAAAAAAACGGTACATGATAAATACTGGAAATGTAGAAAATGCTCCTGGCAAAATAATTCCCCACAGGCTGTCTGTCAGCTTCAGACGGTCTAACACTAGATAATCGGAAAGCATTAGCACTTGAAAGGGCATCAGCATTAAAATCATATAAATCAGGAAACATCCCTTTTTTCCTGGAAAATCATGCTTGGCAAACCCCCATGCCGCCATGGTTCCCACCACAAGCTGTCCCGCCAGGACTCCGACAGTGATTTTGGTTGAATTCCAGAACATGACAAAGAATTCCGGGGAGTCTAAAAATATTTCCACATAATGTCTCAAGGTTGGATACTGGGGCAAAAGCGGAACATCCACAAATCCCTCTTTGCCTGCGATCACCGGTCCCAAATATTTTGCCAGCTCGTCGTTTCCCATCAGAGAGCTCGCAAGCAGGAAGAATACCGGATAAAGCGTCAAGAATCCCAATATACCCAAACTCCCCCATAAGACTGCCTTTGAAATCTTTGCTCCATGTCTCATCCTTTCTTTTTCCTTTCTTCTAACACTCTTTTCCATCATTACGCCGCTCCAACGCTCTTTGAAACAGCAGGATCAATAACAGCAGCACAAGACTTTCCAGCACTGCTGCAGCCGCCATCTTGTCAAAGGAAAAGCTGCGAAACCAGTTGTTGAATAAATGCTGCATCATATAAATGCTCTCATGGGGATAATCCCCTGCTACCAAATAAGCTTCCCGGAACACTTTAAAGGAATTAAGGAATGATAAAACTGTAATCGTATAAAAAGAAGATCTCAGGTTCGGCAGTGTGATTTTAAAGAAGCACTGCCACTCTCCAGCTCCATCCACCCTTGCCGCCTCATAGATGTTTTCAGAAATACCGCTAAGGCCAGCCATCCAAAGCACAATGTCATATCCCAGGTTTTTCCACAGATAGCTTCCCACTAAAATCCAGAATGCGCTCTCATCGTTCATCCAGTCTGTTCCGCTGGCAGAAAACCGTGACAGCCAGTGATTTACCATTCCCTGAGAATGAAAGAGCAGCCGCCACATCAAAGCCACGGAAACTGCCGGCAGCGCCATCGGAATCAGAAATGCGCTCTTAATCACTCCGCCATATTTGCTGCGGTATATAATCACTGCGCACAGAAGCGCCGTCAGGATCAGCGCCGGAATGCAACACAATGTAAAGCGCAGCGTATTTTTTACAGCAAGAAGAAACGCCGTATTTTCCAGCACAGTGCGGTAATTCTCCAATCCTTTACATTGGTTGTCTACCGCCCCGAAAAAAGAGCGGCGGACAACATCTGCGTAGGGCAGGAGATAAAACGCCATCACTCCCAGAAAACTCGGAAGTATCCATAAAAATCCCTGAAAGCTTTTACGGCTTGCTGTGATTTTCGAACGCCTGGCCTTAATCAATTGGTACGTCTTCTTCATGACCCCACCCATGTCTTTCCATATTTTCTGCGGTAAACATCTTGCTCTTTACTTTAAATATTAACCTTTTGTTGCAAACATCTTGCTCTTTACTTTAAATATTTACTTTCTATGATAAGCACGCTGCTCCACCAGGCATATATTTACGTTCTGCAACCAGCATGCTACTCTGCCAAGTATATATTGACCTTCTGCATAATGGCGTCGGCAGCTTCTTCGGGGGTGATTTCACCTTTGAGGACTTTTTCACCCTGTTCTGACACTGCGTCTTTGATTACGTCATCCCGAAGCGCAGGAGTGTCCACGGATTCTGCAAGATCTGTAAGCTTCTTAATCTCCTCTTCTGGCGTCGAAACCATGGCGTAATCCAAAATCTCATCGATGTCGTCACCAGAACCTCCTACGCAAACCAGATTCTCTTTTCCCTGATACTGATGACCGTCAATCACGCTGCGAAACGCCTCTTTTTCCACCGGGAGTCCTCCCGACTGTGAAATCTTCTGTGATTCATGAGAAAACAAATATCTTAAAAACTGTTCCGCTGTCTCTGGCTGATTGCTCTTGCTGCTAATTCCCAGGATCATAGAAGGTACAAAGACATTCTCTGCCTGTCCTGGCATCAGCCCGTAGCTTCCATCTTTGAGCTTGTTATTCACTGCAGATAACATTCCATAATCCATTTTTGCAAATAATCCAATGTTTACCTTTGTTCTTCCAAACGCAAGGTCAAAATCCCCATAACTGAACAATATTTTTTTTATTTCTTCCGTATTGCCTGTATTTCCATCGCTCGTAAAGCTAACTGACATACCCTGTTGATTTGCATTGGCGTCATATTCCCCATAAGCATTTTTGAGGCTCGTAAGAAATTCTGTAATTTTTGCCACATCTAATGTTTTGTCTTCTTTCTGCCATGCCGCACCGCAAGTATACCAAAATTTTTCTATCACATACTTCGGCTCCATTCCAGCAAGAACGCCCTTGCGACTGGTAAACGAATCAAACGCCTCCCCAGGCTTGTAATCGGCGCTGCCGCCCTGCGCCATGGGAAGCATGAATCTGGCGGGAGCTGCACAGATTTGCCCTTGTTGATTCTGATATGCATGTAAGATATTTTCAAAATAACCACCCTCTTTTGAGATCATCGAAGAGAGATCTTTTAAAATCCCCTTTTCGATATACGTTTCCACTGGCATTCCATCTAAAATCAGCAGATCTGGGCCCTTGCCCGCCATAATTTCCGTAGTCAGCGTCTTTAATGCATCAGAAACATTGACGGCGTTCTCCTCTGACATGGCGGCCTGGTAATTGACATAGACGTCTGTGTGGTCTTTCTGGAAACGGGTGATAGACTGTCTCATTTCCCTGTTATCATATAAGGAATACACCTTTAGCTCCTTGTCTGGTTTTGCAGGCGTGTCTGCTGAGTAAGTATATTTTAACAGTGCAATGCCCGTGGGCGAGTCAGAATTCTCATCGTTTGCCGCCACCAAAAAATTCTGTTCATCTAACATCGCCATCACGATCGGATAAAACGAGGGCGCTCCCATAGAGTTCATGCTTCCGTCAATTAACTGCTCCATCACGCTGCCGCCAAACTTATAATGATAAAGCCCTCCCCTGGCGACGCCATATACGCTCTCTCCCTGATTTATGGTGTCCACCGCCTGAAAAAAACCTGACTCGGCAGCGCCTTTTTGCAGTGTTTCTTCTGTTGAAATCTGTTGCCCTGTTTCTGAATCAAATAAGAGCACTTCCTTGTTGCTAAATACCAGTATTTTCTTTCCCGCTGCATATACCTGGTGCGATTCCATAGAACCGTCAAATTGATACGTTTGTCTCAAGCTCCCATCTGCTGTGCTGATCTGGTAAACATTATCAGAAATATCCTTTGCCAATACTTGGTCATTGCCCAGAAATTGAATGTCCATAATCAAATTGGAGATGCTCGCCCCCATTTCTTGCGAATCTTCCTCTGCCTGATTCTCAGGTTCCTCATCTGGCAGATCTTCCGCAGTTACTTCGAATGAATTGGACATGGCGCCCTCTGTGTTAACACTTGGGAGCTCAAACGGAATGCGGCTTGCTTTGCCATTCTGATCAAGCAGATACAGCACCGCAAGGATCCCGCCGCCCTTTTGAATTTGATTGTAGGCGCATACCGCCTGCCCGTCAGAAGACAATGCGGCACGGTCTGAATAGCCCTGATCGCTGTCCTGAAGCTCTGTAGGGAAATCATATGCTTTTTCCCAGCTCGCTCCCTGGTCCTTGGAATCCCAGGCTCCCTTAGAGCCATCATCGCCATTGGAGCCAATGATTCGCAGCGTCCCATCCTCTAATTTCTTCATATCGTAAATAGTTCCAAATACAATGCCCGTATCAATTTCTTCCTCCAGGAACCGTCCCATGGCAGATTCTTTGCCGCCGTTTTCGGTATTAATTGCTTCTGTCTTCGTCCCGTTTGTATTTTGTCCTGCTGCCCCGCTGGTTCCCTCCTGACCCTCTTTGCCACAGCCGGCCAGTGTGGCGCAGATCAAAAACGCCAAAAGCAAGATTGCTGTGATCTGTTTGATTCTCTTATGATTCATACGTTACCTCCTTTAAAGCCTTTCTATTGGAATCTGCAGACAGGATATCACAGAAATCTCTAACCTTTCTCTAAATAGAGAAAGATTTTTTAGAGATTAATTAGAGATAAGTGTGATATACTGATCTCATAAGAGGGAGGAAAAAAGACGATGCGAATACTGATTATTGAAGATGACAAATCCCTTGCAGAGACACTGCGCTTTCAATTGGAACAGCGTCATTTCGAGACCGACGTATGTTATGACGGGGAAGAAGGACTGCATTTTATAGAACAGCAGTCCCATGATTTAATTTTGCTTGACCGGATGCTCCCGGTTCTGGATGGTATTTCCGTACTGAAAATTACGCGAGAAAAGAACATATCGACGCCGATTATTTTTGTCACCGCCCTGGGCGCTCTAAATGACAAGATTACCGGGCTTGACTGCGGAGCGGATGACTACCTCGTTAAACCTTTTGATTTCGAAGAACTCCTGGCCAGGATACGCTGCATCTTAAGGCGTCCACCAAAATGGGAGGGACGAAAGCCATTAGTTCTAGGGGATATCTCTTATGATGTGCAACAGAAAAAACTCTGCTGCAAAGATCTCTCTTGCTCCCTCTCTGCCAGGGAAGGAGATCTCTTTGAATTCTTTCTGCACAATCCAAGGCAGACCATCCCCCGCGCCTCTCTGCTTGCAAAAGTTTGGGGACCAGACGCAGAGGTGGAAGACGGAAATCTTGACAATTACATCTATTTTCTACGCCGGCGGCTCAAAAGCGTTCAAAGCTCGATCCAGTTAAAAACGGTCCGGGGCATCGGCTATCAGCTGGAGGTATGACATGTTTCAAAAACTTCATATCCAGCTTACGTTTCTTTGTACTTTGGCAAGTGGCATGATACTGGTCTTGATGTCCCTGATCTGTCTTTGTTTCTGGGAATCAGAATCTCGAAAGAGCCATTTTTCAGATTTTCAGATTAATAGCACTCTGCTAGTCAATCATTTGGACAGCCAGTCTATTCTGTCCCGGGACTGGCTGGCACAATTTTGCGTCGATACAGGGTTTGAAATAGACATCCGGGACAAAGGCATTAAATTAGCGTTTGAGACGCTTTCTCCCCGGACACTGGATGATGACATTTTTACGCTAGCCAGGGAAAGGGCCCATGCTGAATACTCCGTATTAGAAGAATCGATAACTCCGAATTCCATCTTGTCCACACATGCCGACTTTTCACTAGAATGGAACGGCGAAGATTATTATGCCTCTGTCGCCATGATTCCCAAAAACGGCGGCGTGCTCAATATGGCGGTCCTATTGCCTTTGACAGATTTACACGCATCTTTCATTCTGCGACGCTTTTTATTTGCAGGGGCGGATCTTTTTGGGCTCCTGCTTTTAGGACTTTTCTTTTGGTTCTTTACCTGGCGCATGATGCAGCCTTTGATCCGCAGTCGTCAAAAACAGGTTGAATTTATCGCTTTTGCATCCCATGAGCTGCGCTCCCCCTTGACGGTAATGCTGTCCGCCCTGTCTGCCATGCGTCACGCCCCTCCCCAGGAAGCAGCGCATTTTGCCGAAACAATTCGGCAGGAAGGAAAACGCATGGGACGGCTGATTAACGATATGCTGATGCTCTCAGGAACCGACAGCTCCCATTTTACGATACAAAAGTCAGCGGTAGAACTGGACACCCTGCTGCTGTCCGCCTACGAAAAATTTGAACCACTGGCAAAGAAAAAGCTTATTTCCTTAAGCGTCACTCTTCCAGACGAACTGGTGCCGCCTTGTTTTTGCGACAGAGAACGCATTGAGCAGGTACTTTCCATCCTTTTAGACAACGCACTAAGCTACACGCCTCTTGAAGGAACTATCTCTCTGGCACTAGAAGTTTGCGCTGATAAATTTGTGATTCGGGTCTCAGACAGCGGGATTGGCATTCCTGATTCAGAAAAAGACGCAGTTTTTGACCGTTTTTACCGATGTGATAAATCACACAAGGATAAAGAACATTTTGGACTCGGGCTGTGCATCGCACAGGAGATTATAAAGGCGCACCGGGGAAAAATCCAGGTAGAAGACACATTAGGCGGCGGAGCTTCTTTTGTGGTTATTTTATTGTAAGTTGATCAAATGTCCCAATAACTGGTTACTGTTCCAATTTGATCCATGAAGCATCCCCTATCTTTTTGATCATTCTCAACAGCCTTCCTTACCACCCCAGCAGATTTAAAATCTCTTCCCGGGTAAGCTTCACGCCCTCGAAGCCTTCTGTTCTCAAAAGCTGTTCTGCAAGCTGGCTCTTCTTTTGTTGCAGCTTCAAAATATGCTCCTCTATGGTGTTCCTGGCAATCAGCTTATACACCGTCACCGGGTTTTTCTGTCCAATGCGGTGCGCCCGGTCTGTTGCCTGGTTCTGCACCGCCACATTCCACCAAGGATCATAGTGAATCACCAAATCAGCCGCCGTAAGATTGAGCCCAGTTCCTCCAGCTTTCAAAGAAATGCAAAATACTGGCACATTTCCCTGTTGAAATTTCTCTACCAATTCCTCCCGTTTCTCCTTGCTCGTGGCACCTGTAAGGCTGAGAAAAGGAATATGCTGCTCTTGCATTTTCTGTTGCAGCCTTGACAACATGCTGGTAAATTGAGAAAACAGCAATACCTTATGTCCTCCCTGCAGTGCATTTTGCAATAATTCAATGCACATGACAAGTTTTGCCGATTCCTCTTCGTAATTCTCATATACCAGCGCTGGATCGCAGCAGAGCTGACGGAGCCTGGTGAGCTCGGACAAAATCTGTATCTTCTGAGAGGCAAATTCTGCTTCTGACTGTCCCTCAAGCATGATCTTGATGCGCTGCACATGGGCACGGTAAAGCCTCTCTTGCTCTGTTTCCATCTTTGCAAAAACTGCTTGCTCCAATTTCGCTGGCAAATCTTTTAACACGTCTTGTTTAAGCCTGCGCAGCACAAAGGGGCGTATCATGTTCCGCAGACGTTTTGAAGCCTCCTGCTCATGGTTGACGACAATCGGGACTTCGAGCTCTTCCCGGAATTTATTATAAGAAAATAAGAATCCTGGCATCAGATAGTCAAAAATGCTCCACAGCTCGCTCAAACGATTTTCAATAGGCGTCCCCGTCAGCGCAACTTTAAATCCCGCCGTTATCTCTTTCACTGCCTTTGCCGCCTTGGTGGCATGGTTTTTGATATGCTGCGCTTCATCTATAATCTGATATCCAAAACGGCAGCCTGCATAACTAGGAAGATCCCGGCGCAACAAATCGTAGGAAGTAATCAGAACATCCCCTGTTTTGGCGCTGCAAATCCGTTCCATTCGCTCTGATGCCGTGCCAGCAACTGCGACCGCAGCAAGTTGCGGCGCAAACCGCTGAATCTCTTTTTCCCAATTGTAAATCAAAGAAGTAGGGCATACAATTAGCGCAAACTGGTCAAACGCCGCCCCCTCTTGCCATTCCGAAAGTAAGAAAGCAATTACCTGCAGCGTTTTTCCCAGACCCATGTCATCCGCAAGAATCCCCCCAAAACCATTCGCATGCAGTGTCTTTAGCCAGAGGAATCCCTGTTTTTGATACTCCCGAAGCACTCTGTCCAAAGATGAAGGCAGTTTAAAGTCATTATCCTCTACGGTCTTCATATTTCGTATCAGTGCACGGAAATTCTGATCCTTGACAGCGTAAAAGCCTCGCTGGTTTTTCATTTCCTGATCAAGATACAGCGCCCAGTATTTTGGCAATTGGACTGTCCCATGTTCCCACTGCCTTGACGCTATTCCAGCGCCGTCTTGAAGCCTGGAAAGTACAGAAAGACCGTCCTCGCCCATGCTGAAAAAATCGCCGCTTTTGAGTCGGAAAAATTTGCGTCTGCGCCGATAAGAAGACAAGATTTCCACAAGCTCTGACAAGGAAAGTTCTGAGCTGTCCAAGGTTAGCTCTAGCAAATTTTCTTTCAAAGACACACCGACCGAAATCTCCGGCGCACACTTTACACGGATAGATTTTATAGTGTCGCTTACATACACTGTGCCAAGTCTCGACAATTGCTCCACGCCCACAGTCAAAAGCTGATACAAGCCGTCCTCATCTTCCATGAGAATCATCTGCATTTTCTGGGGATCCACATTGTCAAACCAGCATCGTACCTGTTCCCTGGCTTTTAATTCTTCCAATTCATCCCGGTAATCTAGCATTTTGACTTTTTCAAACACATTGTATTTCTTCTCGCCATACAATGCATACATTTCACAAGTTACCGTATCTTTGTCTGGGGCATCCAGATAAAGCTCATACTCTGGCTTTGGCGGCAAAAAATCTTCTTCTCGAAACTGCTGCTTCTCCACCAGGTAACGGCGTTTCAGTACCGGGAGCAGTTCCCGGCAAAACATCGGCAGCTCCGCTTTGCCCACAAAAAACTCATCATATTTGTATTTATGCAAGTAATCCCAAAACGGCTCAATTTCTCTAGCTTCTTCCGCTGGCATCCGAAAAATAAGTCCCTCGCTCCACACATAACAGCACGTTCTTCCAAAAGTATAAAATACGGATTCCGCTTCCAGGACCGCCCCTCCCTCCACGCCGCAGATCTTAAGCTTCGGAAAGTATGGTTCCTTGGATAGGCGCCACATTCTTCTGGGGGAAAAATTCATTTCCACTGCAAGCTCCATATCTCCCAACGCCTCAAAAAAGCTGTCGAGATTCCCGCTGTGAATAGTCACAAAACGCCCTTTTTTATTATCGTAATATTCCAGGTTTTGGCTTACTGTCCTGCGCACCTCCGCCTCCTGCAAGAGAAATTTAGCAATCGGCCTGCATTCCTCTGTAAAGGCCTCTAAGGTATGGTAAAATTCTAGCTCCTTTCCATAGGATACAAATTCTCTGCGTTTTAAAGCGTCTGCAAATATCTGGGTGTTTTTCAACACATATTTCCTGCGGCTTCCTATCGTAAACTCCGCATGAATCTGTCCATAGGAAATCTGCAAGAGCGGCAGCAATTCGATAGTCCCATTGATCTGAGCCTGTTGCAGCGACAGCCGTTCTTTCTCTTTATATTGTCCAATTAACTGGCTTACCCCATAGCTGCTGCTACGCCCTGGCATAATCCCTCTGCTTGCCGAGGAATCTGGATTTACAATCTTTTCCTGGGATTTGGGGTATGAAGACTCCATAAAATCGTCACCCATGGCAAAAATGCTTCCTTTCCTTTTATTCTTGCGAGCAATGAGCCAAGCGACTGCTTGCAGACATTTGGCGAATGCCGCCAGGGTCAAATAACCCGCAGTAAACTGGCATGGTATTTGACTACCTCTATCCTTTACAGTATAGCTTTTTGCATCCATGGATGCAATATTACTCTTGATTTGAGTTTCGCCATTTTGCAATTCATAGCGCAAAAAAAGGGGGGTATCGCACGAAGGTATTTACTTGGTCAAAAGGTCTTGCCGCTGATGCGGCAAAGACAGAATGCACAAAAATCACTCTGGAAAGCTAGCTTTCCAAGATGACTTTTGTGTATTTTGTTTGCATTGCTTTGTAATGTAAACCTTTTGAACAGGTAAATATCTTCGTGTGATATCCCCCTTTTGGCGCTATAAATTGCAAAATGGCGAAACTCAAATACTCTTGATAAGTAAAGCTGCGTGATTGATTTTTCTTTGATTCTGTTTTATAATCTCATGAGAAACAACAGATAGTGAAACCATGGATCACATCTTTGGCCTGGCTAAGAACTGCAGCTTTTTTAGAAAGGACTTCTTATGACACAAAAAAAAGCAATTTTGCTGGTAAGCTTCGGCACCAGCTATTTAGAGAGTAAAGAGAAAACCATAGACAGGCTTCTGGCGGACGTGGCAGAGACATTTCCTGACATTCCTCTCTATCAGGCGTGGACCAGCAACATCATTATTAAGATCCTAAGAACACGCAGCGGCCTTTACATCCCCACTTTGCCAGAAGCCATGGAAACGATTGCGGCAGACGGCGTGGAACATCTGATCATCCAGCCTACCCATTTCCTCAACGGCCTCGAAAATGACGAGATGATACGCACCATCCAGGCACATGCCCCCGATCATCTGCAACTTGCCTTCTGCGATCCTCTGCTGACCACCACCGAAGACCACAGAGAAGTCCTAGACTGCCTGTTGTCAGAATACCTGCCGCTCTCCTCAGAGGAAGCAATGGTCTTCATGGGACACGGCACCACGCACCATGCCAATTCCGTGTACGCCGCCCTAGACTATATGCTGAAAGAAACGGCGCACCCTAATATCTTCATGGGAACCGTTGAAGCCTATCCCGGCTTAGACACCCTGATTGCGCAAGTTAAAAAAACCTCTGCAAAGCGGGTGCATCTGGTCCCGTTTATGCTGGTGGCAGGGGATCACGCCAATAACGATATGGCTGGAAACCATAAAGATTCTTGGAAATCACGATTTGAAGCCTGCGGCTATGAAGTAATCTGTCATTTAAAAGGATTGGGAGAATTACAAGGCGTTCGAAACATCTACCTAAAGCATCTAAAAAGAGGGACCATGGACCAGTGATTAAAATCCCACTGATCCATGGTCCCTCTTTTCAAGCATTGAGATATGCCATTATGTTATTTCCTTCCGGCCTGCCATTTCATTCCCCAGCCAAACGCCTTGTCTAAAGCCTCGTGTCCCCGATAGAACTGAACGATTTTTTCAACGCTGAACGTCTGGTCATCTTGATTCTCAAACAACGCCAGACCGCACATAATCTCAGATGAATGAAAGGAATCCATCTTCACGACAAGATCTTCTGCTCCTGGATATTTAATGGTTACAATGGCGTCTGCCTGCTGCCAATTGGCTACGCCTTCGTATATAAAGGTATACACAAGTATTCTCTTGATCTCTGCAATTTTGTCTCCGTTGATTCGAAGGTTTTCTCCTGCCGCAGCTGCGCCTGTCCTGTCATCTCCATCCAAGGCGATAAACGGAGGATGATTTAAAGAGCCAAAACAGTTCCCCAGAGCCTGTACCGTTCCTTTTCTGCCATCTTTGAGCTCAAACAAGCAGCCCAAGTCTAAGTCGATCCCCTGATTGCTCGCAAATAAGCTGGAGAGAAATCCTTTTTTCTGTGGTCTTGCATTCCAATTCAAGTTGACAAGAATTTCTCCCAATCCTGCCGATGATTTCTTTTCCAAGCTTACTTTTTGTCCCTTTTGTAAATTAATTGCCATAACTTCCTCCTTTCAATCAATATTGAAATACCGCTACGCCGTATGCTGGAAGAGGATAAGCAAAGGAAAACGGACGATTGTCACATTCTTTCTTCACTGCTTTATACTCCAGCGGGCGTTTCGTCCCCTGTCCGCCATACTTCTTATCGTCGCTGTTAAAGATCAGCTTATACTGCTTTCTCACAGGCACGCCGACCCGGTAATCCTCCCATTCCATTGGCGTAAAATTGCAGACAAACAAGAGATTGTTCTTGCCATTTTTACTTTTACGCACAAAGCTAAATACACTGCGGAAATTATCGTCTGGATTAATCCATTCGAAATTCTCTGGTGCACTGTCTGCCTGATACATTGCCGGATATTTCTGGTACAGATGCAGCAAATCCTTGACATAGGTCTGAAGCTGAAGATGCTCCGGTTCCTGCAACAGGAACCAATCCAGCTCACGCTCCTCGCTCCACTCACGGAGTTGCCCGAACTCTTGGCCCATAAACAGCAGCTTCTTGCCAGGATGTCCCATCATAAATGCATAGCCAGCTTTAAGGTTTGCAAATTTATCCATTCCTAGGCCAGGCATCTTATTAATCATCGAACATTTCAGATGAACCACTTCATCATGCGACAATACCAGGATATATTGCTCGCTATGGTTATAGCTCATCGCAAATGTCATCCTGTTATGATTATCCTTGCGGAAATAGGGATCCAATTTCATATAATCCAGGAAATCATGCATCCAGCCCATATTCCACTTATAGCTGAAGTTCAGCCCGTCATCCTCCACTTTCCCGGTAACTTTGGGCCATGCCGTAGATTCTTCGGCAATCATCATAGCGCCCGGATTTCTTCCAAGAATCAGCGTATTGATATGCTTGAAGAATTCAATGGCTTCGAGATTCTTATTGCCGCCATACTTGTTAGCAACCCACTGCCCGTCTTGTTTTCCATAATCGAGATACAGCATCGAAGCCACAGCGTCCACCCGAAGCCCGTCAATATGATAATGTTCGATCCACATCAAAGCGCTGCCGATCAGGAAATTCTTTACCTCCGTCTTACCATAATCAAAAATCTTAGTTCCCCAGTCTGGATGTTCTCCTTTTCTAGGATCTGCATATTCATACAGACAAGTTCCGTCAAATTCTGCAAGGCCATGGGCGTCCCTTGGGAAATGCGCCGGAACCCAGTCTAAGATTACGCCAATGTCATTCTTATGCAGATAATCTACCAAGTAGGCAAAATCCTCTGGCGTTCCATATCTTGAAGTAGGCGCATAATAACCAGTAACCTGATATCCCCAGGAACCATCAAAAGGATATTCTGAGATTCCCATCAATTCCACATGCGTATAGCCCATTTCCTTTACATAAGAAGTAAGTCGTTGTGCAAGTTCCCGATAAGTGTAAAATCCATCGTCTTCTCTGCCCGGATGGCGCATCCAGGATCCAGGGTGTACTTCATAAATTGCCATCGGCTGGGTATGAACGTCTTTACATGCCTGACGCTTTTTCATCCACTGGTCGTCGGTCCACTTAAAACTATTGATGTCTGCAATCCTGGACGCCGTGCCAGGGCGAAGTTCTGCATAATTTGCATAAGGATCCGCCTTATAGAGCCCCCTGCCATCTGGCGTTTCAATATAAAACTTATACATTTGCCCCACTGCCGCTCCTGGGACAAATAACTCGTAAATTCCCATAGGCTCCAGGCGGGTCATCTCGTCTGCATCTTCCTTCCAGTCATTAAATTCCCCAATCACAGACACCTTATGGGCATTGGGCGCCCAAACAGCAAAATACACCCCTTCTTTCCCTTTTTCTTTGGCAGGATGCGCCCCTAACTTCTTATAAATATCATAGTGGGTTCCCTGACCCAGATAATACATGTCTAATTCTGTAAAATGTTCCATACCTCTCACTCCTGTTTCCTTATTCTTCAAAATCCTTTTCCCGCAGATACAAATATCCCTCAGGACTAAATTTCTTTCCGCCAAAAAGCTTTTTAAGCCCGCCCCGTTCAGCGCTATGAATCGCTTGATCCATAATCTCTTTTACTTCCGTGAGCGTCGTAGCTTCATCCAGCTTTTGAATATTGCTGATACGGTTGTATAGCGCCAATATCCCCATATCATCAATCTCGCATTCCTGCTCCGCCGCATATGCTTTGGCAAACTCCACAAGCTCATCACTTGTAAACACTGGTATCTTAATTCGTTCCGTAAATTTCCGGGCAAAATTCATATCTTGGCCAAGCGCTTTGTCAATCCCTTTCCTGGTATCTTCCATAATGACCAGCAGTCCCTTTGTATCCTGTTCCATCAAAAGGGATAACCTGGTAGCTGTCTCTTTGGAAATCTGTCCAGCCTTCTCAATGATCAGATACCCGCCCGCAACTGCTTTCATAAGCTGTGGCAGATCTTTTTGATTCAAAGTCTCGCCTGTGATTTTGCCCACCTTTCCTCGAGAATGCTTTTCCATCCTCTTGATCGCTTTGATTAAATCTGTCGCAAGAACTGTTTTACCGCTGCCCCGCCCGCCAGTGATTAAAATGTTGCCGCTAGAAGAGCTATGATCTTTTTCTTTGCGGTTAAGCGCTCCTTCCAGCACCTGGCAAAGCTGCTGTTCCATCCCGGTAATAGGGACAAAGTAAGAAAAAATCTCTTTTTGCTCCTCACTTAATTTGCGGATATGTTCTTCAGGCTCCTCAATCTGAATTTTAGGAAGCTCCGCTTTCTTTTCCCTGGATTCTTTTGCCGCCTGAAATACAGACTGAAGATATTTTCCTGCATCGTTTTCCTCCTGGGATTCTGTGTCCTGAACTGCCTGCTGTTCAATCAGCTTTTCCAAGGATTCGATTGGCTTTGGCTGATCTTGTTCCTTGGAAGAAAACTTTTTTGAGGAATTGTTTAGCTTACTTTTGCGCGCTTCTCTCTTTTTTCTCTCACTCTCCCGTTTCATCTCCGCTAAATATTCTTCCGGCATCGACTCGCCTAAGATTCTTGCCGTCTCCTCCCAACTGGATAATTTATCCGTGTCCAAGCTAGGAGATGGATTCCTTTGGGAATCCTGCCTGGCCTCCGGCTTCGACGGATGTTCTGCCTCAGAAACGTCTGTCTGTGCGAGATGCTCCTTGCCTCCCTTGATTTCCTTTTGAAGCGAGATATCCTCTGACACGGCGCCAGCCCTGGTTATCTGTCTTTCTTTTGGCATCTGACCTGCTTCGGAAAGAGACAGCGTTTCCTTTGACAAGCTTTCCCCTGACTCTGCCTCGGGGCTTGGCTGCTGTTCTTTTGTCCAGAATTCCTCCTGAACCGGCTTTGATTCCTGCTCATAGCCCCAAGATTCTTCTTCAATTGCTTCCTGCCCATGCTGCCAAGATTCCTCCCGCACTGGCTTCTGCCCAGGTTTTTGCTCATACTGCCAAGATTCTTCAACCGCATCCTGCCCATGCTGCCAAGATTCTTCAACTGCTTTTGGACCTGGTTCCTGCTCATAGTCCCAAGGTTCTTCTGGCACTGTTTCAAAACCAGGCTCCTGCCCATATTGCCAAGCTTCTTCAACTGCTTCTTTCTCATGCTGCCAAGGTTCTTCCTGAACTACTTCCTGCTCATAGAGCCAGGCTTCTTCCCGAACTGGCTCCTGCCCGTATTGCCAAGATTCTTCTGGCACTGTTTCCTGCCCGTACTGCCAATCTCCCTGCTCTTGCGACATAGGAAATTCTTCCTGATACTGCGTCTGCCCCTCTGCCTGCTGCCACTGTGATCCATACTGCGGGACATTCTGCAGATACCGCTCCGCCAACAGTTCCTGAGGCGTAGCGCCTGCCTCCAATTTGGGAATAATCTCGTTGAGCCGTTCTAACAGCTCTTGTGCCTCCTGCAATGCCCGGACCTTGGCAGAAACAAGCCTTCGCTCTTGGGCTGTCGCCATCGCTGCCTCTGCCGCCTGCCTGGTACGCTCCCATTCTGCCAGCACATCCTCAATCTCCATCTGTCCATTGACCTGCGGCTCCCGAACCATGCCTCCTTGGACAGACATATAAACTTGTCCATCACGGTCCTCTGCAAGCAACTCTTCAAAATCATTTTTCAACGAGCCGTCGATCTCTTCATCCGTCTCAATGTAACCATAGACACCTTCCTCGACTACTGGCTCTTCCTCTTCTGCTGCCGCCTGCAGGTACGGAATTTCCTCCACCATCTTTTTAATATTGTCCATGGTGTCGCTTACGCTTTCCTTACTGTTGGCATCCATAATCTGCTGCATGCTTTTGGCAATTTCTGCCTGGAGATTCGATGTATTGAACCTCCCGCTCCCGACAGCGAGATTGGGAATCTTGACGGTCTCTTGAATAATCTCTCCTGATTCCAACATATCCGTTGGACGCACTTCCACAATTCCGTCACGGAACTGCTTGAACTGCCGGTATTTGTCCTCCTGCTCCTGGGTCAGGGGCTGATAGATCATTTTCAGCTCCAATGCTTTCTCAACATATTTTCCATCACCGAACCAAAGCACCAGTTCGTCGCAAACCTCTACGCATCGACCGCCATCGCCAAAGCGGTGATATAAGTACGCAAGTTCAAATGCCCATTCTTCTGTATATTCCCGGCTTTTGAACTCTTCTAGAATGCCAATCAGCTCTGGCAGCTGCGCGCCGCTTAGCTTGGCAATCTGATACCGAAGTATATATTTCTGATTATCATAGGGGGCAACCTCCAGAAATTCTTCATAATGCTCTTTCGCTTCCTCCACATTGCCCATTTTCAGGGAAACCAGCGTTAAGCGATACAGTATATTCCTGCCCACTGCTGCGCGGTCATATGCCATCAAAAGAATTTCATGGCTCTCCTCATATCTTTTGTTCCTGTCATAAATCTCTCCCACCATGAACAGTGTTGCTGAACTCTTTACCTTCCTCCAGTTAATAGAATCTGCAATTTCTGCCGCTGTCTCATAGTCTTTGCTTTCCACCAGACTCTTTAACTGTTCCAGTTTTAGCTTGTATTCGTATTTATCCAACTATTTCACCTCAGAATTATGTTAAAAGGTACACTACCCCTGATTATCGTCCATATTACCTATAGTTTAACATATTTCCCCTGCAGATGTCAAAAAATCTATTTCTTCTTTCGTTTTTGAACTTTGTTCTGTCGCCATCTGCGCGTTTTGCCAGGATCTTTTTTGTGACTTGGTTTCGCTTCTTCCTGGTAAGTGACCAGCACATTTTGATCCAGATCCACCTTTTCTGCTGAAATATAACACTGGCTGTCCAAGGGAAGCTGTTTTTTCCCAATCAGGTAATTCAACATATTGCGTATCACATAGAAGATCACTGCGAACAACGGAACACCGATAATCATCCCTGGAATTCCCAAAAATCCGCCGCCGACTAAAATGGCAAACACCACCCAAAACGAAGACAACCCCGTAGAATCCCCGAGAATCTTAGGGCCGATGATGTTTCCGTCGATCTGCTGCAGCACGAGGATAAAAATTATAAAATACAAACCCTGGATCGGATTAGCAAGCATTATCAGAATCGTGCTGGGCACCGCCCCCAGATATGGTCCGAAAAAGGGGATCACATTGGTCACCCCAACAATTACGCTGACCAGTACGGAATAAGGCATGTTCATCAAATACAAACAGATAAAGCACAAAATTCCAATAATCAGGGAATCCAGGATCTTCCCAGAAATAAACCCTCCGAAAATTTCATGACTTTTATGAACGGTATGAATCACGGCGTTTGCACTTCTGGCAGGAAACAGCGCATAAACCAGCTTCTTGCTTTGACCAATAAAGATTTCCTTGCTCATCAATACATAGATGGAAATAATGATTCCAACCACGACGTTAAACAATATTTTTACTACTCCGATCACCCCCGTCGTCAGCCCCGTAACTAGGTTTTTCGTCTGAGGCAGGAAGTCAGTCTTTGCCCAATGCTCAAAAAATTCCGTGCCTTTGGTCAGGCCGATTTCCAAATAACCTGAGATTTCGCTGTCATTATCGACATAATCGCTGATCCACTCCATAAAGCCATTGACTTGCTTGGGCAGCGTTCCAATCATGCCATTGATGCTTTTATAAAGTTCTGGAATCACCATCTGCAATAAGATCCCAATCACCAAGACCACAAACAGCAATGCGCCCGCCACGCTGATAGCCCGCACCACTTTCTTAGCTTTCTCCTGACTATTCATTTTCGCCTGAAAAAAAGGCAGCAAGTGGCGTTCTTCAAAATTTACCACTGGATTCAGCAAGTAAGCAAGGATCAGCCCTATGGTGATCGGCTGCAGGATAATCATGACTTTTTCTAAAATCTTCGTAAATTCCTGGTATCGAAAAATCAGAAAAAAGAATGCGATAGAACCAATAATCACCAGGAAGGAGATAAGCCCCACCGCTAAATACGGCTTAATATTCCAATTTGCCCTTTGATCTGTCTGCTTTGTCTCTTGTTCATTCATAAAAACGCATCCTCCTAATTGTTGATTCAGGGCATTGCAGCTTATGCGCCACGCATTTTCTGCAATACCCTGCTGCTTGCCTGATGATTAACCCTTATAGTAATTAATCAGGCATCCCTTTAATATAATTGTGCGTTCATCCTCTGTCAGTTCACCCATTCCCAGAGTAAATTCCTGTAATGCTCCATCCTTGACCACATAAGCCGGGATCTGTGTCTTACGCTCTTCTACTGCCTTGCGGATGTCTGGGATGAAAATATAATCTCCGTTCACAAAAGGCAATTCCCCATCTGGAATCAGGAACGGAAGCATTCCCCAATTAATCAAGTTAGAACGATAACGCTTGGTGGCATACTCATTGGCAATATTCGCCCAGCCTCCTAAAACTTTCTGACAAGAGGCCGCCTGCTCCCTGGCGGAACCATCGCCTGGCTTTACCGCAAAGATCGTGCTTCCAAAGCCCAAAAGACTCGTTTCCCTATTCTCTGTAAATGCTTTCTCTGGGAACGCCTGACATACAGCCGCCATCACTGGCTTTAATTCTTCCACGACTTCCAAC
Source organism: uncultured Lachnospiraceae bacterium (assembly GCA_910576975.1). Classification (GTDB taxonomy): domain Bacteria; phylum Bacillota; class Clostridia; order Lachnospirales; family Lachnospiraceae; genus Petralouisia. The sequence continues at coordinate 51,336 of CAJTJY010000007.1, forward strand.
GGACATCTTCCCTCTTCCACGGCTTTCTGCGCTTTCTGAATCTCCTTGGCACGTCCCACATAAGCTGGGTCCTTTCTTGATAATGTAAATTCTGCAAGCCCCAGCGGATTCGAACGATAAGAGGAAGTCTCTCCAGAAGGAATCAGCTCGTCTGTAGTGGTAACCGGATCATGAATTTCAGACACTACCTTTAATACCATGTTTTGCGGCAGCTCGCTCATAGCAGGCCAATCTTTAATATTAGGCCCAAACTTAATTTCCTGGCTGGGATCTGCCACGCCCTTGCTGTCAAATACCCGGTTTGCGTAGATTCTGCCGTCAAAATGATAGACAGGGTTGGTATAGAACACATCCATCTCCGTAGCCGGTGTCAGGTAACCCTTATTAGCCGCCGTGGCCGCAATGGAGCGCGCATCCATCAGTGCAACAGAGGCAATCTGGCCGCTCTGAAGCTTGCTGCCCTCACGGTTGGGGAAATTCCTAGTAGAGTGACGGATCGAGAATCCATTGTGGCTTGGCGTGTCTCCTGCGCCAAAGCAAGGACCGCAGAACGCCGTCTTAAGAATCGCGCCCGTCTCCATTAAAGTCTCTGCCGCACCCGTCTTCATCAATTCCATGTAAATCGGCATACTGGCTGGATAAATGCTCAGCGTGAACTCATCCGACCCAATGCTTGCGCCCTCCATAATATCTGCCGCTGCAGAAATGTTTTCAAATCCGCCTCCGGCGCATCCTGCAATAATTCCCTGATCCACATAAAGCTTTCCATTTCTGACTTTATCTTTCAAGGTGAAATCTACTGCGCCGTCCAAGCTTACCTGCGCTTTCTTTTCGCAGTCATCCAAAATGTCCATCAGATTTGCGTTTAATTCTTCGATGGTATAAGTATTACTCGGATGGAACGGCATAGCGATCATCGGCTTCACCTTGCTCAAATCGACCTCGATCATGCCGTCGTAGTATGCTACCTGTCCCGGATTGAGCTCCTTGTAATCCGCTCTGCGTCCATGAACCTTGTAAAACTCCCGAATGGCATCATCCGTTCTCCAGATGGAAGACAAGCAGGTAGTCTCCGTAGTCATAACGTCCACGCCAATCCTAAAATCTGCACTCAGGCTTGATACGCCTGGCCCTACAAATTCCATCACCTTATTGTTGACATATCCATTGGCAAAGACAGCCCCGATAATAGCCAAGGCAACGTCCTGTGGTCCTACGCCCTTTTGCGGCTCTCCTGTCAGATAAACTCCCACTACCTTGGGCATGTTGATGTCATACGTCTTATTCAACAACTGTTTTACCAGCTCAGGACCGCCCTCGCCCATTGCCATGGTGCCCAGCGCCCCGTAACGGGTATGGGAATCGGAGCCTAGGATCATCTTGCCGCCTGCGGCAAGCATTTCTCTGGCATACTGATGGATGACCGCCTGATGAGGAGGCACGTAGACTCCGCCATATTTCTTAGCGCAGGTCAATCCAAAGATATGATCGTCCTCATTGATCGTCCCTCCCACTGCGCACAGGGAGTTATGACAATTGGTCAGCACATAAGGAACCGGAAATTTCTCTAATCCCGAAGCCCTCGCTGTCTGAATAATTCCCACAAAGGTAATGTCATGGGACGTTAGCTTGTCAAACTTGATTTTCAGCTTTTCCATTGAGCCAGAAGTATTGTGTTCGCTAAGAATTCCATAGGCAATCGTATTCTGCGCTGCCTCTTCTTTGGTCACAGCCTGTCCTGATAAAGACTGGATGGCCGCTTGCGCCTGTGCGCTCTCCGGTACCAGGGTCTCCCCATTGACCAGGTAAGCGCCGCCGTCATATAATTTTATCATATTCTGTCCTCCTAATATCGTTAATCTAATTTAATCACAATAAATTTGAAAATAAGACGAAATAAGCCCATGGAAACCTCCATTGGCTTACTTCTCCCTACCTGAACATTATAAAGTGACTCCAAAAGAAATGCAAGGCAAAATTATTCTTTAGTTTCCGCATTTTGTAATTTTATATCATCAAAAGATTTCCATCACAAAGCAGCAAACTCTTGCGTCCTATGATTCAAAATCTTCCCGAGAAGAATGCTCTTGCTTAAAGCCAATCATCACCTTGAACAAATCCCCGTCCAGATAGATCCGGAAGCTTCCTCCCATCATCGTCATAAGGTTTTTCGCTATCGACAGCCCTAAGCCGCTTCCTTCCGTGCTGCGGGAGATATCTCCCCGGATAAATCGTTCTGTCAGCTCTTCCGCCGGAATGTTCAAAGCATTTTCCGAGATATTTTTAATGGAAAACAATACCTGAGCGCCATCCGCCTGCATATCTACATAAACCCTAGTATGCTCCATGGCATATTTGGCGACATTGTTATATAAGTTTTCCAATACTCTCCAAATACGTCTGCCGTCCGCAAGAATGACCACCGATTCCCGCGGCAGGTTGGAGATCACCTGCAGCCCCCGTGCCTCAAACCGCTCTGCAAATTCCCCTTCTGTCTGATGCACCAGCTCGACAAGATTGATGCGCTCCATCTCCAGCTCGATATTGCCAGAACTAATCCTGGAAGCCTCTACCAAGTCTTCCGCCAGTTGCTTTAAGCGCTGTGATTTACTTTCGAGTACTGCGATATAGCTCTGCGCCCTCTGATTATCAAGCTTTTCCCGTTTCAGCAGATCCACATAATTGATAATAGAGGTAAGAGGCGTCTTGATATCATGGGACACGTTGGTTATCAAGTCCGCCTGCAGACGCTCGTTTTTCATACTGGCGTCCACCGCATGACATAACCCCTCTCCAATCGTATTGACTGCCTGGGCAAGCTTGAGGTTGTCCCCTCTTAATTCCTCCTCGGCAATCTTATATTCCAGATCTCCGCTGGCAATCTTGCCAATTCCTTCCAGCACTTTGTTGCGCTGCACCCCTTCCCGGATAATCAAAACCGCTTCCAATCCGCATAGAACACTGAACATTGCCACGCCAAGAAAAATCAGATTCTGATTGTAAGATGCAGCAATCATTGTTAGGAGCAACATGCATGCCACAAGATGCAGCCCGAACCAGATTACCATTTTGGTCTGGGACTTACGACTAGTAAATAAAAGCCCGATTCCCCGGAAAAACCAGCCCAGAATGCTGCCAGACCATAGCACTCCCGCCCGGATCCGCCGCACAAAGCTTAAGTAAAACGCCAACAAAAACGCCATCCCAAAGAAAGCAACCCCTCCGGCCAGCACGATCATCGTATTGCCTCCCCTGTCGGCATATTGGTAAAACGTCTTTATCATTACCCAGACAAAGGCGACAATCTCCACGACCGCTAAAAGCAGTAGAATTTCCGTGGGAATCCGGTCAAAAAGATTAAGATGCACCTGCCCGCTATCATCTCGTTTTCCAGCTACGATGCTAAGATAAATAAAGCTGATTAACAATGCCAGCAAGCTTAAGCCTGCCCCCCACATGCAAATCCGAATCCATGGATGCATTTTGTCGTATTCTGCCTTTGCATCTTTTAATGCGTCAGGATTTGGAAACTTTGTATCCACGCCGAGAAACAACACGCTTCCTTTATTGCCATATTCTGGCTCGATATGCTGATAGAAATATTCCTCCATATCCAAAACATTTGTTTCCATGTGAATGTCGCTTTCCCTATAATACAAATATTTTCCAAGATTACTCCCGTAGGAAGCCAGGGCTGAAGCCTTTTTCGTATTCATATTGGTCCACACGGCGCCGTCTTTCTCCCGGCTGACCCAATAATATACATTGCTGCCATGAGAAGACTGGTGATAATTGTTTAGACATTTCCGATACTGACTGATCTCTCTCCCGATCTCTTCCACAGTATAGCTCAACGCATGATAGGCATTGCACATATGTTCCATGGAGATCTCTCCATTCATAAACCTTTCCCAGATCCCTGCACCGTTTTGCGGCAGATAATCTTCATCAATGAAATCATATGCAGAAGAACGGCTGACATAAGCCATATCGTCCATGCTAGTCAGCAACAGTTCCAGTTCTTTTGCATCCAGTTCATAGAGCTGGCCCTTGACCACTTTCTGAATCACGGTCTGAAGCCCTTCATCCGAAGCATCTCCTATGACTGTCTCTATGCTGGCACTGGAAATGTCACTCTCCAAACTGACTTGTTCATCATACGCTATTTGCGCTGAAACGGCATCTCCTGAAGCGCTGTAAGAGCCTCCATAATAATATTCCACCTTCTCAATGACATTTTCTCGCAGTTGCGGCGCCATGTCTTTCATCGTTAAAACTGGCTTTTCCTCACTGTATACATTTTCTCCATTTCGATAGATGCTCTGCCGCTGCTGGATTCCATTACCTACCTCATACTCCGCCACGAACTCATAAAAAGAAGTACTGTAGCCTCTGGACCATTCTGCCAAATCTCCTAGCCTGTAGAGAAACGCATTTTTTTCAGTCTTCTTCCACCCTGATAGTTCTTGCCGTTCATAATACCGCCAAATGTCCACCTCTTTGTCTGGGTCATACGTCTGGCCCGTCTCAAACTTCCTGCGAAGCTTGCTAAATTGCAACACTTCCTGGGTCACAGCCTCAAACTGATCCGTAAAAAAGCTAGAAGATTCAAATGGGGTGTCCATTTTCTGGTTAAAATTCAAAATATTCTTTTGAAACAACATAATCAGAAACATAAGGCAAAGGACGAATACCACTGCCAGTATCTGATTTGCCGCTGCCGCTGTTGCTTTGAACGCCACAGAATAGCGCCATTTTTTCACCTCATCACATCCTTTAACTTGATGATTTTTCAATTTTATATCCCACCCCCCAAACGACTTTCAGATATCTTGGCTCTTTGGGGTTGATCTCAATTTTCTCCCTGATATGCCTGATATGCACTGCCACCGTATTGTCTGCGCCAATTGCGTCCTCGTTCCAAATGCTCTCATAGATCTGATTGATCGAGAATACTTTTCCCTGATTCTTCACCAACAGCAACAATATATTATACTCAATAGGCGTCAGCTTTACCTGCTCGCCGTCCACTATGACTTCCTTTAAGTCGTCATTGATTACCAAGCCGCCCGTCTGGTAGACCCGTTTGCTGCTTTCTGCGGCATTTCCAAGCTGAGTATAGCGCCGAAGCTGCGATTTGACCCTTGCCACCAGCTCCAAGGGGTTAAAAGGCTTTGTCACATAGTCATCTGCGCCAATATTCAGCCCTAGTATCTTATCGGCGTCCTCAGATTTCGCTGACAGGATGATAATCGGAATGCTGCTCTCCTCGCGGATCTTTAATGTCGCCCGGATTCCGTCCAGCTTAGGCATCATCACATCAATAATCAGAAGATGCACTTCATGTTCTTTTAATACCTCAAGTGCCTGTTCTCCATCATACGCTTTGAGGATGCTGTAGCCTTCCTGCTGCAAATATATCTCAATCGCATCTACAATCTCCTTATCATCATCGCATACCAGTATATTTTTCATCTCATTCACCTCTCTTTTTCTATCGGGATTCCCGACCTTTTTATTATACATAATCTAATACAACTGTAAAAGCATTATATCAGGTGTTTTTTAAGTAACAACGGGGTATTTTATTAAGATTTCTTAAAGATATTCACTCTGATCTTGAACAATCAAAGCATTTTTACAACGAGCATAATGCCAATCTATATGGTCGTTGGCTATAATAATTTGGGAATGGCGCACGTTATGCAAAAAAGGCATTAACAGGTTTCTTTAAAGCATATAAAATAGCGATATCTGAACTTGGACTAAAGCATTTTCAAACCAATCATACAAATGGGTATACGCCGAAATAACAAGGAAGAGGCTGTCGCACTAATAAATCTTTGCATTGTAATTTATGTTAGTGCGACAGCCTCTTTTCTTTTTGAACAACAAATGAGTTACCTGCTGCCAGGCTACAGATTCAGTTTTGGGAAATCTATCCATAAGTCTTCGTAAATATTAACCTTGATTCTGTCGGCAAATGAGTAGAAAGCAGGGGCTGAATCATGTTCCATATCATATACCAGGATGGCTTGCTTCATGGGATCTACAATCCAGTATTCTCTCACATTTGCAGAGCGGTATAGAGATAATTTTGTATAATAATCCATCCGTCTGCTAGCCGGGGATACGATTTCTATAACCCAGTCTGGCGCACCTTTGCAACCGTAGTCATCCAGCTTGCCTTTATCACAGATTACAGATATATCCGGCTCCAGATATTTGGAATCGTCCGCAAATAGAAAGACGGCAAAGGGGGCAGGGTATACTTTGCATTCCCCGTTATTTTTAGTGACGTGGTTGTAAATCCAAGCGTGTAGAAATGATAATATTTCCTGGTGTCTTCTGGTGAGCGGAGCCATATTGTATATCTGGCCGTCAATCAGTTCGGCACGTTCTCCATCTGGCAGGGCGTAAATATCATCAATGGCATAGAGCCTTTGCCGTGGTAATGGTGGCATAATATAAACTTCCTTTCTTAGTTTATGATAGTTTAGATACAGCAAATACTGGCGGTTGTTAATAGCATGTTTCATAAAAGCGGTTGTCGCATATGCCCTCGGTCATAAAATCACAGATATAATAATCACAGTCATCATATTGGGTTTTGAAATGCTGTTCTGTTAGCTCAGCATATACAGGCACATGCCTTTTCTTTTTACTCAGATATTTAGTAATTCAGCAATATCAGAAAAGTTGATATACAGATCATCATAAATATTGATCTTGATGGTGGCGTCAAAGCTGTATGCTACATTGATAAGGTCGCCCTCGAAATAGTTGACAGTTATCATTCGGCGTTTCGGATCTACAATCCAATATTCGCGCACTCCAAAATTATTATAGTAATAAAGTTTGCGGATGTAGTCATCTGAGGGATTGCCTGGGGAAACAATTTCAATGATGAAATCTGGCGCTCCATTACACCTTTTTTCATCCAGCTTATTTCTATCACAGACGATCATTATATCAGGCTGAACGATTGTCAGAGGATTATCAGACAGCTTTACATCAAATGGAGCACTGAATACCTGGCAGGACTGCTTTTTGGTTTTGATGTAATTGTAAAGGATATTTGATAACTCCATAGATAGCGCTTGATGTATCTGTGATGGGCTGGCCATATCATAGGCAACACCGTCAAAGACTTCCACCCTCCTGTTCTCTGGCAGAGTCTCGTATTGCTCCAGGGTAATTGTTTCCGGCTGCGGTTGTAATGCTGGCGGCATAATATAAACTTCCTTTCTTGGTTTATGATAGTTTAGATACAGCAAGTACTGGCGGTTGTTAATAGCATGTTTCATAAAATACTTACAAGATTTTGTTTCGGTCACACTGACCGCTCCTTTACTTAATTCCACAGGGCACATGCCTTTTTTTGCTAAATATTAAGCATTTCGGCAACCTCGCAAAAGTTGATAAGCAAATCCTCATAGATGTTAACCTTGATTTGATCCTTAAAAGTGTAAGTCTCCATGAGGAAATCTGCCTGACCCAAATAGTAAACGAGAACTTTTTCCGTACGGGGGTCAACGATCCAGTATTCACGTACTCCTGCATCGGCGTACAGATGCAGCTTGCGAATATAGTCATGGCCAGGGTTGCTTGGGGAAATAATTTCAATGATCCAATCAGGCGCCCCAGTACAGCCTTGGTCTGTGAGTTTGCTTTGATCGCAAATAACGCTTATATCGGGTTCCACTATGTCTTTCTTATCCTGATGTAATTTAACAGCAAATGGAGCAGGATAGACACGACACTTGCCATCTTTGGAACGTATATAGATATTTATCTCAGTGTTTAGGTAATTTAAGATTTCCTGGTGGATGCGGTTTGGCGCAGCCTGATAATAAAAGCGACCATCAATTAGCTCCGCACGTACATCTGCAGGAAGATTGTAATAATCTGCTTCTGTATATAGTTTTTCCTGTGCTAATGGCTGCGCCATAATAACACTTCCTTTCCTGGTTATTGCATATGTGGTTATCGTGTATGGCTGGCGTTAAGCAATCGCATAAGCAATTGATAGCCGCTATTGTTTAAAGCCTTGATTGCTGTGTTTGATGGGTTCCTTGCGTTTCTCCTTATAAAAATATTATACACAATATTACACAACAATTCAAAAAGATTACACAATATACACAAATATTTTAAGCAAAAGAGAATAAGCCTGCGCGCCCGTAGCCATTTGCTTCTAAAATACTGCATTTATATGCTGGTATTTATAGCTAATTGGCGGATTATGGAATGCAATATTCTCTGTAAAGCTGTTCAAGCATTGCATAATAGAAACTGTGAAACTGCCCCTCATACTTTTTCTAATTTGGAGCACACTAAAAAGAGAAGGAGAACTAAGATTATGAAAATTGCATTTTACACCACAAAGCCCTACGACCGCATTTGGTTCGAGCCCATGGCAGAACGTTACAATATGGAACTGCTGTTTTTAGAAGCTCCCTGCCGTCCCAATACCTTAAATCTTGCTGCAGGCTGCGACGCTATCTGCATTTTTATCAACGATCAGATTACCGCCGACATGATTGACCGTCTCTGCGAAATGAAAATAAAAGCCATCCTGCTACGCTCTGCAGGATTTAACCATGTGGATGTGGAAGCCGCCAAGGACAAGATCCATGTGCTGCGGGTTCCCAGCTATTCTCCAGAGGCAGTCGCCGAATACGCAACCGCCATGTTACTTACCGTAAACCGCTTTACCCACCGCGCCTATACCCGCACGAGGGATTTCAACATGAGTATCAACGGGCTGATGGGCGCAGATCTGCACCAAAAGACGGCGGGAATCATCGGAACTGGAAAGATCGGGCAGTCAATGATCCGGATTTTGAAAGGCTTTGACATGAAAATATATGCTTATGACTTATATCCAGATCAATCCCTAGATGTTGACTATGTAGAACTTCCAGAGCTGTTTGCAAAATCCCATGTCATCTCGCTTCACTGTCCGCTCACCAAGGACACCTATCACATCATTGACAAGGACGCTATTGACAACATGCAGCAGGGAGTCTACCTGATCAACACATCCCGCGGCGCCCTAATCGATACCAACGCATTAATTGACGGCTTGCTGGAGAAAAAAATTGCCGGAGTGGGCTTAGATGTATATGAAGAAGAAAATGGAGTATTCTATGAAGATCTGTCTGACGAGATCATCCAAGACAACACTTTGGCAAGACTCATGACTTTCCCCAATGTTCTCGTCACCTCGCACATGGGATTCTTTACTTCCGAAGCTATGCAGGCCATAGCAGTAGAAACCATGGAAAATGCCTATGCCCTCGAACAAGGAAAAGAATTAGTAAACGCTGTGTAATCTGGGACATGTGAAGATTATCTCTACTGGCAGAGGCAGGATAAAATACAATAAAGCGGATCAATCAGCTCATCCAGGATGTTGAGCTAAACAGCTGTATGCAAGGCGAATACAGCTTCCGCATCAACGAAAAAGAGCGTCTCTACATCGCCTGATACCTAAAAAATCCCCGTCAAAAAATAACGAGGATTTCTAAACGGACTATGCTAATTACTTCCTGCCAAAAAAAACTTTGCGCGTCTTTTTTGCCACAGGAGCCTCCTCTGTCCCTTCCTTTTCCCTCCATTTAAAGTATTCTGCATCCAGATCGACATGAATTTCCGGCGGCGTGTCCGGCAAAAACTCTTCCTGATACGTTTCCTCTAAATGTTCCAGGGGAGCCTTAAAGATCGTATCAACTTCTGACATCATCTGCTCCGTCTCAAAATCGATATCTTCCACCTCCAGCGAAAGGTCTTCTACCTCCAGTGAAAGTTCCTTGACTCCTAACGCTTTTTCTTTGCTCTTTGCCGCCCTGCGGCGCAAGCTCTCGGCAAACTCCTTTCCTGTAACCCTCGCAAGGCTCTTTTCCTCCTCTTTTCTAGGGTTGATTTCCGGCTGCGTCAATTCATAAGACTTTCCGGCACGCTCAAAATATGCCTGATTTACCCTGATTTCCGGCTGCACGGCAGAATATGATTTTCCCTCGTTCTGTATCCGTTTTTCTTTCTTTCCCCGCGCCTGCTCTAACCGCTCACGCTCCAGTTTTTTATTGATTTCTTCAATGATTTTTACATATTTCTGAGTATCGGCAAAATCCTGAAGCTGTCCTGTCAATTCCAACTGATTATGGCGCACCCGTTCCCGTTCTTCCTCCATCTCTGAATTGAGCTTGCGAAACACTTTCTGAACAGAATCATTTGCGTCCTCCATAATATGGCAGATACGATTGATCGCATCGTCCGTATACATGATAGACGCTGCATAAATATCGTCTGCATGCCTGTTCGCTTTCTGGATAATCTCTTGCCCCTGTTTCTCACACCGCCGCTGCGCCAGCTCATGCTTCTGGCTGGTAACTTCATATTGATCCATAACCTCATAAATCGCCAGATTCAATTGCTCTAACAATTCGAAGACATGGGCTTTATCTACGATAATCCATTCGCCGCTCTCATCATAAGCTTCACTCTGAGAAAAAAGAAGATGGATATTTTTTAAAATATGTTCTACTTTGTCCTGTATGCTCATGGTTTCTTTCCTCTGATCTGTATCCTTTTCTTTCATCTTATGCCGTTATTACATGATACATTTCTATCATAAATATGTTCTTGCTTCATTTTCATATTTCTATACCGAAAGTATAACACAGCAATCTAATTTCAGCCACATTAACCCTCCGACCTACTGCAATGAAATAGCGACAACTTTATTTCAAACAATGATCTCATTTGCACATTGTTTCATCTATCTTAAAGTGTATCAGAAAAATTTTCAAGAAACAAGATCCACGGCGCTAAGAAAACAATCAGCTTCCCAGCTGGAAGATTTGCAAAAGATTTACATCAGAAATGTCATAATCAGAATTCGTGCTCAAGGGCAAGATTTTGCATGGTCACAAAACGTCTCTAGGCAAGATAGAATGCCAGATTATGTGTGCAAGTCCTCTGGACTGCCATAATGCATTTTATCAAAATGCCAAAAGCCTGAATATAAATGTGTCAGTACACTAGAAACTGGCTTTTGGCATTTTGGGCAAGATAATCAAGCAGTCCAAAGGAAATTTTTAGACAACTTATTTACACAGATTTTCCAACACCCCCTATGCACATAACCTGAGGCTCTCAAGATTTGTCAAGATGGAGGCAAGCCGCCTGATGCAATTTGACTTTCTCTAGAGTCGAATATCAATAGGCACATAAAGTTCCTGCTTGGATTCTTGCTGCTCCAGGCTAACCTGCTGCGGTTCCACCTGTTTGCCAGATTTTGCATCCTCTTCTTTTTGATGCATGTCTGTCTGCTCTGTCTCTTTGGCTGCATCTTCCATCGTCTCACTTGCCTCTGCCAATTCAGAAACCTGGGAAGATACCGCCTTTTCAGCTCTCTTTTCTACTTCTGCCAGTTCTTGCTGTTTTTTCTCCACGCTGCTGCCCCTGCCTGCGTCTGCCTTAATTTCTGATGCCAGAACTTTGGCTGTTCCTTCCATGTCTGAGGCCACGCCGCCATAGACTTTTGCCTGATTGATTGCAGAATCCGCCGTAATCATTGCCTTCATGCTTGTCTGAGAAATACCTGCGCCCTGGTCTTCTTGCTTTTGCGCCTCTTCTTTCTTATTACTGCCCAGCATGTCATCCATAACGGAACTTTTTTGCTGCTGCTGTTCTTTTCGCTGTTCAATCTGATGCTGTCGCAGCTGGTTCTTCAAATCTGTAATCTCTTTCTGAATATCCTGACGCTTTTTCATCTTCTCTTCCATGCTCATTTCCTGATTGGAAGAAAGCTCCTGAAGCTGTTTCTGTTTTTCTGCAATCTGCTTTTGAAAGCTTTTTGTTTCTGGGTCAGCATTGGAAAATCCGCCTACCTGACTCATTTGCCCGCCAATTCCGCTAATTCTCATAATCCTTTTCCTCCTTTTTCGCACGACAATATAAAGCTTCTATTGTCTATTGTATCGGATATTAAAGTTTTATTCAAAAGTAGTTTTGGTATGAAAATTTTTCGCCGTAACAATCAGGATGTCCGACCGCCAACAATCTTACAGCCATCTTACATTACCTTACAATTCACATGCTCCACTTTTGCCACTGCTGAAACTATAGTATAATATCATCAGATTTGACACAAAGATGGTTCATGCAGCGCCGCAAGTCAAAGCTAAAGCGCTGTAATCTTTAACTACTGATCCCACATTGCAGCAGTTTAGAAAGGAATTTTGTATATGGCTTACGAAAAACTCAGTAAAAATGCACTGAAATGCATGTATACCGCTACTGGCCTTGGCGCTATTACAATGATTGCAATCCTTACTGGGATTATGTGTCATTTTTCCCTATTTACCATGCCGCTGGCCGTAGGCATCTATCTGTTTTTGACACTTCTTATGTCAGCAAACGGCATCGTCTCTCCGCCGTTCCGATATCAAAGATACCGCTACGCAATCACAGACGAATGCATAGAGATCCGGGAAGGATATCTGTGGGTGGAAGAACATCTAGTGCCCATCAACCGCCTCCATCAAATTGCCATCAGCCAGGGACCCATTGACCGAATCTATGGACTGACCAAAGTCGTGGTCACCACTGCCGGCGGAGAAGTGACGATACGATTTCTGGAAACGCAAAAAGCACAAGACATTGCAGACACCTTAAAAATAAAAATCAATCAGCTGGCATTGCTCCAGCAGACTGGAGATCGACATGAATAGAGAGCCTTTTCATTGCCACCCCTCCATTATATTAGAAAAAGCTGGAGGGTTTTTGGTCTGCTGTATCTTAATCTTACTCTCCCAGGCCAATGAAATCCTGCCACTTTTACTTTCTGGGCAATTGAATGCAAACACCTGGGAAACAGCGGTTTTCTGCCTGTTTTTCATGTTTGTCGTGCCTGGGCTGATCGGGGGATATCAGTTTCTGTCATGGAAGAAGACATGGATTTCCCTAGAGGAACATACGCTGGTCATCGAACGCAACACCTTATTCCGCAAAAAGAATACCTACAGCATCCCCCATATCGCAAACATCAATACCGAGCAGAATTTGTTTGAACTCCTCTTACATACCTGCCGCATAAAAATTGATCTCGAAAATGCCACAGATGCAAATGCCACAGATATCTCGATCGTCTTATCCATGAAAAAAGCAAGAAAATTAAAAACCCTGCTTCTTGCGTTGCGTCAGGGAGAAAGCCCCGCAGAAACAGTGGAACATCTCTCTGATGTTGACAAAGAGGCAGAATCTTACGCCTCCTTTAGCGATATTCTGACCCATTGTATCTGCAGCCTGTCCGGTGGAATTCTGGTGTTTGCCCTGTTCGTGCTGGTAATTGGAGGCTTGCTGCTGTATGGCGGCAAACTTTCTCTGGAAGAACTGCTTTGGGAAGATAAGAACGCCGATTTTTCCATGAAAATTCTGGCGGTTGCGTTCCTTGTCATAAGCTATGGTTCTCAGATTATCCATAAGTTCCTACAGTTTTACCATTTTACCGCTATCCGAAAACAAGAAACCCTCATCATACGCTACGGATTTTTCCGCCGCCAAGATTATGCCATCCCGATCCGAAACATTCAGGCTGTACGGATTATCCAGGCGCCTGCAGCGAGGCTCCTGCATTTCTATGAGGCACAAATGATCTGCGTCGGAATCGGGGACAGTAAAGAAGAGCTGACGCAATTATCACTATGCTGCAAAAAATCCGTACTTTATCAACGTATGGGCGTTCTTCTTCCAGAGTTTTCCACTGCTTCCATGGAAAAAATGCACAAGCCCCCCAAAGGCGTCTCTAAGCTTTATACCTGTGCATTCCTTGGTAAGATTGCCGTCCTCCTCCTAATTTATGGGTGCCTCTTGGCATATGTTGGCAAGAGTGCCAGTCAGTTTACCTTTGGAATATCGTCAAGCGTTGCGCTGATCGCTGTGTCGCTTTTTTTATATCATCTGCTGCACGCTCGCTGCCAGGGCTTTCACCTTGGAAAATCCATGGCTGTCTTCTCTGGAGGGATCATGACCAAGACAGTCACTTTTCTTCCCTACCAGAATATTCAGCGCCTATGCTTAAAGCAAGGTCCTTTGTCCGCCATGCTCAAGATGCAGCATGGTTCCGCTTATATCCTTGCCTCCCTGCTTTCACGGGAAACCGCCGTCCCTTACCTGAGCCTCGAAGAGATGCGCAAATTAAAAGAGAACATGGCCAAGGATAAAACCTGACGCCATGCTCTCAATTTCTGCTGTTACTTCAGCAATCATCGTAGACTTTGCGTGCGCAAATATTACAATGCAAAACTGACAAGGATGCCGTTAAAAACGAAAATCCCTCTGTCCATTGTGGATATTGGCAAGATAATCTTTTACCTTTTCTTTCACTTTGGGATTGGTAATCACATCCATTTCTTGTTCGATCAGCTGATCCCCCACTTTCCTGGTCTCCTCTGAGGCATAATCCTCTAAATATTCCTTTAAGGTCATCAGGGCGTTGGGGTGACAGCAGTTTACGATCTGCCCGCTCTTTAATAATGTCATAAACCGGTCCCCGGTTCTTCCCTCCCTGTAACATGCGGTACAAAAACTTGGAACATATCCCATTTCCATCAGCCATTTTACCACCTCGTCTAAAGTGCGGTTATCGCTGACGTCAAACTGTGCTGAGTTCTCTTCCTCTGGTTCCGGCTGCGCATATCCGCCAACACTGGTCCGGGAAGCTCCGCTGATCTGTGAAATTCCTAAATGCAGCACTTTCTCCCGGCACTTCTGGCTCTCTCTGGTGGACACGATCATTCCCGTATAAGGCACGGCGATGCGGATACAAGCGACTATTTTTGCAAAAATCTCATCGGAGATGCCATTGTCAAACACGTCCGGGTCAATATCATCGGCACGGCGCAGGCGGGGCACGCTGATGGTATGCGGCCCTACCCCCTTGTACGCTTCCAAATGCTCTGCATGCATAAGGATTCCAATAAAATCATACTGATAATTGTTCAGTCCAAACAAGACGCCCAGTCCGACATCATCTATGCCACCATCCATGGCACGGTCCATCGCCTCGGTATGGTACGCATAATCATGCTTCGGCCCCGTGGGATGTAATTTTTGGTAAGATTCTTTATGATAAGTCTCCTGAAACAGAATATAAGTGCCAATCCCTGCTTCTTTTAATTTGCGATAATTTTCCACCGTGGTTGCCGCAATATTGACATTGACACGGCGGATCGCCCCATTCTTGTGCTTAATGCCATAAATCGTCTTGATAGATTCCAGAATATACTCAATGGGATTATTGACTGGATCTTCTCCTGCCTCCAGCGCCAGACGCTTATGCCCCATATCCTGAAGAGCGGTAACTTCTTTGACAATTTCCTCCTGGGTCAGCTTCTTTCTGGCGATGTGTTTATTTTTGAGATGATATGGACAGTACTCACATCCATTGACACAGTAGTTGGACAAATACAAAGGCGCAAACATCACGATGCGGTTTCCGTAGAAATCCTTCTTGATCTGCTCTGCCAAGGCATAGATTTCCTGGTTTTTATCCTCTAGCTCGCAATCCAAAAGCACTGCCGCCTCCCGGTGGGACAGACCCTTGCGCTCTCTTGCCTTTGCAAGGATTTGATCAATCAGTTTCCGGTCGTCCTTATGCTCCCTGGCATAAGCCAGGCTGTCTGAAATCTCCTCATGACTGATAAATTCTTCTGCTTTCGGTGACATTACATCATACATTTTAGTTCCTCCTTTAACCTTTCGAACAATTACAGCCATAATCTCCACGGTCTGTTATCAGCTGATATCCGATCTTTTCCATTCTCTGATTGAGGCAATTGCGGCACTCCGCCGCCTCATCGCCAGTACAGATTTTATTGTCATACAGTTCATACTTTTTCCTTACTGAGGTGGGCGACAAATTGGGCATCACCACGTTTGCCCCTGCCAAAATCGCTTTTTCCCTGCCAGACGGGTCAATGGTGCCCAGAGCGGTAGTCGCAGGAAGCAAAGCCTTGGGCAGCATCAGGCGCAGCAGCCCGGTCAAAAACAGCGTCAGCTCCACCGTCCCTTCTTTCTCTGCGGCAAACGGAGTATCATGGTGAGGAATAAAAGGCCCGATCCCCACCATATGAGGCTGCAACTCGCGGATAAACAGCAAATCTTCTGCTAGATGCTGTGGCGTCTGCCCTGGGCTTCCCACCATGAATCCCGTCCCTGTCTGGTAGCCAATTTCCTTTAAATCCCAAAGACATTGCTTACGGCGCTCTGCGGACAGTTCCTTGGGATGCAGGCTCTCATAATGCGCCTCATCCGCCGTCTCATGCCGTAACAGGTAACGGTCTGCCCCGGCACGAAAAAGCCCCTCATAGCTTTCCCTTGACCGCTCTCCCAAAGACAGCGTCACTGCACAGTCTGGATAAGTCGTCTTAATCGTATCAACAAGCTCCTCTAATGCTTCTTGAGTAAACCAACCGTCCTCGCCACCCTGGAGCACAAAGGTACGGAACCCTAACCCATACCCATCCTGGCAACATTCCATGATCTGTTCCCTAGACAGGCGGTAGCGCTGCGCTTTCTTGTTGCTCCTGCGGATGCCACAGTAATAACAGTCATTCTTACAATAATTGGTGAACTCAATCAGTCCCCGGGTATAAATCTTGTTCCCAAAATATTGATGCTGCAATCGTCTTGCTTTTTCGAACAGATACTGTGCCGCATCTTGATTGCGGTTCTGGATTAATGCCACCCATTCCTCCTTGGCAAGCTGGGATGTTTCTTGCAGTTTGTCTATCAATCGCCTTTGCTGATCCATAAATCCTCCTGTTGCAATCTAGTCTGCGCCCCACAAACAATGCCCCCATGCCAAAAGGCACAGGGGCAGCGAAAGCACGTCTTTTTGATCATTATGCCGCCGCACCGTTCCTTTCAGGAAGTCCTTGTGGTCTGGTACGCTTATTGACGCCGTATATGATTCCAATGTTCCGGCTATATGGTAAGATAACTCTCTATCGAGCGCAGTTTTTGAGGTTTCCAGTCAGAACCGTCTTCCTGGTCACCTGCTTTTTCCTATAGTAACACGATTTGTTTTATTTTTCAAATGGGAAAATTATTTAAGTTTCCGTATTTTGTAATTTTATAGCATCAAAAGATCTTGCACAAAAAGCGAGGTTGTCGCACGAAGATATTTACTTGTTCAAAAGGTCTTGCCGCTGTTTTTTCTTTCCTTCAACAACCTTATAAATGATCAGCGCTACTACAAGCATCACAATCACTACAACAATTGAAATTATGCTGTAAATTGCTCTGGCAATGTGATTGGGATTCTTCATCAGCGCGGTAAAGCTGTTATCTTCAACGATCACTTTGCGGTTCTGGGCGGTACGATAATATTCTGGTATTGTGGACATCTCCCCTTTCTTTTCAAAAGAATCCAGGTACTGCGCCAAACATTCCCATGCTTTTAATTCTTTGCCGTTTACATGGATGATGTAATCTTCCAACTCATCGGGCGCTATCTGCTCTCCCTGCGCATCCCTTGGCACCACCGACAAGATACCATAAGACTGCTGTTCTACCGCTCCTAGCATTTGCCCGGTATACAGGTCCGCCACTACCCGGTAAAGATTATCGTCCTTCAGTTCTTCTATATTGCCCTCCCTATCCGTCAGTGAGAGTTCCGTTACCCTGTTTAAAATCAGGCGGCAAGGATTAATGGTATAAGACAGCCCGCTGGTATAGAGCTGCGCCGTGGTCATGATCGGAGAAATCGAGGCGTCCACCTCCGCCATGGTTTTAACATCAGCTCCTGTAAGGTATACGCTAACCAAAGGATAACCAGGCACGCCGTCTGGCCCGATGCCCAATGATAAAATCTCAAAGGCATTGGAAACTGTCACTTCCTGGTCCTTATGAAAAGTATCACGAATCACTCCGCTTGGAACAACGGCTATCACAGCTTGAGGCTCTTTTTCTGTCTTACTTCTGTTTACTGCAAATAAATAAGAATCCGCCAGCAAGTTTCCCAGAGGTTCCTCCTGCAGGATTTCGCCCAGCCCGTTTATTTTTGTAAACTCCCATGGGTTATAGGTTAGCACTTGGTCTTTGGCATAGCCAAACTGCGCCATGTATTCCCGGTCAATCGTCTCTCCAAGCTCCTCGATCTTCTCAATCATTGCCGGATCACTGTCATACGATTCATCGAGAAGCGTAAGGCGGTACTCCTGAAGCTCCCAACGACCGTTATCTTTCTGTACCAGCTTTAAAGAACCAATTCTTGCGCCATACTCCCCAGTCGAGACAATCGCCGTTTCCCCATGCACAATAGGTTCTTCGAGAATGCTGTGGGTATGTCCGCTGATGATCAGATCTAGCTCTGGAACGCCTTTTGCCAGCAGTTCATCTTCTGATTTCTTTTCCTCTTCCCATGTGCCACTATGGGAAACACACACAATCATGTCCGCATCTTCCTGCTTTTGTATAGTCTTTACCGTATCTCTGACTGCTTCCACAGGATCTTCAAAAGACAAGGCGCAGGTAGGCGCACATTCCAGGGCGTCCTTGCCAAACACGCCGACCACGGCAATGTTTACGCCATTCTTCTCAATCATCAGATAAGGCTTCACTCCATACGCTTTAAATGCATTCTCAAGCAGGGCGGCATCTTCTGCCTGCGCTCCTTTGAGGGATTCTTCCCAATCTACATTACACACCACCAATGGCGGCGTCTGTTCTCCACTGTTCTTTGCAGTCGCAAGCATATTGGCAAGCCCGCTGCTTCGATAATCAAACTCATGATTTCCAAAGGTAGAAACATCTACGCCTAAAGCTCCCAACATTCGCAGTTCCGCCGCCTGTTTCTCAAACACCGTCTGGTACAGCGTGCCCATGGAGAAATCCCCACCATCTAAAAAGAGGATATCTTCTCGTTGTTCTGGCTGTTGTTCCAGCCATGCCGCCATCCTGGCAAATCCCCCCACGCTTTGCTCTTTACCATTTTCCTCAAGATCAAAAGACTCTAGATGGGAATGGAGATCATGGGTAAATACTACCTTAATCTCCCTGTCTTCCTCCGCCAGGGCGTTGATCTCAAAAGAAAGGGCGCAAATACAAGCCAAGGACAGCAATAATGTTTTCCATATCTTGATCCATTTTCTCATAGCAATTATTTTATATTTCAATCAATTCATACTCCTGGTTTCCAATTCCTATTTTCTCGGCATGGGCTACACAAGATTTCCAATTTGTCTCTGGATGCACCATATGAAAATGATCATGGTGTTCCCTATCTTCTTGTTGCTTATTCTCGCAGAGCGCACTGCCCGCAATCGCCGGCTGACGGTTACATGCGTCAGCGCATGCAACGTCTAACGCCACCGGATCAAAAGAAGCAAACATGCCCACATCTGGAATAATGGGAATGTCATTTTCCGCATGGCAGTCACAGTTCGGCGACACGTCGCAGACAATAGAAATATGAAAGTGAGGGCGTTCTTTAAGTACTGCCTGGCTATACTCTGCAATCTTATAGTTAAGCACGTCATTTGACCGTCCAAAGCTAGGCTCGACAGCGTCTTTGGGACATACGCCGATACATCTGCCGCAGCCTGCGCATTTTTCGTGATCAATAAACGCTTTCTTCTCAGTGACTGTGACTCCCTCGTGGGCGCATATTTGGGTACACATTTTGCAGCCAATACATTTTTCCTGATTTACATAGGGCTTTCCCTCGCTGTGCATCTCCATTTTCCCTGCCCTGGAACCGCATCCCATTCCAATATTTTTCAATGCTCCACCAAATCCTGTCATCTCATGCCCCTTAAAATGATTCAAGGATATAAATACATCCGCATCCATAACCGCCCTGCCGATTTTTGCTTCCTTGATATATTCGCCGTCTATGGGAACCAGCGCTTCATCCGTGCCTTTTAAGCCGTCTGCAATAATTACATGGCATCCCGTGGAAAACGGAGTAAATCCATTCTCATAAGCAGTGTCCAGATGATCAAGGGCATTTTTCCTGCTTCCCACATAGAGCGTATTGCAATCGGTCAAGAATGGTTTTCCTCCTAGTTCCTTGATCACGTCCACCACAGCTTTTGCGTAATTCGGGCGTAAGAATGCAAGATTACCTAGCTCTCCAAAATGAATTTTTACAGCCGCATACTTATCCTCAAAATCAATATCCTTGATTCCTGCCGCAAGAATCAGACGTTTCAGCTTCGCCGGAATATTCTCCGAATAAGATGTCTTGAATGTTGTAAAGTAAACTTTTGCCGCTTTCATAAGCCTCCTCCTTTTTCTAACGTTTCATTTACCGTTTCTTCATAATTTCTTTCGAATTCTTTATGCTTCTTTTAGAAATTATCCACACTTTGCACACATTTTTGTCCTATACTTGATTTATCAAATGAAGTTGATGGCATACATAATAAGCGCGCACCGTTATCAGCTTCGACTAACAATAATTTAACTTTATACCTTGATAAAGTTGTTTACATATTTATTTGGCGGTGCCACCGCCCAAGATGTGGCACCCCATGAAACATTTCATAAATTTACTCCCCAAAAGCGTTGCCGCAAGGCAGCGCTTTCCTTCCGTTCACCCTTTCATGTCTTTCTAGTGCAATTTCCCTGCCGCTATCTGCTGCGTCAGCTCACCCATCGGCATATTGCATATACCGCTAAAAAATCTGGCTGATATGGCTTTCTGCGAACTGTATCTGCAGACATTTCTCTTCCGATCGACCGCGCCTTTCAATGGTCTGGCAATGCGGTTTCAATTCCTTGAGAAATTCTGTTGCAATTTCTGTTCTCATTATAACAGATCATACTAAGGTTGCAAGCCGCTTCCTGGTTTTCTTTTTTATTTTTTTGAATTGATGGGATTTATTTATCAGAAATGCAGAGAGGACAGTGCAAACATAGTTACAAGACAAGCATAGTATCTCTCATTTTTTAAATGAACATCCAGATTAAACTCATTTTTTACAGAAAAAGATCGTCATATTAGGGAAAATACCGACAAAATAAACCCTCCACCAGAAAGAATCCTGCCCGGAGGGCTTTTTATATTATGGGCAATTACAACGAAATTTCCTATAACATAAAAATAAAACTTTCCAAACTTGTCCGCCGATTTCCTAATATGACAACCTTTTTAAATTTTTCAACCTTGTCAACTTTTTACAGAAGTTTCCATTTCGCATAATATCTGCGAACCTTATCTACTAATAATAGATACTCTCCCTCTTCTGTGACTTGCGCTTTCTCTTTGGTATGATTTATCGTAATGGAGCCTACCATCCAAAAAGCTTTTTTAATAATTCCCACAACGCAAGATCGCTTTCATAATACATATTTCCACCTCCGCTTCTTCTTGCTTATCAAGATACAAGAAATCTCAGATTGACATTATTCCAAGTTTTCCCATATCTCTATTACCATTCTATCCGCTCCTTAACAGTCCATCAAGAATCCAAGAATAAATGGTCATATTTTGGAGTAAACGGTCATTTTTCAAACGGAAGCAAAATTCTTACACAGAATATCCTGTCTCTATTCTTGAATGAAATCTCTCCGCCATTCCGCTCCACCACAGATCTGACATTCGCAATCCCATATCCATGGTTTTCAACATCGCGCTTACTGGTAATGCTTCCCAGCATTTCCGTCTCCACACTGCATTCCGTGGGATTTTCCAGTTCTATGATCAGATAATTTGCATAATGTCGGATTTCTAGGTGGATCGTCCTCTGTTCTGGGCACAGCTTTTCACACGCTTCCAGGCTATTTGCCAATATATTGGAAAATATGGTACACAGATCAAAGTCTGTCACTGGCAATTCTGGCGGAATGTATCCATCTAAGCTCCATTGTACTTGAAGTCTTTCAGAACGAATTTGCGCTTCCAGTAAAAGTGCATCCACAATTTCATGATTTACGGAAAGGGTCTTTTTAAAAATTTTGTCCGTATGGCTGCGTAGATCAGAAAGATAGAATCTTGCCTTGTCATATTTTTCTTCCTCCATATAATGCCACAGACTTCCAACATGAGCCTGAAGATCATGACGCATTTTTCTGGTCTCTCTGGCATTCTCTTTTACCATGCGCACATACTCCCTGGTAATTTGCAGATATTCATCCTTAAGCCTGCTCTCTTCCTGATATTTTTTCCTCAATATATCCAGAACAACTACGCCAACGCCAAGAGCATAAAACATCCCACTGACTATCACCATACAGCCTGTAATAAAAATCATCTGATCAAGATTTCCATATACTACTTTACTTACATCTTCAATGTAATGCTGAACCACCGATGCTGCCAGACAACATATGCTTACTGTCAAAAAATATCTTGTTGGAAGGTGCTGCAAAGTATTGTGATATCCAGAAATTTTCCATAATTCTAATGTCAATACCCCTGCCACCACAACGGTAATGATTGCTCTGATAATCCGATATCCTGCAAAAGTACCTACAATCGCCATAGACTGTCCCGAAACCACAGAAGCTAGGAAATCAATACATAAATATACCAAATGCAGATAAATGATACTGCAAATATAGATAAAGAACCTACGAATCACTTTCCCTTCGGTCCAGAAAAATATAATTACAGGATTCAAGGCTACACGCAAAATCATCATGACCAAACTACTATAGCCAAACCAAATATCACCGAAGCAAATCCCAGCCAGAAAGACTCCTCCGCATAATATCGTTTTCCTGTTTTTTGTAATCGGGACACAGAAAACCCCGCATACCATAATTATATTCTGCAAGACAGAAATTATATCCCGCAACACACCCTCTGATACTGCTACCATCTATCTTGCCTTTCTAATGATGTATTCCTGATAAGAATTTTTAAATTCTCTGCCTCTTCTCCTGCTAACTGGAACTTGGTCGCCATTGCTCATGCGAATCACGCTCTCGATTTTTTGAATATTTCGCAAATTAACCAGATAACACTTATGGCAGCGGAAAAATGCTTGTTCTTTCAACTCCTGTTCCCACTGTCCCAGGCTCCTGTCGCAAAAGAACCTGCCTCCTGCGCTCACCACACGGCTGTACTTATCTTCCGACACAAAATAAAAAATACTCTTTATTTTAATCAGTAATTCTTCATTGGCGCCCTTAATCACCAAGCTTTCGTTTTCTTCCATATCCTCCATCATCCGCCTTAGATATTTTTCAAACTTCGCTTGCTGCAATGGCTTTTGTAAGAATCCATATACATTCTTGCCGAAAGCTTCTGACATAACCTCAGCATGATTTGTAACGAACAATATTTTAATGTCTTCTCTCTCCCTCGCAAGCCTGTCCTTTAATTCAATCCCCGACATTCCATCCATCTCTATGTCCAAAATCAGAATATCCGTCTCTTGATTCCTTATCCAAAACTCTGTTCCTGAATCATATTCTTTCACTTCACATTCTACTCCAACCTGCACCAGAGACAGCTCCAGTAGCTTTTTGATCGATTCCCTGCAGTCTATGTCATCTTCACAAATTCCTATCTTGATCATCCGCATTGTCTCCTCATACGTATTAATCTCCATTATATTTTACCAGCTGTTTTCTGTCCATCTGAGTTTTTGCAAGTTTCTACGCTACAATACGCAAATGAGAATACAAAAAAGCATTGCATTTAAGTAAACATTTACGTTACAAATTAGCAAGCCCTTGAGTGGATTGCATACTTTAATGTTCCAAGGGCAGTCATACAGTGACATCTTCAATTTGCAAGAGAATGCATTCTTTGGAAAATTACATTATCCTTTAAAACAAAAAATGTGCCTTCAAGGCACTGGCACGCTTCTATTCTTTGAAAGCCATGTCCGTTGATGTTTCACTCTGCAACGGTCATGGCTTTCTTCATCTTACAAAATTTTTAATTTACACAGTATGTCGAATCATAATAGCTTCTATAACTCTTCTTTACATTCCTCTTGCGGCTTCTCTTCCAGTTCTTCCTCTTCCAAATCTTCAAAAATAATGTCTTGCTTTGGTTCCTCTATATCCTCTTCAAATATAGATTCGCATTTGGCTCCGCATTTGATGCAATATACTGCGCCACCCTCATTCACAGCGCCACAGGAAAGACAAGTTTTCTTTCCCTTTAAATCCGCAATCTTTGCCTTGAGCTGCTCAATCTCTTCTAAAGTCTCATTGATCAGGGTGATCTCCTCTAAAAACGGCTCCTCATCTTGCTTGTGAAGCTCGTAATACTTTTTTCCGATTTCCAGATACTGCTTGCGAACCAATTCCTCCCTGTTCCTAATATCCATATTCAGCCGGGCTATCCCTGTCAAATCAGATACTTTCTGTGACACGTCCTTGCTGGTCTCGCAGATTGCGTCTCCCAGCTTGCTAAAAAAATCCATATGCGTTCTCCTTTCCGAACATAAAGCTATGCTCTCATGCGCTCTCTGGCGCATCTGACATTTTCATTTTCACATCCTGCCATATAATACATCACGGCGGCAAACTACCATGCAACACGCCACGGCAAAAATACTCTCGCTGTTTTACCTTATGCAGATATAGCCCATATATGCAGCATAGATCATAATCATAACGGAGCCTTCGATGCGGCTGATCTGCTTCCTGCACCAAGCAAAAATCCATACGACAACGCTCATAGCTAGTAAGATTATACCATCAATCAAGTTTTCCTTCAAGACCTCCATGGGGCTAATCGCGCCAGCAAGTCCAAGGACAAGTAGAATGTTAAAAATATTTGAACCAATCACATTGCCCAGCGCCATATCCGTCTCCCCTTTTCTGGCTGCCACCACAGAAGTCACTAGCTCTGGCAGAGAAGTTCCCATGGCAACGATGGTAAGCCCGATCAATGTCTGGCTCAGTCCAAAGTTTTCTGCAATAGCGGAGGCAGAATCCACCACCAGATCGCCGCCGATTACGATCGCCCCAATGCCTCCCAAAATGTAAATCAGGCATCGCACTCCCTTTAATGGCTTTATTTCTTCTGATTTGCCGTGATTTTGCCTTGAGCCCATTGCTTCCTTAACTACCCACGCCAGAAATGCGGCAAACAATGCAAGCAGAATCAAGCCGTCCAACCTGCCAATAATCAATCCCAAAAATCCAGCCCCCAAAAGAAGCAAGACTGAAAGAACTGACAGCGGAAACTCCCGCTTTAATATCTTCTCCTTTACTTCCAGAGGAGATAACACCGCACATACTCCGCAGACCATCATCAAATTAAAAATATTAGAACCAATAACATTACTGATTGCAACTGCATTGTCTCCCTTAAAGGAGGCCGCAACACTGACTGCGCACTCCGGCGCACTAGTTCCCATGGCCACCACAGTAAGCCCGATCACCATGGGAGGCACCCGCAAATTTGCGGCAACGCTGGCGCTTCCATCCACAAAATAGTCTGCCCCCTTTATCAGCAGCACAAATCCTGCTGCAAGCAATATATAATTCATTCGGCGTCTCCTCTCTTTTTCGCAGCTCAGTCTTAGATATCTAATCCTTATAAAAAAGAATACAGATTTCCGTGCCCTTTCCGGGCTCGCTGGCAAGGCTCATTTCTGCCTTGTGCTGTGCCACGACATGCTTTACGATGGCAAGCCCAAGGCCTGTGCCGCCGCTCTGCTTAGAACGGCTTTTATCCACTCGGTAAAAACGCTCAAAAACACGCTCCTGATGTTCTCTGGGAATTCCGATCCCCGTATCTTTCACAGACAAAAGCACTCCTTGATTTTCCGGCTTAACGGTCACGATAACCGTTCCTCCCTGGTTATTATAACGAATTCCATTGCTGCACAGATTATATAGAAGCTCATCCAGCAGCATCCTGTTCCCTCTTACATAGCAGGATTCCCCTCTCAGCTCAAGAGTAACCGCCTGTTTCGCCGCCGGAACGTCTAACATATCCAGGCAGCACTGCGCCATTTGATACAAATCCAGCGCTTCAAAATCAACTTCCTGCTCTGTATCCTCTAATTCTGACAGTTTGATAATGTCATTGATCAAAAACTGCAGCCGGTCCGAGCTGACATGGATCTCATGGGCAAACCGCCTGGTATCCCGCTCGTCCGCCATGCCGCTTGCAATCAACTCCGCATATCCGGCAATCGCCGTCAGAGGGGTTTTCAGCTCATGCGTCACATTTGCTGTAAATTCCTGGCGCATCCTTGCAAGGTTTAAGATGTCCTCGTGCTGCTTGCGGATTGTCTGAATAAACGGAGAAATCTCCTCATAAACTGCTTTCTGGTCCGCTCCATCCAAATCCGACGCCAAGATCTCAATCGGCAGGAGGATACGCCGAGTAAGAATATGAGAAAGGCAGACGCAGAGCAACACCGTCAAGCCCGATAAGATCAGGACAAGCGCTATCATATGGATAAAGATCCGGAAAATATTCTTCGAGTCTTTTCCCACCCTTAAAACCGCTCCCTGTTGCAAACGCTGGGCATAATAAAGGGTATGAAGAGAGCTGGTGGCAGACCAGCGCACTGCCCGCCCCTCCCCGGTTCTCATCGCCTCCCTAATCTCAGGACGCTCCCCGTGGTTCTCCATCTGCCCTTGGTCTGCGCTGCTGTCATACGTGACTGTCCCATCTGCTTCGACCAGGGTAATCCTCAGCCCGTCCTCCTCAAGCCGGAGCAGATTCTTCTCCTGTTCCCAAAATTGCTGATCCAAGGGCTGTATCACATGCGCATATGCCTCGATATCATCAAACACCTGATTCTTGAAAATATGATAAAACAGCAACATAGATACCGCCGCCGTAATCATCACCGCAAAAGATGACACTGTTATAAATTGAATATTAATTTTCTTCTTCATGCAAATTCCCGCCCTGCGGCAAACTCTTTCCACGCCATCCCCATCATGCGATATCAGAGATGGTCCATGACATAGCCTACGTTGCGCACGGTTTTAATGGCGCTTCCTCCTTTTCCAAGCTTCTGGCGCAACGTCTTGATATGCATATCCACCGTACGGCTCTCTCCTTCGTAGTCAAATCCCCAGACCTGATCCATAATCTTATCCCGGCTGAGCACGATGCCTGCATTTAAAAGCATCATTTTTAAAAGCTCGAACTCCTTATACGTCAGCTCACATGGCTCCCCAGAGACCATGACTTTACGCTTCTCGGTGTCTACTGTAATCTCTCCGTTTTTGAGCACTGCCGATTCCGTCAAGCCTTCTGTGCGGCGCAGCAGCGCCTTTACTCTGGAAATCAGCTCCATGACGCCAAAAGGCTTCGTCATATAATCATCTGCGCCCAGATCCAATCCTTTTACTTTATCCAGCTCTGAGGATTTCGCCGTCACCATAATCACAGGAACTTTTTCGGTCGCCCTGCTGCTTCTAAGCTCTTTTAGTATTTCCAATCCATCTTCTCCTGGCAGCATGATATCCAGAAGGATTAGGCTTGGCGTCCGTTCCCTGACCGCCTGAAACAATTCCCTGCCGCATCCAAGCTCCTTTACCTCAAAACCGCTGTTTTTCAAGGCATACCGCTGGATCTCACGGATATTCAAATCGTCTTCCACAATGTAAATAAACGGCATGTCCCTCTTCCTCCCATCCCTTTAAGATAATTGATACCGTTCCTGGTAAGCTTCAAACATCTGCTGAAAATGCTCTCTAGGTTCTCCGGACAGGCTGCTGACATAATCATGCGCTTCTACCGTGTTATCCTCAATCTGAATTAAGTAAACTGCAACGTTGGAACAATGATCTGCCACTCTCTCATAATTCACGGCAATATCCGTCAGCGCAAGCCCAAGGTCAATCGAGCACTTTCCTTTCCGCAGACGCTTGATATGACGCTTTTTCACCTCTTTATTGAGATCGTCAATCACTTCCTCCAAAGGTTCCACGGTTGAAGCAAGCGCTGAGTCATTGTTTACAAAGGCTTCCATGGAACGATTAAGAATATCCGTCACCGCCGCACTGAATACCTCGACTTCATGCTTTGCCTTCTTAGAAAATTCCAGTTCCTTTTTCTGCATCTTGACAGCAACTTCCACCAAGTTCAAGGCATGGTCTCCGATGCGCTCAAAATCATTGATGCTCTGCATCAGAGTCGACACCTCCTGCCCTTCTTTTTCTGTAAGATTCTGACTATTCAACAGCGCCAGGTATTTTCCAAGCTTATCTTCATATTTGTCCAGCAAGTCCTCCTGCCATTCCACTTGGTACGCCTTTTCAGAAGAATACGTTTCAAACAGCGTCATGGCTGTGAGCATACAGTCTTTCGCCAATTCCGCCATTTTCCTAGCAAGGCTCATGCATTGTTCAATGGCAAAGCTGGGCGTTGCCAGAAAACGCTCATCCAACACCTGAAATTGATTTTCCCTGCCCGCAGCAGCCTCCTCCTCTTTATCAACGGGGATCGTAAGATAAGCAAGCTTTTCCATGCCTTTGATAAAGGGCAAGAGTAAAAGCGTGGCAAAGATATTAAAAACGCTGTGAATCGCAGCAATCCCCGCAGCTCCCACGGGTTCCTTGGCAAAATCAAACTGAAACGCCAGGTTGAGCACATAATATAAGATCAAAAATACGACAGAGCCTATCATGTTAAAATAGAGGTGCGCAAATGCCGTCCGCTTGGCACCCTTGTTTGCCCCCATTGCTGAAAGCATTGCCGTCACGCAGGTGCCGATATTTTGCCCCAGGATAATCGGAATCACTGAACCATAGGTAAACGCTCCCGTAACAGATAATGCCTGCAAGATTCCCACTGAAGCAGAAGAACTCTGAATTACCGCCGTTAGCAGCGCTCCCACCAGCACGCCCAGCACAGGATTAGAAAATTTCACAAGAATCCCCGTAAACTCCGGCACATCCGCCAGAGGCTTGACCGCATCGCTCATCGCCTGCATTCCAAACATCAGCACTGCAAATCCCAGAAAAATCTCCGCCGTAGTTTTCTTCTTATCGCTTCTTGCGTTCATCATCAGAACTATGCCAATCACTGCAAGAATCGGGGAAAATGAAGACGGCTTTAACATGCTGACCAGGAAATTATCACTTTGGATCCCTGTCAGGCTTAGCAGCCAGGAAGTTATGGTTGTCCCGATGTTGGCGCCCATGATAATGCCGATTGCCTGAGATAACTTCATAATGCCAGAATTGACAAACCCCACTAGCATCACCGTCGTTGCCGAAGAAGACTGTATCACTGCCGTCACCCCTGCGCCCAGCAGTACAGCTTTTAAGGGATTTGAGGTCAGCCGTTCCAGCAGCCGCTCCAGTTTCCCCCCAGAAAGCTTCTCTAAGCCGCCGCCCATGACATTCATTCCATACAAAAACAGGGCAAGACCGCCAATCAAAGACAGAAACCCAAAAATATCCATATTCTACATCCTCCTTTAATCCTATGTATCTATGGCTATTTTATACGGTTTCTGTAAATGGAATACATAATCTGTGTAAAATTCATGTAAAATCATTGCTTGTCTGATATTTTTCTGGCTGCCGCTCTCTGATTGACCCATTCACGGAACAAAGTGTAAAGCACCGACATCAGGGGAATAAAAATCAGCATTCCCGCAATCCCCATCAATTTTCCACCCACGGTCACTGCAAACAACACCCAGATAGAAGGAAGGCCTACGGAATTGCCTACCACGTGCGGGTAAATCAAATTTCCCTCGATCTGCTGCAGTACCTGAAATAATATCATAAAGATCAATGCCTGCATCGGATCTACCATCAAAATCAAAAATGCCGCCACGCCGCATCCAATAAAAGCCCCTACCATGGGAATCAACGCTGTAAAAGCAATGAGCACGCCCACTAAGAGCGCATACGGCAAGCGAAGGATCGTCATTGCCACGACAAACATCGCTCCCAGGATCAGCGCTTCCAAACACTGTCCTGTAATAAATTTAGAAAACGTGCTATGACTTAAGCTGCACACATAACAAATCCTATTTGAAGCCCGTTTTGATAAAAAGGCGCCCATCACCTTGCGGCACTGTCTGCCGAGATTTTCTTTCTGGCTTAACAGATACAGTGAAAAGGTAAATGCAATAAAAAACGTCACCACGCCGTTAATCACGATCATAGTTGCCGACATCGTATAAGAAATCACATTTCCCGCCCCGCTAAGTGCAAAATCCTTGAACTGGTCTAGAAAGCCATTCCAGTCAAACTCCAGCGATTCAATATAGCTTACGATCTCCTGGTTATCTGCAAACACCCCCTCAAGCCAGGTCTGCGCTTTTGGCAAGAATGACGCCATGCCTTTACTAATGCTGTCAACGGTTTTTCCCAGCTGCGGAATTACCACAACGAGCACCACGGCGACAATGGCAAATACGAACAGGATGGACAACATCATGCTCACTGGCCGTATCAGCTTTTCTTTGAATTTCATGCGTTTTGCCTGTTTCTCAATGGCTGTCATCGGGATATTTAAGATAAATGCAATCGCACCTCCCAGTGCAAAAGGAAATATAATTCCCCACAAAAACATCAGCTGCGTTTTGACCGTCTCCAGATTAAGAAGCAGCCCCAGCAATACCAACGTAAACGTTATGATTCCTAAAATCTTCTTTACATTTTCTTTATTCAGATCCATGTCCTCCTCCATTCTGCGCACTTCTTGCCGTAAGCAGGCAGTTAGTGAAAGAATTATCAGTTTCTATGATTCGTTCCTCCTGTGCATTTAGAGCCTTCTCCTATATTTTTTCTTCCTTTTTCTTAGTATATTGGATTCGCTCAAAAAAATCAACGCCTCCCCTTGACAAAAGCCTCTTTTTCTGACTATAATTGGCATAATTTTAGGAGGATTGTAAAATGACAGTATACGACGAACTAGTGGCGCGGGGACTGATTGCCCAGGTCACCGACGAAGAAGAAATCAAAGAACTGATTAACAACGGCAAGGCAACCTTTTACATCGGCTTCGACCCCACGGCAGACAGCCTTCATGTAGGCCATTTCATGGCACTGTGCCTGATGAAGCGCTTGCAGATGGCAGGCAACAAGCCAATCGCCTTAATCGGCGGGGGCACTGGAATGATCGGAGATCCCTCTGGCAGGACAGATATGCGCCAGATGATGACAACGGAAACCATCCAGCACAATTGTGACTGCTTTAAGGAGCAAATGAGCAAGTTTATCGACTTTTCCGATGGAAAAGCATTGATGGTCAACAATGCCGACTGGCTGATGGACTTAAATTACATTGAGGTTCTCCGGGAAGTCGGACCTCATTTTTCCGTAAACCGAATGCTTACAGCAGAATGCTACAAGCAGCGCATGGAAAAAGGGCTCAGTTTTCTGGAATTCAATTACATGATCATGCAGAGTTACGATTTCTATGCCCTGTTCCAGAAGTACGGCTGCAACATGCAGTTTGGAGGCGACGACCAGTGGAGCAATATGTTAGGGGGCACAGAGCTAATCCGCCGCAAGCTGGGCAAAGACGCTTATGCCATGACCATCACCTTGCTTTTGAATTCAGAGGGCAAAAAGATGGGCAAAACCCAGTCTGGCGCCGTGTGGCTGGATCCGCAGAAAACTTCTCCCTTTGATTTTTACCAATATTGGAGAAACGTGGCGGACGCCGACGTGCTAAAATGCATTCGGATGCTGACCTTCCTTCCTATCGAAGAAATCAACAAAATGGATTCTTGGGAAGGCGCGCAGCTCAACACCGCCAAAGAAATCCTTGCATTTGAACTAACCAAGCTGGTACACGGCGAAGCAGAAGCTCAGAAAGCGCAGGATTCCGCAAAAGCGCTGTTTTCCACCGGTACTGCCGCAGATATGCCGTCTGTGACTTTGACTGCCGCAGACTTTGCCGACGGCTCTATAGACATCCTTGCGCTCCTGGTAAAATCCGGGCTCACTCCCTCACGTTCCGAAGCGCGCCGCGCCGTAGAACAGGGCGGCGTTTCCATGGATGGAGAAAAAGTCAGCGACATCAAGACATCCTACGCCCACGATGATTT
This sequence comes from uncultured Lachnospiraceae bacterium, assembly GCA_910576975.1. Taxonomy (GTDB): domain Bacteria; phylum Bacillota; class Clostridia; order Lachnospirales; family Lachnospiraceae; genus Petralouisia. The sequence continues at coordinate 83,303 of CAJTJY010000007.1, forward strand.
TACAGAGGGCAAGATCTTAAAGAAAGGAAAGAAGAATTTCCGCAAAATTTGCAACAGCTAGGCTTTCGCCAATATCAAGGGGCTGTCGTGCGAATATATTCACTTAGTCATAATATTCACATTGCAAAGAGCATTAATTATAAATCTGCCGCAGTTGCGATAATCGCAGCTGCGGCAGACTTTTACTTGCAATCATAATCGATAGGCTGACAACACGCTTGTGATTAGAAAACAAACATTAACCCTTTAAATCTGATACCAAATGATCTCATTCTCTTTTAACTTCAAGGAGAAGCTTTCTCCATTTCCTTTGTAAACCACTGTCTCCTGTGGTTCATAGGTATTGTTTACCACGCAGAACTTCTCATTTGCTGGATAAGCATGTACTTCCACATTGAAATTCGTGCTGAACCAAGTATGAAGCTGTTCTTCCCCATGGGTGCTCCAAAGTATGGAACGGTACAGAAGACGGCTGTTCTCAAAGCTATAAGGCAGGCCTCCCAGATATACGGCGCGTCCTTTTCCAAACTCATTGACTGCAAACTGTACTTCTTTCTCATGATGAACAAGGACCTGGGTGCCTTCTAATGCATAAATGTTCTTCTGTCCTTCTCCAAAATCAATCTCTCCCTTACAGTCTTCTGTAATAAAGTGATCCTGCATGTCCCAATTATATTTATCATAACCTAAGGTAAAGCCTCGCTCTTCCTCTACTCCAAATACTCCAGAAAGCTGGAAGAAACGTCCATTTGCTTGATGCGCGCTAGGTTCTCCGACGCCGATGATTCCACCGCCCTCATGAACAAATTTCTTGATTGCGGTTGTGATCGCTTCCTCGCACCACCATTCCCCGCCAGAATGAGCAGTATCTGCGCCGCCGACATTGATCAGCACGTCAATATCCTTTAAAATATCTGGATTATCCATAATGTCCTGGAAGCTGATGAAAGATACGTCAAAAGGTGCCCCAGAAAGCGCTTCAATGACGCCCGCATAAGAGTAATTCTGCTTTTGATACAGTGCATGATGTACCATATGGCAACCCCAAGCGCGCATTTTACCCCAGCAGTTCAAAACGGCAACCCGTTTCACGCAGTAGGGCACGCAGCCTTTTACATTGTCATACAACTCACGGAATTCGTCGCATACGCTTTCCACATATTTCACAAATTCTGGGAAATCCAGCGCCAGCTTCAGATAACCGCCATAGCCGATCCTGTCAATCGGGCTGCGCAGAATTGCACGTCTTGCCGTTACCCAGTTGATCTTCGCTTCTTTCACCGGGTCGCCGCCCTCGCAGAACGTATCTGGGAAGAAATAAGGCAACAATCGTCCCTCTGTATATTTCACGCCCTTGATATCGCTGATCAAGCGAAGCGTGGAACCATTTCCAACGCTGCCGACTACTGCGTCTACGCCAATGGAAGCAAATTCATCCAAAAACGGCTCCGTGCCAATCCAGTGGTCTCCTAAGAACATCATGGCTTCCTTGCCGCACTCATGGGTAATATCCACCATTTCCTTGGCAATCCTAGCTACTTCCCTGCGCTGGAATGCCTGGAAATCCTGGAATTCTTTGGAGGGGATGCGGTATTGTCCATTATAGTACCCTTGGTCAATGATATATTCTGGACGGAATTTATACCCTGCTTCCTGTTCAAACTGCTCTAAAATATAAGGGCTTACTGATGCAGAATAACCATACCAGTCTACATATTTCTCCCGGGCCTGCTCGTCAAAGATCAATGTAAACTGATGGAAAAACGTGGTGAAGCGAAGCACGTTCACATAGGGGTGATCCTCGATAAATTTACGCAGACGCTTCATTGTAAAGTCATGAGTTTTCGGCTGACGCACGTCAAAAGTGAGCTGATGCTCTACATCCTGCCAGTCATTGGTCACTGCATTATACATATGTACTGGATCCCAGATAATATAAGCAAGAAAGCTCACTGTATAATCATGGAACGCTTTTGACTGAATCACCACTTCCCCAGATTGTTCTTCGTAACTCCATTGGCTTGTGGGAACTACTTCTCCAGTCGTACGGTCAATAACCTCCCACCAGCGGGTAATGTCGTCCCTGCTGTTTGGCTTTAACATATCTGGATACAGGCCTTTCATCAGAACAACCCTCAGACTGTCGCCATCTGCAGTATAAAAAGGCGTCATCACGTACATCTGCTGGATTTCTTCCGGATTTGCCTTTGCCCAGTCATTATCCTTTCTGGTTGTATAATAGGTGGAATAAATCTTAGCGTCTACATCTCTAAGCTCCTGTGGAAAATCCGTTCCGTCACAGTCCCTGACAGCGTCTGCCCCCCACTTTCCCATCAATTCCAGAGTCTGTGGGATAACATCTAAATCCGTCGGTATCGTTACTCTTCCTGTCTTTTCACTCATAATAAGCCCTCCTTATTCTCTATTGACAATAGTATACAAAAAAAATAATCTTTTTGCAAGGATTTTTATAAACTTTATACGAAATAATTCTTTAAAATTTTATCACTTCACTCCGTTCCCTTATACGTGCCTGGCAAGATGCTTCTTACAGAAACTTTTCACCATAGCCATAGTGCTCTACCACATAGTCAATATCCTTATCTCCTCTGCCGCTTAAGCACACCAAAATAGATCCCTGTCCCATCTGCTTTGCCTTGCGCATGGCAAAAGCAACTGCATGAGAACTCTCAATCGCCGGGATAATTCCCTCATACCTGGACAATTTAAAGAATGCCTCCATTGCCTCCTCATCACTGGCCGTCTCATATTGCACCCTGCCCAAATCATGGAGGTAAGCATGTTCCGGTCCTACGGAAGGATAATCGAGACCGCTGGCAATGGAATAAACCGGGGCCGGCTCGCCCTTTTCATCTTTCAGCATGATGCTGTCAAATCCATGCATAATGCCACGCTCGCCAAATTTCATAGAAGCGGCATGGTCTCCCAATTTTTCTCCTCTTCCCAGTGGTTCCACGCCTACGATCTCTACTGGATCATTTAAGAACGGAATAAACATCCCGATGGAATTGCTGCCGCCGCCGACGCAGGCGCATACCACGTCTGGTTCAATCCCCGTCATCTCCAGGAACTGATCCCTTGCCTCATAACCGACCACAGACTGAAAATCACGGACCATCAGCGGAAATGGATGCGGGCCCAATGCGGAGCCGATACAGTAGATCGAATCTTTATAATTCTTCGCATAAGATTCAAATGCAGAGTCTACCGCCTCTTTGAGCGTCTTTAGCCCAGAGGACACAGGCACCACCTTAGCCCCGAGAATCTTCATCCGGGTCACGTTCGGCGCCTGTTTTGCAATGTCCACCTCTCCCATATGGATTTCGCATTCCAGGCCAAAATATGCCGCTGCCGTGGCAAGCGCCACGCCATGCTGTCCCGCGCCTGTCTCGGCAATCAGGCGCTTCTTTCCCATAAATTTAGCCAAAAGCCCTTCTCCCATGCAATGATTGAGCTTATGCGCGCCCGTATGATTTAGATCTTCACGCTTTAAGTAAATCTGACAGTTACCAAGCTGCCGGGACAGCCGTTCACAGTGATACACTGGCGTAGGCCTTCCCTGAAACTCACGGCGGATTCTGCGCAGCTCACTGATGAATTGAGAAGAATGGCAAATTGTCTGGTAAGCCTCTGTAATCTCCTCAAACGCAGGTTTCAATTCATCTGTCAGGTAGGCGCCGCCGTATTCCCCAAAACGTCCATTCTGATCTGGATGATTTCTTAAATATGATCTGTAGTCCATGTTCTATCTCCTTTTTATTAACTCTAGTTCATTTATTGCAGGATAGACAATACGCCCTGCGCACTCTGGTTTGCCTGTGCCAGCATCGACTGCCCTACCTGAGATAAGATGTTATTTTTGCTGTAGGCAACCATTTCTTCCGCCATATCGGTATCCCGAATCCTGGATTCAGAAGCTGCCGTATTTTCTTGAGAAGAATCAAGATTGGCAATGGCATGCTCCAAACGATTCTGGGCTGCTCCCAGCGAAGAACGCATCTCAGAAATCAGCCCTATGGCATTTTGGATCAGCTTCATGCTCTTTCCTGCCAGCTCATAGGAAGACACATATAAATTTTTTTCTGACATATAAGTGGCTTTTTTCCCTTGGTCATTAGCAGATGTAACTCCTGGGTAAGCCGTCATAATCTCTCCCCCCTCCTCTATATATTCAATAGAAGGCTTCCTTCCTAACGCAATATCAAGTATTTGCATATTTGCTGCATCGGCAAAAGACAATGTCAGACCCAGCCCATGGGTATCCATTGCCCTGATATTGAGAGCCACATTCTGTTCTGAAAGGGCGCCGACTTGAAGGTTCTTATGACGGAAAGAACCATCTAACAAATTCATCGTATTAAACTGCGTCGTACTGGCGCAGCGGTCTATTTCCATGGCTAACTGGTCAATCTCATCCTTGATATGCTCTCTGTCGCTATCCGTGTTGGTATCATTTGCCGCCTGCGTCGCCAGCTCATTCATTCTTTGGAGAATCGAATGTACCTCATTCAAAGACCCTTCTGCCACTTGGATCAAAGACACCCCGTCCTGCGCATTCTTTGAAGCCTTGTCTAATCCCCTGATTTGCTGGCGCATTTTCTCAGAGATCGACAATCCCGCCGCATCGTCTGCCGCACTATTGATCTTGTATCCTGATGATAATCTCTTTGTCGATTTCGACTGCATGGACGTTACTTCTTTTAATGCTCTGCCTGCATTTTGCGCCTGTAGATTATGTTGTATCACCATACGCTTTCCCTCCTTCTATTACGATATTGCAAGGAAATTTTCTCTGTCTTCCGCTGCCAATTCTGAACCACAATCCTGCTATTAAAACCTATCTGCATATGTTAAGTCAAAAACGTACCTGCATTTATTTTGAATAATTTCCACCACAATCACCAACTCGCATTCCGAAAAAAATATCTTTTTATAAAATATGTTGGAACACTGATTATAGTATAACGTATTGAATGTTTTTAATCAAGCTTGCAAAAAATTTGAGTTTCCACAATTTTGCAATTCAAAGTGCCAAAAGGAGGCTGTCGCACTCATATACTCACTTGTTCATAAGGTCTTGCCGCCCATGCGGCAAAGACAGAATGCACAAAAATCACTCTGGAAAGCTAGCTTTCCAAGATGACTTTTGTGCATTTTGTTTGCATTGCTTTGCAATGGAAACCTTATGAACAAGTGAGTATATGAGTGCGACAGCCTCCTTTTGGCACTATAATATCGGCAATTATAAAAAATGGGGAAACTCAAATGCAAAAAAATCCAAATTAATAACAGATTCTAAGCCCCTTTGGATAGTGATTTTTTAAAACCCCGTCTACCGCCTTGCCCCAGCCCAGAGGAAGTCCAAAGGCACACACCAGCGTCCAGCCTCTAAAACTGCTGTCGCAAGAAATTGTTTCTCCATGAAGATACCTTAATGGTTCCTGGCACTCTACTGATTGCCGTACCTCTTCTGGCCGCAAGCAGATTGCCAGAGCATGAGAAGGTTCAAAGCGGTTCTTCTTACATATGCCAAGGGGAAGTCCGGCACGAAGCGTTTTCCATGCTTTCCATTGTGGCAATTCCTCAGGCAGCAGATAAAGCTGATCAGAAAACAGCTCAAATTGCCCCGTCATTTTTTCTTGAAGGGAAATTTTCAAATCTTTTATTTCAAACTGCAAATAAAGACCAAATGCTTCTTCCCATTTGGAATTATTCATTTTCTTCCCCACTTTTGTCTGCTTGCCCTTAGAACGCTGCAAAACACCATAATTTTCAGGCAATACTTTCTTTCTGTCTGCGCCAGCTTTCACCATTCGCGCCGCAAAATGCCCCTCCCCCTGAAGTTTATGTGGCCATAGGCGGTATGTCCCATCAAAATCCTTCCCTGTTTCATGAAGCTCAAAAGGAACTGTCCCAGCTTCTGTCCACGTTGTCCTCCCAGAACTGAAATACCGTTCCCCGAAATCAGAATGATCCAGTGAGAATTCTTTATAATCTTCCAGAAACTTTGCGATACACTGTTCATTCTCCTCTGGCGCAAAAGTACAAGTGGAGTAAACCAAAACACCGCCAGGCTTTAGCATTCCAGCCGCATGACTCAAAATTTGATGTTGGCGTTTTGCGCACAACTGCACATTCTCTGCGCTCCACTCCGAAACAGCCTGCGGATCTTTACGAAACATCCCCTCCCCGGAACATGGGGCGTCTACCAAAATTCGGTCAAAAAATTCTGGAAGTCCCTGCGCTAGGCGTTCTGTGGATTCGTTGAGGACCATGGCATTGCGAATTCCCATCCGTTCTACATTCTGAGCGAGGATTTTTGCCCGGCTGCCATAACATTCATTGGCCACTAACAGTCCCTGTCCCTGCATTTTTCCTGCAATCTGGGTGGTCTTTCCACCCGGGGCTGCGCACAGGTCGCAGATTTTCTCCCCAGGCTTTGGCGCTAACAGCTCTACGACTGACATTGCGCTGGGCTCCTGGATATAATACGCTCCCGCCTGATGCCAGGGATGCTTCCCTGGCTGATCCTTCGCCTGATAATAATACCCTTCCTGGCACCAGGGAACTGGCTGAAGTTCCCAGTCCGCCGTCTGAGACAAACTGTTTTCAAACGCCTCTTTCGAAGAAAACTTCAGCGGATTATACCGCAGTCCATAAGCTCGCTCTTTCTCATAGGAATTAAAAAATTCTTCTGCTTCATCGCCCAAAAGCCTCCGCATCCGCTCACAAAACGCTTCTGGAAGCATTGTATATTGATTGTTTTGATTCATCCTGTTACTCGCTTCTACGAAGAATAGCGCCCCCTTTGTGTATAATCCTTCATAGATTCTCCTTTTCTATTATCTAATCATCTGCTGATTTTACCTTATTCTGCAAAGAAATAACAGAACTTCCGATTCTTTCGCTCATTATTTTTATGATCGGGGCCGAAAACGGACTTTTGGCAAGATACTCATTACAAAAACGCCATAATGGGACTGTTGTAATATAACCGCTATATACCGGATATGATTTCTAAGCTCATGAATCACTTCATCCATATCCTGTATATAAACTGCATGTTACAACAGCCCCATTGATTATTGTTGCAAATTGTTCATGATCTCAGGCCGCAGTGTCTTACTCATAAAGATAATCAACATCCACATCTAATACAGCCCCTGTCTTTGCATGAATTTCAATATCATATTCCAATTCATTGTATATTACTTCCACTTCATATACCGGAATGCCATGATCCATTTCAAATTCTATCTTAATCACAGCGCCGCCCCCTGCTTCTTTAAGGGCAATCTGTTTCGCCTTTGCTTCACCGATATATTTGTCTGTGCTATGATTATCTTTCTTTGTTAATTCCCAGTCATACTCCAACAGCTTGCCAGTCCTTGCATGAAACTCCATCTCATACTTTTTATTTCCCTTCTTCGCTTTCACCTTATAGATATCCACGCCGCCGCTGCGCTTTCTGACAACACTGAGAATCTGCCCTCCAGGAACTTCTTTCTTTGCAAGATTTCTGCACTTATTGACGCTGATAACTTTTCCTTTCCCACGGGCGATATACCAGGACTGAATCTCCCATCCATAGGAAATCAGCTTAGAATCAGACGCCCGATAAGTAAGGTCATACTCCTTTTTGCCTTTGAGCATTTCCACGTCATAGACAAGCACGCCTTTTTCATAATCCCGCTCGACGTCAAGAATTGTCCCCCCTTTCACCTGCTTCTTCGCCAGCTTCTTTACCTGCTGAATCGAAAGGGGATTTTTTGCCAGCACTGTACTTGGGAAGCACGCTACGCTTGTCACCACAAGACATAACGCCAAAAACATTGTCATTAATTTACTGCTCCTCTTCATAAATCAATTCCTCCTTTTCTCTGTCACTCATTGTTTAATCATCCCACTCTGAATCAAACTTTACGATCTCTCCTGTAGCAGCGTCGATCTCATACTCATACTCCATGCCATCCTTGTAAAATTCAATCTCATACACCATGGTTCCGTGTTCGTGTTCCAGCTTAGATTTTGAAAAATTAACTTCGGCGGCAGAAAATCCTGCATGGACTGCCGAAATCTCCCTAGCCTGTTCCACGCTAATTTCAGCCTGACCAGTTCCTACGCCGTCTGCAATTTCTCCATCCTCTGTATCAGGCGTCAAATCTGAGGCATCCTGGTCCTCCGCCAGACGCTTTTGACCTAGCTTCTCCTGGCTCGAAACATCATGCTCAGAAACATCACCTGATTGAGCTGCAAAAGTTTCTTTGCTTTTACTATAAATGGTTCCAGCATTTCCATTGATCTCATACTCATATTGCGACTTCTCCGTATAAAATTTGACCTCATAGACCAACATGCTGCGTTCCCATTCCTGCTTTTCCTTTGTAAACGTAACCTCCGAAGCACTCACTCCTGCATCGGCTAAGGCAATCTCTTTTGCCCGCTCAAGCGTGATTTTCTTTCCGCCGGAGTAAAATCTACTCATATTGACTGCCGCAAACACAATCCCGACTGCAAGAATCACCAGCGCCGCTATACAGATGGTAGTGATAGCTGCCTTTCTAGGCGTTTCAAAAAATTTTTTCATTTGGCTATTTCTCCCTTCTGTGCTCTCATTATATAAGCTGAATATTAAAATAACATTAGAATCAAAAAATTATTTTGGAAACGTGACAGTAAACCTGCTCCCTCTGCCGGCCTCGCTCTTGACACGGATATCCCCACCATGAAATTTGGCAATTCCATGCACCATAGATAAACCAAGACCTGCGCCCTTGCCCGCGCGGGAATGATCCGCCTGATAAAACCGCTGAAAGATCTTTTCCTGGTCCTTTAAGGCAATTCCAATCCCATCGTCTGAAACAGATAGTTCTATATTATCTTCCCCGCGCCTTAATACAACCCAAATATGCCCGTTCTCATTTCCATATCGATATGCATTACTGATTAAATTGGTTATTAATCTGGAAAGAAGTTGACGGTTTCCACAAACCATCACGTTTTCTTCTATCTCATATCGTAAGGAAATGCCTCTCTCTTGGATCAACGCCATGTCAAAGCATACGGACTTTGCCAACCCGGCAAGGTCAACAGATTCCCTCACATAAGTTTCCGCCCGCATTTCCATCCGGGCAAAGTCGAGCATGTCATTGATCAGTTTTGACATTTTCCTGCCCTGACGCTGAATGGTCCGAAGCGCCCGCTGATACTCCGCACCGCTTCTTGGCTTTTCCAAGGAATATTCACATTGCGCCGTAATCACTGTCACAGGCGTACGAAGCTCGTGTGATGCATCTGAGGTGAATTGCCGCTCTGCTTCAAACGCCTCGTCGAGCCTCTGAAACATGTCATTAAAACTCTGCGCCAGATGATGCAGCTCGTCATTCCCCTTTCCAAGCTCAATTCTTTTCTTCAAATCTTCCCCAGTTGCGATCGCAGCCGCAGATTGCGAAATTTTCTGAATCGGCCAAAGCATTCTTCTTGCAATCAGATAACCTCCTACAGAAGAAAACAGCCCCAGCAGCGGCAAAAGCAAGAGCGACAACTGCGTAATATCAGACATATGAACCATTCCCTGGTCTTCTGATACCACGCCCCGAAGCCACAATCCTTGCACTCCATTTAACTGCAGTTTGCGGTCAAATATATAAAAAAGGGTATCTTTTACTTTCATCTCCTGAATCTTCGCATCGGTAAATTCCAATTGAGAGACATTTCTTGCAATTGGGTTTTCCCCATATAAAAATGTTCCATCTGCATGATACAACGCTGTATAGACTTCGTTGACCTGATCTAGAAAATCATCGTCAATTTCCAGATATCCTTCGCCAAAAGAAAGATAATAATCTGTTTCCTGCGGATCCACAGTTACTTTCTTTTTATAATACTCGATCTCATCCACATTATCTTCCACAGTCTGAACCAAACTGTCACGAATCGTTTTTTGTATGATCTGATGATCTGCATAGAGAATGACGAAGCAAGTAAAAAATACTACGATAAGAAGAGCCGCCGTAAACCACATGGTAATACGAAAGCGAATAGACAAGTTTTTCATGTTTTATCTAACTCCCGCAACACATAGCCTTTGCCTCTGACGGTATGGATTAATTTAGTTCCATGCCCTCCGTCTATCTTTTTTCTAAGGTAACTGATATATACGTCAACTATGTTAGTTCCTCCCTCATAGTCAAAATTCCATATATGATCCTCTATTTTTTCCCTAGAAAGCACGATTCCCTGATTATGCATCAAATATTCCAATAGCTCATATTCCTTTGCCGACAGAGAAATCTCTGTTCCACCCCGCTTTACCACATGGGCGGCGCAATCCATGCTAAGATCAGCAACAGATAGCACATTGCCTGCAATTCCAAAGGAAGTCCGCATCATGACTCGAAGCCGGGCAGACAATTCCTCAAAGGAAAAAGGCTTGATTAGATAATCATTTGCTCCGCTGTCTAGCCCTTTGACACGATCTGAGACTGCATCTTTTGCCGTAAGGAACAAGACAGGCGTCGTTTTGCCTGCGTCACGCAGGAAACGAAGCACTTCATACCCGTCCGCTTTTGGCATCATGACATCCAAAATTACTGCATCATACTCCACATAGGATAACACATCGATCGCTTCCCTGCCGTCAAAACAGCTATCAACGCTATAGCCGTCAGAAATCAGCTTTTTTGCAATAATACGATTGAGATCCACTTCATCCTCCGCAAGTAAAATACGCATCACTCATCACCTTCTCTTCCTACAATTTAAATTTTTCCACCTCTTGGCTTAAATGCTCTGCGATGTCCATATTGGAATTCGCCTCTGTGCCAATATCTCTGACACTGGCTGTTACGTCCACTGCTTTTTCCGTTACATTGGCAACCCTCACAGTACTGTCGCTAACGGCATTTTTCACGTCCTCCACTGTCTCCCGGATACGTTCCATACGGATGCTCATTTGTTGGCTGTTGGTTTGAAATTCCAGCATCATTTGATTCATTTTCCCCACATCGCCCTGATAGTTTTCGCTGGTTTTCAACAGTTTATCATAACCGTCCTTAACCGTTTCGCTCATAAACGCAATCATCTCTTTTGCCTCTTTCGCCAATTCATCCACTGTCTCAATCACCTGGGCAGTTACTTTTTGAATCTCCCCGGCAGCATCCGCAGAGTTGAGTGCAAGCTTTCCAATTTCATCCGCTACAACCGCAAATCCTTTTCCAGCCTCTCCAGCCCTTGCAGCCTCAATGCTTGCATTCAACGACAAAAGATTCGTCTCTTCTGTAATATTGATGATATCTTTCGTAAATTCCCGTACTGCCTCGACTTCTTTGGATTTCTCTATTTTCTGCTGTACTGACCTCGCCATATCGGCAACCCGCTTTTTCGTCTCCTGTTGCTCCTGCAGTGCTTTTTCATATATCTGCGACGCATGACGCATAATCTGTCCAGACGAACTGCTACCGTCCTCTGCCTGCCTGTTTACCTGCTCAATCAACCCAAACGCCTGCCAAACGGCTTCATTAATTTGATCCAGAGCGGCGCTCGACTGTTCCATTGCCGCTCTCATCTGTTCCATAGTGGCAGAAATGTCAGAGACACTCATCTGCGCATCCGACAATTCCCCCGCAATCCTAGTACTGCTTCTGGTTAATTGGCCCGAATTTTGGGCAATGTTTTGCATAATGCTTCTGATATATGCCAAAAGTTGATTTACATTCTCAGCAATCAGTTCCAGTTCATCCCCTGTATGAACTTCCAAACGCTGAGTCAAATCCCCCTCATGATGCACCAGTTCGTAAATCTTATGGTCTACCCTGCGCAAATTTCGGATCATTGCGCTGATTATCACATTGATCACCACCAAAGCAACAACCAGGCAAATCACAGCGATTGTTATCATCTGTTTTAAAATCGTATTTAGCCGGGCCATCACCCCAGAGGCGTCGTAATCACATCCAACAACGCCCACGACATTCTCGCCTTTCGCATCAAAGACAGGCATATAAGCAGAAATCAAATATCCATCTTCCGTGGCATCAATATAGTCCTGCATATAGGCTTGCCCATGAAATACGCCTTGCATCTCTTGATACGAGACCTCGAAAGGTTCTCCTGCCTTTCTGCGGGTTTCTGCATTATCATCCGTATCGATCCCATAATATACCCGCCCCTGCTCCTCGTACAATGTATAAAGATACTTTATTCCACATTCATCACGAATGCTTCTCAGGGAAGACAACTGTTTTTGAAATTTTTCGCTTTCTTGTCCTTTTTCTATCAATATTTCAAGCTGCCCGCCATCAACAACCTTCGCAGAGACAACTGCAGCCATTCTTGCTTGTTCTACCCCCATTGCAACCAAGCCATCCCTCAGCCGGACATATGCACTAATTCCCAAAACAGCACACAGTAACACGATCAAAATACTTGCTGGAAGCAATATTTTGGCGCGAATGCCCATTTTTCTTAACTGTCGTTTTTTTCTTTCTATGCTCGTATTCTTTTGCATCAATATCCTCTCCGCCTTTCTGATTTGTCCATTAGCGCTCCTTTTTCAATATCTTAGGAAGCAAGATCAGAAACGTAATGATAGTTGCCGCGGCAGCCATCAAGTCTGAGACTGCTTCCGCAAGAAATACCGCAAGCAATTTATTCTCAAAGAACAGGGGCAAGACAAAAATCAAAGGTATCATTAAGATCAACTTCCGAAAACATGCAAAAAACAGAGACACTTTCGCCTGTCCCAGAGCCAAAAATGTCTGTTGACATGCAAGCTGTCCCCCCATTGCAAAAGTCCCTGCCAAAAAAATGCGCATCGCCCAGCTTGCCATCTGATACAATTCCCTGGAGTTGCTGTTGAAAATCCGCACAAACGCACCAGGAAAACACATAATGACAGCCCAAACTGTCACTGCAAATCCCAAGCTTACCGCAAACAGCAAGTAAAACGCCTGTTTTACACGGGCATTATTCCCAGCTCCATAATTATAGCTGACTATCGGCTGGGCCCCCTGGGCAAGGCCGCTTATCGGCAATAATACCATCTGCATCACGCTGCTTAAAATTGTAATTGCAGATACTGCCAAATCCCCGCCATATTTATACAGAGACGTATTATAAGAAATATTGATCAGGCTTTCCGTACTCTGCATCACAAAAGGCGAAAGACCAAGCGCCAATACCGGGAGCGCATATTCCCGTTTCAACTGGAGATATCTCCTATCAATCCGCAGCTTCGTCTTCGTTCCCCTAAGAAACCGCAAAACCCACGCTGCGGAAATCGCCTGAGAAATCACAGTCGCAAGAGCCGCCCCTGACACCCCCATGCCAAATCCAAAAATAAATACCGGATCTAAAATAATATTGATAGCCGCTCCAATTAAAATAGTAGCCATAGCCACCAGGGAAAAGCCCTGTGTCGTAATAAAGCTATTCAGCCCTAACGAAATCATGACAAAAATGCTTCCGCACACATAGATCCGAAGATAGCTCCACGCATATGATATGGTATTGCTGCTGGCTCCAAATACATATAGAAGATCTTTGCCAAACACCAAAAACACAAATGTCAGTACAGCCGCCGTTGCCGTCAGCATCACCACACAAGAACCCAATGTCTTCCTGGCACTCTCCAAATCTCCTTTTCCCATATATATGGCTGCTTTCGGTGCGCCTCCCATGCCTGTCAAGGCGCTAAATGCCATAACCAGCAGAATCATGGGCAGGCACAATCCAACCCCGGTAAGCGCAATAGCGCCTGTCTCTTTGATATGTCCGATATAGATACGGTCCACTATATTATATAACATATTTACAATCTGCGCTAAAATCGCTGGAAACCCGAGCTTTAGCAATAATTTCCAAATTGGATCTTTTCCCAAGTCTGCAGCCTGGTTCTTCATTCCAAATGCCATATGATTTACCTCTGCTTTCTGAATATTATCTATCATTAGGATGCTCAAAAACATGCTGAAATAATTTAGTATGCACAAGAAAGAATCCTGCCTGAAGGGCTTGTTATCTTATTGGCAATTTCAACGAAATTTCCTAAAATCTTTTGGCACCTGAATCCTATAATAAAAAAGGCGCCTGAATACATCAAGCACCTAATAAAAAGAGGCGACAACCAGATTTGAACTGGTGATCAGGGTGTTGCAGACCCACGCCTTACCACTTGGCTATGTCGCCTTAATACAATATATTATAACAAATATAGAAATATTCGTCAATACCTTAATTAAATGACTCCTACGGGAATCGAACCCGTGTTACCGCCGTGAAAGGGCGATGTCTTAACCGCTTGACCAAGGAGCCATCTCCATCACCTGTCAGCGACAATTGGTATAATACCATATTTTTTTCTGTATTGCAAGTATTTTTTTATTTTTCTGTTCTGTGTTGAACATTTTACAACTTTAAGATCGCATTGTCTCAATATATTCAATGAGTTCCGACATTTTCCTGCTTCACTCAAGCATAATGCTTTTAAGAGATTGTTTGCCTATTTTTCTTGAATAGCCATAGATGACGCATTCGTATGAGACAATGAATGTCACAAAAGAAACCGCTAATGATTTATAATCGAAACGATACACGGGCATATTCTCAAAATCAGCAAAAATCACATCTACCGTGATTCTAAGCAATAAGCACTGGTAAACCGTCCCAATTACAAAGCCAATATATGAAACAGGACGATAGCCGCCAAAAATGGATCTACTGCATTCTTTTTGAGAATATCCAAATACTTTCATCATTGCGATAGTCTTAATATTTGCTTTCACCACGCTCGTTAAGGACATCAACAGCGTCATAAAAGCCAGAATCATTCCAATTAAAATCATCATCCATGAAAAATTCTCGCTCGCCAAATCATCGATCGACATAGACATTTGCGTCATCGAGGAAAAACAAAACGCCGAAAAGCCAATAAAGAATACAAGTATTTTTCTGCTTCCCAAGGTATTTTTTCTTAAATCTGATAGGAAAGAAGACTCTTTCCCTTCCTTTTTTGCTTTTTTTATGCTTATTTTTTGCCTTTCCTTAAGCAAGGCTATTACCGGGCTTTTGAGCTTAAAAAAAGCATACAGCATAGCCACAAACATAAAAAACATGGTTGGCAGGACAATCAGGCAAAAAGCCAGCATAAGATGAAACTGCGGCAGCATTTTGGGAAAAAGCCCTTCACTGTTTTGCGCTTCATAAAAAGCTGGCATATATGCACAGGCGCCAATGCACCCCAAGACTGAGCCAAATAGCACACTGACGCCAAATACCCAAAAGTGCTTGGCAATCTTGAAATTGGAATAGCCCAAGGCTTTCAAAATGCCAAGTTCTTTTCCATGACTGTCAATATAATTTTTCACATAAAAAATCAACATGATAACCGTCGTAACAATCAAGCAACCACCTGATACGCTAACGGTAACTTTTCCGCTTGATATCAGCGCATCATACATTATCATTCCCTGAGGCGTCGTTATTTGATTCTTTATCGTAACCACATCCATGTTATAGTTCAAAAACAAAGAACAGACAAAGGCTGCGCAACCAGTTACAATTGTTATTGCCAAAAGATTTCTTAGATCTTTTATTCCGATAATCATGCGTTCACCATCCAATCTCATAAGCGGTTTTCTGAGTTTTATTTTTATCAATTTCAGAGATAGTTCCGCTGTTGATCTTAATAACTGTCTTTGCCATTTCTGCGATATTCAAATTGTGGGTCACCATTACGATTGTGAAGCCATATTGCTGTTGCAATTTACAAATATAGTCAAGCACCTGCCTGCCAGTCTGTTCATCCAGCGCCCCCGTCGGTTCGTCCAAAAACAGTACTTTCGGCTTTTTTGCCAAGGCCCTTGCGACAGATACCCGCTGCTGTTCCCCGCCTGAAAGCTCACTTGGATATTTCTGAAGCTTATCTTTTAGCCCTACCGCTTGAATAATAGCTTTATAATCCTTGTTCTCAGCCAAATCAGCACCCATCTTTACATTCTTCGCAACGTTCATATGAGGCAGTAAATAATACTGCTGAAAAATAAATCCGACATTCTCCTTACGAAACTGTGTCAACTGACTATCGGAAAACTTGGCAATATCTTTTCCATCATAAATGACCTCGCCGTTTTCTGGACGTTCCAACCCCGACATTACATTTAACAGCGTAGATTTCCCAGAACCTGAAGCTCCTAAAATAACGGAAAAATCTCCATCCTCAATATTTAAGCTGATGCCTTTCAATACTTGAAAGCGGCTTTCTCCATTTCCATAAAACTTTTTGACCTGTTTTACCTCAATCATCGTTTGCTTCCCCCTTTATTTTTCAATAAGCTGATAAACACTTCGGTCATCATTTCGCTTATTTCTTTGCTTGTGAAATGGCACATTTTTGTTGCACACAGAGAAGCGATTCCATGCGTATAAATCCACAAATGCCTATACAGCTTTTTTGCATCCTTTTCAGCGATTTGATACTCTGCCGTAATAGATCCAAGGATTTGATCATAGCTTTCTTCAATCGCAGGCAGCACATTGTCTATCTCTAAAGGTTCTTCTTTCTCTCTCATAAAAAGGATTTGGAACAAATGCGGCTCTTTGATGGCAAAAAGGATGTACTGTGTCCCTACTCCTTTAAAAGCGGGGGATTCTGATAATCCTTTTGTAACATATCCTTTGTATACATCTCTGACAGCTTCAAGCACTGCTTGTTGTACTTCTTCCATATTTTCAAAAACCGTAAAAATAGGGCATGAAGAACTTCCAAGTTTTTTTGCCAACGCTCTTGCAGTAAGATTTCCAAAATTATCTGTTCTGACAATCTCCAAGGCAGCTTTTGTAATTTGCTCTCTTGTAAATTTTGCTTTTGGCGGCATATTTCCCATTTTCCTTTCTATAACTAACGTTCTAAAACTTTTGTTCTAATTATAGGCTCTTCTATTTTTAAAGTCAATAGAGAAACGAATACATTTGATAAAAATTTTGAGTTTCCCCATTTTGTAATTCATAGTGCCAAAAGGTTTCCATCACAAAGTGATGAAAACACTTTGCACATAAAAGCGCTCTGAAAAGCTAGCTATTCAAGCACTTTTTGTGCAAGATGTCTATGCTGCCAAAGGCAGCAAGACCTTTTGGCACTATGAATTACAAAATGGGGAAACTCAAATTGATAAAAATATCTTGAAATTATTCAGATAAATGAATATAATGGCATATATAGAGTAGGAGAAAGCGAAATGGAGTACTTAACAACAACTGAAATGTCTAAAAAGTGGGGAATCACCTCAAGGAGAATAGCAGTTCTATGTGAGCAGGAACGGATTGTCGGTGTTGTAAAGAAAGGCAAAACATGGCTTATTCCTTATGATGCAAAAAAGCCTGCGGATGCTAGAAAAAATAATCATGGTAAATGAGGTGTGTGAAATGTTAAAAGATAAAACCTTAACATATATTAGTCTTTTTAGTTGCGCTGGAGTTGGTTGTTTTGGGTTTAAGAAAGCAGGATTTGAATGTATTGCAACAAATGAATTGATTGAGCGAAGATTAAATGTTCAAAAATTTAATAAAAAATGCAAGTATCAATCAGGATATATTTGCGATGATATAACAACAGAGGAAACAAAGATAAAAATTTTTACAGAAATTAAAAAATGGGAAGACCTTGGCAATGACAGAGTTGACGTCCTAGTGGCAACTCCGCCATGCCAGGGCATGTCTGTTGCCAATCATAAAAAGACAGAAAACGAGATAACGAGAAACAGCTTAGTTGTAGAATCGATACATTTAATTCAAAAAATAAACCCAAGATTCTTTATTTTTGAAAATGTAGCGGCATTTATGAAGACAGGATGTACAGCGCCAGATGGCAGTGTGAAAGCAATCGGGGTTGTCATCGACGAAGAATTAAGTGAGAACTATATAATTGTCAGCAGAATACTCAATTTTAAAAATTATGGTTCAAATTCTTCAAGAACTCGTACGCTTGTTATTGGCATTAGCAAAGAGATGGCAGAGTATATTGCACCGATAGAATTATATCCTGCTTATGTGGAAGAAAAGACTTTAAAACAAATTATCAGCGATATGCCAAAGCTAGAATGGGGTGAGATATGTTCCTCAGACTTTTTTCATGCATTCAGGACATATCCTCAGGAAATGCGTTGTTGGATTCACGATTTGAATCAGGGAGCGTCTGCGTTTGATAATCAAGACGTAATGAAATATCCACATAAAGTTGTAGATGGCAAGATTATTCCTAACAAAAAAAAGAACGGCGATAAGTATACCCGTCAGTATTGGAATAAGGTCGCCCCATGCATTCATACTAGGAATGATCAGCTAGCAAGTCAAAATACGATTCATCCGCAAGAAGACAGGGTGTTTTCAATTCGCGAATTGATGAAAATGATGACCATTCCTACTGAATTTAAATGGGTAGACAAATCTTTAGAAGAACTTAATGCATTGCCAGAAAAGAGCAAGAAAGCGCTTTTAAAAAAGGAAGAAATTAAAATCAGACAAAGCATAGGAGAAGCGGTTCCTACAGAAATTTTTTATCAAATTGCTTGCAATATCAGCAATTTTATGCAACAAGAGCATTTTTCAAATGCAAAGATACATAAAGCAATAGAAGAATATCAACTACTAGATATTGAAAAGTTAGTGGAATTCATTCAGAAAAATCCTCTCCATTTAGGAAGCGCTTCGTTGGCGCGAATTGCAGAACTAACAAATTCAAAAAGAGAACATAATGCCGCATATTACACAAATAAGTTTATTGTAAATGAGATATTTAAGCATTTGCCTGACTTTGAAAAAGATGAATTAAATATACTGGAGCCATCGGTTGGCGTGGGTAATTTTTTGCCTTTTCTTTTTAAGAAATATGAAGGCATCAAAAAGGTAAACATTGACGTGGTAGACATTGACGAAAACAATTTGCAGATTCTAAAACTATTATTACAAAAGCAGAGAAAACCAGATAATGTCAATTTGAACTTCATTAATGAAGACATGCTTTTATGTAAATTTACCAAAAGATACGATTTAGTGATTGGCAATCCACCATTTTCGAAACTCAAGGCAAAAGAAGCTGAAAAATATCTAAAAAATAATACCAATAAAAACACTACAAATACCTTTGAATTCTTTTTAGAGAAATCAATCTTGTTATCTGATTATGTCGTTATGATAATGCCCAAGGCTATATTGAATACGCTCGAGTTTGCTTCTACAAGAGCACTGCTTTCAACAAAGAAAATTGATTGTATTCAGGATTATGGCGAGAATGGATTTAAAGGCGTGCTGGTGGAAACGATATCTATGTTCATTGATACCAACGGTCATCCCAAAAATACAACAGTTGAATCGCTTACATTGAAGCGAAGCATAATTCAAAAACAAAAATATATTACAGATAAGCTATATCCTTATTGGATTATTTATAGGAATGCGTTTTTTGATGACATTTCACAGAGACTGGATTTTGACAAGTTCAAGGTGTTTCGAGACAGGCAAATAACAAACTCTAACACAACGCAAAAGAAAGGCAAGGATTACCTAAGAGTTATCAAATCGAGGAATATTAGTGATGATGGAAAAGAGATCATTGATATTCCGGGATATGATACTTACATAAAAAGGGATACTGTGGAAGAACTAAGCGCATATAAGTATGTTGGCAATAAAGATGTTTATCTTACGCCTAATATGACATATAAGCCACGAGTGATGCGTAACAGGGAGAATATCGTAGTTAATGGTTCTGTTGCCATCTTAATACCAAAAGAAGAAATCGAACTGACAGAAGAACAAATGGAGTATTTTTCTACCGAAGAATATCGTCATTTTTATCAAATAGCAAGAAATTATCAAACACGCTCGCTAAATGTCGATGCTACAAGTGTATTTTTTTATGGAGTGTTAAAAAGAGGAGTTGCCATGGATAATGTAATGATACAAAAGTTTTTAAATCAACACGATTATGATATACGAAAGACACATAACGGACGATGGATAGATCAAAAGTGCACGATGGATGTTCTGTGCCTGGTATCTGATTGTATCGTGGAATATATTAACAACAAGCCAGATAAGACATTTACAGTAAACGATATCTGGTATAATGATTATACCGTAGAAAATGTTCAACAAATTTTTTGCAAGCCAGATCCTACGCAAAATGCATCCAACGAATATGACAAATATTTTGGCCAGCCAATTAAATTATTGGATGCAGCGGGCATAATTCATGGCAAAAAAAGCGGACATGGATATATATATTCGATTGTGAATTATGAATTACTTGAGTATATAAGCTTTAGAGAAAGAAACAGCTATAATTTTCTTTGCCTTTACATTGAAAAAGTACTTAAAGACAGTGATCTTTATAGAATGTTTGAGCATTTTTTCAGATTGCAGGATAAAAATAGTTTCAAGGAATTAAAGGACTTGTATACAAATTTCACAATTAGCAATACCCCAATCAATGGAGCAACAGAATGTGGACGTATTTTCACTAAAGTATTAAATCCTTTAGCGTGCAAATATAAAAAACGCGGAACGCAAAGAGGACATTTATCAAAAGATATTATTACACGAGACATGATTATGTATAATCAAAAAAACTGGCGCGATTTATTATCAGAGAAGCCCAAAGATAAGACCAGGTCTGATTATGAAGTTACATTACCTAATTTGGATGGTAATGATATGACTAAATATTGCATCAACCATGCCAAGAAAAACTTGCGTAGAATTAACGATGCTTATCGTCAAAGTAAAACAGAATTATTTGATGAAAGACATATTATGGATAAAGCAACTCAGATGCATCATATATTTCCTGTAAATGAGTTCCCTGCGATTGCGGATTATTTAGAGAACTTAATAGCATTGACACCTTCGCAACACTTTTTGTATGCTCATCCGGACAATAATACACAATATATTGATAAAGAATACCAGCACCTTTGCTTGATTGCAAAAACTGGAACTATTAGAGATAATCTCTTAGGCAAGAAAGGGGAACCAATTATTTATGACTTTCATTCATACCAGGAAGTGTTAAATACGGGTTTCGGCACAGAAGAATTTTTTGAGATTGAGGACATGGACTTTGATGGACTGCTAAATAAGATTGAAGAATTTTATACGCATATATAAATCATAGGAAGCTAAGTTTTTGGCATATTTCATTGTTGCAGATGCCAAAAATTTAGCTTCCTAATAATTTCATAACACAAACCATTGAGCCTAGCGTTTTTAATATGCTCCTTGTCAAATAGACAGAATGAGAAAGCAGACAAATGAGAAAAGATGCGCCGTATTGTTTTCTTATATGTCGCCTCGCAGAATGGGATTCTTTCTTATAGCGTACCTTGAAAAAAGAGATGGGTTAATCGGATTTACCGTCCACTGGCGCAGAAAAACGTCCAGTCGTGCAAACAATATTGATTTTTTTAACTTTTCATTTTATTCTGAGTGCAAGAAAAGTTAAAAAAAACAAGTGAAATGGGCATCTTAGGTCCACAGCTTTTCCGCAGGCGTGCTGCGCCTCTTCTCGTTGCCAGCACACCTGAATAGGAACAAAAACCTAGTGTCTTGTCTCGTTGATATTTAGTGAAATCGCGCAGGATATTTGTTCATCTGCAAGGCGGATTTTCGACGGCGTAGCGGTGGCTACGGCTAGAAAATCTAACACGGCAGATGGGCAAATAGACAAGTGAGTTTAGCTAATTATCAACGAGACAAGACACTAGCGGTTTCGAAGTTGCCATGGCAGTCATTTTAGATGTAGTAGATGATATAAAAAAGCTTTCCATACAGAAGAACTTTTAAAAAGGGTCAGAAGAGCGTTGGATCATAATAGAGGAAGCTCAAACTGCTCCAAGCGATGACTAAAGAACATAAATTGGAGGAAGAGCAAAGATGTTCCTGGGAGAAAACACAGTGGTAGGCAGGATATATGAAAGAATAAAAAGAGTTGTGAAAAATCTTAGGTTTGATCCAGATGACGAACAGGAGAGGAAAGAAGCGAAGCATTTGTTGACGCTTCGCCGTTGTATTCAGTTTAGCATTATGCTGACCGGATTTTTTCTGATTATGAGCGTGGTGAATATCTATCAAAAATCATGGTCCATGTTTGAAACTACATTACTGGGAGCTGTGGTCGCCTGTGTTTTCGCTATCATAGGAGGATGCAAAAAGAAAAAGAGCATTGTCGAGGCAGGAATCTGTGTCTGCGTAATTATTATGTTCAGCTTTTATGCCGTGATCGGCGGCAATGACGGCTTTGCCATTTTATGGATACTGCTGATTCCGGCGGCGATGCCACTTCTAAATTTTCACAGCGGAATACTTGTTTCATCCTATTTTCTGTTTTTTCTTTTCTTACTTTTTTACTCACCGCTTTCTGTTTTGCTCCAGTATGAATACGGTGAAATTTTTTGTGTGCGGTTTCCTTTATTGTATATGATCGCATACGGTATTTCATGGTTTGGCTATTACAAACTACATGAGTCCAAATTGCACAATTACAGGCACAGCCAGCGACTGATCGAATTGAGGCAGGAGGCGGATTATGCGAATAATGCAAAGAGCAGGTTTCTGGCAAATATGTCCCATGAAATTCGAACGCCCATTAACGGGATTTTGGGAATGAACGCAATTATGATTAAGGAGTGTCAGGATCAGCATTTGCTGGAATATGCACGGGATATCCAAAGCGCTGGCCAGACGCTTCTTTCAATTGTGAATGGCATTCTTGACATTTCAGAAATTGAGTCAGGAAACATGGATATCCTGCCAGTTCAATATGATCTGTTTTCCGTCATTAATGACTGCTATAACATGACTTTTTTTAAGACGCAGGATAAGAGGACTGGAATTGGAATTAAAGATTGATCCATGCATACCTTGCGAATTGTCTGGTGATGAAGTGCGTATCCGGCAGATTATCAATAACCTGCTCTCGAATGCAGTCAAGTATACGGAGAATGGAACGGTAACGTTCGCCATGGATTATGAGGATCGGGAAGAAGCGTGGATCAATCTGATTATTCAGGTAAAAGATACGGGAATCGGCATAAAGCAAGAGGATTTTGATAAGCTTTTCGATTCGTTTCAGCGGCTTGAGGAGAAGCGTAACCTCACAATTGAAGGGACAGGACTAGGCTTGAATCTGACACAGCGCTTAGTTAAAATGATGAGCGGAACGCTGACCGTAGAAAGTATCTACGGCAAGGGTTCCATATTTACGGCAAAGATACCACAGAAAGTCAGAAGCTGTGAAAAGATGGACAATTTTATAGAACGATATCAGAGAAGAATGGTTTCAACTGGCGAGACCAAAGACCCTCTGACTGCGCCAAAGGCAAGGATTCTGGTCGTTGATGATGTGGCGATGAATCTGAAATTGGTCAAAGGACTTTTGAGGGAAACGAAAATACAGATTGATACGGCCATAAGTGGCAAAGAATGTCTGCAACGGATTCAGAGACAATCTTACGACATGATTTTTCTTGACCATATGATGCCAGAGATAGACGGGATCGAAACCTTGCAGCGAATGCAGCAAGCAAGAGGAGATTCTGATCGTGCTGTGCCGGTGATCTCGCTGACTGCCAATGCGATTTCGGGATCAAAAGAAATGTATCTGGAAGCCGGATTCCATGATTATCTCTCTAAGCCAATCAAAGAGGAAGCGTTACTTGAGATGCTTCGAAAATATCTGAGGAAAGAACTGATAGAGAATTGTGAAACCACCAAAAATCCGCACTGGCGGATATCTGATGAGCTCCGACCCGGAGGTAAAAAAACAGTAGAGACAGAAGAAAAAGCGCAAACGGCTGCTGCAGACGGTTTGTTATGCTATCAAGTTCCCTCTTTGACTGCTCAATAATAGCCGTATTAGAAAACTCATCATACAACAAAATAATCTTTATCACAGGAACATTTACTCTGCAGCTGAGCTGTGCATAACTACTGTTTAGTTGTGCATATGCTTCACTTATCAAGTGATTAAAGAAAGTGTTTACTGAATTCAAATTCGGAACTTGTTGCTTGACATCCAATTTGAACAAAAACGATTTCGTTTCAATAAGCATCTGTAGCGAACCAAAATCAATGACAAAATTAGCCCCTTTCTTTGATAAAGCATATAGTATATTTCATTTAGAAGATTCAAAATATGAAATCTTCCGCTTTAATCATTGACAATTCCACGCTCCCTGGATTAGCCGTATTTATCACGCGTCTTGCATGATTCATAACTAAATCATCATAAAGATTTCTTACCAACCTGCCATTTGCGAAATTTTCGTCTTTCGCTGATGTCTGATGTTCAAAATACAAATGAATCTTTTCTTTTGCTTCTTCATCCAGAATATAGTCATTATTCTTACATATAGAAATTAGTATCATGTCCAACTCATTAGGACTGTAGTCATCAAATTCTATAAATGTATTGAATCTGGACTTCAAACCAGGGTTGAAGTCAAAAAACTTATTCATAGGCTCTGTATATCCTGCGACAATCACAACCAGATCTTCTCGGTAATTCTCTAAAGCCTTGGTCAGTTCTGTTAAACATTCCCTGCCATAAGAGTCAGCGTGGTCATTTTCTGTGATGCTATAAGCCTCATCAATAAACAAGACGCCGCCTTTAGCTTGCTCAATTACTCTCTCCACCTTAAGCGCTGTCTGCCCCTGATATCCGACAATCAAATCAGTCCTTGAAACCTCGACAAAATGCCCTTTCGAAAGCAATCCGATACGTTTATAAATCCTACCTACGATGCGCGCCACTGTTGCTTTACCTGTTCCCGGATTTCCGGTAAAGGCAAGATGCAATGTATTTTTTACGGAATGGAGCTTTTTCTCCCGACGCATTTTCTGAACTTTCTGGTACATAATTAAGTCTTGAACTTTATTCTTTACTTTTTGTAAGCCTACAAGTGCATTCAATTCATCCAATAAATCCTGGAGTGTTCTTGTATCCTCGTCCGGTTCTTCGGTTGGCATGCAAATCTCTTGTAAGGTCAAATAGCCGTAAAACTCAATCAAACTGGAATTAACAACCTGTGCCGCCTTTTTAGCCTCAATCTTATGCTTAGGATTATCAACTGCCTCCGAAAGTCTTCTAAGAAGTGCAATTGTAGCAGCTTTACTATTATTTTCTACAATCACAGTAGCCAGCTTGGTTATTTCCCCACATGCATCAGTGACTGCATCTAACTTAGACGCATTATTGATTAGCGCTTGTCCGTACTTGTCCATCAAATCACCTTCATAAGAAGCAAAGTCAACTCAAGAATTGCAAGTCCTGCTGAACCTCCGGCAATCCAATATGCATATTTAACTTTCTATATAAAAAACAATCTGACATAAGCTGATTTAAAACATTAAGATTCCTTTCAATGATATTCTTATAAGTTTCTGTTTGCTTTATAAGCTTTTTAGAACAAGCTATTTCAATAACAGATTTTATTGAAAGTTCTTTGCTACTTACAATTTCATGCATAATGTCATGAAGCTGTTTCTTATCATTCGCATTGTGAATTATAAATCCATCTTTTCGTACAAGCTGAATTAATAAATTATAATCTTTTATCAAAAAAAGATTACATAAATCAGCCACATCCAGTGCTTGAATTGAACACAAATACTTTTCTATCCTATCCTTAACATCTGCATACCGATCATCAAAGACTTTATACAACTGTTGAAATCCATTTTTCTCTGCGATTGCTTTATTTGTTAAAATAAGGACTTTTGGATTGTCAGCAAACTTTTTTTGCTTCAAAGAGAGCCTCATTTATTACTGACTGATACTTTCTTTTCTCTTCAGAACAACTAAATGCAGATGGTTTACTATCTACGAGCGAATACATCACTTTTACAAAAGCATGTCTATCTTTTTCTTTTTCATAAATACCACTATCAAGCTTTTTTAATGCCACATTCTGTTTAAGACTATCTAATCTAAGCGAGTTGATTACACCAAGAACCTCGTATGAGCACCTAAAATTATCCTGTTTTAAGATCGATTCAAGCGTTCCATCATTTATGAAAATGTCAAGATCATCAATACCCTCATCATATATGGATTGCATATTGTCACCAAATAAACCTATAGCCACTCCATATGTCTGACTTAAAGTTAGTATATCACAAAGTACCTCTTTCTGAGTGTCCTGATATTCATCTATAAAAATGTAATCATATTTGTCTGAAATTATTTTCCCCAATAATGGATACTTTTCAAATAGTAGATGGAAAAGCACAAGCAAGGCATCATGTCCATAACTCAAATCACTTAGCCCATGAAATTTTGTTTCATTATAATAAATAGCTGAATATTCCTTATCATCAATAATATCCATAATTTTCCCATTCAACAATCGAATTTTTTTATTAAGAAATTAATTATATCCCTCCGGATCCTTATCATACTCTCTTTTCCCTGTTACCTTTTCGGTATTCTCTTTGCAAATTCTATAAAGATTAGACACATATTTTTCATATGCTCTTTTATATTTCTCATGCTCCATTTTTTTATAATCAGCTTCTTTCTGCTCTTTCAATTGTTCCGCACGAACCATTTCCGGCACAAAAAACAACTCAGAGATAACAGATTTTATATTCTTTTTGTAATGCCCAATCAATCCGTATAAGAAAGAATGGATTGTACTTATCAGATATTGTTCTCCTACCCTTCCTGCCATCTCATCTACAGCCGCATTTGGATATGTAATACATATAACCCTTGCTTTAGGATGTTTTGTTTTTATATAGAGGAGAAGTTCTTTAAGAGACTCTGTTTTTCCGCTGCCTGCACCACCTTGCAAAACAAAACTTTTTCGTGAATCAATGCATTTTTTACACCTATTCATAGCATTTATTGTTTTTGTAACCATTTAATACCCTCCTGTATGTATGAAGGCGCACTCCAATTTATTTCTTTTGTGTATGCCAAAAATAAGATGGATGATGCAAAATCGGTCTTCTTTTCAATAACAGAATGCGTAAAATTATATTTATCATTCACTAAATTTTCATCTAAACTGATAAGATGTTTGGAAATTTATCTTAGTGATTATGTATCTAATTTAAGAGTTGATAAGCTGCTTCCCGATATAAAAGAATTACCTTTTATAAATAAGGTGCTGTCATTCAATTACACAAGTACATATGAAAACTACTATGGTGAATTCCCTTATGAAATAGATTATACTCACGGTAAAGCAGCAATAGAGAATACAATGGATACCAATAACATAGTTCTTGGAATTGATGAGTATTTGAAAGGGGACGAGAAAAATCAGAATACAGAATTTATTGAGTTTAAAAAGTATTTTCAAAGAATTCATAAAGAGACAGGCAGCTTATATAAATTGTGGTTAAATAAAATGGAAGAACAGGAACAGATTAAAGAAATTACTTCAGTACGGAAGGATAATGATGGAACTATAAGTTATGTTGAAGAATACGCTACATGCCATAAAGTATTCTTTTTCGGACATTCTTTGGATGTTACAGATCGAGATATTATTAGGGAATTTATCTTAGCGGATAGAGTTCAGACAACAATTTTTTATGTAGATAGGACGGATTATGGTAAGAAAATAACTAATTTGGTAAAGGTTATTGGGCAAGATGAATTGATCAGGCGTACAGGAGGAAAAACAAAAACATTTCAAAAAATAACTAAGGAGGCATAATACATGGGACTATATAAAGAGATTATGGAAGCGGCAGAAATAGTGCGTAAAGATGATAACCTTGACTTATATAAAAAACTGTTAGATTTAAGTTCGAAGGCACTTGATTTGCAGGAAGAAATTTCAAGGTTGAGAGAAGATAACGGGGAATTAAAAAAGAAAAAAGACATTTCTGAAAAAATAGTACGGCATAAATTGCCATATGTGACGCTGAAAGATGATTTGAATGATTTGTATTATTGTTCTCATTGCTGGGATGGCGAACAGATAGTTATACAACTCAATTGTGCAGATAATGGATGTTTTGAGTGTCCGCATTGTCATGCAAAAGGGTTATATGATACAGAAAAAATAAGCAATATCATAAAAGGAAAGCTGAAAATATTGCCAATACGAATAGAAGTTTGCACCGTAAAATTATTTTTGATGGGTATTGATGTTTTATTGAGGCTGTAAAAAATTTTGTGTCTATGGGTAAAAATCTTTTTTGATAAGAATTAGATATGTAAACATTTGCTGTCGAATCGTATTGGTTTTATGTTGTCGAATTTCTTCCTTGATAATAGTATTGCCAGTCTGCTTATGTTTATACATGTATTTTGATTTTTCTGCATACCAATCAGGCATTAGCAGCAGGAAGATTTTACGTGGGCTCTGCCCACACCCG
>CAJTJY010000008.1:0-31224 GCA_910576975.1 uncultured Lachnospiraceae bacterium
CCAGTCCGTCTAGGAACTCAACTAGCTCTCTCTTTGTAAAACCCATCTGTTAATCCTCCTTCTCCCAAAATAAAAAGGCAGGAACAGATTAGCGATACACAAACGGAATATCCGTTTTAAGAGCTAATTTAGTCCTACCTAAATAATCGTTGTATTAAGTTTTCACCTCTCATTCCACTAAAAGCCAAAGCCCGACCATATTTGTATCGACCATATTTGACTTCCGTAATGTAGGTTTTGAATTGTTCAGCGCTGCCCATTCTTAACCCCAATTAGGTATAAAAAATAGGACTAAATTAGGCTTAACCCCTTGATTTTACTGGGTTTCTTCTAACTTAGCCCTATTATAACACGGGCATCACAGTATGCCTGCACGGTCAGAAGCAGAAAAATAGCAATTACCGCCAGTTTATGCCTGCCCAGATACTTTAAAATCTTTCCCATTTACACTCATCTTCTTCCTGTTTTTTCAATTTTTCAGTCCATACTATTCCTTTTGCCAGTATTTGTCAATATTCCAAATCTTAAACTTTCTAAAAAAATTATAAACTGTAGAATTTCGAACGCAATGCCTCATTGCAAG
Source organism: uncultured Lachnospiraceae bacterium (assembly GCA_910576975.1). Classification (GTDB taxonomy): domain Bacteria; phylum Bacillota; class Clostridia; order Lachnospirales; family Lachnospiraceae; genus Petralouisia. The sequence continues at coordinate 584 of CAJTJY010000008.1, forward strand.
CAGTAGTAAATTTCTTTCCTGCAAAACAAGGGGCTGTCCGCATCTTCTAAAATCTCTGCTGCATCATCCAAAGCGTCATCATCCATTTCTGAGGAAGCACCTTGGAAGCTGCATGGGCAGTTTTGGCGTAAATTCCATAAACCGAGATATCACGGCTTCGCTTTGCGTCCCTAAGGGCTTTTTGCGCCACCCGTCCTGGCTCAGTCAGCCCAAAGAAATTATTGACCGTCTTCTTTGCTCCAATTTTTGCCCTGTCAAACAATGCCGTGCGCATCCAGCCAGGACAGACCGCAGTCACTGTAATCCCCCTTTGACCAAGCTCCACATGAAGCGCTCTGGAATAATGCCTTACAAAGGTCTTTGTAGCGCTGTAAATATTCTGATAAGGCAAAGGCTGGAACGATGCAAGGGAAGAGACATTTAAAATGCGGCTTCCTCGTCTCATAAAAGGAATGCACAGCAAAGTCATCGCCACCACCCCGCTGCAATTTACATCAATCATATTAACTGATTCTTTTACAGACAAATTGTAATAGGAGCAAAACTTTGCATACCCGGCACTATTGATCAGATACTTGATATCAGGCTTGCTTTCCTTAACAACCTTTTCAAATTCCACGATCTGATCTAAATTTGACAAATCAACAGAAAAGGTTCGCAATTTCTCTGGCAATTGTCTTTGAAGTCTCCTAAGCTTTCGTTCGTCTCTGGCAATCGCCCAAATCTCATCCAATTCCCGTTCCTTTTGCAGCAACTTTACAAATTCTTTTCCAAATCCGCTGCTTGCACCTGTAATAATTGCGATTTTTCCCATACGCCGCCTCCTGATTTTGCCAATTTGATTTTTAAATTAATCCATAATGCTCACATGCGAGGTAAATTCCATCTTCCCACAGCGGAGTCGTCACATACTCTGCAGCGGCTTTTGCCTGCTGCATACCATCTCCCATGGCGACAGAATGAGCCGTATACTCTAGCATGTCCAGATCATTGGTACTATCCCCGAAAGAATAGGTATTCTCATGGGCAATCGAAAGCATGTGGCAAATTTCCTGAATCCCCGTTGCCTTGTGAAACCCTTTTGGCACTATTTCCATAAAATTCCCGCCCCGGTGAATCACCGTATAACCAGGTTCCAACTGACGCTCTAATTGCATTTGTTTTGCGGAATCATCCAGATAATTGACGCAAAACTTGCTGACCTCAAGGCTATTCTCATTTCCTGTGACCCGCAGCATCTTCTCTCCCATTTCCTGGCTCATCTCTTGCGGAAACGAAGAATCTTTTGGGAAACGCTCTTCATCTAAATACAAAAAATACCTTCCTTCGAGAATATACGCTGCCCCAAGGCTTCGCAGAAAGAGGTTGATCCGCTGGATTTCTTCCAAGGCAATCTTATGGTAAAATTTTACCTCTCCTTGAAATTCTCCATAAGTCCCACATCCTGCCAAAATCCCGTCAAATCCTAAAGGCATCAGCGCTTCGTCAGGAATGAATACCCTGGTGCGCCCGCTGCTGATAAACAGATAGTGCCCTTGCTCCTTCATTTTTCGAAATGCCTCTTTCGTACTGTCTGGAATTTGCCGCTTCTCATCCCAGATGGTTCCATCAATGTCAAAAAATACTGCTTTTCTCATATGTTCCCTCTCCATGTCTTAAAATATTTGCTAATTGTATCATATTTTTCACTGAAAATGCTATTTTTAAGATACACAAAATTAAATTCTCTCTGGATCTGAAAATCTTCCACAGGAATCTCATATAAACTTCCCTCCTTTAGCTCCTGCTCCACCACCGTTTGATACAGAAAGCTAATGCCGCAGTTTCCTGCTACCAGTTTTCGGATTGCCGCCATATTGGAGACTTCAATCCGGTTTTTAAATTTCTCCAGGGATTGGTTGTGCGTCTGCAGAAATTGTTCCAAAATACCCCGGGTGCCAGAACCACTCTCTCTGACAATCAAGCGGTTCTCAAACAATGATTCCATAGTCATGCATCCCTTTGTGCATTCCCTCTCATAAAACTCTCTGCCACAGATTGCAATATATTTTTCCTGCGAAATCAACTGATACGTATAGGCGCTTTTATCAAACCTCCCCTCCACAACGGCGAATTCGATTTCCGCCGATTCCAGTAATTCCAGAAGGCTTTCCGTATTCTTGACGATGACAGAAATATCCGTATCTGGAAAGACCGCAAGATAACGCCCAAGCACGGATGGAATCACAAATTCCCCCACGGTCAGCGTCGCCCCAAATACCAGCTTTTCTTTCTTGCGGATACTGTCGAGCAACGTTTTCCGAATATGCAGCTCGTCTGCGCACATAGAGGCAGCAAGCCGTTCCAGAATCTTTCCCTGCTCTGTGAGAAATACCTTTTTCCCACGTATTTCCACAAGCGGCACCTGGTACAATTGCTCCAAATACTGGACGTGCTGAGTCACCGCTGGCTGGGTAATATGCAAATTTGCAGACGCACGGGTATAATTCAACGTTCTACATACTTCCATAAAAGTATAGATGCGGCTGTCAATCATAAAATTCCTCCTTTTAAAATCTCCCGGCCCAGTCTGCGCTCATTATAATATAAATTTATTATTTTATAAATAATTATAATTTTATTTTATAAGAAAATTTTGGTAATATAGAGCCAGAAACAAATTGCAAGATGCCGTCTGCACAGCGTAATTTTCCCCACAGTGATAAATCGCTGAGAGAACGGACATTATAAAAAAGAAGAAATAATCAAAAACGATATCACTAATTATATTTTTGAAGGAGGTTCCCATGACAGATCATGTAGCAGAATTTCGCAGCGACTTAAAAGAATTCCATGAAATGACAAACAAATTTTACAAAAAAGAGATTAACGTAGCACAATACAAAGGATTTTCGGGAGGTTTCGGCAGCTATGCCCAAAGAGGCGGCAACGCCAGCATGTTGCGCCTGCGTCTCACCGGAGGAGAAATCACCAAAGAGCAGTTAAAGTTTATCGCTGACAGCATTGAGAAATACGACATTTCCCTTGCCCACATTACCACTTGCCAGAGCCTGCAGCTCCATAACCTTTCCGCAAAGCAAGTCTGTGCTTTGATTGAAGAAGCTTTTGATCACGGCATCATCACCCGGGGCGGCGGCGGCGATTTCCCTAGAAATGTCATGTGTTCTCCGTTGTCCGGCGTCCAACAAGGGGAATGCTTCCATGTGCTTCCTTATGCGCAAGAAGCCGCTGATTATCTCTTAGGCTTTATAAAAACAGTAAAGCTGCCTCGAAAGTTAAAAGTTTGTTTCTCTAATTGTAAGGAAAATGTAACCCATGCGACGTTCCGTGACCTAGGCTTCGTGGCGAAAGAAAACGGCAAGTTCGACGTATATAGCGCTGGCGGGCTAGGACGGAGCCCTAGAATGGGCGCATTGGTTGCCTCAGATGTGGAACCTTGCAAAATCCTTTACTACGTCAAAGCCATGGTGGACACCTTTACCGCTTATGGGAATTACGAAAAACGCTCGGAGGCTCGTACTCGTTTCATGCAAGAAGCCATGGGCGCCGAGAGCTATATAAAAGCTTACCAGGAAAAGTTACAAGAAGCACTCTCTGGAGATGATCTGGAGCTTAAAAATGTCAACTTTCCGCAAATCACCAAACAGGGAGACGATGGCAGCGTGGACCACCCCAGAGCCATCCCGCAAAAGCAGCCTGGACTCTATAGCGTCTCCTACCATCCAATAGGAGGAAGCCCCAAACCAGAATTTTTCCGCAAGCTGCATGATCTGATTCTGCCCATGGAGGACGTCGTAGCACGCCTGTCTCCCGATGAAAGCATGTATCTTATCAACCTGACAGCCAAAGAGGCTGAGAAAATACTCGCCCTCACTGCAGACAGTGCGCAGAACACTTTTGAATCTTCGATCGCCTGCATTGGCGCTTCCATCTGTCAAGTTGGCGCCAGAGATTCCCAAAGCCTGCTTGCCGCCTGCGTAGAAAGAGTCCGCAAAGAAAATTTTGCAGACGGCGTGCTTCCCAAAATCCATATTTCCGGGTGCCCCTCTTCCTGCTCTGCGCATCAGATCGCGCCTTTAGGATTCCGTGGCGGCGTAAAGCAAACATCCATGGGGCCGAAACCTGCATTTGCCGTATCAGAACAAGGCTGCGAGGTTCAGGGGAAAGAAGCTTTTGGACAAGATTTAGGCGTAATGCTAGAATCCGAGATTCCAGAGTTTTTAGCAGAACTTGGAAAAGCGATCAATTCCTGCGGCCAGACTTACGATCAATTCCTCACAGAGCACCGTGATCAATTTTTAGAGATCGTAAAGAAATATACCAATTAGAAAAAGAAACTGGCGCATCAAAAATTGATGATGCGCCAGCAATCCCTATCCGTTTAAGTGATTCTGGTAAAATGTCTCTCCATTGACTGGCCTCCCATAATAAAAGCCTTGAATGTAATCCGGCTTCAGCTTCATCAGCTTTATCAATTCCTGCTCCGTCTCGATTCCCTCAAAGCACACTTTCATTCCAATGCTGTGCGCCATGTTCACAATATAGCCAATCAAGTTGTAATTAAACTCATCTCTGACTGCTTTGGAAATAAATCCGCGGTCCAATTTTAATAAGTTTACCCGCAGGTTCTGAAGATACGCCAGCGAAGAATATCCTGTTCCAAAATCATCCAGTGCAATTTTCACTTGATTCTCATTGAGCACGTCCAGCAATCGCTGCACAGAGTCATCATAGGAGATCATGCCGCTTTCCGTGAATTCAAACAGCACCGTGCTAGGATCAATTCCAAGCTCGTCAATAGACGCCATAATGCCGCTGACCACGTCTGACTTACAAATCTGTATAAACGACAAATTAATATTTATTCGGAATTTCGGCATCAAGCGCTGCCATTCCATGGTTTGCCGCATCGCAGTCCGGTACACCCACTCTCCGACCGGAATAATCAGTCCGCTCTCCTCTAAAATCGGGATAAAGACTCCTGGGGACAGCATGCCATATTCCCTGGAAGAAAAACGAAGCAACGCCTCTGCGCCTACAATCTTCCCCATATCTGGAGAAAAGATCGGCTGATAATACACCTCAAAACCTTTAAAATCATGATTCACCGCATAGCGGAGCTTCTCTTGTATCTTGATGCTTTTGACATAAGCTTGATAATCCTCTTCTATGTAGACGTAAGAACAATTCTTGCCATTCTTCTTTGCCATGCTCAGCGCGAATACAGAATGATTGTGTAACTGTTCAAAATCCGTCTTGTCATAGGAGAATCCCACTACCCCGGCAGAAATTGTATAAAAATTCTGATATCCTTGGTTTTTGCGCTGTTTCTCGATTAAACTACGAATTTTGTGGTACTGCTCTCTCGCCTGCTTTATATCTCCCCCGTCCATCAGGAGTACAAACTCATCGCCATCCAGCTTGTAACAGCGGTCTTCTCCGCCAACCTTCTCCATGCAATCGGCAATCATTTTTAAGACTGCGTCTCCAGTCTTCATGCCATACCGTTCATTGATTTCTTTAAAATTGTCGACTCCGATCCGCAAAAGGACCCCTGTTTTACAGTTCCCAGCCCCCTTGTTGCGCCTAAAATCAATTTGCATCTGGCGCTCAGCAAACAATCCTGTTACATCATCCGCCTTTTGCTTGTTGCCTATTTCTGCAATCCTACCAATGAGGATCGTTGTCTTCTGCTGCTGCGTGCTGTCCTGGATCACAACGCCCCGGCAGCTAATCCAAACAATTTTGCCCGTACGGTCCACCCAGCGGTATTCCAGATTATGCTCATCACTTTTCCCACTTTGTATTTTCTCCAAATCCTCTGTTAATTCAGGCATGTCTTCTGGATAAATAACTTTCTCCAGAACTTCTTTGGCATTAAAGAAATGATTGCACGGCAAATCGAATTTATCCAAAATCTGCTCAGAAATAATGTACTCGTCTTTATCCAAATCAAACAAAAACATATAGGCGTCTGTACATCTTGCAAATACTTCCATAATCACTTCGAACTCATCCCTGCCCACCAGATTAATGGATGTTGTTTTTCCCATAAATATTCTCCTGGTTCTTTTTCTTCAGTATAACTGATTCCATCATTGTTGTATAAGCTTATTCTACCACTTTCTACATTTTTTTCAATATTTCATGCCATATTTTATATTTTTATCTTATATAGATTAGGATGCTAAAAGGTCTTGCCGCTTGAGACAAAGACAGAGTGATTTTTGTGTATTTTGATTGCATTGCTTTACAATGTAAATCTTTTGAACAATTAAATATCTTAGTGCGACAGCCCCTATAAGATAAAAAAGGGCATTGCAGCCATCCCTATAAATGATCCGCAATACCCTCTCTAACTTTCATTTATTTGATTACTCTGACTTTGAGCACGCCTGCGATTTCCTTTAGCTGCTCCACGGCAGCCTCTGTCACCGGGGAATCAATGTCAAGCAAAGAGTAAGCATAATCTCCTCTGCTCTTATTCGTCATATCTGAAATATTGATATTGTTATCCCCCATCACGGCAGTATATTTACCGATCAAGCCTTTGGCATTCTTGTGAAGAATTGCCACACGCCCTTCTGCTGCGCAAATGCCCATGTCGCAGCTCGGGAAGTTGACGGAATTGCGGATGTTCCCATTCTCCAGATAGTCAATGACCTCTTGCACTGCCATCACTGCGCAATTGTCCTCCGATTCTGCCGTGGAAGCTCCCAAATGAGGAATGACGATGCATCCCTCTTTTCCTGCCGTCGTACTATTTGGAAAATCAGTAACATACTTCTTCACCTTGCCTTCGTTTAAGGCAACGAGAATAGCTTCCTCGTCCACCAGGAGATCTCTTGCAAAATTAAGGATGACTACCTCCTGCTTCATCATGTCAAAGGCTTCCTTGTTCAGCATTTTCTTTGTATTTTCCATCAGTGGAACATGGATCGTGATATAATCGCATTCCTTATAAATATCCTCCACATTGCTGATATGCTTTACGCTTCTGGACAAATTCCATGCTGCATTGACGGAAATGTAAGGGTCATAACCATACACGTCCATGCCCAGATGGGTAGCTGCGTTCGCCACTTTGACGCCGATTGCGCCCAAGCCGATCACACCTAATTTCTTTCCGCAGATCTCGCAACCTGCGAAAGCTTTCTTGGCTTTCTCCGCATCCTTTGCAACGGTTTCACTGCCCTGATTATCCAATACCCAGTTAATGCCCCCGGTAATGTCGCGGGAAGCAAGCAGCATGCCGGCAAACACCAGCTCTTTGACGCCATTGGCGTTAGCTCCTGGCGTATTGAATACCACGATCCCCTGATCTGCGCATTTTTCCAGCGGAATATTGTTTACCCCGGCTCCTGCCCTGGCAACCGCATCCAGTCCTTGCGGCAGTTCCATGTCATGCATGGCTGCGCTTCTGACCAGTACTGCCTGGGCGTTCTTCATATCTTCTGTCTTTGTATAATTCCCACCAAACAAATCAATTCCTATGCTGGCAATGGGATTTAAGCAATAATACTGAAACATCTTAATTCTCCTCTTCAAACTTCTTCATAAAGTCAACTAATTTTTCCACGCCTTCTTTTGGCATCGCATTATAAATGCTTGCGCGCATGCCGCCTACGGTCCTGTGTCCCTTGAGATTTACAAAACCTGCCGCTTCTGCCTCCTTGACAAATTTTGCATCAAGCTCCTTATCTCCAGTTACAAAAGGAACATTCATCAAAGAACGGTCTTCCTTTCTCACGGTACCTTTGAACATCTTGCTTTGATCCAAGAAATCATAGAGAATCTTTGCTTTCTCCTCATTGCGCTCTTTCATCGCTGCAAGGCCGCCCAGCTTCTTAATCCACTGAAACACTTTGCCACAGATGTAAATGCCATAAGCAGGCGGCGTGTTGTAGAGAGAATCAGCGTCTGCATGAGTCTTATATTTTAGCATCGTGGGAGTCCCAGGAAGGGTATCTTCTGTAATCAAATCCTCCCGGATAATCACAATCACCACTCCTGCCGGACCAATGTTTTTCTGCACGCCTCCGTAAATGATTCCATACTTTGACACATCAACCGGCTCAGACAGAAAGCAAGAAGACACATCTGCCACCAGGGTATGTCCCTTGGTATTGGGAAGCGCTTTATATTTCGTTCCATAAATCGTGTTGTTTTCACAAATATATACATAATCCGCATCTTCTGGAATCTCCAGATCGGAACAGTCTGGAATATAGGAAAACGTCTCATCTTCTGAGGACGCCACTTTCACAGCCTCGCCATAAATCTTTGCTTCCTGAAAAGCTTTTTTGGCCCACTGTCCCGTTACAATATAAGCTGCTTTTTTATTCTTCATAAGATTCATGGGAATCATGGCAAATTGCTGTGATGCGCCGCCTTGTAAAAATAATACTCTATAATTGTCTGGAATGTTCATCAGCTCTCTTAAATCCGCCTCTGCCTCCTTGATAATCGCATCATATATCTTGGACCGGTGGCTCATCTCCATAACGGACATGCCGCTTCCCTTGTAATCCATCATTTCCTCTGCCGCTTCACGCAAAACCTCTTCCGGCAGGACGGCTGGCCCTGCAGAAAAATTATAAACTCTGCTCATCTTTTCCTCCTCTTGCCGTCTTGTGTGCAAAACAAACACAAAACGATCTCCATACTCATGCGCATCTTAGCGCATATTATTTAAATATCCTGTAAAGAAATCAAAAATTCCTTATAGAATACACGTTACCAATCATTTTACTTGATATCGCTCTCATCAAATGCTTCACTGATCGCCCTCCCCGGCGCAACCATCGGCCACACTTTATCATCACTATCGACAATGCAGTCAATCAGAACCGGCGACTCGCTTTCTAGCGCTTCCGCAAAGGCTTGCTGGAATTCTTCCCTGGTAGCCGCCTTAATGCCTTTTGCTCCCATCGCCTCTGCCAGCTTTACAAAGTCTACGCTGTCATTTAAAACGGTCGCAGAATAATGCTGCTCATAAAACAATGTCTGCCACTGCCGTACCATTCCCAGCACGTGATTATTGACGACTACCTGAATCAGAGGTAGTTTTTGGCGCACCGCCGTGGCAATCTCATTCATATTCATGCGAAAACAGCCATCTCCTGCAATATTAACCACCTGCTTTTTTCGATTTGCCATCTGCGCCCCAATGGCAGCACCCAGACCATAGCCCATGGTTCCTAATCCCCCAGAGGTAATCAGCGTGCGGGGTCTGCTGTAGCGATAGAATTGTGCCGCCCACATCTGGTGCTGCCCGACTTCTGTCACTATAACGGCGTCCCCCTTGGTCTGCCTGTAAATTTCTTCTATAATGTAAGGGCCGCTGAGCCCAGCATCTGAATAGCGCAAAGGATATTTTTCTTTATATTCTAAAATTTTGTCGAGCCACTCCTTATGTTCCTGCTGCGTAATCTTTTGATTCAGCTGGATGAGAATTTCTTTGATGTCTCCAATGATATGAGCGTCTGTCAAAATGTTCTTATTGATTTCTGCCGGATCAATGTCAAACTGAAGGATTTTGGCATTTCTTGCAAATTTCTTGGCATTTCCAATTACACGGTCGCTAAACCTAACGCCCACTGCAATCAAAAGATCACATTCACTGACGCCATAATTAGAAGTCTTAGTCCCATGCATCCCAAGCATTCCTGTATAGAGCTTATGATTGCCATCGAACGCTCCTTTGCCCATCAATGAATCTGTCACTGGCGCCTGTACTTTTTCCACGAATTCCATCAATTCGCCGCTTGCCTCCGAGATCACTGCGCCGCCGCCTACAAAAATATAAGGCTTCTTAGATTTCTGAATCAGCTCTGCCGCCTGATCTAAAGCTTCCTCTGTGATATCTTCTGAGCGACGTACTTTTCGTTCCACGGTTACAGGACAGAACTCTGCTTTGTTCACCGTTACATCTTTGGGGATATCCACAAGCACCGGACCAGGACGGCCTTTTTGTGCAATGCAAAACGCGCGGCGAATCGTTTCCGCAAGCTTTCCAACGTCCTTTACAATAAAGTTATGCTTGGTAATCGGCGTGGTGATTCCTGCGATATCAATTTCCTGAAAACTGTCCTTGCCCAGCAAAGACACGCCCACGTTACAAGTAATCGCCACCATGGGAACAGAATCCATATAAGCGGTGGCAATCCCTGTCACCAGATTAGTTGCCCCAGGCCCTGAAGTTGCAAAGCAAACGCCAACTTCGCCAGTGGCCCTTGCATAACCGTCTGCCGCATGGCTCGCTCCCTGCTCATGCGATGTCAATACATGCGTAATCTCATGGCTATGTTTATACAATTCATCATACACATTTAAAATGGCTCCTCCCGGATAACCAAAGACAGTATGAACACCTTGCTCTTTCAAACACTCAATAACAATCTGTGCTCCTGTCAGCTGCATATTATCGTTCCTCGCTTTCTATTTTATCCGCTCTGCAATCAAATCTCCCATCTGAACCGTTCCCACCTGTGTTACAAAAGCTCTTTTCGCCTCTTCCTGCGGCATGATGTCAATGGTTCGAAATCCCTCTTTGAGGACTTGCCTTACTGCTTCCTCCACTGCGTCCGCTTCCCGGTCCAAGTCAAAAGAATACCGAAGCATCATCGCTGCGCTTAATATTGTGGCTATGGGATTTGCAATTCCTTTTCCTGCAATATCTGGCGCGGAACCGCCGCTCGGTTCATACAGGCCAAACTTTGTGTCATTGAGGCTTGCGGATGACAGCATGCCAATCGATCCTGTCACCATGCTCGCCTCATCGGATAATATATCACCAAACATGTTCTCTGTCAAAATCACGTCAAATTGCCTGGGATCCTTTACCAACTGCATAGCGCAATTATCCACCAGCATATGTTCTAAAGCTACCTCAGGATAGTCTTTCGCAACTTCCTCTACAACCTTCCTCCAAAGCCTGGAAGAATCAAGCACGTTTGCCTTGTCCACGCTGGTCACTTTCTTCCTGCGCTTTTTGGCAATGTCGAATCCCCGCTTTGCAATTCTTCGGATCTCATTTTCATTATATGTAAGCGTATCTTCCGCAGTCAGCACTCCGTCCCGCTCTTCTGTTACCCTGCTTCCAAAATACAAGCCGCCAGTGAGCTCCCTCATAATCATCATGTCAAAACCGTCACCGATAATATCCTCTCGCAAAGGACATGCCTCTTTTAATTCCTGATACAAATATGCAGGCCTTAAGTTGGCAAATAAGTTCAAGGACTTGCGAAGCTTCAAAAGCCCGGCTTCTGGCCTTAACTGCGGCGAAAGCTGGTACCAGGGAGAAGTACTTGTATTGCCCCCGATCGAGCCCATCAGCACCGCATCTGAGGCTTTTGCCTGTGCAATGGCTTCCTCCGTCAAAGGCACTCCTGTAGCGTCGATGGAAACGCCTCCCATCAATATTTCATCATAAGAAAACGTATGACCGAATGCCTCCCCTGCTTTATTCAAAACCTTCTTTGCTTCTTTTACAATCTCCGGCCCTATGCCGTCTCCTGAAATCACTCCAACCTGGTAATTCATGCTCTCTCATTCCTTCCTGACTGCGTTTCTAAAATTTATCAGTAATTATAGTATATTTATCTGTAGATTTCAACCATCAAATATATGACTAAAACACTCTCTGCCAAGGCTGAGAGTGTCTTAAAGTTCTATTTATTCTCTTTTTCGACTGCATCCTCGGGCTTCTCCACCATTGCAATAGCAGATTTCTGCATAGGGATACGGCAATTTTTGTTATTTCCAAATTCAACGATCACAGTGTCTTCCGTAATATCAATGACTATTCCATAAAATCCACTGGTAGTCAAAATCGTATCCCCAACGGCAAGTTCTGCCATCATGGCGTTTTTGCGCTTTGCCTCTTTCTGCTGGGGACGGATCATCATAAAATAGAGAGCTACCAGCATCACGATAATCCAGATCAGGGAAAACCCGGTCATGCTGCCTGCTGCTTCCTGAGCTAAAATAGACATATTCTTTCCTCCTGCTTCTCCTGTTTTGTTTCATAATATGAAAGACTCTCACGGCTCCGGACGCTGATCGCCGGGGCAATTTAGTCTTGCGCAATTTTATGCGCTTATACTATTCTACACAAAATAGCATCCCAGGGCAAGCTTTTTCCGATAATTTATAAGAATTTAATTCTTCTTAGGTTGCTTTTTTATTTTGATCGCCATGCAAATAGAAGATTTTGGCAATCACAGAACACGGAACATCTTATATCCTTGCTGTGTCTGTCGCTGTCTGCTGAGCCATGCCATATAGCTTTTCTTGCTTATATGACTGAAATCTTCCAGCATCCAGCGCATCCCGAATCTCTTTCATCATGTTATTATAAAAATAAAGATTATGCAACACGCAGAGGCGCATTCCCAGCATTTCCTTAGCTTTCAGAAGATGGCGGATATATGCCCTGCTGTAATGACGGCAGGCAGGGCATTGGCACCCTTGCTCGATAGGTTTTGCATCCAGCTCATACCTTTGATTAAACAGGTTTAATTTTCCCTGATTAGTATAGACATGCCCATGACGTCCATTCCTGCTTGGATAAACGCAGTCGAAAAAGTCCACCCCTCGTTCCACGGCTTCTAGAATATTGGCGGGCGTCCCGACTCCCATCAAGTAAGTAGGCTTGTCTTTCGGAAGACAGGGAACTGTGACATCCAAAATATGGTACATTTGTTCATGACTTTCTCCCACCGCAAGACCGCCGACAGCATATCCATCCAAATCCAGTTCGGAAATGGCTTTTGCATGATCAATGCGGATATCTTCAAAAATCGCTCCTTGATTAATGCCAAACAGCATTTGACTTCGATTGATGGTAGTTTCCAATCCATTGAGCCTCATAAGCTCTTTTTTACAACGGCTCAGCCAGCGGGTAGTCCGTGCCACAGAATCCTCGACATAAGAACGATTAGCGACGCTGGAAGGACATTCGTCAAACGCCATGGCGATCGTAGATGCCAAGTTCGACTGGATCTGCATGCTCTCCTCTGGTCCCATGAAAATTTTCTTTCCATCAATGTGGGAATGAAAATATACGCCTTCTTCCTTGATTTTGCGCAACCCTGCCAGTGAAAACACCTGGAATCCTCCGGAATCCGTGAGAATAGGTCTGTCCCAGACCATAAATTTGTGCAACCCGCCTAATTTTTTAATAATCTCGTCTCCCGGCCGCACATGGAGATGATACGTGTTCGACAATTCCACCTGTGTTCCAATTTCTTTCAAGTCCTGCGTAGACACAGCGCCTTTAATGGCAGCGACAGTTCCTACATTCATAAATACTGGCGTCTGGATCACGCCATGGACGGTATGAAATTCCCCGCGCTTTGCCCTGCCCTCCTGTTTTAACAATTTATACATAAATTTATTCCTTTCTAGTATTTTAATACATAGGCGTTTGCGAAACCCAATAGTTTTAAGAATTTTGGAAACCATTCAAAAACATTGAAAATTAATATTTTCTGATACCATATGAAATTTTGATCATTCGGCAGCTTCGCAATTACCTAATTTTACTACAATGCCTAAAAGTATAGCAGATTCCTTACTTATTCTCAATGAAAACTTTTGATGTCTTTGCTTTATTTCTAAAGTCGCAAAATTACAAAGAATCCTGCCTAACAGTTCTTTTCTCACTTTCACTTTGAGTTTCCCATTTTGCAATTCATAGTGCCAAAAGGTCTTGCTGCCTTTGGCAGCATAGACATCTTGCACAAAAAGTGCTTGAAAATCTAGCTTTTCAGAGCGCTTTTATGTGCAAAGTGTTTTCATCACTTTGTGATGGAAACCTTTTGGCGCTATGAATTCAAAATGGGGAAACTTAAATCACTTTCACCTATTGAACAGCGTTTCATAACGTGTTAAAATAACGTGATAAAATGTCGAAGATTTAATATAGATTCAGGAGGTCTCACTATGGCAGGCTCAACATTTGGCTCTCATTTTCGAATTACTACCTGGGGGGAATCCCATGGAACAGGGATCGGCGTCGTCGCAGACGGATGCCCAGCCGGTCTTTCTCTCAATGAGTCCGACATCCAACAATTTTTGGACAGAAGAAAGCCGGGACAATCCCGCTATTCCACGCCCCGCAAAGAAGGAGACAAGGTAAAGATTCTCTCAGGCGTCTTTGAAGGACGGACCACTGGAACCCCGGTCAGCCTGGCCGTCTTCAACGAAAACCAGCGTTCCCAGGATTATGGAGATATAGCCTCCTACTATCGCCCAGGACATGCGGATTTTACCTTTGACGCAAAATATGGTTTTCGGGATTACCGGGGCGGCGGCCGTTCTTCGGGACGGGAAACCATCGGAAGAGTTGCAGCAGGCGCCATTGCTGTAAAAATCTTAAACCAGCTTGGAATCTCTTTTCTGACCTATGCCCGCTCCATCGGCCCAGTCACAATTCCACAGTCTGCCCAAGATCTTTTGACGGCCTTTGGCTCAAAAGACAGCAATTCCTTTGCCACCCTCCAGGAACAAATCCTTACAAATCCCGTCTTTATGCCGGATGAAGATTGTGCACGGAAAGCGGAATGTTATCTTGAAGAGTGCATGAGACGCACAGACTCTGCCGGGGGCGTAGTGGAATGCATCATCACCGGAGTCCCCGCTGGCATCGGAGAGCCAGTATTTGACAAGCTGGACGCCAACTTGGCAAAGGCAATATTTTCGATTGGAGCCGTCAAAGGCTTCGAGATCGGAGATGGCTTTCTTTCAGCTTCCGCCACCGGCTCTGAGAATAATGACAGCTTTCTGATCGAACACGGACGTCCCATCACTGCCAGCAACCATGCAGGAGGGATTCTTGGCGGCATCAGCAGCGGCGCTCCCTTGGTCTTTCGGGCAGCATTCAAACCCACGCCCTCCATTGCAGCCCCACAGCGCACCATTACCCAGGCTAGAGAAGAAATCTCTATTTCCATTCATGGAAGGCATGACCCAGTTATCGTTCCCAGGGCGGTGGTTGTGGTAGAATGCATGGCTGCCCTGACTCTGTTAGACTTACTGTTAGAAAATACCGGAGCGCGAATGGATTCTTTAGAAAAGCTTTATCGCGCTGACAAGCAAACTTCAAAAACTTTTCAAGAATTGAAATGATTAGAATCTATTACACGGGGCTGTCCCACTAATACATTAGTGCGACGCCCCGTGTGGTTAAATGTATGATCATCTGACAAGAAACAATGCCTGAGATCAAAAATGAGGCCGGTTCACTCTGGTCAGAAATAATTTCCACCTCTTGTGCTCTCCTCTAAACCAGCTTATGAATATGGATGCAGTTGGGCTGGTCGATGGAAATAGGCTTGCCCATCATAAGAAAACATTTTTTATCATAATTCACCCGGAAAGTGGTAATCTGATTGGTATCATGATTCAGGCTCACGAAGTGCCTGCCATCAGGAAAAATGGCAAGCGTCTTTGGATAATCACCACTGATTTTAGATTCGCAGACTTCCGTCAGCTCTGCACTCTCAGGATTAATTTCAAAAATAATCACAGAATTCGCCCCCGCATTAGAGCAAAACAAATACTTTCCGTTCTCTGAAATCTCCATGCCTGAAGCCGCGCAATTTTGCTTCTCCTTTGCATTCACCGTGGGCACGCTCTGTACTTTTTCAAACACTGGGCCTTCTGGCGTACACTGATAGCGATAGGCATTTACCTCATTCGTCTCCTCGCACAGCACGAAAGCATGCGTTCCGTCTTTGCTAAACCGGATCATTCTCGGCGAAGAATCAATCGGCTCCCGGAGGATATCTGCAATCTTCAGCTTGCCCTTTTCATAATCAACTCTATAGATCTTCACATGATCAAGACCTCCGTCCACGGCGCACAGAAACTTCTCCCAAGGCGTCAGCTCCACGCAGTTGACGTGAGGACGATAATTATGTTCAGCAATGCTTCTTCCGATTCCCGTATGGAAGATTCCATCCGAAATTTCACCAATGCTCCCATCCTCGTTGAGCTTCATCATGGTCACTCTCCCATCATGATATCCTCCCACAAACAAGTAACGGTTCTCCTTGTCCACTGTGACATAACAACCGCGCATCCCGCCGATCCATTTTTCATTCATAGGCTCTAAGTCCCCGTCTTCCAGCACACGAAACGCCGCCACGCCTTCATCTGCGATAGAATACAAAAACTTCCCATTAGGGGACACGATCAGGTCAGAAGGATTATTGATCGGAACTACTTTACGCTCCTTCAGCTTTCCTTCTTCCACATCCATATCATAAATATGGATCCCCACGCTAGTCCCATGGGTGTAAGTTCCTACATATGCTACATATCTGTCTTTATTCATCTGCCTGCTCCTCCTTCTCTTGTCTGCGCAAAATATCATATTTTGCCAACGGCTGTCCTAAATCAATATATAACACTTGCTTGGGATGGGGCGCTGACTCCATCTCATTGCCTTCTTGATCTCGAATTGCCTGTACTGTTACAGCAATATTATTACCGTCGGGCTTCATAACTTCAATCTGTTCTCCAACAGAAAACTTATTTCTCTGCTCAATACGATATCCCCTGTCGTCCTTTTCTCCCACAATGCCAAGATAAGTATATTCTTTCACATAAGTATTATTATCATAAATCTGCGTATGCTCATCTGGCTTTCCAAAGAAAAAGCCAGTGGTAAACTGCCGATACGTGCAGTTTGAGATCTGTTCCAGATACCAAGGCATATTTTTTTGATAACATTCCTTAGAAAGAAAATAGTCGTCTATGGCCTTTCGGTAAGTTCTTGCCACAGTGGCCACATAAAGGGCTGTTTTCATCCTCCCCTCAATTTTAAAGCTGTCAATCCCCGCTTCCACAAGCTGAGGAATATATTCGATCATGCACAAGTCTTTGGAATTAAAAATATAAGTGCCTCGCTCATTCTCATAAACCGGCAAATATTCCCCTGGCCTAGTTTCCTCCATCACCGCATATTTCCAGCGGCAAGGATGGGTACACGCCCCCTGATTGGCGTCACGTCCAGTAAAATAATTACTGAGCAAGCATCTGCCGGAATAAGAAATGCACATGGCTCCATGGACGAAAGTCTCAATTTCCAAATCTTTGGGAATTCTCGCCCGAATCTCCCCAATCTCCTGCAAGGACAGCTCTCTTGCAGAAACTACGCGCTTAGCACCCAGCTTGTGCCAGAACTGATACGTCCCATAATTGCTGTTATTCGCCTGCGTCGAAATATGGATTTCAATCTCCGGACATGTCTCTCTTGCAATGGCAAAAATACCGGGATCTGAGATTATCACAGCGTCTGGCTTTATCTTTTTTAGTTCTTGAAAATAATCTCTGACGCCGTCCAAATCTTCATTGTGCGCCAAAATATTTGCCGTCACGTAAACCTTCACGTCATGTTGATGCGCAAACGCAATTCCTTTCTCCAGGTCTTCCATAGAAAAATTCTTCGCCTTTGCCCTTAGCCCAAAAGACTCGCCGCCGACATATACGGCGTCCGCTCCATAGGTCACGGCAATTTTCAATACCTCAAGGCTGCCAGCAGGCACCAGCAATTCCGGTTTCTTCATAAATTACAACCTCCTCACGCTGACTGTGACCCCGTCTCCGACAGGCAATACAGAAGTAGTCAGCTCTTCCATATGAGTCAGCTCATACAGATAATCCCGCATCCGCTTATGGATGGTGCGGTTCCTCCTTGTCACTGCAAAACGGGATTCTATAATGTCCCCCTCCTGCAACACGTTATCCGAAACCAGCACGCCCCCAGGCTCTAAAAGACGCATCACATCTTTCAAAAAGTGGATATACTGTCCTTTCGCCGCATCCATAAAGATAAAATCATAAGGCTCAGTCAGAGTTTTAAGAACCTGCGCCGCATCTCCCTCCAACAATTCAATCACCTGGCATTTTCCAGCTTTTCTAAAATTCTCCTGGGCAATCGGAATCCTCTTTTGATAATTCTCAATTGTGGTTATTTTACAATCTGCCGGATTAAAATATTCCATCAATAATGCGGAAAATCCCACCGCCGTACCCACCTCAAGAATTCGTTTTGGGCGGTTCATGGCAAGCAGGAGCTTTAAAAGGTTCTGTGTCTCTGTGCGGATCACTGGCACATAATTCCTTTGTGCCTCCTCCTCCAATTCCATCAGGAAAGCTGGATTCTCGCTGTCCAAAGAATTGATATATGTGTTCAAACGCTCTCTCTTGATCATTCCTCTTTTTCCTCAGCTTCTTCCCCAGCCAGGATTTGCATCAATTCCTGGGCATTCTTGGAAGTATTCAGCGTATATTTTCCTGCTTTTATTTTATCATGATACTCTGACAGCTCAAGCTGGATGGCAAACAAAAGACCGCTGTCCACGAGACGTTTTTCTTCCAGAAGACTTCCCAGCTCCAACGCTGACATCCCTTCTGTCAGCACCACAGACATGTCCTGCCCTGGCGTTTCCTCCAAGGCAGGCTCTGTAAACACCCGGTAGCCCAAATCATATGCAACTTCTCCTGCTTTGAGAAGAACAAATGCCAGCAGCACCGCCAAGAGGATGCTCAAAGCAACATTTAATATATTCCATACTACCTTACTGTTTCTCATCTCATTCCCCTTTGACTGATCCTGCCTGTTACAAAGGATCAAATCCCAGATCAAACTCAATCTCCTCCATCAAACGGTAATTAATGCGCTGTACCATGCGGCACAAGGCAAGCTCCGCCGCCAAATACTCATTGACATAGGGCTGTGCGCGCAGAGGTGCAAATTCCTGTTCCAGCCTGTCCATCTCATTATACAGGTCTGTGTTCCGGTACTTGTGCAGTTCAAAATTCCGCCTGCGGAATTCATTGATTGCCCGCTCTTTCTCCGGATCCTGGTGAATCAATTCCCTTATTCTTTGATAATCCCGATATTCTGGGCTGTCTTTAAAGGCATTTGCCAAATTATTTAAAATCTCATCTAGTCTGTGATACATAATAACCTCTGCTTTCCGTTATTCTGGAATTGTTTACACTTCCATGATAATGGGCATAATCATAGGCCTGCGCTTCGTCTTTTTCCAGACAAACTCACCCAGCTCTTCCTTGACTTCTGTCTTAATTTTTCCCCAGTCTGTAATATTTCTGTCCATGCAATATTCCATTGCGTCGTCAAGCACCCTCTTGGCCTCGTCCATAAGGCTCTCAGCGCCTCTTACATACACGAATCCCCGACTGACAATGTCTGGCCCTGCAAGCACTCTGCTGCTGCCAGATTCCAAAGTCATTACCACGATGATGATCCCGTCCTCCGCCAGATGCTGGCGGTCTCGCAGCACGATATTGCCTACATCGCCAACGCCAAGGCCGTCGACAAGTATCGCCCCTACTGGAACTTTCTCCGTCACTTTTGCCCCGTTCTCATCCAGCTCCAGCACGTTTCCAGAAGACAAAATAAAAATATCCTCTTTGTCAAATCCCAGTTCCTTTGCAATCGAGGCCTGCGCTTTTAAATGCTTGTATTCTCCATGTACTGGAATCGCATATCTGGGCTTTACAAGGGAGTATATCAGCTTGATCTCCTCTCGGCAGGCATGACCAGACACATGGGCGTCCTGAAATATCACTTCCGCCCCTTTCATAAACAACTCATTAATCACATTAGACACTGCCTTTTCATTGCCTGGAATGGGATTGGAGCTGAATATAATGGTATCGCCCGGCTTAATGGTTACTTTCTTATGAAGGTTCGCCGCCATCCTAGAGAGCGCCGCCATAGATTCCCCCTGGCTACCCGTAGTAATCAGCACGGTCTGTTCGTCTGGATAATTCTTCAACTGCTCAATGTCAATCAAGGTGTTCTCTGGAATATGAAGGTAGCCTAGCTCCGTGGCAGTGGAAATAATATTGACCATGCTTCTACCTTCCACCACTACCTTCCTGCCGAACTTATAGGCAGAATTGATAATCTGTTGCACACGGTCCACATTGGATGCGAAAGTCGCAATGATGATGCGGGTATTGGTATGTTCCGAAAAAATATTGTCAAAAGTCTTTCCAACCGTGCGTTCTGAATTGGTAAAGCCGGGACGTTCCGCATTGGTGCTGTCACACATCAGGGCGAGCACGCCTTTCTTGCCGATTTCTCCAAATCTCTGTAAATCAATAGCGTCCCCAAATACCGGCGTATAGTCTACCTTAAAGTCTCCGGTATGAACCACGATCCCCGCAGGTGAATAGATAGCAAGAGCCGCCGCATCCTGAATGCTGTGATTGGTCTTAATAAATTCCACTCGAAAACAGCCTAAATTAATATGCTGCCCATACCTAACCACCTTGCGCTTCACCTTGTTCATCATATTATGCTCCTGAAGCTTATTCTCAATAATGCCAATGGTAAGCTTCGTGGCATAAATCGGCACGTTGATATCCCGAAGCACATAGGGGATGGCACCGATATGGTCCTCATGTCCATGAGTAATGAAAAATCCTTTCACCTTGTCAAGGTTATTCTTAAGGTATGTGACATCCGGGATTACCAGATCGATTCCCAGCATGTCATCCTCTGGGAAAGACAATCCGCAATCCACCACAATAATACTGTCTTCATATTCGAAGGCAGTAATGTTCATTCCAATCTGTTCCAATCCTCCCATCGGAATGATTCTCAGTTTTGAGTTGTTTTGTTTTTTCAAATTGCACCTCCAAAATGCTTGCCAGCTCCCTGCCAAGCGAATTTATATTTAAAATGTATTCGGCCAGCGCTTCGCGCTTCTGCCTTTCACCTACATCGTAAGATCTACGTCTTCCAAAATCTCCGAAAATATTTTGGATATATATCCTAGCTCTTCCTCTGATTCCACCATCTCATACCTGGCTTCCTCATCCTGATCTTGCGACAAATCCTTTAAAATGAACGCGTCACAGTCCCCGTCCTCTTCTTCTGTAACCAAAAGATAACTGACTCCGTTAATCCGAGTCTGTTCTAATACATAAAATTCCAATGCCTCCCCATCCTGAGGAGACAAAAAAGTTATTTTCTCCATATCTGATTAAATCCTCTTTATTCCGTTGGTGCCGCTTCGCCTGCACAATCTTTTTTAAAACCCAAGGAATCCAGATAGCCTTGCAATATCATCACAGCCGCAATCTGATCCACATAGGCTTTGCGGTTTTCTCTGCGTACGCCTTTCTCAATAAGAATCCGCTCTGCTGCCACCGTAGTCAGGCGCTCGTCCCATAATTCTACGGAAAGGCCGCTGCGCTTTTTTAACATTTCCTGGAATTCCAATGTTTTTTCGCAGCGTTCCCCTTGCGTGTTATTCATATTCTTCGGGAATCCCAATACAATCCTGTCCACCTGGTATTCTTGAATCAGCGCATCAATTCTCGCCAAAGTCTGTCTCAGCTTTCCCTGGGATTTCCGGGGGATTGTCTCAACAGCCTGCGCTGTCACAAGCAGTTCGTCGCTTACTGCGACTCCCACGGTCCTAGAGCCAAAGTCCAAACCCAAAATACGCATCTGACCCCTCCTATTCCCAGGAATTATTTTTAATATACTGACGCAGGATCTCTTCCACCAGCTCGTCCCGCTCTACCTTCATAATAAGGCTCCTTGCATTGTTATGGCTTGTAATATAAGTAGGATCTCCGGACATGATGTACCCTACTATCTGATTTACGGGATTATAGCCTTTCTCCCGCAATGCCCGATACACGATCTCCAGCACATCATCCACCCGTATCTGCTGCTCTTTTTCCACTTTAAAAAATTGAGTATTATTTTTATCCTGCATATTCTCACGCCCTTATTTTCTGCTCTTTCGTTCTAATCTGATATCTTCTTTCTATTCTAATACAAATGTTCGGAAAATTCAATCTATTTTTCTTCTAAAACATCTTCCATCTGCAAAACATGTTCTTTGAGTCTGGAAATGATCCTGCCTCGCACCAATTTATTTTCTAAATTCTTGCCCAAACTTGCACAAGCGGGTACCGCTGCCTTTACATATTCTTTCGTGTGTCCAATAAAATATTCTGTGCCTCCAAAGGAAACTTTCTCTTCGAGCAGCACTTCCGCCTCTCTTCCGATATGCCAATTCAAAAACTCTTCGTTCATAGGCGCCAAGTCAGAAAATAACTTATCGCTGCGATCATTTTTCACTTCCTCCGGCACTTGGCACTCCATCTGTGCCGCCTTGGTTCCTTTGCGCACAGAGTACTTGAAAATATGTATCTCAAAAAAACCGATACGCCTTAGAAACTGCCTTGTAGTTTCAAATTCTTCCTCTGTCTCTCCAGGAAAACCTACAATCACGTCTGTGGTAATTGCAGGGTGGTCAAAGTATTTGCGCAAAATCTCACAGCCCTTTTGATAATCCTCACAAGTATATTTGCGGTTCATCCGCCGCAAGGTAGCGTCGCATCCGCTCTGTAAGGACAAATGGAAATGAGGACAGATTTTGGGAAGCTTCGACAATTGACCCGCAAATTTTTCTGTGACAATCTTAGGCTCCAGGGAGCCAAGACGAATGCGGTCGATTCCAGGCGCCTCGTGAACGCTTTGTATCAGCGAGAGCAAATCCGTACCCAGATCCATGCCGTAAGAACTTAAATGAATTCCGGTAAGCACGACTTCCCGGTATCCATTTGCGGCAAGCATTTCCACCTCCTGCAAGACGTCTTCAAGTTCGCGGCTTCTCACCCTGCCTCTGGCATAAGGAATGATGCAATAGCTGCAGAACTGATTGCATCCGTCCTGCACCTTGATAAACGCCCTGGTGCGCGCCGCCGTCTGGCTTGCCCGCAGTGATTCATAAACAGAATCCTGTGCAAGATCTTCAACAGCCGTAATACCCTTAGCGCCATCTTTTTGTCCTGATGCGCATTCTTTGGCAGCAAAATATTGTTCCAGCAGCTTCGGTAACTGATGTTTTTTATTATTTCCAATCAAAATGTCAATCGCCTGATCCGCCCTTGCCTGTTCCTTTGCCGTCTGCACATAACATCCTGCCGCCACTACCACGCTGTCTGGATTTCTCTTTTTTGCCCGGTGCAGCATTTGACGTGATTTGCGGTCTGCGATATTGGTAACAGAACAGGTATTGACCACGTAGACGTCCGCAACCTCTTCAAAAGGCACGATTTGATAGCCAGCCTGTTCTAAAAGCTGCTGCATGCCTTCTGTTTCATACACGTTTACTTTGCACCCCAGATTGTGTAATGCTGCTTTTTTCATTGTAACGCTCCATTCTCTCAGCGGCAATATCAACAAAAACATTGCGCATATTTTTCCTTAAATTGGTTATGGCACCATTGACTTTTAGCAGAAAAGACGGTACTATTAAAGAAACTATTTTCTTACACTATATAATAAGGAGGTTTTTCATGTTAACCGTACAGATTTCATTAAATTCTATTGATAAGGTAAAGTCTTTCGTAAATGCCATCACACAGTTTGATTTTGATTTTGACTTGATTTCCGGAAGATATGTCATTGACGCCAAATCGATTATGGGAATTTTCAGCCTTGACTTGTCCAAGCCCATCGATCTCGCTATCCATGCGGAAGCGAATAAAGACGAAGTTTTGGAAGTGTTAAAGCCATACCTGGTTTAATCTAACCAGCAGTCCCGTACATCATCTCCCCCATGAAGCTTTCATGGGGGTTTTCTTTTTTACAAATCGAGCACGTCCGCCTGTACCACGATCGTCTCTGCTTCTCTCACCGCTTGCTCCACCATCTCATCGATCTGTTCCACGAGGCGGGTCTCAGAGCGGCGGATTGCTTTTAAGCTTGGCTTTGTCACAGGATGTTTTGCCACAAAAATGGTGCAACAGTCTTCGTAGGGCAGAATAGACGTCTCGTATGTGCCGATTTTTTCTGAAATCCCGATAATTTCCTGCTTGTCAAAACCTATCAAAGGACGATATACCGGCATGGCGCACACCTCGTCGGTCGCTGCCAAAGACTGCATGGTCTGGCTTGCCACTTGTCCAATGCTTTCCCCTGTAATCAGCCCTAGCGATCCTGTTTCCTGTGCAAAGCGCTCTGCAATCCGCATCATATAACGGCGCATAATGATTGTTAGCTCCTCATGCGGGCACTTCTCGTAAATATACATCTGAATATCTGTAAAATTCACGACTTTTAAATAAATGGGACCTGTATACTTTGCCACGATTCTTGCCAAGTCGACGACCTTTTGCTTGGCACGCTCGCTGGTATAGGGCGGCGCATGAAAGTAAACGGCGTCAATTTTTACCCCTCGCTTTGCGATCATATATCCTGCTACAGGACTGTCAATGCCTCCGGAAAGAAGCAACATTCCTTTGCCATTGGTTCCCACTGGCATTCCGCCTGGCCCTGGAATCACCTCCGAATATATATTGATTTGTCCTCGAATTTCAACATTTACCATGATATCCGGATCGTGCACATCCACTCTCATCTCTGGGAACGCAGTTAAAATCCGGTCTCCCAAAGCGGCATTGACTTCCATCGAACTCATGGGATAGCTTTTCTTTGCCCGCCGGGCGTTGACCTTGAAAGTTTTCTTCTTATCTGGATATCGCATTTCTAGATATTGCAACACATCTTCGGCAAGTTTCTCAAATCCTTCTTCCTTGGCAAGCACTACTGGGCAGATGCCCACAATTCCAAACACGCACCGCAGGCTTTCGATTGTCTCGTCATAGTCATAATCTGACAATGCCTCAATATAGATACGCCCCTGTTCCCTAGTAATCGAGAATTCCCCTTCCACAGGCTTGAGCGCATACTTGATCTGATGTACTAAAGCGTCCTCAAATAACCGTCTGTTTTTCCCCTTAATTCCGATCTCTCCGTATTTTATTAAAAATGCCTTAAACATAGGTTTTCCTTTCTATTGCCTTATGTATTTTCCAAGCATCGGCGCAAGCTCTCTAAGCTTTTTCATACAGTAATCCACTTCCTGCAATGTATTGTCCTCACAGAAACTTATGCGCACAGTAGAATCTAAATATTCCCTCTTTGCACCGATTGCCTGCAGCGTCGCACTGACTGCTGGCTTATTGGAAGAACATGCGCTTCCTGCCGATACATAAATCCCGCATTCCTCCAGGGCATGGAGCAGCACTTCGCTGCGAACGCCTTTGACGCTCAGGCTGATAATATGAGGCGCGCTGTCTCTGCCCGTCTTTCCATTGACATGCGCCCAGTCCTGATCTGCAATGCCCAAAAGAAAGGCTTCTTTCAAGCGGTACAAGTGCTCCTGCTTCCTCTCAAAATCCTCATAGGCCTCCCATGCCGCCTGTCCAAGTCCAGCAATTCCAGGCACATTTTCCGTCCCAGAACGCAAATTTTTCTGCTGTCCCCCTCCATAGAGAATCGGCTTGAGCTTGGTTTTATCCTTTACATACAAAAATCCGCTGCCTTTTGGCCCATGGATCTTATGACCGCTGACGGACATCAGGTCAAACCCCAATTTCTTGGGATGGATTATATATTTTCCATATGCCTGAATCGCATCCACATGAAACAACGCCTTTGGATTTTTGTCCTTGACAGTTTTTACGGCTTCAGCGATAGGTTCTACTGCCCCAATCTCGTTATTTACAAACATGACAGATACCAGGATCGTCTCCGGCGTCACCGCTTCTCTCAACTGGTCTAGCGACAAAATGCCATTTTGATCCACATCCAGCCAAGTCACAGAAAAACCCTGCTCCTCAAGAAATCTCATGGGCGCAGACACTGCCGGATGCTCTATTTTCGTGGTAATTAAATGCATCCCGCTGCGCTTATTTGCCATTGCCGCTCCTAAAATGGCAAGATTGTTGGATTCTGTCCCTCCTGAAGTAAAGACCAGCTCTGATTGACTGACTTTCAATGTCTTACAAATCCTTGTCCTGGCTTCCCGGATATAGTTTTCCCCTGTCAGCCCCTTTCCATGCAAAGAAGAAGGATTTCCATAATCCTCGGACAAGACGCGCATCATAAGCTCCTTTGCCCCATCCGAACAACGCGTGGTGGCTGAATTATCAAAATAAACTTCCATGACTCCTCCTGATTGTTACCATGCCTTTCTATTTCAGCTATTCTTCCAACGCGTAAATCAGCATCGAAAGCGCGCAAAGCCCTGCTGTCTCTGTCCGCAGAATGCGGTTGCCCAGAGAAATGATTTCCATCTCGTCTTTTACCTGATCAATCTCCGAAGAAGCAAAGCCTCCTTCTGGTCCAATGAAGATTCCAACCGTGCTGCCCTTTTTAATGTTGCCTAACACTTCTCTGGTGCGTGCCATGCCGCGCTGATTTTCATAAGGAAGCAGGCGCACTTCCAGATTCTTAGCATATTCTGCTGCCTTCTCAAAAGTCATAACTTGTCCCACTGAGGGGATTCTGCTGCGCTTAGACTGTTTGGCGGCGCTCTCTGCAATCGCCTGCCATCTTGCGCGCTTTGCCTCTGCCCGGGCGCCGTCCACCTTGACCACGCAATTTTTCATAGCAACTGGAATGATCTCAGACACCCCAAGTTCCACTGCTTTCTGGATTACAAGTTCCATCTTGTCTCCCTTAGGCAATCCTTGAAACAAGGTAACCTTAAGCTCTGGCTCTGTTCCCTGGGCTTGCCCCAAAATGCTTAGAAAAATCTGCCCTTCTTTCATTTCTTGAATCTCGCAATACAAGTCCCTGCCCGCATTGTCGTTGATTCGAACCTGCTCCCCTCCCCGCATACGCAGGACATTTCTAATATGGTTGACATCGCTGCCCGAAATTATAACCTGATCACCCTGAATCTGCTCAGGTTCTACAAAAAATTGAAACATCTCTCTGCTCCTGTTCTATGTTCTGGCGCTAATGCTCACCCATTCGCCCTGACGGCAGACTTCCAAAATCTCAAATCCTGCTTCCAAAAGCGCCTGTCTTACAGATTGCTCTTTAAAATCAATGATCCCGCTGGTAATATAAATGCCGCCCTTTTTGAGACGCTTTGGAATCACCGGGGTCAAAGGAATGATAATGTCCGCCAGAATATTTGCCACAACGATATCATACGCCCCGCCTACCTGTTCCTGAAAGCTTGGATCATCAATCAAGTTTCCATGATAAAATGTGGCTCTTTCCATTGGCAGGCCATTGACTTTCCAATTCTCTTCTGCCGCCTCCTTGCACATCGGGTCAATATCCGTCCCTGTCACGCTGCCCGCACCCAGCTTTGCGCTGACCAAAGACAAAATACCGCTGCCACAGCCCACATCCAGCACACGGTCCTCTGGTTTTAAATATTTGCATAGCTGACGGATGCACAACTGTGTCGTCTCGTGCTTTCCTGTTCCAAAAGACGTCCCTGGATCAATCTCAATCACGCAGCGACAGTTTTCGATCTGGGGCATCTGCTCCCAAGTCGGCTTGATCAGGATATCTTCAATCACAAAGGATTTGAAATACTGTTTCCAGTTATTGATCCAGTCCTTGTCTTCGGTCTCTGTCTCAGAAATCTCCGCCGTTCCAATATCGACAAATGTTCTAAGACTGTCAAGCTCTTCTTTCACCTTGGCAAGAAGCATTTCCTGTTGCTGTTTTGCATCGAGATAAAAGCTGACAGACGCCTTTCCCTCATCTGGCGGTAATTGTGGCAGTATGTCAATATATAATTTCTCCTTATCCTCTGCTGACAAAGGCAGATTATCCTCAATCTGAACCCCGAAAATCCCCAGATCCGCCAACATGCTGCTGATAAAATCCTCGGCCTGGGTAGTGGTCAAAATGGTGTATTTCTTCCATTTCATAGGCTCCTCCAATCTGTGTCCCTGCTGGTCAAATGTTTTTTAAATCTTTTGCCAGCCGGGCGCTGAACCTGCCAGCCTGGTCTTTATCCATATGTCCTTCCCAGTCAGAAAATCCGTTCAGGCTGTAATCAAACCCTCTGATCTTGCGCTGCGGAAGGTTATAATTCCAAAGCGGCACTTTTTGTTCTTTCATATAAGAACTGAAATATGCGTCAATTTCCTGATAATTATCCTGATACTTTTCCAATGTTTCCTTAGGTACCGGAGTGATAATCGCTACCAAGGCTATGCCTTTATCACGGCAAAACTTTGCGATTTTTTCAAAATACCGGAAAGACTCCTCGTTCTTGTCTTTTTCTTCCCACAACGTCAGTTCCTGTCTCTTCTCTGTGCCAGGCGACGGAGGGGCATTTACAAATCCATCGGTAAAATCCCATCCAATCTCCTCGGGATTTGGAATACGATATTCCTTATAATCCTCGGTCTGTTTTGTTGAAATATTCTTTTTGACATTCTTAAATTGTCCTCTGTAGTAAAACCATGGAAAAAACGATGCGCGAAAGTCCATCTCAAGCATTTTACTTGCAAAATATTCCAGTTTTGCCGCCGACCAGGGCATCTCATAATACAGCCTGTTAAAATCCCCTCTCGGTCCCTGCTTTGTGCACCAATAACCTGGATCGAGTTCATATATTACTGTCTTGGGAATCCCCTTTTCACAAACTTTTTTCAGTAAAAAATAAGCGTCCTCAGGAAATTCCCCGCCCAGACAAAGATTAATGCTTTTCTGCCCTGTCTTCTCCTCCACCACTTTGGGATTAATCCCATTTAATCCATGAGAAGTGCCTAGGAACACCGTATCATATTGCTCCGTAGTAATCCGATGCATCATCAGCCTCACGTAGCTATAGGGAATCAGCGCATAATTCATCGTCGCATTTACTGCCGCCAGCGCTGCCAAGAGAAACACGACCAGAAGTATGGCTTTCTTAAAATTGTGCATAAATAAAACCTCCTGCCTCGCCGGAAGGCTGTCCCAGAGCCGGAAGCACCAGAAATAATGCTGCAAAAAGAACGCATTTCACCAACCAGTGCCGCCTTCCATAAAAACTTTCCAAATCTCTGCCCTGTTCCTGCAGCAGGCTTACCACAAATACGATCAAGCAACCTGCCAAAATCACAAACAGAATGATGGGCGTATACGCCGTACCGCTCGCCTCCCCGCTCTCAATCGTCAAAAGCTCCGACAGCCGAAACCGGGTCAGCGAATATTTCATCATTTGAAACGCCGCTTGCACGCTGTTTGCACGGTCAAAAAACCAACTGATATTCACAAGCAGGAACGTACGCAAAATTTGAAAAAAGCGAAATCCCAGACTGTCGTCTGAAATATGAAGCGCCTGTTTCCAGTTCCGGTACTTAGGCGCCATCAATCCGCTGAATGCAATGATCACGCCGTTATACAGTCCATATACAATAAACTTCCAGGCGGCTCCATGCCAGACGCCCACTACCAAAAATACGATAATGTTCGCCAGGCAGATGGGAAGAAGCCTCCCTGTCTGTTTGCCAAAAACCTTCTTGGCAAATTTAGAAAAATGCTTCATCCATCGAGACAGAGACACCGGGTAAAATATATAATCTTTCATCCAGGTTCCCAAAGTGATATGCCAGCGATGCCAAAAGTCTGTGATAGACACTGCAAAATAAGGACGCTTAAAGTTTTCGTCGATCTGTATTCCGAATAATCCGGCGATTCCAATTACCACGTCCATGCCGCCAGAAAAGTCACAGTAAAGCTGTATGCTGTAAGCCAGAACCGCCACAATTCCCAGACCGGAATACTTTTGTGGATCACCAAAAATTGCATCCACAAATATGACTGCATTGTCCGCAATCACCATCTTCTTGAAATATCCCCATAAAATCCGCAGCAGGCTCAGCTCCGTTCTTTTGAGGTCAAAGCTGTGAGATTCATAGAGCTGCCTGCCAAGCTTGTCAAAACGCCCGATAGGCCCCTGGAGGATCTGTGGAAAAAAAGATACAAACAAGGCAAAGCGAAACAGATTCTGCTCTGCCTTTATCTTCTCCCAATATACGTCAAGAATATATCCCATCGACTGAAAGGTATAAAATGAGATCCCCAGCGGCAGCAGCAAGGACAATTCTCCCTGTTTGATCCCAAAAATGGCATTTGCGGTAGAAATGGCAAAATTTGTGTACTTCAAAATTGCTAACACGCCGAAATTCAGCAAAAGCACCAACACTAGCGCCCGTCTTTTTCTTTGTCTGCGCCTGCTTTTATCCGGTTCTTTGTGACTCAAAGTCTGAATCCAGATTCCGGCAAGCCAGGTACTTACTGTAGTAAGTGCCAGAAAGCATGTGACCTTTATCCCTCCGCTGCTATAATAAATATAGCTAAAAATAAGCAGCCAGATCCACTGGTATTTTCGGGGAATCCAATAATATCCTGCCGCCGCCGTCACCACAAACAAAAGAAATTCCATTGAAATCAGCGACATCCTGCACCTACCGTTCTGCCTGCAGTTTCTTTACCATCGCCCACAAAGCCTTCGCTGAATTGAAATTCGACGGAATTACCTGAGAAGGCGTAATCGTGATCTCAAACTCATCCTGCAATTCACTGACAATGGAAAGAATAGCAAAAGAATCTAAAATTCCATCATCGATCAATGTCTCGCAATTTTCATAATCTGTATCCGGCTGAATCTCTTCCAAAATCTCTAATAATTTTTCCATCTTTTCCTCCATTCCGTGCTTCTTTTTGCACATATAGGTAGTTTGGGAAAGAATCCATTGATTCTTTCACTCTTTCCTCCATTCCGTGCTTCTTTTTGCACATATAGGTAGTTTGGGAAAGAATCCAT
>CAJTJY010000008.1:31322-37693 GCA_910576975.1 uncultured Lachnospiraceae bacterium
ATTGATTCTTTCACTCTTTCCTCCATTCCGTGCTTCTTTTTGCACATATAGGTAGCTTTTCTCTCTCTTGTTATTTTTTATATGCAGCTGTTAAATAGATCGGTGGATTGTAACTTTCGCACCTGCCTAAGTCCTTGATCCCTTGACCAAAAGAATACCCTGGGCAGATCCCGGCTTAAAAACAGGCTGATGCCTTCCATTACAGAGTACGCCCCCGTCCGCTGAAATACGAGTACATCCCCCTCCTGTGCATCTGTCAGAGGAAGCTGCTTGACAATCACATCGGCAGAAGTACAAAGGGAACCGCAGATGGTCCATTCTTCTTTTTCCTGCCCTGTCTGCCCATTCCTGCAAATGTGCTCTATAAAAGGCTGTTTCATAGCCATCACCTGTCCATAATAATTCATGTGATGGATTCCGCCGTCGACAATGCCGTAAATCTGACCAGCAATCTCTTTTTTGTCTACAATGGATGTGAAAAAACTGCCGCAGTCAGCTGCGAGAAATCTCCCCATCTCCAAAGTGACATGTCCTTGAAACTCCATTTTCTTTACATGTTCTGTAAACTCCGAAAGCAGCTCCTGCAACTGCTCTTGTTGCTCTGACTGAAAGTATGGCACGCAAAATCCCGGACCATACTCCAATTCTTGCACCGAGGCTCCCAGCGCCGTCAATTCCTGAATCCATCCATCCAGCTTCTGCAGCTCTTTTTTTATTTTACGCATGGTTTTCTGTGTCCCGGAATAATACTGTATCCCTAAAAGTTCCAGCGCCGGATCGTGACCCATGCCAGAAAAAATCTCTTTCACTTGCGCAAAATCCACGCCAAACTGATTGCCACTGCTGATGCGCACTAAGATCTTGAGCTTGTTTCCTGTCTCTGTTGCGCATTCTTTCAGCAATTCTAACTGCCGTAAGGATTCTACCGTAAAAATGCCTTCGCCCTGGTATTGTGACACAATCCTAAAGATGTCTGCCCGCTCCTTATTGACGCCAGAGATCACTAGCCGTTCCATTGGCAAGCGCTCCCGCTCGCAAATACGGAATTCTCCCGGAGAACACACCTCAAAACGCTCTACCATGGATTCCATTGGCGCCACCAAAAATGGATTCGCTTTCATGGCATAACATAAATCAATATTCGCTTTCTGTAGTACGCCATGTATGATATTGATGCGATTCGAAAGTGCGTCAATGTCGAATACATAGGCAGGAGTTCCATAGTCCGCTATTAATTCTTCGATCGCCTCTGTTGTCATTTCTGTCCCTCCTGATACAATCTCTTTAAAGCCCCCCGGTCAATTTTACCATTTGGGGTTATGGGAAGATGTTCCTGGCGGCAAAATGCATTGGGAATCATAAACGCAGGGAGCTGCGTCCGCAACAGCTTGACAATCTCGCGCTTCTCAATCTCTCCTTCGTAGAATGCGACGATCTTCAAATCATGCTCGTCAAAAACACAGCAGACCCGGTGAACTTGCTCAAGCCGCTCCATCGCTGTCTCGATCTCTCCCAACTCAATGCGGTGTCCCATGTGTTTAATCTGAAAATCTTTTCGGGTGGCATAACATAATTCGCCCCGCTCATTATAATACCCCAAATCCCCGGTTCTGTAAATCATTTCCATAAAATAAGGATTTAAAGGATTTTGAACAAATGCCTTTTGTGTCTGTTCTTTGTTATTGTAATATCCTAGGGACAACGCCGTTCCGCCGACACAGATTTCCCCCCGCCGCCCTGACGTCTCTTTTTCCACCAGACGATCCTGTTCATCCAGAAGAAACACTTTCTCATTCGGAAACGGTCCGCCGATGGGAATCACTTCCCCAGGCTCAAACTCCCGGTCAACCACAAAATAGGTACAATTGCAAGTAATTTCTGTAGGACCGTAAAGATTGACATACATTGCATCCGGCAGATACTGGCGCCAAATGTTCAAATGCCGCACTGGCATTGATTCGCCGCTGAACAGCACCTTGTTCACTTGTTTTGGCACCCGGTAAGTAAATCCTTTCAATTCGCTGAGGATGCACAGTGCAGACACTGCCCAGACCAGCGTGGTCACCTTGCGCTCGCAAAGATAATCCAAAAGCTGCACTGGAAAGGAAAAAAGCCGCCTGGGAAGCAGTTCCACTGTCGCCCCTGTCTTTAATCCACTGTAAATATCTTTCACCGATACGTCGAAGTCAAGCGGCGCCTGGTTTCCAATCACATCCTCGTGCGTAATTTGAAACTTGTCCGTAAAATAATTCATAAAATCAATCACCGACCGATGGCTGACGACCACCCCTTTGGGCACTCCGGTGGAACCCGAGGTAAAGATCCCATACAAGGGATCTGTGTCGCAGGCGCTGCATCGCAGCTGCCGCAATATATTCGAGGAAACTTCCTGCTGCTCCAACTCCTGCAATTGCATCATCGAAAATCCCTCTTCAGGTTTTCCTGCATGTTCCAAAATCTCCAACGATTTGCCATCTTGGATATTAGTGATCGCCAAGGGCTGCTCCAAAGCCGCAAGAATCTGCGCAATCCTCTGCACTGGCTGCTTGATGTCTAACATGACATAAAAACAGCCTGCAGAAACAATCCCCATAAATGCCGCAATTGCGTCTACGCTCTTTTCCATCCAGACTGCAACAGGAGCGCCTGGCTTCTTTCTGGCTGCAAGCGCGCTTCCTATTCTCTCTGCCCGCTGTTTTAACTGCTGCCAAGTACAAGCTTCTTTCTGATCTGCAAAAGCAATTTTATTTGGAAATTTTTCTGCTGACTGTTCTAAATACTGTAAAACATTTGTCATAACTTTATTACCATTCTATCCTTTGCCCTTCCATAACTTATGGTTTTGGGCTGTTATGCTGAAAACTGTTTCTTTAAGTTATCGTAGATCCTATTAATAATCTGCAAGGTCCTGGTATCTCCCGCCAGATTATCAGGATGAAATATTTTTATAAGTTCCCTATAGCGTTTCTTCATTTCCAATTCACTTTGCACGCCAGAAAAGAAAATCTCCGCCTCTGCCAGATATTCGGCAGAAGACCCGCTACGGCTGCCCATCGACCGGTTCAGCTCTCGTTTCTTGTTCTTTTCAATCTCTTCTCTTTCTTCTGCAAGCCTGCGAAGTTCTTGCTCCAATATTTTCCACTTTGTTTGAAATAGCAGTGATTCTTTTGAGAGACGTTTCTCCTCAAGATCCTTTTTCAAGTAAAACTCCTGCCGTTCCCGTTCAAACCTGCGCCTGTCCTCGGTAATTTCCTGCAGGAACTCACGCCTGCTCCTAGCAATTTCCTCTCTGAGCCGGATTCTCTCTTCTGCCATCTCCTGCTGAAATTTTCGTCTCTCCTCTGCAATGATCTTCTGCTCTTCCCAACGCATCCTATGCAGCTTTTGTTGTTCTTTCCACTGCAGCTTCTCTCGTGCCGTCTCCTCTTCGGGTTTCTGAGGTATTGTCTCCTCTTCGGGCTCCTGAAGTGCCGCCTCCGCCCGCATTTTTGGCTGCTCCATTCCCCTGCCTCCTTCGTAACAATCCTGACACCGACAAATCCATGCTGATATAGGAAGACAGGCTGGTTCTATTTCCCAGTCTTTCCCATATCAGCTCTCATTCTACAATAAATTATGGAAAATAGCAACGGAACTCAGCGAAAATTTATGATTTTCACTTTGCTGTAAGCTCCTGGAATCCTCTTTTTCTGGAAAGCTTTATAAGCACGGAGTCGAAAACTATATTTTTTGCCCTTTTTCATCCCTGACTTCACAAAAGATGTCGTATTTCCCTTGGCAATCGTCTTTATTTTCTGATAACTCCCTTTCTCTGTCTTCATAAAAATTTCATAACCGCTGGCGCCTGAAACCCTTTTCCAAACCAGCTTCACCTTGTTGCTTCCACTTTTCTTCACAGATTGCAGCGTTGCCGCTGCTGGAGCGGTAGCAGCATGAACGGTTCCTGTCCCAGCAGCATATACTTTCGTCCCATTAACCAGGCGGTATGGGGTTACGCGCAGCATATACTCCGTTGCAGGCTTTAACCCGCCATAAGAACGGATATTGCCGGTCACATACTTGGTGGAAATCACCTGATTCCCTTTATAAAATACCAGGCGGTAACTGACATTATTTTCCCGTTTCCAGGTAAAAGTCAAAGAGCCCGCCAAATTCTTTGTAACTTTCAACCCAGTCACATTCCCTGGTCTTGCAGGCTTTAACATCGGGATCTCTTCTGTATAGCTTTCCCCACAGAAAATGCAGATATACGTCTTTATTCCTTTCTCAGTCTCCGTAGCCGCTTTGGTAATCTTTGACTGGTACTGATGACCAGGACAAATATTCAGCTCTGGAAGAGCGTAAGTAAAAACCTGCTGCTTTGCCACAAGCTGTGGCGTATTCTGAAGCGCATAGCACAGATTTTTCCCCTGAACTGCAAAGCCAAATATCAATTGCCCTGGAGCTTTCGCAGGCTCATACGCTTCCGTAATGGTTCCGTCTGGCTTCAGACGCCAAATCTTATCCTTATCATTAAAATAAATCTTTCCATCGGCTTTAGACAAAAACATGAAGCTCGAAGTAAATATGGAATTGCCCCCATCAACATTCCAGGCGTCCACAGCGT
The DNA here is from genome assembly GCA_910576975.1 of uncultured Lachnospiraceae bacterium. GTDB lineage: Bacteria > Bacillota > Clostridia > Lachnospirales > Lachnospiraceae > Petralouisia. The sequence goes on from CAJTJY010000008.1 coordinate 35,929, forward strand.
AAACTTTCTCGATTCCTCCAGCCAAAAGCTCCGCCCGCTTTACCAGTTCCACTTTAAAATCCTCGTACAAAGAGTAATACCATTCTCCCTGATAAGGACAGATCGCAGAGGTGATTCCTGACCAGTAAAAATCGTCATAAAGCATCGAATCCGCCTTGCGCTCAGTGCTCCAGCCCTGGTGTCCATGGTCGGCATCCGAGATTGCCTGATCACTAAGTAAAAAATAATTATGTCCTACTCTTCCAATACAATCCCGGACTGGGTCATCCCAGGTATTATCCACATGATACCATTTTCCTTCTATTTCGATGAGATTCCAGGCATGGTTCATGGACGGGCTGCTGACCATCTCACAGGAAATTCCAAGTTTATCTTTCATGATATAACAGTAAGCGTTTCCATATCCGTCACACACTGCCATCTTGTTCACGAGCGCCCCATATGCCGTATGAGAAACCTGCGGCAGGCTGCCATTATTCAGCCTGTCATAGTCATACTCGCAATTCTGTATCAGATAATCATGCACTGCCAGAGCTTTCTCCAAATCACTCATAGAAGCTTCTGTCTGTGCCACCGCCCGGCTTGCCGCCGCTTCAAGCTGCAGCTTTTGCTGTTCCACTTCATTCTTGGTGCCAAGATATTTCACATTATAAGAAAAGATCAAATTCGTCGCAGGACTATAGGAATAGCTGACATTGCGCTCCACATAAAACAGACCGGAATGGCTGTTTAAAATCTGGAAGAAAACAGCAAACGCCTCTTCTCTTGTTACTTTATATGCAGAAACATCGATCTCTTCTTGAAATTGTTCCAAAGCATCGACAATATAACTCTCTAAATCCATACCTGCGGCCCGTGCGCTCTGATCTTTTTGCAAAGGATAACGCACTTTGGGCTGCTGGTAATAATCTGAATCATAGCGGTTTTCTTCCGTCAATATCATGGTTTCTGTCTCAATCTCTCCTGCAGCCTGTGCCTTTACATTGCTCAGGCACAAGAACAGCAGAAGGAATATCCATGAATATCTTTTTTTCATTACTATCATCTGCCTCCTACTTGTCATTTCTTGCGTATTTTTACTGTTTTGACCTTGCTGTAGCTGCCATAATAGTTTTTGCCTTTCAACTCCTTATAAGCACGCACACGGAACTGATAGGACGTTCCTTTTTTGAGTTTGGACTTTAAAAAGGAAATCGTTTTTCCTTTGGTAATGGTTTTTATTTTCTTATAACTTCCTTTTCCACTTTTCATAAAGATTTGATAACCATTCGCCCCAGAGGCCTTTTTCCAAGTCAACTTGACAGCAGTTTTGCCATTTTGTTTTGCAGAACTGAGCTTTACCGCCGCTGGCGCTGTGGCAGCCTGCAGTTTTGTTGCGGCACTGGCATATATCTTCGTACGATTTACGACATAATACGGGGTAACCTCCACAGTATATATCGTTGCCGCTTTAAGCTTTGTGAACGTACAACTATTTCCAATCACATATTTTGTGGAAATCTTTTTATTTCCCTGTTTAAACACAAGACGATAACCAGAAGCGTCTCCCTTTTTCCAGGTAAATGACAAGGATTTTGCCTGATATTTCTTAAGTTTCAGACCAGAAGCTTTTCCTGGTCTTTCCAGCTGGATAGGAGGAAGCTTGGGGATCTCTTCTGTCTGAACGTCGCCGCACACGCTGCAGGTCTTGGTTCTCTCTCCTGCTTCTTCCTGCGTCGGCTCTTTGGTCACTTCCGATGTATATTGATGCCCCGGACATTCCACC
>CAJTJY010000008.1:37792-104588 GCA_910576975.1 uncultured Lachnospiraceae bacterium
TACGTTCCTTCCTGATAAAGCTTCGTCTCTGGATCTGTCTGCCACTCAAAGCCTGCTGGCAGTTCCACGCTCCCTAGCGTCTTTCCGCTCTCTCCCTTTAGTCCCGTGGGCACCGTGTACTCTGGCACCTGCTGACCTGGATTCGTCGCTGGAATCACCTCTATCTGCACGTCGCCGCACATACTGCAGGTTTTGGTTCTCTCTCCTGGCTCTGTCTCTGTCGGTTCTTTGGTGATCTCAGATACATACTTATGACCAGATGATGCATAGGGACATGCTACAGTTACTTCTATTTCAATATCGGCAACTGTCAGATAATTCTTACTGTCGCTTGGCGTATATCTTGCCAAAAACTTATGGGTTCCTTGCTGATACATTTTAACATTGCGATCCATCCAGGAAAAGCCGTTGCGTAAGCCCACAGAAGAAAGGGGGCTGCCACTAAAGCCTGTCAATCCAACTGGAATCGTATACGTGGGCGCCGCTTTTTCTATCTCAAGCTGCGCAGAGCCATAAAGCACCTGATATCCAGTTCGTTCCACCCTATATAACACGGTATAGGTTCCTGCATCCACGATCTCTGGGTGCTCTTTTGCGAATATGCCGTCTTCTCCTGCATACCAGACCTGGTCTGCCTGCTGCAGGCCGCTCAGAGAAATCTCTTTCGCCGTCCCATCATAGACTGCCGTTGTCTTCTCTGCGGAAATGCCTGTAATTTCCGGAAGCTCAAGCTCAGAAAACTCGTGCTCAAGGATCTGCTGTTTTGCAGACATGCCGGGGGATTCTTGAAGAACATAGCATAAATTATTGCCTCGTATCGTAAATCCATAAATTTGCTGCCCAGCCGCAAGCTGAGGTTCAAGCACCGTCTCTGCCGACGCATCTTCCTTCAGACGCTTGATTGCTTGATTCGTATTATAATATAACTGCCCGTTCACTTTCGACAAATACATAAAACCGGAAGTATAATACTGGCTTCCTCCGGCTGTCCATGCATTCTCTGCGCAGATGGTTTCTGCCTCCCCGTTTAAAAGATCGCTTCTCTTTACCAGATTTACTTTCCCATCCTTATACATGGAGTAATGCCAGGCTCCTTGATGGAAATAGATCCCAGAAGTGACCCCTGACCAATAGGCGTCATCATACTCTGTGGATTCCGCTTTCAAATCGGTAACCCAGCCGCTATGTCTATGATCTTGATCCTGAATTGCCGAATCGCTGAGCAGAAAAAAATCGTGACCGACTCTTCCGATCCTGTCCCAGACAGGATCATCCCAGGTAGCGTCCACATGATACCAGTTTCCGTCAATTTGAATCATATTCCAAGCGTGGTTCATGCTGTCGCTGCTCACCAGCACGCACGGAACATTGAGCTTACTCTGCATCACATAGGAAAACGCCTTGCCATAGCCGTCACATACGCATATATGATTCACCAATGCGCCATATGCAGTATGCGAGACAGCCGGAACCGTATTTGTGTCTAACCGTTCTTTGTCATACTCGCAAAGCTGCACCAGATAATCATGCACCACCAGCGCTTTTTGCAAATCCGTCATAGATGGTTCCACCTGCGCTGCCGCCTGGTCAGCCGCAATTTCAAACTCCTGCTGCTGTTGCCGAATCTCATCTGGCGCGCCCAGATATTGCGGCGTATAGGATACAAGCATATTGTCCGTCTTAGAATAACTCCAAGACACACTATTTCCTACATAAAACAGCTCTGGATGGCTATTGAGGATCTGAAAATATCTGTTTGACGCCTCGGGCTTCTCATTGGGAATCTTATAGCCAGAAACATCGATACGTTCCTCAAAATTCTTCAATCCTTCCAAAATACGCTCTTCCAGCGTCTGTTGCTCCCTGACATTGGATGTCCTGCTCTTGGAAACAGGGTAAATTGTCTCTGGTTTTTGGTATAACTGTGGCTCATAGCGATTCTCGTCCGTTATGGTTACGCCGGTCATTCCTACAGTGCCAGTCTCAGCCTGAACTGGCATCTGCACTGAAGTTACCAGCAAAAAGAAAGCCATCAGAAACGACCATATCCGCCTTTTTTTCATAAGCTACCTCCTAATTATGATTTTTTAATAATATACGTTAGCCACATTATATAATAGGGAAACCTAATTTACAAGAAAGAATCCTGCTTTATCTGATTTTTTACCTGCAGCGGGTCATCCCGGCAGACATTTTACAAAAGTTGCGTGCCGCTCATAATGCCATCTCTTATAAGAACAAGAGCGTAAGAGATTTCGTCCCTACCCTCTGATTTCAATTCTTTATATGTAAATAAATTCCTCGTTCACAATTTTCCTAACATTAGCCCTTATATTATTAAGTTTTCCTATCCAATCTAAGGCATTTTCAGCTTTTAAATGTTCCGTTATGATCTGTGGCTGTTTCATATCCTCAATGAGCCTGTGGGAGCGTTCTTGCGCCTGTCTGTCAACCTTGGCAAGAAAAATGTCAAGATTACCGCTTGTGAAAAGATTGGCGTATGTAACTTTGCGATACCGCTTCACTTTAGATAAAAAATAAAAATAGCTGGAAACTGTCATTCTAGTACTCAGTTTCCAGCCTGTTCTTTAATTCGAATCTGTAATGTCTTCGAAAGTCTCTTTTAATTTTCCCATAAATCCTTTTTTCTTTCCATGCTTCTCTGTGCTTGCAGCGCCGTTTTGCTTCTTTAACGATTGGCCGCTTGCCTCGTCGAACTTCCGCAAAGCTTCTTTTGCCTCCTCGTTTAAGCTGGTAGGCACCTGAACCACCAGGGTCACATAATGATCTCCCCGGACAGAAGAATTCCGCAAAGACGGGATGCCCTTGTTCTTGAGGCGAATCCGGGTATCTGTCTGCGTTCCCGGCTTCACATCATACAGAATATCGCCGTCGATGGTACTGATACGCACTTCTCCGCCCAATGCCGCCTGGGCAAAGGAAATGGGCGCCGTAGAATAAATATTCATGTCCTGCCTCTGGAAAATCGGATGTCTGCTGACATTTACTTCCACCAAAAGATCTCCTCTTGGTCCTCCATTGGTGCCTGGTTCCCCCTTTTCACGGATGCGCACGCTCTGACCGTTGTCAATTCCTGCGGGAATCGATACTTTGATCTTTCTGCGTTTTGCAATATAACCGCTTCCATGACAGTCTGGACATTTCTCCTTGATGATTTTTCCAGTACCGCGGCATTCCGGGCAGGTCTGGACATTCTGTACCATGCCCAGGAAAGATTGCTGGGTGTAGACCACTTTTCCCTTGCCTCCGCACTTGGTGCAAGTCTCTGGGCTTGTGCCTGGCTTAGCTCCGGTAGTATGGCAAGTGGTACACTCATCCTTGAGGGTAATCTCTATCTCTTTCTCACAGCCAAAAGCCGCCTCCTCAAAACTGATGCGCACTGCCGCCCGCAGATTTGCTCCTTTCATGGGGCCATTGCTGGCGGAAGAACGCCTTCTGCCACCGCCAAACAAATCCCCGAAGATATCTCCGAAAATATCTCCCATATCCATGCCTGAAAAGTCAAACCCTCCAGCGCCGCCGCCCATGCCGCCCTCAAAGGCAGCGTGGCCGAACTGGTCATACTGGCGTTTTTTATCTGGATCGCTCAAAACGGCATAGGCTTCTGACGCCTCTTTAAATTTTTTCTCTGCTTCCGCATCCCCTGGGTTCATATCAGGATGATATTTCTTGGCTAACTGGCGATATGCTTTTTTAATCGCAGTCTCGTCAGCATTTTTGTCCACGCCCAGGACTTCATAGTAATCTCTCTTCTGTTCTGCCATGAATTATACTTCCTTATAATCTGCATCTACCACGTCGTCATCTGCGCTGCTGTAAGATTCTGCTCCCATATCCGGACCTGCGCCCTGCGCTCCCTGCGCCGCCTGTGCATTCTCGTACATCTTTGCAAAGACTTTCTGCGCGCTCTCCATCAATTTTTCCTTTGCCGCCTTCATCTCGCCAACCTGGTCGTCTGTCATTTCTTCTGCATTTGGATGTGCCTCCACCATTGCCTTTAAGGCGCTAAGATCTGCCTCAACTGCAGACTTATCTGCGGCGTCAATATGATCTCCTACCTCTTCCAACGCTTTTTCTGTCTGGAACACGAAAGAGTCTGCGTCATTTCTGGTGTCAATAGCTTCTTTGCGCTTCTTATCCTGCGCCTCGAACTCTGCTGCCTCTTTCACTGCTTTTTCAATATCTGCGTCAGACATATTGGAGCCTGCGGTGATCGTAATATGCTGTTCTTTTCCAGTTCCCAAATCTTTTGCAGATACGTTTACAATGCCGTTTGCATCAATGTCAAAGGTAACTTCGATCTGAGGCACTCCGCGTCTTGCTGGAGGAATTCCATCCAGGCGGAACTGTCCTAAGGACTTGTTGTCTCTTACAAATTGACGCTCTCCCTGTACTACGTTGATATCCACGGCTGTCTGGTTATCTGCCGCAGTGGAGAAAATCTGGCTCTTCTTGGTCGGAATGGTCGTGTTACGCTCAATCAGCCTTGTCGCCACGCCTCCCATGGTCTCGATGGAGAGGGATAACGGCGTAACGTCCAAAAGGAGAATCTCGCCTGCGCCTGCATCTCCGGCAAGCTTGCCACCCTGAATGGAAGCGCCCAAAGCCACGCACTCATCGGGATTTAAAGACTTGCTGGGCTCTTTGCCCGTCAACTGCTTTACCTTGTCCTGTACGGCTGGAACTCTCGTGGATCCTCCCACCAGCAGAACCTGGCCCAATTCAGAAGCGCTAAGCCCCGCGTCCTTCAAAGCGTTCTGTACCGGAATTGCCGTGCGCTCTACCAAGTCATGGGTAAGCTCATCAAATTTCGCCCTCGTCAAATCCATGTCAAAATGCTTAGGACCTTCCTCCGTTGCCGTAATGAAAGGCAGATTGATGTTAGTCGTCGTAGCAGAAGAGAGCTCTTTCTTAGCTTTTTCTGCTGCTTCTTTCAATCTCTGCAGCGCCATCTTGTCACCAGAAAGATCAATGCCTTCCATTTTTTTGAATTCTGCCAGCATATAATCTGTAATCTTCTGGTCAAAATCATCCCCGCCCAGGCGGTTATCTCCAGAAGTGGACAATACTTCAATCACGCCCTCGCCGATCTCAATAATGGATACGTCAAACGTGCCGCCGCCTAAGTCGTAGACCATGATCTTCTGTTCTTTTTCATTGTCAAGTCCATACGCCAGGGCTGCCGCCGTAGGCTCGTTGATAATACGCTTCACATCCAAGCCTGCGATCTTTCCTGCATCCTTGGTTGCCTGACGCTGGGCGTCATTGAAGTATGCAGGCACGGTAATTACCGCTTCCACCACTTTTTCACCCAGATAATTTTCTGCATCTGCCTTTAATTTCTGCAGGATCATCGCTGAAATTTCCTGTGGGGAATAATTCTTGCCATCAATAGATCGTTTCTGTTCTGTACCCATATCTCTTTTAATAGAAGAAATGGTCTTCTCTGCGTTTGTCACAGCCTGGCGTTTTGCCGGCTCCCCTACCAGACGTTCTCCTGTCTTCGTAAATGCAACTACGGACGGCGTCGTCCTAGCTCCTTCTGTATTGGCGATAACCACCGGCTTACCACCTTCCATAACTGCCACACAGCTATTTGTCGTTCCTAAATCAATACCAATAATCTTGCTCATAATAGAGACCTCCTCTTAAAATGATTATCTAACTAAAAATTTGTTTCCTTGTTGTATGTCTTTACTGCGCCACGGCAACCATGCTGTGCCTTACCACGCTGTCACGGTACATATAGCCCTTTTGAAGCTCCTGCGCCACCACGCCGGATTCAAATTCTTCACTCTCTACCTGCATCACCGCATTGTGAAAATCTGGGTTAAACTCCGTGCCCACTGCTTCAATAGCTTTCACTTCCAATCCTTCCAGCTCCGTCATCAGCTGCTTATATATTTTATCCATTCCCTGGACAAAGGGATCCTCCTTCGACTCGTCTAAAACGGCGGATAAGCCTCTCTCAAAATTATCTATCACAGGGAGAATCTTCTCAATCACGCTTTTGGCGCCCACTTCAAACATCTGGGCCTTTTCTTTCTCGGTGCGCTTCCGGAAATTATCGAACTCCGCCATCTGCCGCTGCACACGGTCGGTAAGCTCTGCAATCTTCTCCTCCTGCTTGCTCTTCTTATCTTTTTTCTTATTAAAAAAACCTTTTTTGCCACTCTCGGCTGTTTCCTCTTGCGACTCCTCTGAGGCTTCTTCCAAAACTTCCTTTGCCTCTTCTTCGGATATTTCCTCTTCCTTGACTTCTCCCTCCGCATCCTCATGCTCCTGATTTTCAAGGTTCTCTGCTTCCGCTTGCTGTTTCAAATCTATATCCTTGCTCTGTGTTTCTGCCATATCCATTCACCTTTCTTTTCTTCCTATTTGTCTTTGTTTTTATGAAATACTGTATCTAACTGGCTTTTCAATGTTTTCAAATTGTCCATGACATTCTCATAATCCATCCGCTTCGGGCCAATAATCCCAATGGTTCCCGTCATGCCTTCTCCCAATTGATAAGTGGCGGTCACCAGGCTGCAGTCTTTCATGTTCTGAATCGGAGACTCATCACCGATATATACCTGAATCTCGGTCTGCTCTTCCGACGCCAAGGCCTCATTCACCAATGTCACCAACTGCTTCTTCTCTTCAAATGCATTCAGCAGCTCGCTTGCTTTCCCAGCATCGCTCAGCTCTGGATATTTGAGGATATTGGTGGTTCCGCTGGTATAAACCTCCAAGTCTTCTTCCTCCTCGAAAGCCCCTGCAAGGGCGTCCAGAACATCGCTTACTATATTGCTGTGAATTCCCGCCTGCTCTTTGAGCCTGGCTATGGTTCCCAGATTGATCTGCTCTGCCGACAGACCGTTTAAACTAGTGTTAAGAAGAATGTTCAGCTTCAGCAAGGTTTCATTATCTAATGCTTCCCTGGTAGGAATCATCTTATTCTTCACAAGATTGCCTTCTGTCACAATCACGGCAAGTAGCTGTTCTTTGTCCACCTGGGAAAGCTGCAGGAATTTTACTTTATTGCGATGATAAGAGGGCGCCGTAATCATGGCAGTATAATTGGTATTCTGCGCCAGAACCTTTGCCATCTGCTGCAGCACCTGCTCCATGCGCTCGGTATGTTCAATCATGAACTCCTTGATCTCTGCGACTTGCTGATTCTTTTCCTTCATCAGGTTATCTACATAAAAACGATAGCCTTTATCAGAAGGAATCCGTCCGGCAGAGGTATGAGGCTGCAAAATATAACCGAGCTCTTCCAAATCCGACATTTCATTGCGGATGGTTGCAGAACTCAGATTCAAATCTGAATATTTGGAAATGGTCCTGGAACCCACCGGCTCGCCTGTGTCCAGATAATTACGGATAATGGCGTTTAAAATTTTTGTCTTTCTATCATCTAATTCCTGCATCACTATCCTCCATCCCCTCTCATTGTTAGCACTCAACTTTCAAGAGTGCTAACATCCATGTACTTAAGATAGCACTATCATTTTTTCTTGTCAATAGTAAATTTACGATTTTATAATTTCTTTATAAATCGAGAATCGAATTTGACCTGTTTCTAACCTATGACACAAAATATGTGCTCGCTTTCTATTTCTCAGTCATCATTCCTTGGAAATACATTCAAAGACCTATATAAGATGCCGCTTTATACAGTATAAGAAAAGCTGCTGCAAAATAACTGTCCTATACAGGATATGGTTGTAAATTACCTAAATCTGACCCATATAATGTATATAAACAATATTTCACAACAGCCTTGCACTATATCAGGCAGTTTTTTTCAATAACCTCTTATCTGATTCTCTCACTCCAACAAAAATTCACTGAGCGCATAATTGCTTACGGAGATTCCTTCTTCTGTCAGAAATACCCTTCCTTCCCGCTGTTGTAGCAGTCCCTGCCGCCGCAACTTATCCAACGCGTCTTTGTAAATGCATTCCAGCTCGATGCCAAACAGTTCCTGAAACCTGTTTCTAGATATCCCTTCCGTCATCCGCAGCCCCAAAAACATAAATTCCTCCATCTGCCGGCTTTTTTGTAACAACTCTGGCGACTCTTTCAGGCTGCAGGGATCTCCCCACAGATATTGCTCTAGATTACTGGCATTGCAAAACCTTGCAGATTCCAACAGGGAAGAACTTCCAAGGCCTAGCCCTAGATAAGGCGTCAGACGCCAATAGCCCATATTATGGCGGCAAGCTTTCCCTGGCAGGGCATAGTTCGATATCTCATAGCGATAATAGCCTTTTTCGGCCAAAAGCTCCGTGGTCATTGCATACATTTGCCGCTCGGTTTCTTCATCCGGCAAATACTGCGGCGTCTCTCCTTTTTGCCTGCGCAGCTCATCTTCTCGATACTTGTCATAAAACGGCGTGCCTTCCTCTATGATCAGGCTGTAGGCAGAAATATGTTCCGGCTTTACCGCAAGCACCTTTTTCAGCGTATATCTCCAGTCCTGCAACGTCTGTCCTGGCAAAGCCGACATCAGGTCCACATTCACATTGTCAAAGCCCGCTTTGCGCGCCAGATCGAGGCTCGCTAAAAATTCTTCAAAGCAATGAATCCTTCCTAGCCTCTTGAGCTCCTCATTTTTGGCGGACTGCAGCCCAAGGCTCAAGCGGTTCACACCCGCTCTCTTGTAGCTCGCCAGCTTGATCTGGGTCAATGTTCCAGGATTACATTCTACCGTGATTTCCGCATCCTGTCTGATATCAAAATTCTGCTGCAGGCTATCCATGATCTCTTCAATCTGCCCTCCAGGAAGAACCGACGGGGTTCCCCCGCCGAAGAACACCGTTGGCACCTGATATCCGCCGCACCTTTCTGCTTTCTTTTTGATCTCTTGTTTTAACTGATTCACATAACGCCTGTATAACGCTTCCTCCACAGGCATTGAGAGGAAGTCGCAATAATCGCATTTCCGTACGCAGAAAGGAATATGGACATATAATCCCAATTCCCTCTCCGTCAAAGATGCCATTTGTTTCATAAATCCTCTCCCATCCCCCGGCAACGCTGCCGCCTGTTATTTATCATCCAGCTTCAGCACGCTCATAAACGCTTTCTGAGGAATCTCCACATTACCTACCTGGCGCATCCGCTTCTTGCCTTCTTTCTGCTTCTCTAAAAGCTTCCTCTTTCTGGAAATATCGCCTCCGTAACACTTTGCCAATACGTCTTTACGCATTGCCTTTACGGTTTCTCTGGCAATCACCTTGCTGCCCACTGCCGCTTGGATTGGAATCTCAAACAGATGTCTTGGAATCTCCTCTTTGAGCTTTTCACACATCTTCCTTCCCCGCTCGTACGCCGTCTTGCTATGGACAATAAAGGAGAGCGCATCCACTTCCTCCTTATTGATCAGAATGTCTAATTTGACGAGCTCGGAACGGGCATATCCTTTCATCTCATAGTCAAAAGAGGCATACCCTCTGGAACGGGATTTCAAGGCGTCGAAAAAATCATAAATAATTTCATTGAGCGGCAGTTCATATTTCAAAAGCGCCCGAGTTTCTTCCATATATTCCATGCTGATATAAGTACCTCTGCGTTCCTGGCATAAATCCATAATCGCCCCGATGAATTCGCTAGTCACCATGATCTCCGCACTGACGACTGGCTCTTCCATATACTCTATTTCCGCTGGATCTGGCAAATTAGAAGGGTTCGTCAGCTCAATGACTTCCCCGTTTGTCTTATATACTTTATAGATAACCCCTGGCGCCGTAGTCACCAGGTCAAGGTTGTATTCCCGTTCCAGCCGTTCCTGGATAATCTCTAAATGAAGCAGCCCCAAAAAACCACAACGGAATCCAAAGCCTAAGGCAATGGAAGTCTCTGGCTCAAACTGAAGGGCGGCGTCATTTAACCGAAGTTTTTCTAAAGCATCCCTAAGGTCTGGATACTTTGCCCCATCCGCCGGGTACATGCCGCAATACACCATGGGATTTACTTTTTTATAACCTGGAAGCGGCTCGCTGCAGGGACGGTCTGCATCTGTCACAGTATCGCCCACCTGAGTGTCTCTGACATTTTTCAGGCTGGCAGTCATATAGCCTACCATTCCAGCAGACAGCTCTTCACAGGGAATAAACTGACCAGCCCCAAAATATCCTACCTCCACCACGTCTGCCTCTGCTCCTGTAGCCATCATTCGAATCGTGGTTCCCACTTTCACCGTTCCTTCCTTAATCCGGCAAAACACAATGACGCCTTTGTAAGAATCATACAGAGAGTCAAAAATCAATGCCTGAAGCGGATGGTCTGGGCTTCCCTGTGGAGCCGGGATCTTTTCTACGATCTGTTCTAAGACCTCTTCAATATTTAGCCCTGTCTTAGCAGAAATCTGCGGCGCATCCTGGGCTTCTAAGCCAATCACGTCCTCAATCTCCTCAATGACGCGCTGCGGTTGTGCACTGGGAAGGTCAATCTTATTGATCACCGGAAGCACGTCAAGGTCATGATCAAGCGCCAGATAGACATTCGCCAACGTCTGCGCCTCTATCCCCTGAGCTGCATCGACTACCAGAATCGCACCGTCACAAGCGGCAAGGCTTCTTGACACTTCATAATTGAAATCGACATGTCCCGGGGTATCAATCAAGTTAAAAATATACTCTCCTCCATCTTTTGCCTTATAGACAATGCGGACTGTCTGCGCCTTGATGGTAATGCCCCTCTCTCGTTCCAGATCCATATTGTCCAATACCTGGGCCTGCATTTCCCGGTCCGTCAGCAATCCGGTTTTCTCTATGATGCGGTCCGCCAGGGTCGATTTTCCATGATCTATGTGTGCGATGATACAAAAATTTCTAATTTTACTTTGATCAATTGCTGCCATACTGTTCCTCCAAGTTCTTGATGTTTTCTCTATTTTAGCACAGATGCTTTAGGCTTGTCTATGGCGAGGCAAACTTCACGATCAACAGCTCCACCGCCATGCGGTCATTGAGATTCCCAGTCTTTACATCTTCTTCCGCCTCAACGCAATCCGTCACCGCCTCCCAGAGCTGCCGTTCTGAAAAGCGTTTTGCCTGAGCAAGGTTTTTGCGAACCGCAAAATCCCGGATGCCTGCCTTAGAGGCAATACTTTTCGGATCAAATCCCTTGTTCCCAAGCTCTTTCACCTGCAGTAAGATCTGAAACTGCCGGGCAATCAAAAACAAGATCCGCATAGGCGGCTCCTTTAACGCCAGCAAGTCGTAATAGAGCTCCAATGCCTGACGAAGCTTTTTTTCCGCAATCTTGTCCACCATTTCAAAAATCTTTCCGGTGGTCTGGGCCACGCAAACTGCCTCCAAGTCTTCTCTGGTAATGACTTCTCTTCCTAATGTATAGCAAAGCACTTTCTCCAGCTCTTTCTCAATATTTTCCATGTCATTACCTGTTTTTTCCAAAAAAAGCTGCATCTCTCTCTGGGTAATTTTCTTATTTTCCTGTTTCAGCCTCGACAAGATCCAGCGGGTCAAAACGTCGTCTTTTTGCCGGGCAAATTCCACCACGCGCCCTGCCTGTTTCACCGCTTTATACATCTTGCTGCGCTTATCCACTTCTTCCTCCACAAACACAAAGCATGCCGTGTCTGCAATATGCTTCATATACTCCGCAAGCTCCTCGCAAGAAGATTTGAAGATTTTGCTATCCTCAATCACAATCAGACGCCGTGCTGCAAAAAAGGGAAGCGTCTCCGCCAGATCTATAATTTCCCCAGGATTGATATTTTTGCCCTCATATACTGTCACGTTCATGATATCCTCTGCGTCTGCCAATGCCTGACGAAGCTTTTGCGCATACTGCCGTTTCAGATATGACTCCTCGCCGTACAATAGATATGCCGGCTGAAAATTGCCGCTTTTAATGTCTTCTTGAATGCCTTTCATGGCGCCTCTCCTCCTTTTGTTCCTCTATCATACACTATTCAAGGTAAAAATGTCCATACCCGCACCGCTTTCCCTTCCTGCCTCACACGGACTTGTCCCTGATTCATCGTGTAAAAAATTCTGCTGCCAGCCGCTTCCAGCCTTTTTAGCGCCTCTTTTCCAGGATGTCCGTAAGCATTTCTTTCCCCGCAGGAAATCACGGTAACTTTAGGCGTCAGCGCTGCCAAAAGCTCCTCACTGTTAGAACCATTGGAGCCATGGTGCGCCGCTTTGTAAAAATCCACTTCTGAAATCCCATGCCGTTTGAAAACTCCTTGCTCTAAGAGCTTACGTTCCTGCTCCTGACCCATGTCCCCAGTAAAAATCCCGGTAAACCCCTGATGTTCCACTGCTACCGCCAAGGAGGCTGCGTTCCTGTCTGCCCCGGCTGTTCGAGAACTCTGCTTTCCACCCGTTTCATTCGTCAAATTTACACTGTCTGCCTTGGGCTCCCAAGATTCAGATTCTGGACCCAGCACGGTAAACACTGTATCTTTGCTGCCAAATTTCATCCCAGGAGACACAAACTGAATCTGGCAGCCTGCTTCCTGAGCCAGCATCAGCAATTCCTCCATTGCCTGATCTTGCACCATGCCCTGCGCCAGAATCAAGTATTCTACCGGATATCCTTGCTGCAGCAATTCTTTCAAGCCGCTGACATGGTCTGCATCCGCATGACTGACCAGCCAGCCTTTGATTGAACGGATCCCTTTGCATTTTAAAAATGGAAGAATTCGATAAGTTCCCACCTCTTTTAGATCGCTGCTTCCTCCGTCCAAAAAAAAGCAATCTCCACTCTCCGTTTGAACCAGGATCCCGTCTCCTTGTCCGACATCAAGAACATTAATCTCAAACTGAGCAGCCTCCAGATTCAGCGTCACGCAGATCAAAGCAATCCCAAATCCCAAAAACCACCGTCTTTCCTTTCTGCGCCATGCAAATAGAAGACATGCGGCAAGGATCCCATAATAAGCCACGATCTGTTCCAGCCTTGGCTTTCCAGAAACGAACGTTGAGCCTGGAAAGCTCAGACACCAGCTACAAACGCTCTGATTCACAGCAAGGATCCATCCCGCAGGCTTTAACAGGAACGCTCCGAGCCATGGCAGGAAACATCCAAGAACTCCCCCGGCAAGACCCAAAAACAGCAAAATCCCAAGAAACGGCAGAATGCAGCAGTTGACAAGCACGCTATAACAAGGCGCCTCATAATAGAAATAGAACAATAATGGCAACGTCATCAACTGTATGCAAAGACTTGCCAGCAGCAGTTCCTTTCCTTTGCCTAGTATGCGCCACACTATGGCACAAATCAAATTTAACCGCTTTTTCTCCTTTTTTGCACTGCCAGCAGCAGTTCGAAATATCTGGTACGCCAGACTCACTCCAAGAACTGCGCCGTAAGAAAACAAGAACCCGGCATAATCCAAGAGAAAAGGATTCTCCCAGAGCTGAACCATGGCAGTGAACGCAAGAGCGGTCAGGGAATCATAACTGCAGCCTGCCAGGTGCGCCGTCATCTGCAGGGCAAACATCCCCACCGCCCGCCCTGTGGAAACCTCCATGCCCGAAAACTGTCCGAAACTATAGACTATCCACAGAGCAAAGAACGCCGCAAGCTTCCTCGGACAGCCCAGCTTTTGCAAAAATCCAAAAAGCCCCATGCCAAGCAGCGAGACATGAAGTCCGGAAATGGCAAGAATATGGGAAATCCCGGCTTTTTGATACAATGCTTTGACTTCCTGATCAATCTGCGTTTTATCTCCCAGTGCCAAAGTTGCCATTACTCCTGCATCTTCCTTGTGCATCGAACGTACAAACACTTTTCGCATCTTTTGCCGCAGCCCTTGCAAAGCGCACGCATATCTGTTTTCATTTGCCGAGAGCAAGTATTCTTTCTTTGCATATATGCGAAACTCAGATTTTCTACTGTGGCGGAATTGCTTTTCATTGAAATTTCCCTGATTACGGGAGATTTGAAACGGCTCATATCTTCCAACCGCTTTGAGGCGGTTTCCCAGACGATACTGACCATTAGAACTATACATTAGAATCCCAAAACTGGGATAAGCTTTGCCATCCGCAATCACGCGGACATTCGTAAGATCATAAATAAATTGCTCTTTCTTTTCTTCTTTTCTGGAAATCTCCCCCTCTACGGTTATCTCTTTCCCCTGGGAGAGCGCCTTTGCAAGCTCTGTCCTTTCTGCCTGCTGTCTTTGCATGTGAATGGCGCCGCTTGAAAACAGGCACAAGCAAAGAACAAAGCGAAACCATGCGGCGCGTCTGATTCCTTTACAATAAGAAACATTCCTGCTTTGCCGATTGCCCATGGCAGTATCAAAGATCGCCATGGTACATATGCAAAGCATCAGCAAGAGCATTGCCACATAGATCAAACGCCCGTCCCTGCCAAATAAGATCCCAAGCACCAGCGACAGGCATAGGCAACACATGGTTCTTCTAATCAACCGGTTCCTCCTTTTCTTTTGATTGCATTTTCATCTCGTTCTTCTGCCTCTCTGAATCATCCAAATAATCCAGATTTCGCTCATACATGACGCTTAAATCCATTTTCTCCCGATAAACCTTGTTACTGTCCCCATTGACGGATATCTGCACCTTATTGACATCTGGCAATTCCGCCAAGGAATTTGCAATCGAATAAATCACTACTGGCTCCTTAATCTCATAATTCTGATTCAGGAAGCCTTCGCTAAGGTTGACAAAACACACGCCGTCTAACACCGATACGCCCACCAGCTTCGTGCCATCTGGAATCGCCGACTGCCCCTTTCTGCCCCGGGGACCCCTAAGCAACTGCTCCATCACCAGCTTTTCCAAAGAAATGTTGCTGCTGTAATGAATTTCCTGTATTTCCCGTACCAGGCCGTCTCCCTTTTCATTGGCAAAATACAAAGTAATGTTTGCCGTCTGAATGGTATTGATTTGTTCTCCGGGATTTTCAATAAAGCTCTCCACCGTCATAAGGCCCACGGGCGTCCCTTCCGAATCCACCAGAGGCGTGTCGCCCACATAAAAAGAAATGCATTCCACTCCGTCCACCTGTATCAAGGTCCTAACGATGGCAGCCCGGCAGAGTACTTCTTCCACATGATCTAGCTCCAAATATTCGCTGTTAAAATAGAGCGACAACTGATTTTTTTCCAGCTTCCAAGCTTCCAGTTCCACGCCTTTAAACGCAGGCTTGCGGTAATCTGGATCCTGGGTGTCCTCAAACAGCAGGTCCACAAATTCCCGAATCTGCTCTGTGGCCCCTTCTTCTTGAGGCTCATGACCCACTGCGACTGTTTTTGTCTTTTCTTTATTTATATAGTAGACATGATACTTTGAATCTTCCTCCTTGACATTGCTACAGCCCATAATCCCCGCCATAAGAAATGACATCCCTGTCAGAAACAGTATCTGTTTTATGAATTTCATCCAATTCCTCCTAGCGCCTGAACCAGTCAAAAAGCAACAAACTGGCAAATCAAGCCTATGCAATATAGGATAACGGGATCCGGACCGTAAAAATAGTTCCCTCTCCCAGCTTGCTGTGCGCCTTGATCGCTCCCCGGTGCATCAGCACTGCATTCCTGGTAATGGCAAGTCCAAGCCCTGTTCCGCCGATTTCCCTGGAATGAGATTTATCCGCCCGGTAAAAACGCTCGTAAATATGTTCTAAAGATTCCTCTGGTATGCCGATTCCGGAATCTTCGACCCGCACAAAGAAAAATTTATGGTCAGCATTTAAAGATACATGCACCCATCCATCCTCCTTGTTGTACTTTATGGCGTTTTCCACAAGGTTTGTAAGCGCCAAAGATAATTTAACCTCGTCAATTTCGGCTGTAACCGGGCGGAAGCTTTCCAAAACAAGCTCAATATTTTGTTTCTCGGCTATCGGTTTTACCCGTTTCATAATCACTTCCAAGAGCTCATTGATATTCACTAGGGCGATATTGAGGCTGCCTGCCGACTTATCCATCTTCACCAAAGACAGCAAGTCATTAATGATCTTGTTCTCCCGTTCGATCTCCTCTGCGATATCCCCCATAAAATCTTTATATAGCTCTGCTGGCACATCCTCCTGTCCCAGCAGGGAATCTGCAAGCACTTTCATGGATGTCAGCGGCGTCTTCAGCTCATGTGACACATTCGACACAAACTCTTGTCTAGATTCGTCAATGACCTGCATTCTTCCCATCATCTCATTGAAAGCCTCTGAGATCGCTTCTGTCTCTGTATAGTCAGAGATCATCAGCTCTTCTTCTCCATCCTCCGTTTGAATCTCCTCCAGCGACCTGGTGAGCTTTCGAAACGGCTGCACCAGGTGACTGGCACAAAACAAGGCAAACGCCAGCACAAGTGCCGCTGTCGCCAATTCAATCACCTGGGCATTTTTTTTCAAATAATCATAATTGAACATGATACTGTCCGTGGACACGCTGACCAGCATCACGCCCAACACATTCTGAGTCCCTGCGTTCTTCAAGGGAAACGCCAGCTCAATATAACGGTTGTCACCATCATACTTGCTGATCTCCTCCCCCCGAAAGCTCTTAACCACTTCCTCCGAAATAATGGTCTTGCCTGTATCAAGACCATAAGTATCTTTCACAATCTGAAAACGATTATTAATGATCATCACTCTGCCGTCATAGATATTGGACAACTGTTCCAATTGGGCGTTGATAATCTCCACAGAGGTATCCGTCATATAATTATAGGTAAGCACCTGGCTCCCCAGCATCTTTGCCTGGCTTAAGATATCAATACTGCGGTTGGAAACCGCCTTGCTCTCATAACTCGCAAGGATTCCAAAACGCAATATGATGCTCGGAAGAATTCCTACCAGAACAATGATTAAGAACAGGCGGAATTTCAGGCTATGTATCAATTTTAATTTCTTCATCTCCGTCTCCGCTGCCTAACCCTGATAATAATATCCTACGCCCCACTTGGTATGCACATATTTCGGTTCACTGGGATTTGCCTCGATTTTTTCACGAAGGCGCCGCACATGAACGTCGACAGTGCGCACATCTCCTGGATAGTCGCTGCCCCACACTAGGTTCAGCAGCTTTTCCCTGCTGTATACCTTGTTGGAATTGAGCACCAGCAAAGCCAGCAAGTCGAACTCCCTTGCCGTGACATTGATTTCTTTGCCGAGTATGAAAAGACGGCGGCTCTCGCAGTCGAGACGCAGGTCGCCATGTTCCACGACCTTGGGATTTTCCATTTTTTTCTGTCTAGGCGCAGTCCTGCGCATAATCGCTTTGATCCTTGCTTTTACTTCCAGGATGTTGAAAGGCTTCGTGATATAGTCGTCTGCGCCGTATTCAAGCCCGAGGATCTTATCCATGTCGTCTCCCTTTGCAGTCAGCATAACCACGGGCACCATCGAAAACTCCCGAATCTGCTGGCACACCTCAAAGCCGTCCATTTTGGGCAGCATCACATCAAGCAATATCATATCGTAAGCATTCTCTGTCGCCAGCTTCAGGGCTTCTTCTCCATCATAAGCACAATCGACTTCCATGCCGTCCTGTTCCAGACTAAAACGGATCCCCTTTACTATTAATTTCTCATCATCCACTACAAGAACCTTTTTTGCCATCATTTCACCTCATCGAACTTTGACGTAGTCCCTTATTTTGGAAAATACGCCTTCTTTGATTCCTTCTATTTTCATCAAATCTTCAATCTGAGAAAAACCGCCATGTTGCTCTCTCCAGGCAAGAATGCTGTCCGCCTTGGCATCTCCGATCCCAGAAAGACGCAAAAGCTCCTCCCTGGTCGCCGTATTGAGGTTTATTTTCCCATCATCCGTCGAACCAGCGTTTGTCGGACCATCACCCAAGGCTTTCGCCTCCTCTTTTGTCAGCACCTTTATCATCTGACCGTCGCTCAAACTCTCTGCCTGATTCAAGCTCTTTGCATCCGCTTCTTTGGAAAGTCCTCCAGCAAGCTCCACCGCCTGAAATACCCGGCTGCCCTGTGGCAAGCTGTAAACTCCTGGATGTTTCACTGCGCCGCAGACTTGAACGTAGATCTCTTCTGTCTCTTTTGGCTCAGAAAGCTCCACTTCCTCTTTTGATTCTGCGTCCAGGCAGTCTTGGGAGACAAGGATTCCCTCCTCATTTGAACGTCTTGCACAGGCCGACATCATGACGACCGCTCCCAGAATGAATATGATTTTTATTATTTTCTTGATACTTTTCCCACCTTTCTTTGTGATCAGAATGAGAAAAGCCTTATCCACGAATCCATTCTATTGTAACGAAATTCCTTATTTATTACAAGAGTATTTCGAAAATTTTTACCGCCGCAATTTTACTCCCACTTGAATAAAATAATTCCGCCGATGCAGATAGCCATTCCCAGAACTCTGCGCCATGCAAAAGGCTGCTTGTCCACGCCAAAGATTCCCAGCAGTTCAATGACATAGGCAATGATCAGCTGGGAAACCACGATCAGCATCACAGCCTGCGCCGGGCCTAAAGACGCCATGGCCTTAATCACCGTATAAGTGATAAACGCTCCAATCACACCTCCAAGCAACATATATTTCGGCTGCACTTGAAAGAGTCCCAGAAAGCTGCCGCGGTCTGTAAACAGCCAGGCGCCAAGGCAGACCACGAGTGCGGAAAACTGTACCCAGCTTGTACTGACCCACATGCTGGTGCCTTTGGTGACCTCGGTATTAAATACGCCCTGCACGCTCATCAAAGCCCCTGATAAAAGCGCAATAAAAATTCCAATCATTCGATCCCTCCTAATTTCATTGTTTTTCATAGGATATCCAATGTTGGAATTTTTATGTATGCGCCGTTAATCCTTTAGCGCCCTGTTTAGTTTTTCTATCATTTCGTCCACATGTTCTCGCTCAATCACCAAGGGGGGGACAAACCGCAGCACATTGCTTCCCGCCGGAATTACCAAAAGCCCCTGTGCCAGCGCCTTGCTGCTGACCTCTGCCGCAGACATTGAAAGCTCCAGTCCCTGCATCAGTCCCCTGCCTCTTCGGGCATGGATGCACGCAAGCTGGCTTTTGACCTGTTCCAGCCGCTCTTGCAGGTAATTTCCTACTTCCTGCACATGTTCTGTGAGCTTTCTACGCTGAAAAATATCAAAGACCTTGCTGACTGCCGCCCCTGCAAATGGATTTCCGCCATAAGTCGTGCCATGATCCCCAGGCTTTAATGACGATGACGCAACACGCTCTGTCAGTACGAACGCTCCCACGGCAACCCCGCAGCCCAAGGCTTTTGCGCAAGTCATGATATCCGGCTTCACGTCGTAACCTTGCCAGGCAAACATCGTTCCCGTGCGCCCCATGCCACACTGTATCTCATCTAGAATCAGCAGAATGTCGTTCTCGTCGCAAATCTTTCGAATTCCTTTCAAAAATCCTTCTTCTGCCGGAAAAACTCCCCCCTCTCCCTGAATCGTCTCTAAAATAATGGCGCAGGTTTTCTCATTGACCAATGACGCCACGCTGTCCAAATCATTGTAATCTGCAAATCTGACAATGCCTGGAAGAGGTTCAAACGGCTCTCTGTAATGGGAATTTCCAGTAACTGCAAGGGCGCCTAAGCTCCTGCCATGAAAGGAATGATTCATGGCAATGATCTCATGATCTGTGCAGCCGTCCCGGTCATAGGCATATTTCTTCGCCGCCTTGATGGCGCCCTCGACGGCCTCGGTTCCGCTGTTGGTAAAAAATGCGCGTTCCAGTCCGCTCGCCGCACAAAGTTTTTCTGCCGCCTCAATGGTCGGCTGGTTATAATAGAGATTAGAGGTATGCATCAGCTTGTCAATCTGCGCCTTTAACGCCTGATTGTATTCCTGATCTCCATATCCTAGCGCCTGCACCGCAATCCCCGCCGCAAAATCGAGATATTTGTTTCCTTCTATATCAAAGAGATAGACTCCCTCTCCATGGTCTAACACCACCGGAAAGCGATTATATGTATGTAAGATATGGCTTTCCGCCTGTTGTATCAAGTTATCTGCTACCATCCTGCTTCTCCCTTTCTATTTCTTCTGCTGTAAAAAACCGTTCTTCATGATCTCCTAAAATTGCCGTCCCAATTCCTTTATTGGTGAAGATCTCCAATAGCAGGCAATGCGGGATGCGGCCATCCAAGATATGCACCCTTGAAACGCCATCTTCAATAGCTTCAATGCAATTATTCAGCTTCGGCAACATCCCGCCGCCGATATTCCCCTTTGCAATCAGCTTATGCGCCTCAGACACCGAAAGTTCGGAAATCAAGGAAGACTTATCCGCCGGATCCTGGTATACCCCTTTGACATCTGTCAAAAACGCCAACTTCTCCGCCTTGACTGCCTTGGCAATGGCGCATGCTGCGTCATCGGCATTGATATTGTAGGTCTCAAAGGAATCATCCAATCCCACAGGACAGACAATGGGAAGAAAGTCTTTTTCCAGCAAGTCGTACAGTACCTTGGCGTTCACTTTTTGGATCTCTCCCACATAGCCAATATCTTGTCCTTTGGAATACTTCTTTTCTACTTTCAGCAGTCCCCCGTCTTTTCCACTGATCCCAATAGCGTTGACTCCTAATTGCTGTACTAGCTGTACCAGCGATTTGTTCACTTTTCCAAGCACCATCTCTACCAATTCCATGGTGGGAGCGTCGGTTTTTCGCAGACCGTTGACAAACTCTGGCTCCATGCCTGCTTTTTCTACCCATCTGCTGATTTCCTTGCCTCCGCCGTGGACGATGATCGGTTTAAATCCCACCAGTTTTAACAATGTCACATCTTCAATGACATTCTTCTTTAATTCTTCATCGACCATGGCGCTTCCGCCATATTTCACCACGATGATCTTACGGTTAAACCGCTGAATGTAAGGCAAAGCCTCGATCAAAACCTCTGCCTTTTGTAATATTTTCTGCATCTGTTTTTCTTCCATCTCTGTCATCCTCTTTCCATATCATCACCCAAACGACGTAAGGGGCAATTTTGACAAGCATCTATCATTTAGGAACGGTAATCTGCATTGATTTTCACATAATCATAGGTCAAATCACAGCCCCATGCAGTTGCCTCTGCCTCTCCCATCTTCATATCCGCCAATACCGTGACCTCTTCCTCTGATAAAATCTTGGTCGCATCTTCCTCGCTGTATTCTGTCGCAATCCCATCTTTATAAATCTGAATCTGCCCGGCTTTGCTCTGAAAATACAGTTCCATATTCTCTGGATCAAACGCTGCGCCAGAATATCCCAGAGCACAGAGAATCCTGCCCCAATTGGCGTCATGACCAAAAATCGCCGCCTTAGTCAATGAAGAGCAAATTACTGATTTCGCTAAAAGCTTGGCATGTTCTTTGGTATCTGCATGAATGACTTTGGTCTCAAAAAGCGCAGTCGCCCCCTCGCCGTCCCCCGCCATCTTTCTTGCCAATGCAGTATTCACATAATTCAGGGCCTCGGTAAATTTCTGGTAATTGTGATCTTTCTTTGTAATCTTTGCATTGCCCGCCATGCCGTTTGCCAGCAGCAGGACCGTATCATTCGTGGAAGTATCCCCGTCCACGGAAATCATGTTATAAGTGTCCTTGACATCCTCGCAAAGCGCTTCTTTGAGCAATTCTTTGGAAATGCAAAGATCGGTGGTCAAAAAACCCAGCATCGTACACATATTTGGATGAATCATCCCCGAACCTTTGCACATGCCGCCCACCGTCACCGTCTTTCCATCTATTTCAAAAGTCACTGCAGCCTCTTTGGACTTGGTATCCGTCGTCATAATGGCGCACGCCGCTTCTTTCCCGCTTGTTATGGAATCACTGAGCTTATTCGCCATGGCCTCCACTCCAAAGACCAGCTTTTCCATCGGAAGCTGCATCCCAATGACGCCTGTGGACGCCACCAGCACCTGTTTTGCAGGAATGCCCGTCACACGCTCCATCGCTTCTGCCGTCTTGCGGCAATATTCCATGCCCTGCGTCCCGGTGCAGGCATTGGCAATCCCCGCATTAATGACTACTGCCTGCGCGCATTCTTCTTCTGACACGATCTCTTGATCCCATTTAACTGGAGCTGCTTTCACCAGATTGCTGGTAAACGTTCCTGCGCAGGCCGCCGGAACCTCGCTCACGATCATTGCCATATCTGTCCTGTCTTTATATTTGATCCCTGCTGCCGTAGCAGCTGCCTTGAATCCTTTTGCCGCGGTGACGCCGCCTGTAATCACTTCCATCTTCCTCTTCCTCCGCTATTGAAACGTCGTAATATTCGCATCATTCAATACAAAATCATAATAATTTAAATCTTCCCGAAACGTCCAGCCCACGCTCTTCCAAAAGGAATTTCCAACCTCGTTTTTCTTAAAGGCAATCAGGCACACCTTATTGATCTGTTCTTGCTGCAAAGCGCGCATCGCTGAAACCGCCATCGCCTTGCCAATCCCCTGCTGTCTGAAATCTTCCCGGACGCATACATGGTAAAAACATCCCCGCCTGCCGTCATGCCCGCAGAGAATGGCTCCGACAATCTCTCCCTTTGCCTCCGCTACCATGCTGGTGGTTGGATTTCTCTGCAAAAAGCGGCAAATGCCCTCTCTGGAATCATCCATGCTGCGGATCCCAAACCCTTTGATGGTTTTCCAAAGACGGTAAACCTTTTGATAATCCTCTTTCTTCATTGCCCGGACCGCTACCTGGACAACGGGTTTCTCTTTTTCTGCTTCCATGATTTCCTCCATTCTGTGCGCTTTTCAGCACATGAGGGTAGTTTGTGAAAGAATTTGCTAATTCTTTCACTCTTTCCTCCATTCTGTGCGCTTTTTGGCACATTAAGGTAGTTCGGGTAATTTATGTTAGTGCGACACCCTCTCTTTCCTCTGCCTTTCTGCCACATGCCAAAATATCAATTGCGCCGCCCTATGGAAACATGGGCACAAGCTGCAGCCCTTCCGTTTCTGGAAACCCGAACAGCAAGTTCATATTCTGCACTGCTTGTCCTGCCGCTCCCTTGACCAAATTGTCAATGGCTCCCATCATAACGATCCTTGCGGTGCGCTCATCAATCTGGAACCCGATATCCACAAAATTGCTGCCCTCTACCCACTTTGTCTCAGGACAAACGCCCCGATCCAAAACGCGGACAAAATATTCTTTCTCATAATATTTGTCATAGGCGGCCTTTACCTGCTCATAAGAAGGATAAGCATATGTCCCGTCAGCCTGCTTTATCTTCTTTAAGGATGCATATTCCGTAGCAAGGATGCCGCGGTTCATAGGAACCAGGTGCGGCGTAAAATTGATGGTTACAACTTCTCTCGCCGCATAGCTTAACTGCTCTTCAATCTCTGGCGTATGTCTGTGGCTGGCGACCCCGTAAGCCTTGACGTTCTCATTGACCTCACAGAACAAATTCGGCAGTTTCGCTCCCCTGCCTGCCCCGGAAGTACCTGATTTCGCATCGACAATCAAGGTATTAGGGTCAATCAGTCCTTCTTTTATCAAAGGATATGCCGTCAAAATGGAACAGGTGGTGTAACAACCTGGGTTTGCCACCAGTCTTGCCTGCTTTACTTGATCACGGTTCACTTCACATAAGCCATACACGGCTTCTGCAAGGAACTGAGGGCTTTTGTGTTCAATCTGATACCATTTTTCATAAGTTTTCACGTCCTTGAGGCGGTAATCCGCACTTAAATCTATGACTTTGGCATGTTGCAATATCTCCTCCGTCAGCACTCCTGCAAGAAACCCCTGGGGCGTCGCCGTAAAAATCACATCTGCCTGCCTTGCCAATTGCTCTATCTTATCATCCAGGCAGACGTCTTCCACAAGCTGAAACATATTTCCGTACACTTTGGCATATTTCTCGTCAATATAGCTTCTGGAACCATACCACGCAATCTGCGTTTCTTTATGTCCAAGCAGCAGCCTGACCAGTTCCGCGCCTGCATATCCAGTCGCACCGATAATTCCTGCCTTTATCATTTTCGTTTCCTCACTTTCTTTTTACACGCCGCTCCCCATGGGCAAAATCTTCTCATCGTCCAATATATAGTAATATATCTTTGTCCATTCGTAAAGACCTTTTTTTATTTTTTGTATATTTATGCATTTTGTAGTATATTTTTTCATTTCTAAGAAAGTAAAAAAATTAACAGTCAAGGCTGTCTCATTAAGTCTTGACTGTTAACTGCCCATATGCCATCTGATAGATATTTTGTATAACTGCGATGCAGATTTTCTGAGAACGGCGTTTTGCGAACGCAGGCAAACACTAGTATTCCCCATACGTTCCTTTGCCTTGCCGCTTGCTCTCATAAAGCGCCTGATCTGCCTGATTGATCAGCTTTTCTATTTTTTCTGCGCTGTTTTTCGTACACGCAAAGCCCCCAGAAGCTTTGACGCTTCTCAAGTCCTCAGGAGACAGCCTAATCTGCCGTACTTGTAACGTCTCATAAAATTTGTCCAGTAATTCTATCACCTGCGACTTATGCGTACAATTAAAAATTAACATGCAGAATTCGTCTCCGGACCGCCTCGCACATAACAAATGCTCTGCTGGCATGGATTTCATAACTTCCGCAAAACACTGCAAGTACTTGTCTCCGGCGTCATGCCCATAAGTATCATTGATTGATTTAAAAGAATCCAAATCCATCATCACGGCTGCGCATAGTGTCTCTGGCGGCATTTCCCTGATTTTTTCTGCGGCAAGCTGCTTAAAGCAGGAATATTTATACAGTCCGGTCAACGCATCGTGAGTATTCTCGTACTTTAGCTTCTCAACCATGGTATTGATGCCCATGCTTAAGGCTTCAAACTCTTGGTTTCCACCCACGGTCACTTTCGTCTCCAGATTTCCATCGGTGATCGCTGCAAGCTGCTCCATAATATGATGAATTCCATTCACAACCTGTTGCTTAACCAGGTAATTGAGCAGCAATAACACAATCACTTCAATAATAAGCAAAAAAATCAGCGTGCTCAGCACATGTCTCACAAGCTTTTGTGCCAGGATATTGGCAGGAAGCGCGGCGCAGATCAGTATATTATTATATTTCTTAGAAAAAACATACATCCGTCTTCCGTCTTTCTCCTTTATATAACCGCCCGCTGCACAGTCCAAAAGCTGCTCCAACTTATAATAGTCCGCTGTAAACTCCTGGTCCATTCCAGCGGAATGCCCTAACACTGCGGATGTATCTGCATTGACCGCAAACAATTCCTCCCCGAGATCGGTGGGGAATTTAGAAAATATGTATTCATAGGTATTTCTTGACTGAGCCTCCATCTGCCTAGTGGGTTCAAACCCAACTTGCACGACCCCTTTCTTTCCTTTTCTTGCCACTCCCACATACTGCATGATACTGCCCTTTGCGGCATTGGGCTGCGCTTCCTGGATCAGATAGGCATCCTCGTCATCGCTTTCGAGGATCGAGAGAAATTCCCGGGTCTGCTTGTGATCTGCCATGTCAATGCCGATATACTCTGCGACAGAAGCCGAAACGATGATTCCATGTTCATCAATCAAATGAAGCTCGTCTACGTTCAACAAATCTGCCAGATATTGCATTTCTTCGACGTTCATGGAGACTTCCTGCTGCCGCTCCATGACATAGGCTGCCGCCTTTGCACGAGTAAGATAATCGACGTCTAAATTGCGCTTCATGATCGACAATTCCAACTGATTGTTTTCCAGAGTATGTATCACCTGTTCCGCTTTCGCAAGAAAGGAATTATATTGCTGAGATTCCAGGGAATGTAGCGTGAACAGACAATGAATTAAAAAAATCAGGAAAATTGCCGCTGTGATAATTGCATAGGTATAACGGATAAATGTCTTCTGCATGTTTTGCTTCCTCCATTGCTTTCAAACCTGATCCTTTTGATTATATCATCTTTGTTCTTCTACATCATGACTGTTTCTGCACAAAAACCTCCCTGTTTTGTCAGAATTTCGCAAACAGCATCAGCAAAAAGACGCCATCTTTGCATACACATGCAAAATCTCCTCCTATCTTCTCTGAAAACGCCAGAAAACTCTGCATCCCCAGCCCATGGTTCTCCCCCTTTCTGCTTTTCGGAAGCCCGTTTACTGGATCAAGCGCCACTTCGCCTTCATATTCGTTCTGCATTTGAACTAGCAAACGCTCCTCGTTACAGTGTATCTTGATGTCAATATACCTTTTTTCTTTTTGATAATCCCTGACACAGATTATGGCATTCTCAAAGAGATTGGCAATGACCGCTGTAAATTCATAATCATTTACCGGAATCTCTTTTGTTATCCCAAGATCCAGGTTTACTTGAATCTGATATTGCTCTGCACGCTCCATCATTTTCGAGATAATCGTATTGACAATCAGATTCTTGCAATATTTTCTGACCCTGTGCTCTTCTGCCATATGATTCACATGGGCAAGGACCTTTTTCACTTCCTCGTATTCTCCCTGTTCCAACAGCAAGCTCAACATGCTGGAATAATGACGCAGGTCATGGCGCAGGATCTTAAGGCTGTTTTCTGACTGCTGCAACAGATAAAACTGATTCTCCAAGCCCTTGATATAGGATTCAAAAATCACATTTTTCCAATAAATATCCTTTCGTTTGGAATCACTCTCCACATAACGCAGCACGACTACATAAGAAACGCACATGGTCGCCATGAAGCAGAGGATCCCAGGAATATTTTCCGGAACCTGATTCAGGGTACGCGGATAGATAGAAATTGCAAAAAAACTGCAATAAAAAAACACTGGAACGAGACATAATTCCCACCAGCTTTCCGTATATTCCTTTTCGTATTGCCTCAGCCATATATCCCGTACTCCCTTATATAAAATATACAAAACTGCCACATGGATCATACAGCTTCCTGCCAGGGAAATCCATCGATCTTTTGTATAGATATACAAGATAGTGGCGGCAATGCTCCCCATGATCACATAATTAGAGGCGCTAAGACCCATGAACAATACTTTCCAGTTTCTTTTTCCAGAGATAAAGATTCCGGTAAACTGCGTCACAAATATTTGAATCGCCGTCATCACTATATAGCAAAGGCTGCTTTCAGGAAAAAGATTCAATTTCAGGCAGTCTGTAAGCGTTAATATCAAAAAAGCTCCAAAGCAGATGCCCCTGGTTACTGCCTTGGAATAACGGTGCGTGATAAACAGATACAAAAACAACATCAAAAACAGATGACTCTGCGTATACGATATATTGTCAAAATAGTCCATCTTCGCGCCCTACCTATACTGTTGCGATACAAATAAAAGATATTCTTTTTTTACATTTACCGCATTCTTCTTGCTCACCGGAACAATGGCGCCACTGTCCATGACAATGCGGTTCCCATCGAGCTTTTTGACATGCATCATATTGATAATAAACGACTTATGGACCTGCATAAAGCATTTATCTTCTACCAGATTCCCAACTTCTTCCTCAAAGCACTTTCGGATAAATATGCTTTTGACCTGAGAACCGTCTGTGAGATGAACGTCCAGCATCCGGGAGGCGTTCTCCACGTACTCGATCTTAGAATGCGACACAGATACTAGCCCTTGCTTAGTTTTAACCAGATAAATGGGATCGTGCCTGACTTCCATGTAAGATAACGCATAGTCCATAGCTTCAAAAAATTTGTCCTGTTCCACCGGCTTTAAAAGATATCTTGCGGCACGCACCTCGTAAGCATCCAGGGCAAATTCTTCCGTGGACGTGATATATATAATCACCTTGTTCTCTGCTGATTTTTGAATCTGGCTTCCCAGATCAATTCCTGTGGCTTCTGACATCAATATATCTAAGATATAAATATCTGCCAGTTCCCCTTGTAGGATCTTTTCCATCACTTTGAGCGGATTTTTATATTTTTCTACTTCAAATCCTGTTCTTGCATGGGATTTTTGGTATTGAAAAAGCAACTCCTCAATCTTTATCAAATCTTTCACGCTGTCGTCACAAATCGTTATCTTCATATGTTTATCTCCCGGTAAAATTTTAAACTTTATAAATCATACCACATCCTTTTGCAAAAATCCAGAAACTTACTTGCCATTTTATATTCATTATTGTATATTATACATCAGAGAACAAACCTATTACATAATACGTTGGAAAAGTAAAAGCATTTGTTCACTCTTTTACTAATTACCTGTTTGTGCAAAGAGGCACACAGAATGGAGGAAAGAGTGAAAGAATTTGATAATTCTTTCACAAACTACCTGTTTGTGCTGAAAAACGCACGGAATGGAGGAAATCATGAAAGAAAAAGTAGTCTTAGCTTATTCCGGCGGTCTCGACACTACCGCCATCATTCCTTGGTTAAAGGAAAATTACGATTATGAAGTCATCTGCTGCTGCATTGACTGCGGCCAGGAAGAAGAACTGGACGGACTGCAAGAGCGCGCAAAACTGTCTGGCGCTACCAAGCTCTACATTGAGGATATCACCGATGAATTTGCGGAAGAATATATCCTTCCTTGCGTCCAGGCAGGCGCTGTCTATGAGAACAAATACCTGCTGGGCACATCCATGGCTCGTCCGGGAATTGCAAAACGCCTGGTGGAAATTGCAAGAAAAGAAGGCGCTACCGCTATCTGCCACGGCGCTACCGGAAAAGGCAATGATCAAATCCGTTTCGAGCTTGGCATCAAAGCGCTTGCACCTGATCTTAAGATCATTGCAGCATGGAGAAGCGATAAGTGGAACATGCAGTCACGGGAAGAAGAAATTGAATACTGCAAGGCGCATGGCATCGACCTACCATTTTCTGCAGACAGCAGCTACAGCCGTGACCGCAATTTATGGCACATCAGCCATGAGGGCCTTGAGTTGGAAGATCCATCCTGCGAACCCAATTATGACCACCTGCTGGTCTTAGGAGTATCTCCGCAACAGGCTCCCGAGGAGGGAGAGTATGTGTCTATGACTTTCGAATCCGGCGTTCCCAAAACCATAAACGGCAAATCCATGAAAGTTGCCGATATTATCCGGGAACTGAACCGCCTTGGCGGCAAGCATGGAATCGGAATTATTGACATCGTGGAAAACCGCGTCGTTGGCATGAAGTCCAGAGGCGTCTATGAGACTCCTGGCGGAACCATATTGATGGAAGCCCAGCAACAACTGGAAGAACTGGTTCTTGACCGCGCCACCATGGAAGTTAAAAAGGATCTTGCTAACAAGCTGGCTCAAATTGTATACGAAGGAAAATGGTTTACACCGCTGCGAGAAGCAGTGCAGGCTTTTATCACCTCAACACA
The DNA here is from genome assembly GCA_910576975.1 of uncultured Lachnospiraceae bacterium. Lineage (GTDB taxonomy): Bacteria > Bacillota > Clostridia > Lachnospirales > Lachnospiraceae > Petralouisia. Next base: position 67,021 of record CAJTJY010000008.1, read on the forward strand.
GAAATATGTAACCGGAGAAGTAAAATTCAAGCTCTACAAGGGCAACATCATCAAAGCTGGAACCACTTCTCCCTATTCTCTCTACAGTGAATCCCTGGCAAGCTTTACGACCGGAGAGCTGTACGACCATCATGATGCAGAAGGCTTTATCACATTATTCGGGCTCCCTTTGAAAGTCCGTGCGATGAAAATGGCAGAAGCTGAGAAAGAAAACTAGGTCGACTTTTACAAGAGCGCATTTCTTATGAGATAAGAAAAAATACAGGATATGGCATCTACCAGAACGTAAATGATCCATATCCTGTATTTTATTGCTTCCTTATACTTCTTATAGCAAGCCCATTTTCTCTGAGAGTCATCTTGCCAGACTGACGATGTCCTTTAATAAAAATGCTTCACGCCTTTGGTCGCATCTTCGGCATACACCATCGTGCAGCTCTTAACCTCGCCTGCCTCATTATACAAAAAGGCAATCGCAAGGTGCGGCTCTTCTGGAACCGCAAAGTTATTGGCCTCCAGCTCTTCGTCGGAGATTGTGACATATTTTCCCTTTTTCAGTTTATATTCTCCTGTGACGACTGTGCCGTCTTCCAGGGTGTCTTCCACCTTGTAGGTTCCATAAAACAATCCGTTCTTTACCTTGAACTTTTGGTCTGTATCTACATGATCTCCTAAAATTATCAGCTGGCGTCCCTTTCCATTGGGCATGTCGCCGCTCCAATCACCGTCATATACTTCCTTATAAAGGCTCCCGTCCTCTGTCTGGTCACTGACATAATACCATTTTCCACTGCCTTGCCGCCTGCCATTTTGATAATCTCCATAATACCATTGCTTGCAATCGCAGTTTTCAAATACATAAAGACCAATTCCTGTTCCAGTGTTCCCGCCTTTTGGCAAATAGAGATAGCTTCCCTCTTTCTCAGCCTCACGAATCAGCGCTTTCCCTTTCTTGCTCTTTTGAAGCTTATTCAAAGCCTTTGCATCATCGCTCTCAATAGCTTCCATCGCTTTTTCCATCGTAATGCGGAGGTTCTTCATCTCTTCCGTTTCCTGACTTTCTTCCTCTGTCTCGTTCTTTCGGTCTTTGTCACTGGCATTTTCTTGCGACCCTTGATCAGATCCATTTGCCTTTGTATCGTAAGATTCCTGCCCCTGATACTCGTTCGCAGCCTGTTTTTCCTCTTTGGTGGTGCAGCCAGCAAGAAACATTATCGCAAGCATTGCTGCCAAAATCCCAGCTCTGGTAATTCTGCTCTGTCTCTCCATGCTTTTCCTCCAATCATAAAAATATGCGAATGCTCAGTTACTACTATTTATTTCCTTTTTTGATAACGTATATACTTGAAAAAGGCAAAGCAACCCTCCATCATGCGCAATTTGTGGCACAATCAGGCAAATTGCTTTTACTTTTTCAATTCTGCTATAATATCCTCTTTTAACTGCAGGCCTACGTCTTTCATGCGCCGGCTCGCAGAGGGTGATGTGAGCACGCTTGACAAGAACTTTGAAGCAACCTCGTATTGTTTAAAATGAAATGCCATATAAGCAAGAAGATAGTCCAATGTGTTCTGTTCCATGCCGCACATGGGATAGTTCTCCTTACTGATGGCTAAAGAAAACCCGTCAAAAGCCTGCTTATAGAAAGCGTCCTCCTCTTTCTTGCATTCAGCCAGCGCTTCCTGTTCCTGCGGAGTATTTCCTGGCATCGTCTCCGCTTTTCCCCGCAACAGCCACGCAATTTTCAGGCAAGTAAATGCTTTCTCACTGTCTTTGCCCCTCTTGACCACCGTGCTCATCAACGATAATTTATAGCGGTCGATCGCCTCATCATAAGTATAAAACGCCCTTTCCTCGGTATTAATCGGTTTAAACTGACTAACGATCTGTTCTTTGATCAGCTTCACCTGTGCAGGCATGATCTGGTCAAAATAGCGGTTCATAGCCGTATATCCACAATTGGGACAGGAAGTCACATCATATTTCAAGGTATCTATATACTGAAATCTGGGTCTTAAGTCCTGATCTGGCTCTAAACGTTTCACTCTTCCGTTCTTTACTACCTTCGTCTTAAACACTTGGTCGCAGACTTTGCAGCGGACAGTCTTTGCCAAAAGAAATTCTTCTTCTGGGATCACTTTTTCCTCCGTCGGCTTTTCCTCGTCTTTCTTGTCACTTTCTTTCTGCTCATCTCCAAATAACTGCACGGATTCCGCAGACTTCAGGCCAAACTTCTCTAACCCTGAAAATATACTCATTGCACTTTCCTCCTCTTTGTGCTGATTAATTCTGTGTCGGCAATTTATAAGAACTCTTTAAAGATACGATGCGGTTAAATACCAATGCATCAGGCCTGGAATCTTTGGCGTCTGCACAGAAAAATCCTTGCCTCACAAACTGATAGCTGTCATATGGCTTCGCTTCCGTCAGCGCTGGCTCGATACGACAGTCATTCAACACCGTCAAGGAATCTGGATTCAGATTGAGGGTTCCGTCCTCCTTGTTATAGACACCCTTTTCTTCATCTACCAGGTTCTCATACAAACGCACCTGACAGCTGCTGGCAAACGGAGCTGGCACCCAGTGAATGGTGCCTTTCACCTTTCTGCCAGTAAAGCCGCTTCCCGCTTTCGTCTGTGGATCATAGGTACAATGCACCTCCACGATATTGCCATCTTCGTCTTTTACAAAGCTCTCACATTTTACAAAATAAGCATGCATCAAGCGTACTTCATTTCCTGGAAAGAGGCGGAAATATTTCTTTGGTGGTTCTTCCATAAAATCCTCCCGCTCAATATACAGTTCCCTGCAAAACGGGATTTTGCGGCTTCCCAATTGCTCATTTTCCAAATTATTCGCCGCATCCAGGTATTCCACTTGTCCTTCTGGATAATTGTCAATGACAAGCTTTATTGGATGCAGCACCGCCATCATCCTTGGACGGCTTAATTTTAAATCTTCCCGAATGCAATATTCCAGCATCGCATAATCGACGGAGCTATTCGCCTTGGACACTCCGCAAAGCTCCACGAATTTCTGAATCGATTCCGGCGTAAAGCCTCTCCTGCGCAGCGCAGCTATCGACACCAGCCTGGGATCGTCCCAGCCATCTACGACGCCATCCTCCACCAGCTTCTTAATATAACGCTTTCCGGTCACCACGTTCGTAAGGTACAGCTTTGCAAATTCAATCTGCTTGGGAGGATTCTCATATTCCAGCTCCCGTACTACCCAGTCATACAACGGCCTGTGATCCTCAAATTCCAATGTACAGATCGAATGGGTAATCCCTTCTATGGCGTCCTCTATGGGATGTGCAAAATCATACATCGGATAAATGCACCATTTGTCCCTGGTATTATGATGATTCATATGCGCCACCCGGTATAAAATAGGATCACGCATGTTAATATTGGGGGACGCCATGTCAATCCTCGCCCGCAAGACCAGCGCGCCGTCCTCATATTTGCCGTTCTTCATCTCTTCAAACAGTCGAAGATTCTCTTCCACGCTTCTAAGAGACGCAGGATCCTCCTTCCCTGGCTCTGTCAAGGTTCCCCGATATTCACGAATCTGCTCTGCATTCAATTCCGACACATAAGCCTTTCCTTTTTTGATCAGCTTCACGGCCGCTTGATACATCTGTTCAAAATAATCAGATGCGTAAAACAGGCGGTCTTCCCAGTCTGCTCCCAGCCATTTGATATCTTCCTTGATCGATTCCACAAATTCAGTCTTTTCCTTTGTCGGATTGGTATCGTCAAAACGCATATGAAACTTTCCGTGATACTTCTCTGCCAGTCCATAATTCAGCAAAATAGACTTGGCATGTCCAATATGAAGATAACCATTCGGTTCCGGCGGAAAACGTGTCCTTACCGTCTCACAATGTCCTTCTTTAATATCCTCTTCTATGATTTGTTCAATAAAATTTCTGGAAACTACTTCGCTTTCCATTGATGTTCCTCCTGGTTCCTCAGTATTTTAAATATTTATAAACGCCCTATTGAGTTACATTATAAATTTTAATTCCTTGTTTGTCAATGGAAGCGCCGCTGCTCTGGCAGCAGGATCCTGAGAACACGCCCTGATGCCGCTTGGAAACAGCCGCACTAAGACAGATGCGACGATGCGTTCTGTCAGCTTCGCCTGATATGCTGGTGGGTAAACAGATGGTCTTGGCAATACTCGTAATTCCCCTCGCATTTGGAGCAAAACCGGAATTCCAACTCTTCTCCGTCCTCTTCTGTCCTGCCGCAGATCGCGCACTTATGCTTGGTCACTCCCTGCGCGCTGCGCATCTGCTGGCGGTAAACCTGCTTTCTGTGAATCTCCTTAGGAGAAATCCTATGATAATTCCTGGTGCTGAAAAAGAAAATCAGGAAATTTAAAAGAGATGCAAGGATCGCGACCCTGCCTGGCCAGCCAGAGGCAATAAAGGCAAACGTCATCCAAACCGCATCCACGATCCCAAGCCATTTCGCCTTGAATGGAATAATGAAGTACAAACGAAACTCCACATTGGGAAAAATCGCTGCAAACGCTAAAAACAAGGACATGGTCACATATTCCGTGCTAAAAAAATACCCGATTCCCATGACAGGACGCCCAGCCGTAATCCGATAAACCCCATACAAGATAAAGGCGCCAAGGATCGAACAGAATAAGCCACCAAACAGGTAAACATTATAACGAAAAGTCCCGATTGCCTGTTCAATGGACGTCCCGATAAAATAATAACAGGACAAGAAAAAAATCAAAAATATCAAATTGACCGCCGGGGGAATCAACAGCCAGGAGACCAGCCGCCAGACTTGGCCCCGCAAGATCAAATGGGGTTCCAGCGTCAAAAGATTCTGCGCCTGGGGCATGGTATACTGTATGATAAATCCCAAAACCCAGGCGCCGATCAGCCAAAATGTCAGGTTGGGGACTGCAAATCTGCCAAATTTCCGCTCCATTTTGTTTAGAAAATTCATAATGCACCTCTTTCCTCTTATTGTTATCATTATAAATTTTCCAATTGGCTTTGTCAACGAGTGGAACCCGTGTTCATAAAAACTTTATATTTTCCCTGGCCGCCTACCGATTCGCTTTCCAATCATAATTGGCATGCCAGCCGTCACTGTTTTTCCAATTGTGACGGTCATGCTCCTCCCAGCTTTCTTTGCCGCCGTGGTCATCCCAGTCTTGATCTTCCTGTTTCTGATAATCTGACCAATCTTGACTGTCATCCTTTTCCTGGTCTCGCCAATCTTGACTGTCATCCTTTTCCCGGTCTGACCAATCTTCTCGGTCGTCATTCTCGCTTTGCTCCTCCCAGCCGTCACCTTGATAATTTTCCCGGTCTGACCAATCTTCTCGGCTGTCATTCTTGCTTTGCCCCTCCCAGTCGTCGCCGTCAGGCTGGTCCCAACCGTCTTGACTTTCAGGCTGGTCACGTTCTGCCCAATGATCTATATCCTGGTACTCCAAACGCTCTTTAGCACCTATTGTCCGGGGCTGGATCGTCGCCGGAATGCACAGTTCATCGCCAATCTGAAGATTGTATACGTCCACGAAAGGATTTGCGAACATCAGTTGCCCCACGCTGACATGATATCTCTTTCCCAGTTGATAAAGTGTGTCTCCTTTTTGTATTACATGGATGATTCCTCTGCAAGGCCCGCCTGGAAAAATAGGGCCAATAGGGATTGGTATGATTCTTGCCATAAATTTCTTTCCTCCGCATTTTGCTGCATGATTTTCCTTTACTGTTATTATATTCTCCTGCCTGGAATCGGTTCAAACTGCGCAGCCCTGGAACAGTTCTCACTTTTTTCCTTTCATCATATATTATCCTATGCAAAATTATTGCCTAAGCATCTTTTTACCATCTGGATAGCAAATGCGCAAGACTGTGCCAACAGCGCCCTATCGTCACTATTTCACAAAAGAATCATGAAAAAACTTTTACAGATTCTAAACATTATATAAAATCTAAGAAATGAATTGTTTTTTGCAATTTCCTGTCGTATAATAAACGTTGCTTGATTTGAGGACTATTACATTTTAATAGGAAGAAACTGTTAAAATATATCACTTAGCATACGGATTTCCTGCCCATGAGGCAGATAAGCTGGCCGTTTTGCGCCCATCCGTACGCTCGTTTATTTTTGCTCACAGCATTTTCAAAAGGAAAAAGCCCATGAGCTTTGGAGGAAATGATATGGGAACACAAAATTTACACCGGCTGGGCATTGACATTGGCTCGACCACCGTAAAAATTGCAATCTTAAACCAGGAAAACGAGATCATCTTTGCTGATTATGAGAGACATTTCGCAAACATCCGGGAAACCCTTTCCGATTTGCTTTCAAAAGCACAGGACGCTCTTGGAAATATATATTTGTCACCAATGATTACTGGTTCCGGCGGACTGACCCTGGCAAAACATCTGGAAATCCCTTTTGTCCAGGAAGTCATCGCCGTCTCTGCCGCGCTGCAAGATTATGCCCCCCAGACAGACGTAGCTATTGAACTGGGCGGCGAAGACGCCAAAATTATCTATTTTGAAGGCGGAAACGTAGATCAGCGCATGAACGGCATCTGTGCCGGAGGCACAGGTTCTTTTATCGACCAGATGGCGTCCCTGCTTCAAACAGACGCCACCGGATTAAATACTTACGCTAAAAACTACAAGGCTCTTTATCCCATCGCCGCGCGCTGCGGCGTGTTTGCCAAATCCGATATCCAGCCCCTGATCAATGAGGGCGCCTCAAAAGAGGACCTGTCTGCCTCCATATTCCAGGCAGTCGTAAACCAGACGATCTCTGGACTTGCCTGCGGAAAGCCAATCCGGGGGCACGTGGCATTTTTAGGCGGGCCTTTGCATTTTTTGTCAGAATTAAAAGAATCCTTTATCCGCACTCTGAAGCTGGACGAAGAACATATCATAGCCCCAGAACACTCCCATCTGTTTGCCGCCATAGGTTCTGCATTAAACTACCAGCAGCAAGCAACCATCTATCTGAAAGAGATCTTAAAAAAACTTGCCTCTGATATCAAGATGGAATTTGAGGTGGAACGGATGGAGCCTCTCTTTTCTAACCAGGAAGATTATCAGAGATTTCAAAGACGCCATGGAAAGCACCATGTGATGACCAGCGAGCTATCTACTTATCAAGGCAATTGCTTTCTGGGCATTGACGCTGGATCTACCACCACCAAAGTCGCCCTGGTGGCAGAGGACGGATCCCTGTTATACTCTTTTTACAGCAGCAACAACGGCAATCCTCTGGCGACTGCCACCCTGGCTTTGAAAGAAATCTACAGCCTTCTGCCAAAGCAAGCGCACATTGTCCATTCCTGCTCTACTGGATATGGGGAAGCGCTCCTAAAATCTGCCTTTATGCTGGACCAAGGGGAAGTGGAAACGGTTGCGCATTACTACGCCGCCGCTTTCTTCAATCCCGAGGTCGACTGCATCCTCGACATTGGCGGACAGGATATGAAATGCATTAAAATAAAAAACCAAACCGTAGACAGCGTTCAGCTCAACGAAGCATGTTCTTCCGGCTGCGGCTCCTTTATCGAAACCTTTGCAAAATCCCTGAATTATTCTGTAGAAGATTTTGCACAGGCAGCGTTGTTTGCCGAAAACCCGATCGACCTTGGAACCCGCTGTACGGTATTTATGAATTCCAAAGTAAAGCAGGCACAGAAAGAAGGCGCGGAAGTGTCTGACATTTCTGCTGGGCTCGCCTATTCGGTCATCAAAAATGCGCTGTTTAAAGTAATCAAAGTCAGCGACGCAAAAGACTTGGGAAGAAACATTGTCGTGCAGGGAGGCACTTTTTACAACGACGCTGTTTTGCGCAGTTTTGAAAAAATCTCAGGATGCGAGGCAATACGCCCAGACATTGCCGGAATCATGGGCGCTTTCGGGGCCGCCCTGATTGCAAGAGAACGCTACGAGGACCAGCCAGGAACTTCAATGCTTCCCATCACAGAAATTGAAAATCTCAAAGTTGAAACCAAGTTATCCCGCTGCCAGGGCTGCATGAACCACTGCCTTTTAACGATCAACCGTTTCTCCGAAAGCCGCAGCTTTATCACCGGGAACCGCTGTGAAAAGGGGCTTGGCAAAGAGAGCCAGAAAGAAACGATTCCCAACCTTTTTGCATACAAAAACAAGAGAATCTTTGACTATGAACCTCTCCCCGAAGAAGAGGCGCAACGTGGAACCGTGGGAATCCCCAGGGTTTTAAATATGTACGAAAACTATCCATTCTGGGCGGCGTTTTTTCGTTCACTGAAATTTTCCACCCTGCTCTCCCCTCCGTCCACCCGCAACATTTACGAGCTGGGCATTGAATCTATCCCTAGCGAATCGGAATGCTATCCGGCAAAACTGGCGCATGGGCATGTTGCCTGGCTGATCCAGAGAAAGGCCGATTTTATTTTCTATCCCTGCATTCCCTATGAGAGAAACGAATTTCCTGATTCCAATAACCATTACAACTGCCCGATCGTTACCTCCTATGCGGAGAATATCAAGAACAATGTGGACGAAATCACTTCTGGCAAGGTGCGCTTTTTGAACCCCTTTCTGTCCTTTGCTTCACAAGAGCAGCTTTCAAAGCAACTTCAGAAAATATTTGCAGAGGAATTCTCCATTCCCGCACAGGAAGTGGATTCTGCCGTCAAAAGCGGCTGGGAAGAGCTTTGCCGCATGCAAGAAGATATCCGGCGCAAAGGAGAAGAAACCTTAAGCTATATGGAAGCAACAGGACACAGAGGCATCATCCTTGCCGGACGTCCCTACCATATAGACCCGGAAATCAACCATGGCATCCCGGAGCTGATTAACTCTTACGGGATCGCCGTGCTGACCGAGGATTCCGTATCCCATCTTAAGCAGGTGGAACGCCCCCTGATGGTGATGGATCAATGGATGTATCATTCCAGGCTGTATGCCGCGGCAAATTATGTAAAAAACAGGAACGACCTGGATCTGATCCAGCTTAACTCTTTCGGCTGCGGCTTAGACGCCGTAACCACGGACCAGGTCAATGACATTTTGTCAAAATCCGGCAAAATCTATACCTGCCTGAAAATTGACGAGGTAAATAATCTCGGCGCTGCGCGCATCCGCATCCGCTCTCTGCTCTCAGCGCTGCGGGTAAAAGAAAAACAGAAAACATGCCGCACGATTGCTCCCTCGGACTTCAAGCGTGTGGTCTTTACAGAAGAAATGCGCAAAAATTATACCATCCTCTGCCCCCAGATGTCCCCGATCCATTTTGACTTGCTGCAGCCTGCTTTCTCATCCTGCGGCTATCAGATGGAGATCCTCAAAAACCAGGGAAAAACCGCAGTAGACACCGGACTCAAATATGTTAATAACGACGCCTGCTATCCCTCCCTGATCGTGGTGGGACAGATCATGGACGCCTTATTATCGGGAAAATATGATTTGAATAAGACGGCGGTCATTATCACCCAGACAGGAGGAGGATGCCGCGCCTCCAATTACATTGGCTTTATCCGCCGCGCCTTGGAAAAAGCAGGGTTTCCCAATATTCCTGTGATATCACTGAATTTAAGCGGATTGGAGGCAAACCCAGGATTCAAGCTGACATTGCCGCTGTTGCAAAAGGGATTATATGCCTTGATATTCGGAGATATCTTTATGCGCTGCCTCTACCGTACAAGGCCCTACGAATCTGTTCCTGGCGCCGCCAATGCGCTTCACCAGAAATGGAAACAGAAATGCATGAAGCTCGTCTCTGCCCGTAAACTAGTCTCTCACCGCAAATTCAAGCAATATTGCAGGGAAATCATCCGTGATTTTGACACGCTTCCCTTGACTGGCGCGCGCAAGCCCAGAGTCGGCGTCGTAGGAGAAATCTTGGTAAAATTCCTTCCAGCCGCCAATAATCATCTTGTGGATTTGCTGGAATCAGAAGGCGCTGAAGTGGTTGTTCCAGATCTGACTGATTTCCTGCTCTACTGTTTCTACAACAATAACTTTAAAGCGGAACATCTTGGCGCCAAAAAAACCAGCGCAAGAAACGCCAATCTTGGGATCAAAACGCTGGAATGGCTGCGCAGCGCAGCACGCAAAGAGTTTGAAAAAAGCCGGCATTTCGACGCCCCGGCAAAGATTGAGACACTTGCAAAATATGCCTCCCCGATCGTCTCCCTCGGAAACCAAACCGGAGAGGGCTGGTTCCTGACTGGGGAAATGTTAGAATTAATCCATTCTGGCACCAATAACATTGTCTGCGCCCAACCATTTGGCTGCCTGCCCAACCATGTCGTTGGCAAAGGCGTCATCAAGGAAATCCGACATCAATACCCTTTATCCAACATCGTAGCCATTGACTACGACCCAGGGGCATCGGAAGTCAACCAGTTAAACCGCATTAAGCTGATGCTGTCGACGGCGCAAAAAAACCTCGCCAAACAGCAAACGGAAGGGGCTGTCAGTTAATTGATAGGCATCAACAGGGATGGGGCTGCCGCACGAATGTATTTGCCTGTTTAAAAGGTTTACATTGCAAAACAATGAAAACAAAACGCACAAAGATTATCTTGGGAAGCTAGCTTCCTAGAATAATTTTGTGCGTTTTGTCTTTGCCGCATCAGCGGCAAGATCTTTTGAACAAGTAAATATCTTTGCGACAGCCCCTTTTTGAAGTCCATCTTCCTCCTGGCTCGTTCTATTTAATAGAAGCAAATCATCAAAAAGGAGGATTTAACATATGAAGCGAAATAAAATTTTAACCGTTATTCTTGGCATCGCCATTTTTTCCGGCGTGCTCTGTTCTGGCGCAGTGATTGTCCAGGGCATACAGGCAGGGAAAAATCTGCCCAGACATACAACTTCCAGTCAAAAAGAACAAATTGCCATTCCTCAGGCATGGGAACTGGAAAAGACAAAACTGGAAGAATTCTCAGAAGCTTCCATTTCCATAGACTGCTGCGACTTTTCGATTCTTCCTGCCGACGGTTATTACCTGGAATACCGCCTCGACGGCGCCTGTACGGAGCCTCAATACAATAGCAGCGACGGGATATTTTATTTTGAAGAGGGGAAAACTCAGCTAAGATACAGTACGGGCTTGCATCTCTTTTTCAACACTGGAAATTCCTCTGCCAACAGGGGACCATATTATATCAATCTCTATGTTCCCAAAGACCAATATTTCAATCTCTTAAAGATCAAAAACGAAAGCGGTAACATTAATCTTGAGGACGTAGATGCCGAAATTGCAGAATTAAACGCAGACTATGGAACATTGACACTCCGAAGCTTTACGGGAAAAAATATTTCCATCTTTGCAGAATCTGGGAATCTGGAAATCGGCGATGTGACATGCGACAATTTAGAAATTACAAATGAATATGGCGACATATGCGGCGGCTCTTTCAAGATATCTGATCAAGCTGCCATCAAATTAGAAAGCGGCAGCCTTGAGCTAAGCAGCCTGGAAACTGATTTCCTCTCACTCAGAAACGAATATGGCAATTGCTCCATGGACCAGGCATCCATAACCGACAGCGAGATATTCATAGAATCCGGCAACCTCGTGTTCCAAGATGCGGAACTGAAAACGACAAACATTGACAGTTCCTACGGAGACGTTACCCTGCATCTTGCCGACGATATCTCAGACTACAATTATGACCTCTATGCAGAATATGGCAGCATAAAGCTCAGAAACGAAACACTGAAATTCGACGAAGACGAGGAAATTCACTATCAGAAAGACAATCAGAAAAACAAAGAGATCCGCATTAGCTGTGAGAGCGGCAATATAAAAATACGCTAAACAATGGCTCCGACAGTTGAATACCATGGTATTTCGCTGCCGGAGCCAGTAGCGCTCTAACTGTTTTCCTCAATCGAATCACGTTTCGAAAGTCATTAGGAACATCGCCGCCGAGGATTATAATTCTTTTTTCATTACGGCTCCTCTTGCGCCAGAAGTCACCATCTGAGCATAGCGGGCCAGATAGCCCTTTGTTACCTTGGGCTCTCTCGGTTGCCACTTCGCTTTTCTCTCTGCTAAAACCTCTTCTGAAACGTCCAGTTCCAGTTTCATTTCCGGGATGTTGATCTTAATGAGATCTCCTTCCTCCACCAGGGCAATCGTTCCTCCAACTGCCGCCTCCGGTGACACATGCCCGATGGAAGCTCCGCGACTGGCGCCGGAAAAACGCCCGTCCGTAATCAGCGCAACCGTGGATCCAAGCCCCATTCCTGCAATAGCTGACGTAGGATTCAACATCTCGCGCATGCCTGGACCTCCCTTGGGGCCTTCGTAGCGGATTACCACCACGTCTCCTGCCACAATCTTTCCACCCTTGATGGCTGCAATCGCATCCTCCTCACAGTCAAATACCCGCGCCGGACCTTGATGCACCATCATTTCTGGCGCCACTGCAGAACGCTTTACCACGCTTCCTTCTGGAGCAAGATTGCCTTTGAGCACCGCAAGCCCTCCCGTTGCGCTATATGGACGGTCTAAGGGACGAATCACTTCCGGATTTTTATTGACACATCCTTTGATATTCTCCGCTACCGTTTTTCCTGTGACTGTCATGCAATCTAAATGCAAAAGCCCCAGCTTGGCAAGCTCGTTCATAACGGCATATACGCCGCCCGCCTCATTTAGATCTTCCATATATGTCGGTCCTGCCGGAGCCAAGTGGCAGAGGTTGGGCGTCTTCTCACTGATCTCATTCGCAAATCCGATATCAAAATCGAACCCGATTTCATGGGCAATCGCCGGCAAATGCAACATGCTGTTGGTTGAGCAGCCCAGCGCCATATCCACGGTCAATGCGTTTAACACGGCCTCTTTGGTCATAATGTCCCTTGGGCAAATATTCTTGCGGTACATTTCCATCACTGCCATTCCTGCGTGCTTGGCAAGACGCAGACGGTCAGAATATACAGCCGGAATGGTTCCATTTCCCTGAAGCCCCATGCCCAAGGCCTCCGTCAGGCAGTTCATAGAATTTGCAGTATACATGCCAGAACAGGAGCCACACGTCGGACATGCCTTTTCTTCAAATTCACAGACGTCCTCTTCTGTCATAGTTCCTGCCGCATAAGCCCCTACCGCCTCAAACATCGAGGAAAGGCTGGTTTTTTTCCCTTTGACGCGGCCTGCCAGCATAGGGCCGCCAGACACAAATACCGTGGGCACGTTTACTCTTGCCGCCGCCATCAGAAGCCCCGGCACGTTCTTATCACAATTGGGCACCATCACCAGAGCGTCAAACTGATGCGCAAGCGCCATGCATTCTGTAGAATCTGCAATCAAATCCCGGGTCACCAGCGAATATTTCATTCCGGTATGCCCCATGGCGATTCCATCGCAGACTGCGATCGCCGGAAATACCACTGGCACTCCGCCTGCCTCTGCCACTCCCATTTTCACAGCGTTAACAATCTTATCAAGATTCATATGGCCAGGCACAATCTCATTGTAGGAACTGACAATCCCTACTAACGGCTTGTCCATCTCCTCCCGGGTAAATCCCAGCGCATGAAATAGCGAACGGTGCGGCGCCTGCTGCATTCCTTTTTTTACATTATCACTTCTCATCTCTTTCCCTCTTTCTGATAATCAAATTCCTTATGGTTCTATATCGCTAGTATACCTCTTTTGTTGTCTGCTGTCAATACAGTTGTATAACAAATATAATTTAAACGAATTTTTCTAGCGCATCATAATGACAGAATGTCCATTTTGTGGTAAAATTAACATAAAATGTTTCAAAAGGAAGGATATCATGAATGACTGCAAGATGGAACATAATTTAATGGAATATGTCTTAACTTTGTTAAGCGTCCCTGGACATGACGCCATGGAAATTGAAGAACTCATAGAGCATGTCAAACACTCTGGGGAATCTTATTTACTGGATTTGCCGAATATTTGGACTGCCCAGGAAATGATAAAATTTATGGACGAGATGCCTGGCGGCTTTTTAATTTATCACGCAGACGAAAAGGAAGAAATCATCTATGCCAACAAAGCGCTGCTTCGCATTTTTCAATGCGGCACCCTCCAGGAATTCCGGGAATTTACCGGGAATTCTTTCAAGGGCATCGTATATTCCGAAGATCTGGACGCCGTAGAACTAAGCATTCAAGAACAAGTGGCCAGCAGCCAATATGACCTGGATTATGTGGAATACCGGATCGTGCGCAAGGATGGGACTATTTGCTGGATCGAGGATTATGGGCATTTCGTATCTTGCCCGTCTGTGGGAGAAATTTTTTATGTATTTATGGGTGATGCCACTGAAAAGCGAAACCAGCGATTAGAAAAACATCATGCCATATTACATGAAAAAGAGCACAAACTGCAGAACCTGATTGACAAATTTGACAAAGAGCGTACCTTGATTAATCAGGAACACCTAAGACGGCTGGAAGTCATTGAAGGACTGAGCATCAATTACGAATCCATTCTCTATGCGAACCTGGACAATGATAAGATCTTTCCCTACCGCCTAAGCAGCCGTACCAAACGCCAATTTCAGGAAAAATACCAAACCCTTGGATTTCACTGGTATCTTTCCAATTATGTCAATACCTGGGTGCATCCAGAAGACCGGGAAGAAGTTGCCAAAATGACTTCTCCTGCCTACATGCGCAAAAAATTATCAAACAACAAGACTTATTATATCAATTATCGTGTACTGATAGACAATGAAACACAATATCTGCAGCTGCGCATCGTCAATGTAAGCAAAAGAGACCACATTTCCCAGATTGTCATGGGCTATCGGCGGGTTGACGTCGAGGTACGCCGGGAAATGGAACAAAACCAGATCTTAGAAGATGCATTACATGCCGCTAATCTTGCCATTATAGCCAAGAATACGTTCTTATCGAATATGTCCCACGACATGCGTACCCCGCTGAACGCCATTTTCGGTTATACTGCCCTTGCCAGAAAACATCTTGACGACCGGGCGGCGGCAGAAGAATATCTTAACAAAATTGAACATTCCAGCAGGCAGCTCTTTGATCTGATCCAGAAAGTTCTGGATCTGTCTTGGACAGAGTCCAACGACATACAGCTTAACGAAAGGGAATGCATCCTGCAGGATATTCTAAAAGAAGTACATGAAGCTCTGTTTCCCCTTGCCCTTGAGAAAAATATCGCCTTTACGCTGGATAGTTCCGGGCTAACCCACGGCAATGTCGTTGCAGATCACGAAAAATTAAAACAATCTCTCTTGTATCTGGTCAACAATTCCGTCACTTATACAAAGGAAGGCGGCAAAGTAGAGCTGGCTGTCGCAGAACCAAAAACGCTGTCCAATCAGTATGCCGTATATCAATTTACCGTAAAAGACACTGGCATCGGGATCGGAAGAGATTTTCTGGAACACATTTTCGAACCGTTCGAGCGAGAGAAAAACACCACTTTCAGCGGTATACACGGCACCGGCTTAAGCCTTACCATAGCCAAAAAGATCATAACCATGATGGGCGGAGAAATCAGCGTCGATAGCACCGTTGGAAAAGGGAGCACTTTCACGGTTACCCTGCGTCTGAGGCTGCAGGATCACCCCAATATGCATTCCGATTATCCAGAAAACGCTGTTTTTTCTCCCAGAAGTCAAAAGATCCTGCTGGTGGAAGACAATATGATCAACTTAGAAATTGAAACCGAAATTCTGCAGGATCTCGGATTCCTGATTGAGACAGCTACCGACGGAAGCATTGCCGTTGAAAAAATCGCCAATTCTACCCCAGGAGATTTTGACCTGGTTTTGATGGATATCCAGATGCCAGTAATGGACGGCCGCCAGGCAGCGACTGAAATCCGCAGGCTGAAGAACCAAGAGCTTGCGCAGATTCCGATTATTGCCTTGTCCGCTAACGCTTTTGAAAGCGATAAACGCATGTCTATCGAGAGCGGCATGGATGCGCATCTGACAAAGCCAATCGACATTCCGCTGCTGTTAGAGACCATTGGCAGCGTTTCAGGTACCAACCCGTCAAAAACCTCCTGATCGTGCTATAATTCACAGCATAATCTATCTCAATAAAAAATACAATCCCCGGTTGTGCATAGATACAGCCGGGGGAAACGTTTCTTTCGGATCATTTATGAAATTTTGACTGAGAACTTCGCATATCTACACATTATTTTAAAAATCTTGGGTGCGGAAAATAGCTAAGCTCCGCTTTTCCGATGATGTCTTTTCGATCCACAAATTTATGTTCCCAATATCTAGAATCCCAGGAATCGTTGCGGTTATCTCCCATCATGAAATAGGTTCCCGCAGGCACGGTGTAAGGTCCAAAATCTTCCTTGCTTACTTCCTGGGTAAAATCCTCCTCTAACGGTTTTCCATCAATATAGACCACGCCGTCCTGCCCGGCAATGGTTTCTCCTGGGAGTCCCATCACGCGCTTCAAATAGAGGGTTTCACCGTCATCTGGATAAATAAAAGTTACGATGTCCCCTCTCTTTGGCTCGCCAAACACGTAAGACAGCCTGTTTACCAGTATTCTGTCCCCCGCCATTACCGTCGTCTCCATGGAGCTAGTAGGAACCTGCGCATTCGCAATCACATATTTATTCAGAAAAAAACCGATTCCAAGCGCAATCAGAATCATAACGACGTTGTTGATGATTTCACGAAAAATAGTCCGTCTTTTTCTCTTCACCGCAGTATCTTGCGCCGTCGCTTCTTCCTGCGCCTCGTCCATCTTTTCTATCTCTGTTTCGCCGTTATGCTGTTCCACCTGTTTCTCCTCCCTTATTGTCAATGACATCATCTCCTATTCCATGGGAAGCTGCTCCATAGCATGTAATATATGTATGCGCATGGCGTTCCTTGCACCCTCCCCATTCCGTGCTTTTAAAAAATTCATCAGGATTTTGTGATCAATCAAGGTCGCCTGGACCGCCTCCTCATGAACTAGCGACAGTTTGACTCCCTTATTGACGCCTTCATAAATGACTGGCATAAGCTGGTTCATAAATTCATTATGGGTCGCCCGTGCAATGGACTTGTGAAAAGCCTGTTCTACCTCTGTGCGGTCTTTTCTCTGATAAATCCGCTGCTCAATCTCCTTGCCCAACGCCAAAATTCTTTGAATTTCCTCTTCTGTGGCGCGCAGCGCCGCATAATAGGCTGCCTCCGGCTCGAAAATCAGACGCATTTCATACAAGTCTCTGGCTTTGACTTTTGCAGAAGACAGAACAGATAATTCTTCTGGTTGCTCTTGTTTAAAATCTTCCCTGACAAAGGTTCCTCTGCCCCGCCTTATTTCCAGTATCCCTCCAGTGGCAAGGATACGGATCGCTTCTCTTAACGTGGTACGGCTGACCTTCAATTCCTGGGATAATACATTTTCATTGGGGAGCTTGCTGCCGGGTAAAAACCGCTTCTCCGCCACAATCATCGATAAAATACTGTCTGCAATCCGGTCGGACAGCCTGCTATCTGACTCCATACGCCACGCTCCTTCCAGATAACATTATACGCTACTCCAAGTAATTTCACAAGCTTCTTACAGCGCTCTTAGCTAAAATAAATCAGTTCATCCTCTGGCTGCTGTGCCGTCTGCAGCTCTAAAGCGTAGAGAACTGGTCCCTTTCCTTTATATTCCATTGCAAATTCGTAACGCATCTCGGCAGTAACCGTAACCCATGCCTTATGAGGCGGCGCTTCCTGCCCCTTATCGCATTTGCACTTAAAGCCCACAAACGTAATATCATCCGCACAGCAGGTCATGGCAAATCTCCCTGGCACGAACACGCCCTTTTTCATCTTCTCGGGGTGGTAAGACAGCGCCAGAAACCGCACTTTCTTTCCCTCATATTTCCTGGGATCCTCCATGGCGTCCATATACCAGATTCCATAATCCATATCTGAAATGTCTATGACCTCCTGACTGAGATCATACGGTAGCTCTTCCATATCATTTTCATCTATGGAGCCATCCAAACGCTCATAAGCAATCTGCGCCTTGCGATTGACCATCTTAATGGAACGACGGAACTTGCCCTTGGGCGTGTGATCGTCACAGCGGTTGATAATCACCACATCTGCAGCAAAAATCTGCTCCATGATCATAGCGCGCATATTATTCAAATACATCTCAAACGTCGTAGCGTCCACGGTAGCAAGAGATTGTACCAGCACCCAGCCTTGAGGCAGTTCGAGCTCTAAGAATGTAGACATCTGCCAGGTTCCGTTATACTCCACAAACACCTGGTCTGGCTGATGCAAAAGCTTTAGTTCCTTCAACGTTTTGGCAGTCAGAGATTCTTCTTTATCAATTACCGCCATGCAGGCATGAGCCTTCGCTAATTCTTCTTCTTCAAATTCCACTTCCCCGTCCTCGCAAAGAATCAGCAAGGTCTTTCCCCCTTCGCCGAAATCTCCGTCTATCAGGGTTTCTTTGATCAGCGAGCTTTTGCCACTGTCCATAAATCCTGAAAATAAATAAACCGGAATCTCCATTTTCACATACCCTTTCCAAATTTACATATTGTGACCGCATTCTTAAGCTCAACGGCTTTTTGACAATTTTCAGGAAATCCCAAACAGTTCTTCTAACTTCTCCTCCTGAAGCTTTGTGCCAATCACGCAAAGCCTTCCGGTATAATCCGCTTCCCCGGTGCGCAATTCATATTCTCCGTCTACCATGTCAAAATAAATCCAAGCGCCATCCTCGGCTGGCACCATTCCTTTGGCTCTTAGGATCGTTCCATAATCCTCTGTCTCACAAAACGCTTTCATTGCACGTTCAATGGTTTCTTTGGCAAATACATGCGGCGTCTCCTTGCCCCAGCTCGTAAACACCTCGTCTGCGTGGCGATGATGGTTGTGCTCATGATCATGACAGCCGCAAGTGCAATCTTCTCCATGCTCATGATGTCCGTGCTCATGATGACAGCCTTCCTCATGATGCTCATGATCGTGATGACAGCCCTTCTCATGATCGTGATGACAGTCTTTCCCATGATGCCCGTGGTCGTGATCGCAGTCTTCTCCATGATGCTCATGACCATGACAGTCGCAAGTACATTCATCCCCATGCTCATGATGCTCCTCCATCAATTCTTCTTGCAAAGATTTCTGCTGTTCGATCACTTTGTAGATCTGTTTTCCATCAATTTCGTTCCAAGGCGTGGTGATGACTGCCGCTTTCTCGTTCTTTTCGCGGATCGCCTTTACGACAGTCTCTGTCTGCTCTGGCTTGACATTCTGGGTACGGCTTAACACTACGACAGTGGCGTACTCGATCTGATTATTAAAAAATTCCCCAAACGCCTTCATCTGCTTAATGGCTTTCGCCGTGTTCACTACGGTAATCCTTCCATTGAGCTTGACCTCGTTTTCTGCTTCCACCTCCTGAACGGATTTCATCACGTCAGACAGCTTCCCTACCCCCGACGGTTCAATCAAAATGCGGTCGGGACAAAACCGCTCCATCACTTCCCGGAGATTCTTTCCGAAATCACCCACCAAAGAACAGCAAATACAGCCAGAATTGAGCTCGCTGATCTCGATGCCAGAATCTTTCAAAAATCCGCCGTCGATGCCGATCTCCCCAAATTCATTTTCAATCAGCACGATTTTCTCGCCCTGAAACACATCTTCTAACATTTTCTTGATAAAAGTTGTCTTTCCTGCCCCTAAAAAACCAGAGACTATATCAATTTTGGTCATCTCTTATTCCTCCTTAATCCTAACATGGTCATTGTCACAACAACGTTACTACGCCTTTTTCTATTAGAAACGCTGGACGGTAAGAAAGCTTGGCCTTTCTTAATCCCTCCGACCCGGTGTCCTCCTCACGATTCACATATTTGTATTCTTGAGCTTCCCTGAGAACAAACTGCTGGTTGATCATCGGGTACGCCCCCTGTATCTCAGCAAATGCTTTCTCGATATGGACTACAAACATGTCCTTGCCCAAAGGCTCTCCAATCGTAAAAGCGATCACCTCTCCTTGTGGCTCCGTACGCAACAGCCCGCCTTTTAATTCTAGCTCTTGCAGCAGGCGCAGCGCATTCAAGGTGACGCACATCTCATCCCGTTTCTCGAGATCAATTTCACACTGCATCTCTTGCCTCCATTTGAGCGCCATCTGAAAGCAATCCTCCACATTTTCCTTAGTAAGCGGCTCATATGCCCACTGGGGATAGTTCTCCTGAAAGCGGTTGATGTGATTGCGTTTGCCGTGGAGCTTTTTCCCTGCAAGAGTTGCAAGCTTTTCCGTTTCATAGACATAATCAGCAATATCCCTGTTGTAAGTTATCTGAAGCTTCCCAGGATACCAGGAATCCAGCAATGCAAACTCTTTCTCTTGAACCAAGTGCATCCGAAATCTTGCCTGTTGCTTGTCAAACCACTGGAAGACTGCCTCCATCGCCCGGGGAACCTGCTCCATGTCTCCGGCAGGAAAGGTGACGCTTGGTCCTCCGTCTTCTGCGATCCCGCAAAAAATCAACGTGTCCTCCACAATGGCGTACTGGGTGGGATATTTCCTGCTCCACAAATAGATGTTTGCAAAAACCAGGTCACAGCTTCGGTATTTTTTCTTCTGCAAATAACTGTTAATCTTCTCCTTGTCCTCCAATTCAATCTTATGAAATTCGATTTCCATATAATCTTAATGTCTCCTTATCTGTCAAACTTCGTACCTTGCGCCAAAGATCAACGTCCATTGGCATATAGCTTTGCATAAACGCCATCTTTTTCTAATAATTCCTGATGGCTTCCCTCTTCTTCAATGCCTGTGTCGGTAAGTACCAGGATTTTTTGGGCGTTGCGGATCGTGGACAGCCTGTGCGCAATCACAAAAGTCGTCCGGTTCTTTGCCAGCTTCTCTAAAGATTCCTGCACCACTTTCTCACTCTCATTATCCAATGCAGATGTTGCCTCGTCAAATATAAGTATGGGCGGATTTTTCAAAAATACCCGCGCAATAGACAATCTCTGTTTCTGTCCTCCAGAAAGTTTCACGCCCCGTTGTCCGATATCCGTATCGTATCCGTCTGGAAGCGCCATGATAAATTCATGAGCATTTGCATTTTTTGCCGCCGCTATCACCTCTTCCCTGGATGCGCTGGGTCTGCCATAACGGATATTCTCTAATACAGAGCCCACGAACAGATAGACGTCCTGCTGCACGATCCCGATCTGGCTGCGCAGGCTCTTCAACGTAAAATCACGGATATCTGTGCCGTCAATCTTCACAACTCCCTGGGTCACGTCATAAAACCTTGGAATCAGGCTGCAAAGGGTGCTCTTTCCTGCGCCGGAAGAACCCACCAGGGCAATATAGGAGCCTGCCTGCACTTTGAGATTGATATGGCGCAGGACTGTCTGCGTATTTTCCTCATAGTGAAAAGATACATCTTCAAAGGAAATATCACCTTTCACGTTTTGAAGTTCCACGGCGCCAGAACGATCTTCAATATCTGGCTCAACCGCCATCATCTCCATAAACCTCTCATATCCTGTATAGCCATTTTGGAACTGTTCCGTAAAGTTAATCAGTTTTTTTACTGGTTCGGTAAAGGTATTGATATACAGCAGAAAAGTAACCAGATCCGCCACGTTCACCTGACCGTCGGTAATCAGCACGGCGCCAGCAATTAAAGCCGCTATGGTGATCATGGTAGTCAGCGCCCCCAAGCCAGAATGATAGCCCGCCATATAAAGATAGCTGTTCTTCTTTGCCGCCAGAAATCCCTGGTTTCCCTCCTCAAACTTTGCAAGCTCCAGCGCTTCATTGGCAAAAGATTTTACGACCCGGATGCCTGAGAGGTTATCTTCGATCTGACTGTTGATCTCTGCAATTTTGACGCGGTTCCTTTTAAAGGCGCGCTTCATCCTGGTATTGAAATAGGCGGCATATAAAAGCATCACAGGCACAAAAGCAAAGGCAATCACCGTCAGTTTGACATCAATTTGAATTAAAATGACAAAAGACCCGATGATTTTAATCAGGGAAATCACCAGATCCTCCGGTCCATGATGCAAAAGCTCGCTGATATCAAACAGATCGCTTGTGATACGGGACATTAGCTGTCCTACCTTTTGATTATTAAAAAAAGAAAAGGACAGCTTCTGATAATGAGCGAATATTTCCGCCCGCATGTCGTACTCAATCTTTGCGCCCATCACATGTCCGTAATTTGAAATAAAATAATTGCAGAAGCACTCTGTGACAACCAGCGCCAGCATCAGCAGGCTAAGAAATCCAATTTTATGCAACGCTTGCTGCGCATCGAGAACGATGACTTGATTGGTAATATAGCGCACAATCAGAGGGATGACTAAAGTCACCCCTGCGCCAAGAATCGCAAAAAACATATCTGCAAGAAACAACGGCAAGTACGGTCGATAGTACGACGCCAGCTTTTTCAGTTTCTGTCCCATAGATTCTGTTCCTTTCAAATTTCCATCAATTTTTTTTCAAACTCATGAACTGGCAGAGGCTTATCAAAATAATAGCCCTGTGCCAGATAACAATTACTTTCCTTTAACAGCTTAATCTGTTCTACTGTTTCCACTCCCTCCACAATGCACTCCCTGTCCATGTCCTGGGCCATGGCTATCAGATGCTTGATCATCATCCTCTTGTGTTCATCTTGCTCGTATTTCCCTGGGAGAAAGCTCTTGTCAATCTTGATCACGCTCCAGGGCAATTCACGGATCAAATTGATCGAAGAATATCCCGTTCCAAAGTCATCTACAGAAGTGGCGATTCCCTGCTCCCTCAGCCCGGAAACCAGCGTCTTTAAATGATTGAAATCCACGTCGGTCCCCGTCTCCGTCAACTCTATTTCAATGTATTTATGCGGAATCTGATACTTCTCTATAATCCCAAGAATATGATCCAGCAAATCCATGTCTCCCATATGAGCCCTGGACAGGTTCACAGAAACCGTCACCACTTTTTTCCCTTCGTCCAGCCACCTGCGGATATCCTGGCACACATGCTCTAACATATAAAAATCCAACAGGCAAATCAGGTTGCTTTGCTCTAAAATCGGAACAAATTCTCCTGGCGCAACGACTTTGCCATCCTTAAACCAGCGGCATAACGCTTCCGCTCCCACCAGGCGATAATCCTTGAGCATGATTTTCGGCTGGTAATATACCTGGAATTCTTGTTTGTGGATTGCCTCTGGCAGCGTCGCCTCGATCATCTTGCCCATGCGTATGCCCTGCATCAGTTCTTCATCAAAAAACACGTATTCTGTCTTGCGGACATTCTTTGCCATGTTGAGAGCCGTCCGCAGACGTTCCAAGATACTCGCTGCGCTTTTGCAGCTTACAGGAATCATATAATATCCGGCATAGGCGCCAAGCCAGACACGCTTCTGCTCCTTTTCGTCATAGACGACTGCTGCGCCCTTTAGATATCTCATAACTAAATTCAAATTGTCTTTCAAGAACAAGACTGCGAAATTGTCTCCTTCCACTCTGCAGACAATTTCCTGATTACTGAGCTTTTTCTGCAGATTGCGGATAAATTTCCCCATCACCATGGTTCCCCGCTGCCTTCCAATCTGCTGATTGATTACAGAAAAATGGCGCAGGTCAAAATAACAAGCCGCATACTTGCCGATTTCCCCCTGCTCGATCAACTGGCTAATGTATTTTTTATACCATGCAAGATTATAAATGCCAAATTCCTGATCCCGGAACGTAAGCTTTTCCACTACCTGCATGGTGCGGACACGTCCATGAAAAGTAAAAAGCATTTTCACGAACACTTCGATCTTCTCCTTTTCCTGATCGTCCCAATCATGCGCTCCTTTGGTCTGGAAGATCAGGTATTCCATCATGTTTCCTTCTTCCGTCTGTTCAGGAAACTGTAGGCAGCGCTCCAAATCCGCCTCATCCCCATGATAAAAAACAACTTTCCCGCCCCATTTTTGTTCTTCAAGATCTAGCGTTTCATAAAAGACAGCCTCTACCCTGGCAATTCCCAGAATATGGCACAGAGGTTCCATTGCCTTTTGGGTATCAGGATGTATCAGTTCTGGTATCTTTTCCATTTTTACGATAAATTCCTCTATCGCTTGAACATATCCCATTGTATCAAGTGCCATAGGCGTCTCCTCTCTGTACCGCAAGCTGCGGCAATATTATCGTAACTTCCGTTCCCCCATTCCCCATTTCGGACACCTCGATTTTACCAGACATTTGCGAGAGCAGCAGGCGCACCAAGGAAAATCCCAATTCTGGATTATCTTCCTTAAGGCTGTCATGTATCGTTCCATGTTCCATGTATTGCTGGATCTCGCTCATCTGCCGTTTTGACATTTTCATCCCAGGATTCTCAACGGAAAGCTGAAGCATGGAGGCATAAGAAATCTTACGGCTGGCAGCTTTCAAGACAATCTTGCCGTCTCTGGAACAGCTTGCGCTATTTACCAGCAGCTTATGAAGAATTTGTCCAATGCGCCCAGCATCCCCCAGAAAATATTGCGGCACATGTTCCTCCACCACAATCTCTATATCCTTGCATTCACCGCCTAAGTAATGCCGAACCCCGTGTACGGTTTGTTCCAAAAGCTCCCGAAGGCTATAATTTGTCTCCATAAGCTCCGCCTTGCCTTGAGACATTTTTATGTATTCCACCGCATCTTCCATCATAGAATATACTTCCAGGCCCTGAGAAAGCAATTTCTTAAGTTCGTCACAAGCAATACTGCCTATTTGGCTGTCCATCTGCTCCAGGCAACTGATCCATCCACTTACATTTTTTTTCATATTGACGCCAAGATTCATAAGAAAATCCGACTGAGAACGTATCACCCGTTCTGTTTTCCTGATTCCCTGAAGCCTGACGTAGTTCTGATTTGCAATTTTAGAAATTGCCTTAGAAATTTGAGTAAAAAATTCAGCGGCACGTTCGATTTTCTCTTCTGAAAATACTGGAAGTCTTTTAGCCTCTTGAAGGTAAATATCCTGGTCTATTTGAAGCGCATTGGCAGCCTTGCTCAGCCTTTCTTCTGCCTGTTCCGTTTCCAGCACCTGCCCTCCGATGAAGACGCCGATGATCTTTCCGCCAACCTCAATCGGAGACGCCCACTCGATAAGTCCCGCATGGCAGCAGTATATTGCACATTTCCCTTCTCGCAATGCCTTTTTAGCTCCTTGACGGCCGCATGATTCACACTTTCTGCGTCCCAGTTTTGAACTTCTCACCAATATTCTGCAAAAATCAGTGAACCTGCTTTCCTCCGTTACCGGAATCCCGGCAATATCCGTGGTCACTGCCGCCACGCCGGCGTACTGAGAAAATCCGTCCTGTATCTGTTGCAGAATATCCCTATCGATGAGTTCTGTTAAATTTATCTTTTCCAATTCTCACACCCTCTCTAATTACCCAAATCATTATAAGCATAACATATTTTTACAGATAATTCAATTTCTGAAAAATTATGGATTTATCTTCCAGGTTGTGGTAATCTAAGCCTGGGATGTCAAAAAGACTGTAAGTAATTTTGAGCTCTTTTCGCACCCTGGCCAACCAAAAAAATTCCTATATTGCAGAAAGGGGAATAAATTATGACTCCGACAAACACCTACTATAAACGACTTGCAGAGACGATCATCAAAAATCTTGAAAGGCGTCAAATGCAAGCCCATTACTGCCCGACTGCGGCAGAAGCTGTAACGCTTGTAACAGAACTGATCCCAGGCGGCAGCCTGGTGTCTTTTGGCGGCTCTATGACTTTAAAGGAATCTGGCATGACCGAAGCTTTAAATCAGCGTCAGGACATCACGCTGTTAGACCGCAGCAAGGCTGGCTCGCCACAAGAAGTGAGCGACATCTATCACAAAGCCTTGAGCGCCGACTATTTCCTTATGAGCAGCAACGCCATCTGCACCAGCGGAGAGCTAGTAAATATCGACGGTACTGGAAACCGCCTTGCCGCCCTGGTCTATGGTCCTTCCAACGTCATCATCCTAGCAGGAATGAACAAAGTAGTCCCTTCCGTAGAAGCCGCTCTCTCCCGTGTCAGAAATACCGCCGCTCCTATCAATGCCATACGCCTAGAGAGAAACACGCCCTGCGCCGTTACTGGCGCATGTTCTGACTGCCAAAGTCCTGACTGCATCTGCGCACAGACCGTCATCACCCGCCGCAGCATGACTCCTGGACGAATCAAAGTGATCCTCATTGGTCAGGAACTTGGCTACTAAAACCTCATTTGCCCCACAAGCCCGGATGAGTCCTATGCTCTTCCGGGCTTGTTCTGTTCTATTCAACCATTAGTTTTTAAATTTCTCAGACTGTTGCTGGATCAATTCTTGATCTGCAAAATAATTGATCTTCATGGCATTACGCACATTGTCCAAAGTCTTTGCCGCCGCTGCTTTTGCCTCCTGGCTGCCTTTCTTTAAAACCTCATAAATATATGGAATATCTTTTTGCAGCTCTTTCCTGCGGTTACGAATCGGCTCTAACGTTTCCTGCATTACATGATTGAGAAACTTCTTCACCTTCACATCGCCAAGGCCGCCCCTCTGATAATGCGCTTTTAGTTCGTCTAGATTGGCGTAGTCCGGCAGATAACGCTCAAAATGCTCATCTTTGCAGAATGCGTCCAGATAAATAAACACGGTGTTTCCTTCTAGAGAACCCGGATCTTCCACCCGCAGGTGTCCTGGATCGGTAAACATGCTCATGACTTTCTTCTTGACCTCGTCCGCTTCCTCAGACAGATATATGCAGTTGCCCAACGACTTGCTCATCTTTGCCTTGCCGTCAATGCCAGGAAGGCGCAGACACGCCTGGTTATCAGGAAGCAGGATCTTTGGCTCTGTCAATGTATCGCCATACACAGTGTTAAATTTATGCACGATCTCCTTGGTCTGTTCCAACATCGGCATCTGATCTTCCCCGACTGGGACCGTCGTCGCCTGAAACGCCGTGATATCCGCCGCCTGGCTGATCGGGTAAGTGAAAAATCCAACGGGTATGCTTGCCTCGAAATTCCGCATCTGGATTTCCGCTTTCACCGTAGGATTCCGCTGAAGACGGGAAACGGTCACTAGATTCATATAGTAAAAAGACAGCTCGCATAACTCGGGGATCTGAGACTGGATAAACAGCGTGGATTTTGCCGGATCAAGTCCGCACGCCATATAATCCAACGCCACTTCCACCACGTTCTGACGCACTTTTTCTGGATCGTCGGCATTATCCGTCAACGCCTGGGCGTCTGCGATCATAATGTATATCTTGTCATATTCTCCGGAATCCTGCAGTTCCACCCTGCGCCTTAAAGACCCCGCATAATGTCCCACATGGAGCTTCCCCGTAGGCCTGTCGCCTGTTAATATAATTTTGCTCATTATTCGATATCCTCACCGGTTTTCTCAATTTTTCTTCTCCATTTAATATAATATAAGCGCTGGCGGCTGTCAAGGGAACTTGCTTCTTTTGAGTTTCCGCATTTTGCAATTCATAGCGCCAAAAGGTTTCCATCACAAAGTGATGAAAACACTTTGCACAAAAATGGGGTTGCCACACGAATATGCTCACTTGTTTAAAAGGTCTTGCCGCTTATGCGGCAAAGACAGAATGCAAAAAATCACTCTGGAAAGCTAGCTTTCCAAGATGATTTTTGTGCATTTTGTTTGCATTGCTTTGCAATGTAAACCTTTTAAACAAGTGAGCATATTCGTGTGGCAGCCCCATTTCGATGCTATAAAAATAAAAATACCGAAACTCAAAAACTTGTTCTTACGATCATAGAAAATATGCCTTGCTTTTATACTGGCATCATCTCTGTATAAAAGCAAAGCATATTCTCTGTCCGATTTCTATGAAAATTTGTTTAGAAATTCTGCATGCATTGGCTAAATTTCTGTTTTGCCTCATCCACTTTCTGAGTCTCTGCAGACGGCGTTGGATAATATCCTCTCTCATGCATCATGCTAAATACTTCGTTCTGAATATTATGCTCTTTTTCCAGACAGTCCAAAATGGCGTTTCTCACATTACTGTGCACGCATTCATTGGAAAAAGTATTATAAAGAGTCGTAGCTGTTTTCTCTGCGGTCAGCGCATCCGCAAGCATTTCTTTTTCTGTGTAAAATGACTGCTGCATCGTTTACCTCCTAATTTTGCATATTTTTAGCTTAACTGGGAATAAAGGGAACGAAAATGCTCCTTATGCTCATTGGAAATCTCAGTAAACTTCGCCTTGATCTCCGTATCGCTACAGTTGTCTGCCAGCACCTGGAATTTCTTAATCAGAAGTTCTTCGCCGGAAAGCAGATCATTTAAAGCAGATAATTCTTTTTCTGATAATTGATTCATGGAAATCTCCTTTCATAGAAGTATTTGTCCCTGATAGTATTCTCCTGTTTTGATTTAATATGCATCGCTTTTTCAAGAAAAACATAATGCTGCCAGGATCCCAGCAGCCAGCAGCGAGCTAATCACGAAAGCTATCCCTGGACGATATGTTCCCGATGTCTCCACCTCTTTTTTAGCCCGATGCTGCTCATAAAATAATTCTGCCATTGTAACCACAAGAAACAGCGCCATCCATCCGATCATCCCCTGGGCTTTTGGAGAATTATTCTTGATCGACTCTAATTCAAACTTTACCATTACCGTCCCAATGAGCAAAAAGACACATCCCAAAAACCAGCCCACGGAAAAATATCCTGCCTTTGCGGTCTTCTGGTCTTTCTCATTTACCAGCGTTCTCTCTATGCTGCGATAGTTATAAAAGCACAATGCCAAAGAAAGATCCAGGCAATAAAAGAAAGTTATACATAAATAAACTGTCTCCCATGCGCTTCCCTCAAAAAAGCTGCAAACCCCCAAAAGCAGGACCGTGGCAAATGAAACGCAGGCGACATGAAAGTCCATTTGAATCAGCACTTTCTTCACCTCCTGCGTGCGGTATTCCACCTTGCTGTCATATCCCGCCAGCATGGCAAAATTATCCGTTTTCAGCGAGCTTGCAAAATATAGATGCAAAAAGCCCTGACACAAAACCCCGATAATCACCATTCCAACCACGGCTTCCACTGACAAACTGCTGGTAATTGCCCCAGCTGCCAGATACAAGACAATCACCACGATTGTCGCTGCCGCAAGCCTTCCTGGCGTTTTGGGCATCTGGACATTCGCAGGGCGGGCATCTTGCATATATTCATCCAAGGTCATCTCAAACACTTTTGCAATCGCTTTCACCATGTAAATGTCTGGCAGCGTCTTGCCCCGCTCCCAGTTAGAAACCGCCTGTCTGGTCACGTTCAATTTTTCCGCCAAGTCCTGCTGTGTCCACTGGCGTTGCTGTCTGTACTCCTTTAGTTTTTCCCCGACGCTTTTCTCCATAAGCCATAGACCTCCTATTCCGTTTTTCCCTTTCGGCTTAACTATAAAGTTATCACACAAGCCTTAAAAATACCAGCAACAATCTGTTGCACCTTGCAAAATCATCATTGCTTCTGTCGTTTTCGCAAAAAATATTGTGTTTACGTTATTTTTATGTTATTATAAGTCAAATAACACAAAGGAGTGGTTTCATGGCAATTACCTATAGAAAATTATTTCATCTCCTCATAGATAGAAATATCAAAAAAGGAGAATTGCAAGAAAAAGCCGGCATTACAGCCTCTATTATGGCAAGGCTGGCAAAGGATGAAACTGTCAGAAGTAACACATTAGGAAAAATCTGCGACGCTTTACAATGCCAGCCAGGAGACATTATGGAAAATGTTCCTGCTGCCGACCAGCAGCCGATACAATCCAAGGAATAGCGGGAGGCGGGAACTATCAGCAACTTACTTTTAGCTGTATTCAAACTATTATAAGCCAAGAAAGGAAGTGTTCAACATGCCACTTGCATTGGCCCCCCAAAAAACCTACACCATTGATGATGTCTACGCCCTGCCAAATGGCAAACGTGCAGAACTAGTTGACGGTCAGATTTATGATATGGCGCCCCCAAGCCGAAAGCACCAGATGATTACTGGAGAATTATTCACCGCCATCAACAACTATATCAAATTAAAAAACGGAATATGCGAACCGTATATCGCCCCATTTGCCGTATTTTTGAATAAAGATGATAAAAACTATGTTGAACCGGATATATCTGTAATCTGTGACAAATCGAAGCTCACTGACAAAGGCTGTTTTGGAGCACCAGACTGGGTCATAGAGATTGTATCACCCAGCAGCAGGCGTATGGACTACTTCACAAAACTCTTTAAATACCGCACTGCGGGCATCAGGGAATACTGGATAGTAGACCCAGAGAAAAACCGCATCCTTGTTTACAACTTTGAATCAGAGGATACCGGAGATTATACCTTTGCTGATTGTGTAAAGGCTGGCATCTACGATGATCTGCTTGTCGACTTCTCAAATATGGCTGGCCTGTTGAATATTTGACCAAAAGAAAACGGCCGTCGGGAAATAACGATTTATGCCCTGACAGATAAGAAAGAAACAGTCCGGTAGAAATTGAGGATTTTTCAATGCTCTGGATTTTTACCGGACTGTTTCCTTCTTTCAACAGTATCTGTTTTAGGGCGCAGAATGACCGCTTCACTCTGGATGAGTCATCACATCCATTTGTAATGCTTTCAGATGCCAAGCTATGATAAACTGGATTTACCTTGCCGGCATCTGAAAGCCTGCAAGCGCCTGATTGAGATAGTCATTCAACGGCTTCATCAGCTGAAAGCACTTTGCCGCCTCTAAAACAAAGGTGTTTGCATCTTTGAGCTCTTTATCTTTGACAGGATGTTCGAGATACCAGCTTTTAAATTTCAGATATTGCGCTTGCGGATGCTCCTTCTCATAGCCTGCAGGCACATTCTTTAGCGCCGTTCCTTTCACCGTAAAGCATTCTTCAAACTGCGGCTCATGAATGATCCTTTCCCATTCTGCGCCATTTTCAGAGATATAATCCCGTACCATCTTTGTCGCATCTTTAAACATATCGGCAAACAAGCCGCCGCCCAAAAAAGACTGGTCGCCGGGCCTTATCATCAGATAATATCCGACAGGGACAGGCATCTTGCCCTTAGAAGCAATGTGGGCGCGAAACGCAGGATTATAAGGTGATTTATCATGACTGAAGCGGGTGTCTCTTACAATCTTAAACGTAAGGTCTTTAGGATTGTTATGCAAAATGCTGCTGTCAAACTTTCCGATTTCCAACATCAAAGCCTGCAAAAGACTTTCAAACTCAGCATTTGCTTTTTTGAAATCTTCCTTGTTCGCATGATACCATTCACGGTTGTTATTGGAATCCAATGCTGATAAGTAGTCTATGATTAATTGTGTATTCATCTTCTATGACCTCCTTTACGAATTCTGGACGATGGAAAACTGTGCAGAGTCTAAAAACTGCTGTATCAATCGCTTTACGAGCGCTGGAGATTGATACGGCTTGCAGAATGAAAAATCCTGCGATAGATTGTCGATATCCTCCATAGCGTTTTTGACATCCAGCATGGTCTCGACTGGGATTTCTGCAGCTTTTGCATAATCCAGCTGATGCGGGCTTATTCTGTGGCTTTGAATTGCATAATTGACCCTGTCTTTGCATCTGCATCTGCCTTTGCCATATTCGCCGCAATATTGTTCCAGAAAATCCGCCATTTTTCTTCGTATTCTGGAAAGTCTCTGGCGGTATGCTTCTGGCGTCATCTCCAAGATCTCCCCGGCTATGCGGCTGTCAATCTGAAACATCGTTCCCAAAATAAAAATGCATCTGCTTTCCGCATCAAGGCATTGCAGCATTACATTCGTGCAGGAGAGTTTTAATTCCTCCGCCAGAATATCCTTTTCCACATTCTGCGTCAAATCTGGAACGTCTTGAACCTTTCCGTTTTCGATATCATCTCCATAATATTCAAAACTAATCGGATGATGGGCGAACATATGCTTTTTGTAATTTTTCAAATGATTAATTGCAATTCGAAACACCCACGTGGTAAATGAACTTTCCCCCCTGAACGTGGATAAATGCGTCATGACTTTCAACAAGATATCCTGTGCGGCATCTTGCGCATCTGCAAACGTCCCCAACATGCGTAAAGACAAATTAAATACCATGTCCTCCACGCCCGCAAGAAGCGTCTCAAGGGCTTGCCGGTTCCCTGCCACAGCTTGATCCACTAAATTCTGTAATTCCTGATTCGTTTTTGTCTTCATAACGTTTTACCTCCTAATTAATTAGACAATGCCTCTTTGCCTTTGTGACAGAATGCCATTCTTTTTTTGAACTTATCGCCAAATATTTTGCATTGTTTTGATTCATTTCGTCAAATCCACGTTCAAACATGGCGCTTGACTCATGGATCACGGGAATAAAAAGAAAAAACGAGGCTATTGCAAAACACTTGCTTCATACAGAATATGGCTTCCACATACATGGCTTATCCATAGTTTGTATATTCGCTGTATTTTACAACAGTCCCGTCAATCGGTTCTTTTATAATTTTACGCTCTTGCTCCTCCTTACATCCTCTCAGGAGCGTCAAAGCCCAAAACGCTAATGCAAGTCTCCAAGACGCGCTTTGTAAGCTTCAAGAGGCAGATATAGCCCGCCTGCGCCATTTCATCCTCTTCTGCCATGATTTTCGTCTCATGGTAAAAATGATTAAAGGCATTGGCAAGATCATAAATATAGGCGCATACTTTGTGGGGAGCGCTTTCCTCAAAAGCCGTTTCCATCATGCCGTTAAATCTTCCAATCTCCAGCATCAGCGCTTTCTCGCTTTGCGAACGGGCAGCTAAGATCTGCGCTCCTTGCGGCAGGGATTTCTCTTCCTGGTACTTTTTCAAAATAGACTTGATGCGCACAATGGTATAAAGGATATAAGGACCTGTATTTCCCTCGAAAGAGGTAAACCGCTCGACATCGAAAATATAATCTTTGGAAGCCTGGTTAGACAAATCTCCGTACTTGATTGCAGAGAGCGCTACGACTTTCGCCGTTTTTCTCCCTTCTTCCTCTTCGACGGTATGGTTGTCGGCAATCTTGCGGTACATCTCCTCGTTGATGCTCGATACCAGATATTCCAAGCGCATCACGCCGCCCTCTCTGGTCTTAAAAGGCTTTCCGTCTTTGCCGTTCATTGTGCCGAATCCTAAGAATTTCAGCTCTGTTTCCGGCTTCACCAAGCCCGTCTTCCTAGCGCAGCGGAACACCTGGGTAAAATACAATTCCTGCCGCTTATCGACTACGTAAATGATCTCGTCTGGATCATAATCCTTCATACGCCAGACGATCGTCGCCAGATCCGTTGTATTGTAAAGGGAGGCTCCGTCTGATTTTAAAATCATGCAGGGAGGAATCTCTTTAGCGTCCGTCTCCTGTTTCACATCTACGACCAACGCTCCCTCGCTGATATATGCATGTCCGTCGGCCTTCATTTTTTCTACCATCGCTGGAATATAGGGCTGGGCGTCAGATTCCCCTTTCCATAGTTCAAACGATACCTTTAGATCCTCATAATTACGTTTTAAATCACTGACGGAAACATTTAAGATATGAGAAAGAAGCGCCTCATACCCTCTCTTTCCATGCTGCAGTTCATAAGTCGCCTGCATCGCCGCTTCCTTATAAGCTTCATCTTCTTTAGATTTCCCACTTGCAGTCGGGTAAATTTCTTCAAGTTCCCCGATCGTAAACGGAGGTTCCGCAGGATATTCGCCATCGTAAGACTCATCAAAATAAACCAGTTCTGGCTTGCGTTGCTTTAATTCCGTGATAATCAGCCCCATCTGAAGTCCCCAGTCTCCCAGATGCACGTCCCCGATCATCTCATGTCCCATAAATTTGCCGATCCGCTTGACGCTCTCCCCGATGATTGCAGAGCGCAGATGCCCGACATGGAGGGGTTTTGCCACGTTGGGCCCGCCATAGTCAATCATTATGGTTTTGGGATTTTTGCATTTCTCGCATCCAAGCCGCTCCTTGTCTGCGTCCATTTCCCTTAGATACTCTGCAAGGTATTCCCTGTTTATTTTGAGATTTAAAAACCCAGGCTTTACCGAATCTACCGATTCAAACATGGGATTTTCCTTCAAGCTTTCTGCAATCTTATCGGATATCACAAAGGGGGCGCACTTATATTCCTTCGCCGCCGCCATAGCGCCGTTACATTGGTATTCACATAAGTCTGGGCGGTTTGAAAGGGTCGCTCTGCCATACTTCTGCTGATAGCCGTTTGCCTCAAAGGCTCCCACAACCTCTTTGCTGATAAGATCTAATATCTTTTCCATCTCTTTTCTTCCTTCCTTCATTGACTGTTCTTCTTATCATAACAAAAAGTATCGCAGATGTCACTTGTTTTTTGTTCAAAGCACGACCAAACGGTCGCTATTTTCGTTTTCCATTTTGAAATACCGCCGCATCCAGCAGATTTCGATTCTCGTCTTCCACAAAGAACACAAACTCTCCCTCAATTTGTCCTCCCAATCTTTCCTTCGCCTCTTCCTTTGAGAGATAAGTAATGTGAGAAAGCTGAGAAAGCTCTTTCGCAAGCAGCCCCTGAGGTTCTTTTTCCTGATACAGATAACAGGAATATCTATCATCCGAAAGCCATTGCACATAGCGCTTGATCTCGCTTTCTGCCTGCATCTTTTGGAGCTTGAACTGTAAATACGCTTCATAATCAGCATTCCATTTTTCAGCCGTCTCCTTGACTTTTCTGCCATCCTGCAGCTGATAATTTTCCTTTAAATATTCGCCCATATACTGTGTTATTTTTTTTGATCCAAATAAGTTTACATGTCCGCCGTCCGCATAGTCCACCCCATAATCTACAATGCCCTCATCGGTGAGTTTCAAAAACGGAATCTCATGTTCCTTTGCCATATTTGAAACTGCATTCATCACAGTCTGGTCTTTCTTACTTCTGCAAAAAGGAACTTCCATTAATAACAGCTCAATCCCTCTGTCCTCGCATACCTCAATGATCTTCTCCAAATATATAAAACCTGCCGTATCTGTCTGGTATATCTTTTTTGTCTGTTTGATTTGATAATCTGACTTGTCTATGATTCTAGTATTAAACATAAATCCTTTAT
This sequence comes from uncultured Lachnospiraceae bacterium, assembly GCA_910576975.1. Lineage (GTDB taxonomy): Bacteria > Bacillota > Clostridia > Lachnospirales > Lachnospiraceae > Petralouisia. The sequence continues at coordinate 102,113 of CAJTJY010000008.1, forward strand.
TTACGGAGCATGGAGCCTTAAAATCTTCCTGCCCTAATTCTTCCCAACGATTATGATAGATCGAAAAGCCGCATACATATTCAAGCCTTTCCTCCCATGTATCAAAGAGGTCAATAGCGCCTTTTATCTTAGTCAGTGAAAATGGAATTGCGTCCCACCCCGTATGAATGGTTCCTTTTTGACTATCTTGGTGTTTGGTATCAAAGTTGACTTTATGCGGATCCAGCACGAGAACCTCTGGCTGGCAATGCTCTAATGCGCACATCAAAGTCCAATAAGTCTGTGCCAGATAAGCGCCTGGCGCGGCAAGGTCATAAGAGCGTATCCCCTGCTGATTCCATAGCTCCATTGGATTTATAGCATAATAAACATGGCTGTTCCCAATAAACCAGACATCATATTCCTGTGGATTTTCCCAAAACTTTGAATAACGCTCCGTGCTTTCTTTTCTCTCAAATGTGAATGAAACTCCGCTTAAGATAACGCCTAAAACAAGCACAAACCCCAGAGACGCCGCAGCTCTTTTTATGATTTGCATTTTTGCTTCCTCCTCGCCTTAAAACTGAAAATATACAAAAGCCTGCGCTTCATAAGAACTTCCCCAGACGCCAAAAATCAGCACGAACAAAATTCCCGTAAGATAAACAGACCAGCGGCACCAGATGTTTTGTTCCAATATTTTTTCCAAAATGTCGACTTTCTTATATTTCAGCCAGTCCGCCGCAAAAAGGACTGCCAGCGAGAACATCAGCAAATGGAACGGCTTTTGATTCAGTCCCAGATCATAAATGGAATGATCCACAAAAATCCAGGGATTATATACGGTAAACATGCTCTTTATAATATGAAGCGCATCACGCAGACTTTCCGCCCGGAAAAATATCCAAGTGACATCAACAAGCACAAATGTCACGGCAGTCTTAAGAAACCGGTGACCAAAGCTGTCCTCTTTCACCTGCAGCAGCTCTCCCGCTTTCTTACGAAAAGGCTGCAACATGCTTCCCATCACTTGAAATAATCCGTTAAGCCCGCCCCAAATCACATAGGTCCACTGCGCGCCATGCCATAAGCCGCTTACTAGAAAAACGACCATGATATTCAAATACTTGCGCACCGTCCCTTTGCGGTTCCCGCCTAGGGGAATATAAAGATAATCCCGGAACCATGACGTCAAGGAAATATGCCATCTTCTCCAGAATTCCGCCACCGACTTTGCAAAATAAGGGCAGTCAAAGTTCTCCATCAGCTCAAATCCCATCACTTTTGCAGCTCCCACCGCTATCATGGAATAGCCAGAAAAATCACAATAAATCTGCACGGCGAACAGCACGCTTGCCAGCAAGAAATATCCCCCCTGATACTGATCTACATTTCCATAGACCGTGTCTACCAGCAGGGCAATCCTGTCGGCAATCACGATCTTCTGGAAATACCCCCAAAGCATCAAGAGAAGCCCGCGGCGAAAGTTTTCATAGGAAAACGGAATGCCTGTTCCAATCTGTCGCAGCAAATTCTTAGAACGCTCAATGGGACCAGCGACCAATTGCGGAAAGAAAGACACAAACAACGCATATTTTAAAAAATTTCGCTCCACGTAAATATCTTTACGATAGACGTCCATGGTATAGCTTAGCGCCTGGAAAATATAAAAGGAAATTCCCACTGGCAGCAACAGGTCAAATTTTGGAACAATCAATTCCAAATGACATTTGCCTAGGACATAATTGATGTTTTCAATTGCAAAATCAAAGTATTTAAACAGAAACAAGATCGAAAGATTCAAAGCAAAGCTCAAGGCAACAAAAATCTTCTTCCTGCTTTCTTGCCCTTGCCGCCTCTCACATCTATCAATCAGCAATCCGCTCAAATATGTAATTGCCGTGGACCACAGAAGCAGCAAGGCATACTTAGCGTTCCAGCACATGTAAAAAAAGTAACTCGTTGCCAAAAGCCATACATATTTAACCTTTTTGGGCATCAAAAAATAGATCAATACCACAACTGGGAAAAAAATTAAAAAATTCACTGAATTAAACAGCATTCCATCTTTCCTCCAAATTCCTTGCATATTCGACTTTGTTTTTTCACATTTTAGACCAAAACGGTCTAAAAGTCAATAGGCCATTTTGGTGTAAAGCGTCCTGCAAAATGTGAAAAATTCCTTTGTCAAAAAAGCTATAGTTTTCAAGGGTTTCAGCCATTTTTGACAAAGGAATTAAATTGTGAAAAATGAGGGTACAAAGGAATTATGAGAAACAATAAAAAAAGTCTTTCAATCGCTGATTTTACAAGGATTTCAGCAAAATTGAAAAACTTTTACATTTTATGGACAAAGGAAAAGTTTTCATTGTTCTATTTTTTCGTCCAAATTTTCAGTTTTTAGTGCATCCAGTGCTTTAAGCATTTTCTTTTCAATATATGCACATACTATTTCTACATCTTGCAAATTGCAATTTTCTATATCTGTTCTATTATA
>CAJTJY010000009.1 GCA_910576975.1 uncultured Lachnospiraceae bacterium
AAATTATCATCCCAAAAACCTGATGCTGCACAGTGATCAGGGTTCACAGTATACCTCGCGGGCATTTACAGATTACTGTAAAGAAGAAGGGATTGAGCAGAGCATGAGTAAAGCGGGATGCCCCTATGACAACTCCCCAATGGAAAGCTTTTATGGGACGTTCAAAGCGGAATTCATCAGCAAACACCGTTTTTCAACAGACGAAGAACTAAATAATGCAACCAGGGATTATGTATATGTCTACTATAATCATATCCGCCCGCATTCATCCAATGGATATATGACACCATTTGAAAAGAGAATGCAGGCATGATTATGTCAAAACTTTTCCTTGTAAGTGTTACAAAAAAACTTGACCATCTCAATAAATACGGCGGCTTCCTCCTATAGGAAGAGCCCCAAGACTGGAGAGTAGGGAGCATGAAGCTGGAAAAGAAGAATGTCGCATCGGCGCTTGCGGTCCTGTGCCTTGGCATGGCGGTCTTCCTGGCAAGCTTTCACACGGATCATGCAGGAGTTGCGGGGACTACGGCAGGCTCTGTGAGAACGTCCGTGCAAATATCTGGGGACTTATCCGTGGACGACGTAAAGTTTGTAGAAGAGTCTGGGGAGACGAGAATTGACTTTGATGCCTTGAAAGCGCAGAACCCGGACATTTATGCGTGGATCACGGTCCCGGGCACCGGGATCGATTACCCGGTGTTACAGAAAGGCGATGCGGCCGATCCCTATGATGACTACTACCTGAACCATACCTTGGACTTGAGGGAGGGCTATCCGGGCTCGATATACTCCCATGCGGTGAACCAGAGGGACTTTGAGGATCCCGTCACGATCCTGTACGGGCATAACCTGAAGGACGGGAGCATGTTCAGCGGCCTCCACGAGTTTGAGGACCAGGAGTTCTTTGAAAAGAACCATCAGATCCTGATCCACCTGCCAGACAGAACAGTGACGTACGAGGTCTTTGCGGCAGTGGACTATTCAGACGAGCTGCTTCCCTGTGCATATGATTTCTCGAGCCCTGGCGAAGTGCGCAGGTACCTTGCAGACGTTGGGTCGTGCGCAGGGAACTTCAGGGAGGACATGGAGGTGTCGGAGGAGGATAAGATCCTCACGCTGTCCACCTGCTATAGCGGCAGAGACGACAGGCGCCTCCTGATTGAAGCGGTGATGACAGAAAGCGTGCAAATAAGATAAAGGCTCACAATGAGAAAGGTGCAATGTCCTGTGAATGCCAGGGCATTGCGCTTTTTTGCGCCTGCTATATTGATATGGCGCACTGAGGCACAGAAGAAGTGGACTTCCAGGACATTGTGTGTTAGAATGAAAGGGCTGTAAATAAGCACAAAAGTAAAGGAGCATATGTATGAACAAGCTTGCTTTAAGTGATGAAATTTTAATGTCTATTGATAAACCTGCCAGATATATCGGCAATGAAGTGAATATGGTACGCAAAGATCCAAAGGATGTGGCAATTCGATTTGCGATGTGTTTTCCAGATGTATATGAGATCGGCATGTCCCATCTGGGAATTCAAATATTATACGATATGTTTAACCAGAGGGATGATGTCTACTGCGAGCGTGTGTATTCTCCTTGGAGTGATCTGCATAAAATCATCAAAGAACAGAATATTCCGCTGTTTACATTGGAAACGCAGTCCCCGGTAAAAGATATGGATTTTCTTGGGATTACGATTCAATACGAAATGTGTTATACCAATATTTTGCAGATTCTGGATTTAAGCCAGATACCGCTGCAGTCAGCGCAGCGTACAGAGGAGGATCCGATTGTCATTGGCGGCGGTCCATGTACTTATAACCCGGAGCCTTTGGCAGATTTTTTTGATCTCTTTTATATTGGCGAAGGAGAGACACAATATTCTTCGTTGTTTGAAACATATAAAAATGTCAGGCAACAGGGAGGCGCTCGTGAGGATTTTTTGCGCGCTGCCAGCAAGATTCCTGGCATCTATGTACCATCCTTGTATGAAGTGTCTTACTGGGAAGACGGAAGAATACAGGCGTTTACGCCGAAATATTCAGACGTTCCGGCAACGGTCCAAAAGGAAATTCAGATCGACTTGACGCAATCCGTTTATCCGCGCAAGCCCTTGGTGCCCTTTATCAAGGCGACGCAGGACCGTGTCGTATTGGAATTGCAGCGTGGATGCATTCGCGGCTGCCGTTTTTGCCAGGCTGGCATGATTTACCGCCCCACCAGAGAGCGGGATGTGGAGATGCTCAAAGAATGCGCTCGTGACATGCTTCAAAATACCGGGCATGAAGAGATCTCTTTGAGCTCGCTCAGTTCTAGTGATTACAGCCAGCTTCCAGAGCTGATCAATGATCTGATCGATTCGAAAGAAAAAGGGGTCAACATATCTCTGCCATCCCTGCGCATAGATGCTTTTTCGCTGGATGTTATGAGCAAGGTGCAGGATGTGCGTAAGAGCAGCCTGACTTTTGCACCGGAAGCAGGTTCGCAGCGTCTTAGAAATGTGATTAACAAGGGATTGACCGAAGAAGTGATTTTAAATGGCGCCGGACTCGCTTTTGAAGGGGGCTGGCAGAAAGTAAAGCTTTACTATATGCTGGGTCTTCCCACAGAGACAGAGGAGGACATGAGGGAAATTCCACGGCTGGCAGATAAGATTGCCCGCCGTTATTATGAGATACCTAAAGAAGAGCGCAATGGAAAATGCCAGATTACCATCAGTACTTCCTTTTTTGTGCCCAAGCCATTCACGCCATTCCAGTGGGCGTCCATGTGTCCCAAGGAAGAATATTTGTCAAAAGCCAGGGTGGTAAATGAAGAGATGAAGGCACAGTTAAACCGCAAGAGCTTAAAGTACAACTGGCATGAAGCTGATGTGACAGTGCTAGAAGGCGTTTTTGCAAGAGGAGACCGCCGGGTAGGACAAGTTCTTCTTAAAGCATACGAAAAAGGATGCATCTTCGACGCCTGGACAGAATCTTTTGATAATCAGAAATGGATGGAAGCATTCCAGGAATGCGGCGTTTCCATTGCGTTTTACAATTTGCGCAAGCGAGAGCTGGATGAGGTTCTTCCATGGGATTTTATTGACTGTGGCGTCTCCAAAACATTTTTAAAACGGGAATGGCAGCGGGCGTTGCAAGAACAGACAACGCAAAACTGCAGGATGCAGTGCAGCGGCTGTGGCGCGGCTGGATTTCAAGGGGGTGTATGTGTTGAACATCAGAATTAAGTTTCAAAAATATGGCGTCATGAAGTTTATCGGGCATCTGGATATGATGCGGTATTTTCAAAAGGCAATCCGCCGCGCCGCTATCGATATCGCCTATTCCGAGGGCTACAGCCCGCATCAGATTATGTCTTTTGCCGCCCCTCTTGGGGTAGGAGTTACCAGCGACGGGGAATACTTTGATATTGAAGTGCATTCTAGCTTGTGCAGCCAGGCATCGATTGAGGCCATGAATCAGGTAATGGTAGAAGGCATATCCATCCTCGAATACAAAAGACTTCCAGATACTGCCAAAACGGCAATGTCCCTAGTGGCGGCGGCAGATTACCTAATTTATGTAAAGCCTGGCTACCATCTCTTTGGGAAAACTGTTTCAGAGCTTAAGGCAAAAGTAGAGGAATTTTATCAATGCCAGTCTCAAATCATGATCACGAAGCAGACGAAAAAACGTCAAATAGAGATGGATTTAAAGCCTTTGATCTATGAGATGAAAGTGTTAAACCTCAAGGACTTAAATGGCATCAACGTTTCTAATCCTGAGCTTCTAGCAATGGGAACAGAGAACGGTATAGAAGAGATTCCGGCGCTTTTCTTAAAAGCTTGTACGGGAAGTACCGACAATGTTAAGCCAGAATTAATTTTAGAAGCATTCTGCCGTTTTCATAACCTGCCCTATGATTGCCTAGGGTTTCAGATTCATCGTCTGGAGGTTTATGCAAAGTCCAAGGAGGTTCCGGTAAAAGGAGAAAAAGAGCGCAGTGACTATCAGAGATATTTAGATAAGGAAAAAAAGCGTTATCAGCGGGAAGGGAAAACATTTCCAGAATTCATTGCGCTGGGAATGCTAGGAAAAGATATAATATAGAATTAAAAAAAGAATAATGTTGTTGATTAAAGGTTAGATTTAATTTTAGTTTCATGGGTGAAAAGTATGAAATACAAAGTGTTGGTTACAAAAATTTTTCAGCGAAAGAAATCTTTCATTGCGACAGCGCTCTATCAGGAAAATAAACTTGTCGAAGTGTCTTTGGAATCCTTGGAGCAACAGGGGATTTTAGGCAATATTTATGTTGGAAGAGTAAAAGACATTGTAAAAAACCTAAATGCGGCGTTTATAGAGATTGCTCCTGGCGTTCCCTGTTATTATTCGTTGGAGGACTTAAAAAATCCCCTCTATGTAAAAAAAATTAATAGCCCGAGATTGGTTCAAGGAGATGAAGTAGTGGTTCAGGTTGTTCGTGAAAGCAGTGGCAGCAAGCCTCCGAAAGTCAGCACCAACTTGAATTTTTCTGGGAAGTATCTCGTCTTGACGAGCGAGAACCAATCGTTGGGAATTTCAAAAAAACTGAATCAGGAGACAAGAGAAAAATTAAGGAAGACTTTAACATTTGAAGAAGATAGAGACTATGGCGTTATCGTACGAACAAATGCTGCTGCCGCTTCTTTGGAAGAAATACTCCTAGAGTACCAACAATTAAAGAAAGAATATCAAGTCATAAAGAATACGGCTATGCATCGTACCGTTTTTAGCTGCTTAAAGCAGGGAATCCCAGAATATCTTCATGCTTTTCAAAGCTTAAATCCTCAACAGGTGGAAAGCATTCTGACAGATGATCCGCAGATCTTCCAGCAGCTTCAACAGTACTTTGAGCGTCTTGATCCAAAGCTTAACGATAAGCTTGCCTTATATCAAGATCAGCTTCTGAGCTTGTCAAAACTTTACAGCCTTGAAAACCGGCTGCAGGAGGCGTTGCAAGAACGTGTCTGGTTAAAATCTGGAGGATACCTTATTATACAGCCTACGGAAGCTTTAACGGTAATTGACGTCAATTCAGGAAAAAGCATTGCCAAAAAACAGGCGCAGGAACATTATATTAAAATTAACTTAGAGGCCGCAGAAGAGATTGCGCATCAAATTCGTCTAAGGAATTTATCTGGGATCATCATTGTTGACTTTATCGATATGAAAGAAGAAAGGGACAATGACAAGCTGCTAAAATCACTGCGCGCCTTTGTCCGTACAGACAGCGTGCCAGTAAGCGTCGTGGATATGACGAAGCTTCATCTGGTGGAACTGACCAGGAAGAAAGTGAAAAAATCCCTGGCAGAACAAATGCAAAGTGGAAATAATCGTTGACATAATCGTTTTTTTGTGCTAGTCTTTATGAGTATGCCGCACAGTGAGGTCTTAAGTCTGCGTTAGCAGCACCAAAACTGGCGAGTAATGATAATAGGAGGTGCCATATGTACGCAATTATAGCAACAGGTGGTAAGCAGTACAAAGTATCTGAGGGCGATATCATTACCATTGAAAAGCTTGGTGTTGAAGCTGGTGAGAGAGTTACTTTCGATAATGTGTTAGCAGTGAGCGACGGTTCTTTAAAGGTTGGAGCTGACGCAGCAAACGCAACAGTTGAAGCTTCTGTAGTGGAAAACGGCAGAGGCAAGAAGATTATCGTATATAAGTATAAGAGAAAAACCGGCTATCACAAGAAGAACGGTCACAGACAGTCTTTCACCAAGGTTAAGATCGAAAAGATTAATGGCTAATCGATAAGGAATTGTTATGATTTGTATAACGGTTTTTGAAAACCAGGCGAAAGAATATACGGCGTTTCAATGCATGGGACATGCAGGATATGCAGAAGCAGGAGAGGATATCGTATGCGCCGCCGTTTCTGCGTTGGTGATCAATACGATCAATTCTGTAGAACAGCTTGTCTGCGATGAGTTTCAACTGACGATGGAGAAAGAAAGCGGTTTGATTGATTTCTCATTGAAAGACGGTTATTCCAAAGAGGCGTTGTTGCTGATTCGTTCCTTGGTTTTGGGCTTACAGGGAATACAAGAAAATTACGGTACGGAATATATGATACTTAGATTCAAGGAGGTGTAAGACATGTTGAATATGAATCTTCAATTTTTTGCACATAAAAAAGGAGTAGGATCCACAAAGAACGGCAGAGATTCCGAATCTAAGAGATTAGGTGCGAAGAGAGCTGACGGACAGTTTGTAAAAGCTGGAAACATTTTATACAGACAGCGTGGAACCAAGATTCATCCGGGTATAAACGTTGGAATCGGTGGCGATGACACTTTATTTGCCAAAGTTGACGGTGTACTGAGATTCGAAAGAAAAGGAAGAGACAGGAAACAGGCTTCCGTATATCCAGTCACAAGCAATGAATAAGAAATGATTCAATACGACTGATAGACTCGACTGAATAGCCGGGTCTATTCTTTTCATGAGGTAAAACAAAATGTTTGCAGATAACGCAAAAATTATTATAAAATCAGGAAAAGGCGGCGACGGGCATGTGTCTTTCCGCCGGGAAAAATATGTGCCCAACGGAGGACCAGACGGCGGTGACGGCGGTCATGGGGGAGATTTGATTTTCGAGGTTGACGAAGGATTAAATACGCTTACGGATTTCCGTCACAAGAGAAAATATGCGGCTGGCAATGGAGAAGAAGGCGGCAAACGTAATTGCCATGGCAAAAACGGCGTAGATATGATCGTCAAAGTTCCACCGGGAACGATTATACGGGATGCTGCAACGGATAAAGTGATTGCGGATATGTCAGGAGAAAATACCAGGCAGGTGGTTTTGCGTGGCGGCAGAGGGGGGCTCGGAAACCAGAATTTTGCCACTGCGACGATGCAGGTTCCAAAATATGCACAGCCTGGCAAGCCTGGAATTGAACTTGAAGTTCATTTGGAACTGAAAGTAATTGCAGACGTAGGATTAGTGGGATTTCCCAATGTTGGAAAATCCACCCTGCTTTCCCGTGTCAGCAATGCGCGTCCCAAGATAGCCAATTATCATTTTACCACCCTCAATCCTAATTTGGGCGTGGTAGATTTAGAAGGAGCTGGCGGCTTTGTGATTGCAGACATTCCAGGATTGATTGAGGGAGCATCCGAGGGAGTAGGATTAGGACATGCTTTTTTAAGGCATATCGAGCGTACAAAGGTAATGATTCATATGGTAGACGCCGCTTCCGTAGAGGGCAGGGATCCAATTGCCGATATCTATGCCATCAATAAAGAGTTGGAATCCTATAATCCAGAACTTTTAATGAAGCCCCAGGTAATTGCCGCAAATAAAATCGATGCTATCTATGACGAAGCGGAGAGTGCGATTCCAAGATTAAAAGAAGAATTTGAAAAAAAGGGGATTCAGGTTTATCCCATATCTGCCGTCAGCGGCAAGGGCTTGAAAGAGCTTTTGTATCATGTGCAGGAACTCTTGTCTTTGACAGACAACGCACCTGTCATTTACGAACAAGAATTTTTCCCTGAAATGGCCGCTTTCCGAGAAGAGCCTTATACAGTGGAATATAAAGAAGAAGATCATGTGTATGTAGTTGAGGGTCCTAAGATTGAAAAGATGCTGGGCTATACCAATATCGACTCCGAAAAAGGATTTTTATTTTTCCAGAAGTTTTTGCGGGAACAAGGGATTTTGGAAGAGTTGGAACGGCAGGGGATTTCTGAGGGAGACACGGTCCGCATGTATGGTCTGGAATTCGACTATTATAAATAATGCTTTTATACTGATTGATGAAAAGAAAGGACAACTTATTATGTCTATGACAAGTAAACAACGCGCTTATCTCAAACGTCTTGCCAGCAGTATCAATCCTATTTTTCAGATAGGAAAAGCAAGCCTGACTCCTGAGATGGTTACGGCAGTAGATGAAGCGCTGGAAAAAAGAGAGCTGATAAAGCTTTCTGTGTTGAAAAATTGTTTTGATGATCCAAATGAGCTAGCAGATACCCTTGCAGGAAGAACCAGCTCGCAAGTAGTGCATGTTATTGGGAAAAAAATAATATTGTACCGCCCAGCAAAGAAAAATTCACACATCCAGCTTCCGAAATGAAAATAACAAAGAATCCTGACCAGAATGGGGAAATCGAGCTAATGAAATGCGCATTTTTGGTAACGGTATAGCTGTGTCACAAGGTGCGCAGAGTGGAGGAAGTCATGGATACCAGATCAAAAGAAGGATTTACTGGTGAAATCCGAAGAATTGGCATCATGGGAGGGACATTTAACCCGATTCACAACGGACACCTGATGATTGCAGAAAATGCCAGGGAACAATTTTGCTTAGAACAGGTTCAATTTATCCCCACGGGACATTCTCCACTGGCACATAAACGGCAGGTCACGGACGCCGCCCACCGCTGCAAAATGGTCTCGCTTGCAATCTCAGATAATCCGTGGTTTGTGTTAAATGAGATTGAGGTGCATTCTTCAGAAACCAGCTATACATTCCGAACGGTCAAGCAGCTAAAAGAGCAGGAAGAGAATGTGGAATTATATTTTATTTTAGGCGCAGACTCTCTTTTTGATTTTGAATCTTGGAAAGAGCCAGAATTGATCTTAGAGAATTGTAATGTTTTGGCTGCTTATCGAAAACATCAGAGACAGGAAGAGTTTTTACAGCAAATTGAACGTCTCAACAGGAAATATCCTCGAAAATTCTATCCTTTAGATACCTTAAGCCTTGAAGTTTCTTCACAGGATATTAGACGCCGGGTCAACGAACATCACACCATCCGGTATCTGGTGCCAAAGGAAGTAGAAGCGTATATTCACAAACATAAATTGTATGTAACATAGCGTTCATTTTTGTGCTTGAAAAAGCGCAGAATGGAGGGATTTATGAAACGGTCGGAAATTGAAAAGAAGTTAAAAAAAGAATTAGACAGGGAGAGATATACCCATACTCTGGGAGTTATGTATACGGCGGCGGCTTTGGCAATGGCGCATCATGTGGATTTAGAGCAGGCAATGTATGCGGGGCTTCTTCATGATTGTGCAAAATGTATTTCCAATGAAAAGAAATTGAAGCTATGCAAAAAATATGGCATTCCTGTCAGCAGATCTGAGAAGCGCAGCCTCTATCTCTTGCATGCGAAGCTAGGGGCATATTTTGCAAAAAAGGTTTACGAGGTTACGGATCCGAAAGTTCTCCATGCCATACAGGTTCACACTACGGGAGAACCAAACATGAACACGCTTGATAAAATCATTTATATTGCAGATTATATTGAGCCAAATCGAAAAAAAGCGCCTAATTTAGAGGAAATTCGCAATCTGGCATTTGAGGATCTGGATAGGGCGATGCTCAAAATATTATCAGATACTTTAGATTATTTGAAAGATAGAGGCGGGGAATTAGATCCGCTGACCCTGAAAACCCATCAATATTTTCGTGAGCTATTATAGAAAGAGGAAATGTGAAAAAATTTGCGCATGTTTTCATGAACGGTTTGTTTGTACGAAAAACGAACACAACGGAGCAGTCGTGAAAGAAAATGTGAATGCTTTTACGAAACTTGTTTGTGCTGATAAGCGCAGAGAATGGAGGAAAGAGTGAAAGAATTTGTTAATTCTTTCCCAAACTACCTGTTTGTGCTGATAAGCGCAGAGAATGGAGGAAATTATGGATAATTCACGCACAATGGCAAAAATTGCCTGTCAAGCATTAAACGAAAAGAAAGCGGAAGAGCTGCGGGTGATTGATATTAAGGAGATCTCTCCTGTGGCTGACTATTTTATCATAGCAACAGGTTCAAATACCAACCAAATCCAGGCGATGGTAGACGCAGTAGATGAAGAAATGGAAAAGATGGGGCATTCTACAAGACAAATTGAGGGAAATCGCAACTCTACTTGGGTATTGATGGATTACAATGATATCATTGTCCACATATTTTCCAAGGAAGACCGCCTTTTCTATGATTTAGAGAAAATTTGGACGGATGGGAAGAAAATCGAGGTAGATGAATTATAGGAATCACAAGCTTGACATATAATCCATAGCTGCTGACGATCGGGCAAAACAGCCATAGGGCTTTGAAAGACACGGTCGTCAGATGCTATGGATTTTTTGATAATGCTTTGAAATGCTTTGGATTATTTAAAAAATCGAAACACGCCGAATACCTTTCCTAAAATGGTGCATTCTTCTATGATAATCGGTTCCATGGTATCATTTTCTGGCTGAAGCCGGTAATGACCGTCTTCCTTATAAAAAGTCTTTACCGTTGCCGAATCTTCCACCAGGGCAACTACCATATCTCCGTTTGAGGCCGTGGACTGGCGTTGTACCAGAATATTATCGCCGTCAAAAATCCCGGCATTGATCATGCTTTCCCCCTTTATTTTTAACATAAAGCTTTCTTCGTTGGGCATATATTCCGCTGGGATAGGGAAGTAGCTTTCTACATTCTCCACCGCAAGCAATGGCTCTCCGGCAGCCACCCTGCCTAAAAGGGGGACGTTTACAACCTCGCGCCGGCTTAAGTTAAAGGTGTCATCAATGATTTCAATGGCCCGCGGCTTTGTAGGATCTCTCCTGATATATCCGTTCTTTTCCAACGTCTCCAAATGTGAGTGAACAGAGGACGTGGACTTTAAATGGACGGCTTCGCAAATATCCCTTACCGCAGGCGGATAACCCCGATTCAAAATCTCGCTCTTAATGTATTCTAAGATTTCTTTCTGCTTGTCGCTTATTTTTCCATATGCCATAATCTTAACCTCCTGAAGTCTCTTTCTAAAGCTCTGTTTCTAATCCGACAGATTCGTTGTAAAAATCAGGGAATTAGATATTGATTCTTTACTTATCATAACATACTTTATTATAAAATGCAAACACATATTCCGAAAATTTGTTCGCAAATTTTATTGGCAGATAGATGTAAGAACATGTCTAAAAAAATGGGGATTTTGTTGTGTTTTTGCGTAAATCATTTTATAATGGTAGGGAAGTGCTTATTTAGGAGAAAGAAGAATGATTAAATTTTTATACGTTATTTTTATGAACTTATTTCGAGCCCCCTATATGATTCCCAAGATGAGATATCAGGCGAATCATCCAGAAAAATATTCCGAAAGAAGACGTTATAGCCTGCTTTGTCACGCCATTAAGCTAATGAAACATACAGGGCATATTCATACCAAGTTTTATGGCGAGGATAACCTTCCTAAAGAAGGGGGATACATTATGTACCCTAATCATCAGGGAAAGTATGATGCGCTGGGAATTATGATCACACATAAAAATCCCTGTTCCTTTGTGATGGATAAGGTCAAATCTAATATGATATTGGTAAACGAGATTGTGGACTTGGTACAAGGAAAACGCCTAGACCGAAAGGATATCCGACAGGCAATGAATGTGCTCAACGAGGTGGCAGAGGAAGTCAGAGAGGGCAGGAAATACATTATATTTCCAGAGGGGGACTATGCTTTTAACAACAAGAATCAAATGGTTCCTTTCAAGGCGGGATGCTTTAAATGTGCCCTGAAAGCTAAGGCTCCCATTGTTCCAGTGGCGTTAATTGACTCCTATAAAGTGTTCAATAGCTATACCATGGGCAAGGTCACCACACAAGTGCATTATCTCAAACCCTTGTTATATGAAGATTATAAAAATCTAAAAACGAAAGATATTGCCAGGATTGTCCAAGAGAGAATTAGAAAGGTGATTGAAGATTATAGTTTTACGTAACATAACAACGCATTTTTTTAAAAATAATAGAAATGGGAAAAGCGTGAAAGAATTAAAAAATTCTTTCACGAACTACTTGCTTGTGCCGTTAAGCGCACAGAATGGAGGAAACGATGAGATTTGTAATACAACGTGTAAGTTATGCTTCTGTGGAAGTGGAAGGAAAAATAATAGGAAAGATACAGAAAGGATTTCTAGTGTTCATCGGCGTCAGCCAGAATGATACCCAGGCGATTGCAGATAAAATGATCCGTAAATTAATTGGCATGAGAATTTTTGCGGATCAAGATGGAAAAACCAATTTGTCGCTGGAAGACGTTTCTGGTGAATTACTATTAATCTCACAATTTACTTTGTATGCAGATTGCAAAAAGGGTAACCGTCCTTCCTTTCTAAAAGCCGGCGCCCCTGATTTTGCAGAACAGATGTATGAATATATCATCTCGGCATGTAAAAAACAGGTTTCCAATGTGCAGACAGGCTCTTTTGGTGCAGAGATGAAAATTTCACTGCTAAATGACGGACCGTTTACGATACTATTAGATTCCGATGAGATTTGCTGAAAATGAGATTAATTAAGGGTGTAAATGTGCAAAAGGAGCTATTTTACACGCAATTATCAAAAGAAAAGAGTTTGTTATTCTATTTCTATCAGTTCGTGAAATGTTGATTTTGCGAACTGATAGAAATAGAATATCTTTTTTTCGCTAATAAAACGATTTTTAATAGCTTTGACAGGTCATTGCTTTGATTTTTATGCGTCTCTTAATGAAAACACCAAGCGAGAAAATAGATTTGAACACACTCAAAGGCGAATCAAGAAAAGTTTCTTGTAATGATTTTCTTGTTGGAAAATTTTATTAATTAAATAATTAAATTTCAATAAAAACATAATATATACTGGAATTTATTAAGAAGACAGAAAATTTATTATAACCTTTTTCTAGAAAAATTTTATCTTAAAGTTTGATATAATTATATAGAATTACAATGCAAATCACATGTTTTTTGAAAGGAGTTTCCATATGGATTATGTAGAAAAAATTAACTTAGAAAATAAGCGTAAACTTCAGATATTATTGAACGAACTTCCAGAATTTTGTGTTGATTTTTTTCGTTATTTAGATACGCGCAATACCTCGTCTAGGACAAGTCTTTCATATGGCTATGATATTCGGCTTTTTTTTGAATTTGTCCAGAAAACGAACAATGCTTATCAAAAAATGGCTATGCATGACATTCCTATTGTGGTTTTAGATGAAGTGACTCCTGTGGATATAGAAAAATATCTGTCTTACCTCTCCTATTATCAAAAGAAAGAAGGTCAAGCAGTCACCAACGGCGAAAAAGGAAAATCAAGAAAGCTTTCTGCGATACGCACGATGTATAACTATTATTTTAAGAAAGAATTTATTAAGACAAACGCTCCGTCTATGATAGAGACCCCCAGGAAACATAAAGAAAACATCATTCGCCTGGATAAAGACGAAGTTGCTGATTTAATCTCAGCCGTCGAAAACGGCACTTCTCTGACAGCCAGGCAGCTTTCAGCGCATCAGAAAACGAAATACCGGGATACGGCGATTTTGACATTGCTGCTAGGTACTGGGATCCGCGTATCAGAGTGTGTGGGGCTGGATATCACAGATGTCAGTTTCAAAAATAATGGAATGCGCGTGGTACGTAAAGGCGGAAATGAATCTACCGTTTATTTCGGCGAGGAGGTCGCTGACGCACTTTTAGATTACCTAGAAATCGAACGTCCGCTTCTGGCTGAAAAGGCGCTTCCGGATCAGCAACAGGCGCTTTTTCTCTCGTTAAAACATGGACGCCTTACCACTCGTGCCGTAGAAAACCTGGTCAAAAAATATACAGGAGCTGCGAATATCACCAAAAAGATCACTCCGCATAAGCTGCGCAGTACGTATGGAACGAACTTATATAAAGAGACGGGAGATATTTACCTGGTGGCAGACGCTTTGGGTCATAAAAGCGTGGAGACGACTCGCCAGCATTACGCTGCCATTGATGATGAAAGGAGGAAACTTGCGGGAAAGTTTTCAGGGAGTATTTTTCATGAAGATCAATGATTGATCCTCACTAGGGATTAAGGAGCCGCATAGATGGGCAATATGGCATTTAGGAAATCAGACGTCTCATTATCACAAGCATTCCTTCCTGCCACTGCCCCAGAATTTCCTATATTCTATTTGTTGCGGTTCTTTTGCTGAATGTCCATATAGTTAAGAATCATGTCGCAGCATCCTGCGATCCCAAGCTGGCTGCTGTCCAATGTCAAATGATAACTTCTGGAATCCCCCCATTTTTTACTGGAATAATAATTGTAGTAACTGGCACGCTTTTTATCTGTTTTATGAATCATGTCAGCCGCTTTCTCGCGGGATAAGTCAAAAGTTCTAATAATATGGTTGATGCGAAAGTCCATATCGGCATGTATGAACACGTTGAGACAATTTGGGTGCTCTGCAAGAGCATAATCCGCACATCTTCCTACAATGATGCAAGATTCTTTGTCAGCAAGCTTTTTGATGGTTTCAAACTGTGCCAGAAATACTTTATGGTTTAAAGGCATATCTAAGAACGGGGCTGAAGTATATCCGCTGACGGAATATGTGTCCATAACCAGGGAATAGAGAAAACTATTGGTGGGTTTTTCATCGTGATTTTCAAATATTTCCTGGCAAAGTCCGCTTTCCTTTGCCGCTATAGATAATAATTCTTTGTCGTAACATTTTACGTTTAGCTTATCTGAGAGCATGCGGCCGACATCCAAGCCCCCGCTGCCAAACTCTCTTCCAATTGTAATTATAAATTTTTCCATAAAACTACCACCTTTCTGCCTTAACCTGGCTGCACCCATTATTAATTTTAATACAAATTATGCTATTATTATAATACACTTCTTTCAAAAAGTACATAACTTTGCTTGTGATTCACTAATTGTTTGAATTCGGTTGCAGGAAGCGCAAATGTGCTCAAAACTTAAAGTTGCTTTTTTAACAGCGATTCAAAATATTCTGGCAAAGGCGCTTCCAGTTCAAGATACTGTCCGTTGGAAGGATGGATGAATCCAATGACGGCGGCATGCAAGGTTTGCCCCTGCAGGTTGCCAAAGGATTTGCAAGAACCATATACACGATCTCCTAACAAAGGATGTCCAATGCTTGCCATATGGACTCGGATTTGATGCGTACGGCCTGTTTCCAGTTCAAATTCCATGTAAGTATGCTTGGAAAACCGCTGTATGACTCTGTAATGGGTAATGGCTGTCTTGCCGTTACGCACATGGATTGCCATTTTTTTTCGGTCAATGGGATGCCTTCCAATGGCTTCGTTGATGATTCCGGCATCTTCTTTGACAATTCCTCTTACAATGCCAAGATATCGCCTTGTCACAGAATGTTCTTTGATTTGTTCTGCGATTTTAAGATGCGCATGATCATTTTTGCAAATAATTAAGGCGCCTGTGGTGTCCATGTCAATACGATGCACGATGCCAGGTCGAATGATCCCGTTGATGCCAGAGAGGCTGTCCCTGCAGTGATACATTACGGCGTTAACCAATGTGCCAGAGCAATGCCCGGCAGAGGGATGCACCACCATTCCTTTGGGTTTATTGACGACCAGTACGTCCGCATCTTCATAAAGAATATCAAGCGGGATGTTTTCTGGCAGAATTTCAAGCGCTTCCGCTTGTGGAATGACAACGGAAATCTTGTCTCCTGTTACTACCCGGTAATTGGATTTTTTGGGAATGCCATTTACTTTTACTTCTCCTTCACGAATCAGCTTCTGGAAAAACGATCGCGAGATCTCTTGATTCCAGGACGACAATGCTCTGTCCAAACGTTCGGAATTCTGATTTTCAGATACTTCAAATTCGTGGTTACGATCTTCTAAACACAATTTATGCATTCCTCCATTCCTTATGCTATCTGGTATGCTCTATCTGATGCTTCTTCCAGAAAGTAATCAGTTTTTCAAGTTCTTCTTCTTTATAATAGAAAAATGCCAACAGCATGAACAATATTACGCCGCAGGTTACATAAATGTCGGCTACGTTAAAAATAGGAAAATTAATTAATTCAAAATAGAAAAAATCCACGACATAATCGAGCCACAGACGGTCAATCAGATTTCCGATTGCCCCGGCTGCAAAAAGAATCAGGACAATCCTTGCCCAGCCATATCTTTTTTCCATAGGAGAACGCCAATAAATCATAAGAAGAATGCCAAGCATCAAGATGGTTGCGATTACAAACCAAATCTTCATTCCCTGCATCAGTCCAAATGCTGCGCCACGGTTCTCCAGATAATGAAGTTGGAATACGTTCTTGATCAGGATGATGGAATTGCCATCTTTCAAATAGGCAGAGGCAAAATACTTTGTCAATTGGTCCAATGCCAGCAAACAGATAACGCTGCAGATTCCAAGAATGCAGCTCTTTCTTTTTTCGTTCATATAGAAACCTCTTTTTGTTATAAGTAGATTCTGTGTCAAATATTCAGGCGTCCCTTACATCTGTGACGCTGCAATATAGGAAATTGCTTCTAAAATTTCTGCATCTGTGACATCTTTTGTAACGTAAGCTTCCCCTAAGGTTTTCAGCAAAATGAATTTTACTTTGCCAGCTTCCATCTTCTTATCTAGTTTCGTAGCGGCGAGAATTTCTTTTGGCGTATGGGAAAAAGCATTTAGCACGATGGGCAGCTTGTATTCTTTGAGGATGTTTTTTAATTGATCAAATTCTTCTCTTTTTATATTTCCTCGTTTCCATGAAAGATAGGCGGCGGCTACCATCCCTAGCGCCACGCATTCTCCGTGCGATAACTTGAAATCTGACAATTTTTCAACGGCATGTCCTATGGTGTGTCCAAAGTTTAGCAAAGCACGTTCTCCCTGCTCTTTGGGATCACGCTCGACAACATCCCGCTTAATCAGGCAGCTTTGGTAAATCGTCTCTTCCATGGCGTCATAATCCTGAGCAATGATTTTATCGCTTTGATTCTCAATAAACTGAGTATATGCGGCATCCTTGATAAATCCGTGTTTGATCAATTCTGCTGTCCCAGCAAAGAACTGTCTCGCTGGGAGAGATTTTAGCGCCGATAGATTCATGTAAACCAGTTTCGGCATGTAAAATGCGCCGACCATGTTTTTATACTGCATAAAGTCAACCCCTGTTTTTCCGCCGATGCTGCTGTCGGTTTGTGACAAAAGCGTAGTTGGGATCTGGATAAAGTCAATACCCCGCAGATAAGTAGCAGCGGCAAAGCCGGCAAGATCCCCCACCACGCCTCCGCCCAAAGCCACTAAAAGGTCCTTGCGGTCAAATTGATGCTGGATTAGATGCTGGTAGACGGCGCCTACCGTATCCGTATTCTTACTGCTTTCTCCCGCTTCAAACACGAAAGAGGTGCAATATATGAATTGAGAGGCAAGCATCGCTTTCAGCTCTTCTAAATAGAAAGCAGCTACATTAGAATCAGAAATAATGCATACTTTCTGATTGCCATAGCCAAGCGCCTTTAATTTTTCTGGCAACAAGCAAAAATCTTTTTGAATTTCAATCGTATAACAAGGATTTCCCTCATAGGATACCATAATTGTCTTTGACATAAACATTATTCCTTTCTGCAAATAAGGCAAAACCGATAACATTGAGTATCTGCGCAGCCATTTTTGCATATTGCTTAGATATATTTTTCATATGAGAATTTTAACCGTCCCTTGCGGGTTTCTCCGTCAAAATCTAAGAGACAGAATCTGCCGAAAGATCGGACGGAAATCAATGTGCCTGGCTTGCATTCCGCCGCTGGCTGCAGGATTTCTTGATTGTTGAGAAATACTTTTCCTCCCTTGATCCATTGGCATGCCTGGGAACGTGATATCTTGCAGATGCTGGAAATCATGCCGTCTAGGCGATTGGAAGTGACGATCCCTGTCAATGTCTCTTTTTGGGGCTGAATATGAAGGGCATCTGGTTTAATTTGCTGGCTTTTTACTGCCGTATGCCGGATACGGGTGAGCTCTGACATCAAATATCCTGCCAGTTTTTCCTGACAGAATACATAGATTTCTGATTCGCCTATCAGAATATCTCCCAATTTTGAACGTTCGATTCCAAGATTCATGAGACTTCCTAAAACGTCACGATGTGTCAGCCGTTCAGCGAATTTTTGATTTAACGGGCAAAGCTTGAGGCAGGCAATGGGATATTTCCAAGCATAACAAAAAGCATCAGGTATAAATGCTATCATCTGACGCTCGCTTAATTCATATCCGCCAAAGAACTCATAACCAGAATATAGCTCTGATACTCTCTGTTTAAAGATATTCAATTCATTTATATTTAGAAACTCACTGAAAACAACAATTCCTTTCTGCTGTGCTTGCCTGGATAAATCAACAAAACGTTTTGCCAATAATGTATCTTCCTTTGTCATATCTGCCGTTCCTTAGACCAATGACTTCACAATATCAGCGACGTCATCTGCAAAATCACCGGAAAGCTCCACGCTTGGCGGGGTAATGATAAATATGTAATTAGAGATTTTCTGAAGATTTCCATCGATGGCAAAACAAGAGCCGGAAGCGAAATCTATGATACGCTGGGCAGTTTCCACATCCAGTCCTTCCACATTCAGCACAACGCTTTTGTTCAGCAGGAGCGTTTCGGTGATCTCTCTCGCTTCTTCGACACTAGTTGGGTTCACGGAGCAGATTTCCATGCCGCTGCTCGTTCCTTTTCTGGACGGACGCATGGGCGTGATTTTAGTAGTCGTCTTTACCGGGCGCAGCTTCTTATCATCATAATCACTTTCTGATCCAGAATCCCTGTCTTTGGAACGGTTTTTTCTTTTGGGTTTCTCTTCGTCGTATTCCTCATCGTAGTAATCGTCGTCATAGTAATCTTCATCATCATCTGAATTCAATCTCATAACATCTAAAAATTTATCTAACATACCCATATATAATCTCCTTGTCCTGTTTGCAGTTCCTAACTGTAATTTATGATGTCCTTTGCAGTTATAAGGGATAATTTCTTTCACCAAAAATTCCAGTTCCAACTCGTACGATAGTCGCCCCTTCTTCGACAGCTACCATATAGTCGCCAGTCATACCCATGGAGAGCGTAGACATAGTTACATTATCAATGTTTTTATGCATGATGTCAACAGATAATTCCCGAATTCCCCGAAAATATTTACGATTATCTTCTGGATTCGTCACAAAAGGCGCAATTGTCATCAGTCCTTTTACAGAAATCCACGGCAGTTTGGAAATGTTTTCCACCAATTGAATAGCCTCTTCCCGAAAAATGCCGAATTTGCTTTCTTCTTGGGCAATATTTACTTCTACCAGAATATTTGCATGAATCTGCTTTTTTTCAGCTTGTCTGCTAATTTCCTCTGCAAGCCGCAGGGAATCTACGGAATGGATCAGCGCTGCGTGTTCTATGATATATTTTACTTTATTTCTTTGGAGATGTCCAATCATATGCCAGCGGATGTCAGAGGGAAGCTGCGGATATTTATCCATAATCTCTTGTACCTTATTCTCTCCAAAATCTCGGCTTCCGGCTTCGTAGGCTTGCTTTAGCATCGCAACGGGCTTTGTCTTGCTGACGGCAACCAGCGTAACTTCCTCTGGATTTCTGCCTGATTTTTCACAAGCTGTCTTGATGTTTTCCAATACCTGGCTGATATTTTCTTTTATCATGGAAAGTTCCTCCTTTTCTTGCAGGTAGCGAGCCTGCCAGAATGATGCTTTGTTTGCTTACTGTATAATCTGGTTTTCATTTATCTCTGACGCGTCTAGTGCGATATGGTCATACAGGGATATGCCATAGCTCGTCCCCGTATTGATAATTGTATATTCTTCATTTTGATACAATATTTCAATTTTTCGGAAGACAGTATAGCCTCTGTTTATATTATACACTCCCTGTAATGAGGCTTGTTCTTGAAGTGTGAAAGTTTCATTGGAATCTGTTTTTAAGATGACGTCTTCCTCAGAGAGCTCGTCCCCTGCCACATAGTACATGTCGTTCGTTTCTTCTGCCACTACGACAGAGCTAAATTCTGTTATCGTCTTTCCCTCCTCATTTTCATAGCGTCTGGTAACGCCGTTGGCATTATTGCTGCCGCCCTTGGTGAGATACTCTTTGGGGATGAGAAAAAAACTTTTTTCTGTCAAAGCAGTATTGGGAATTTTTAATCCAGTGATATCTGAAAGCAGAAGTTCCACTTCCAGATATCGGTCTGGCGCATAGCGCAGCCCGGAATTTTGGAAAGTCAATACGAGATAAGTCTCATTGTCTCGGGAAATAATTTGAGAAGCTCCCCAAGCTGTGGAATTATTTTTTTTAAACGACACTTTGACGTTGGACTCATCGGACAATTTTGTAGCAAGTTTTTGACTTATAGGAATTACCAAATCCCAAATCTCGCTGGTAATCAGCTTATATGCAAGATCTCCGGTATTGACCTGTTCATGCGCCATTAAGTTAGTTTTTGCATGGGAAGGTTGCTCAAAAGCATCTGCAGTAAAATTTTCCACAGTGGTATTTTCCAAGCCGTCGGCATTATATACAATAATTCCTGGTTCTGACGCGCGGGCAATATGCAAGCCGCTGTAATTGCCGCTGGATGTTTCTAAACTGGATAAGGCATTTTCATTAATTGCCTTCATCAACTCTGCCTCCATATCGTACTGAAAATCATATACCTGGTAAAAGTCCTGGTCACAATAATTATTGACATAGTTTGAGGCTGTTTTTTCAAGATCTTCGTAAGACTCTTTATTTGAAAATAATTGTCCGTCATTTTTTGCGCGAATGTCCCGATAAAAGTTTCCAGTCTCATCAATGGAATACACAAAATCACCTACGCCTATTTTGGTTGCGTCTTTGTTATAATAAGTGATGTAACCAGCATAATCTGCATGGTATACTTTTTCTTCCCGGAGAATTAGTCCGGTATAGACGTGATTCTGGGTGATCGTTCCCTGCGAAACTTCATAGATTGCTATTTGCTCTGTTGTAAAATATTGATAAATATTATACAACAGATAGATAAAAATAATTAAAAATATCACGACTCCGATATTGAGCTGAGACACTTTATGAAATTTAACAACTTTTTTATTTTGTTTTGCCATAAATATACTGTCCTGTCTCTAAAAATTCAAATGTTTTGCATCCTATCAGCTATTTTAGCATTTTCTCACAATTAATCAATACTCCCATGAATTACCAACATTATTTTTTATAAAAAGGCAATACTAAGTTCATGTAGAAGGAGGTAATACAAATGAACAGCAAAGTCTTGGACTATACGTTACTGGCATTGGTTATCATCGGAGCCATAAATTGGGGCTTGATTGGATTATTTCGCTTTAATCTAGTTTCCTTCTTATTCGGTGATATGAGTTGGATCAGCCGGATCGTCTATGGAATTGTAGGGATTGGCGGGTTGTATTTGTGCAGCGTATTTGGAAGAATTCGTTCTATGAGTGAAGCCTGACAAACCACATAAGAAGGGGGTTATCGTTTCTAATTCGATAACCCCTTTGTCTTCTGTAACAATCTATAAAGCTATGATTACTTTCTCTTTGGCACAATCTGGCAAATCATTTTCATTTTTGGAAACGCTTAACACGAAATTTACATGGAACTTATTGCTGATTTCCTCTAATTTTTCAATGGCATGCGTTATTTCTTCTTCTTTGATCAAGGCAATAGTAAGGAAACTGTCTAAATACATCTCTTCCAAATCGTGATCCTGTGAAATGATTCCGCACAAGAATCCCAAAAACTCATCACAATTTGTAATTAAATATTCTGAAACATTGATTAAACGGACTTTGTTGCTCAGCTCATACATATGCTTTTGGCTTTTATCCAGATATACGATATTGCCAGTAGCAGATTTTACTGATTCATTTACTTTGTCTAACAAATATTTTGTCTTTCCTTTACCTTTTTCCCCAGCTATAATTTGTATCATGACAATCTCCTCCTAGTCTTAACCATTTTTGTGCAAAATAGATAATTAATGCTACACAACGCAAGCATTCTTCATTCAATTTGCAAACAATAGTTTCTTTTTATAAGACAATTATAGTATATATTTACAGAAAATTCAACCGCTATTTTGAAATTTTTTCTAACAACTCTGTCATTTCCAGGTAAAGATTATCCCGGCTGTCCGATTTATAAACAATAGAGATATAAGGAATA
Source organism: uncultured Lachnospiraceae bacterium (assembly GCA_910576975.1). GTDB lineage: Bacteria > Bacillota > Clostridia > Lachnospirales > Lachnospiraceae > Petralouisia. The sequence goes on from CAJTJY010000009.1 coordinate 22,024, forward strand.
TTTCCGGCTTTCTGGCTGTAAAGTACCAGGCAGTAACCAGCGTCGCTGGTAGTTCCGGTTTTCCCTCCGATCACCTGTACTCCTTGTGGAACAGGCGCTTCTCCGTTTAAAAATTTGTTTGTATTGACCCACTCTTTGCTGATGATGTTTCCCATAGAATCCTGAAAGTTTCCGGTATGGTTTTTTGAGCTAATAATGGATACAAACTGTTTGCTTTCCAGCGCGGCCTGAAAGATCAGGTACATATCATATACAGTGGTATAGTGCGCTTCGTCGTGCAGTCCATGAGGATTGACAAAATGGGAATTGGTAGCGCCCAGCGCTAAGGCTTCCTCGTTCATGAGCTTTGCAAATTCCTCGGTACTACCGGATATCATGTCTGCGATCACGTTTGCGGCGTCATTACCGCTGCAGAGCATCAGTCCATATAAAAGCTCTTTCAGACTTGCCGTATCTCCGACAGAGAGCCCGCAGATTGTTGATCCTGCTTCTAATTCAAGTTCCGCTTCTGTCACGGTCGCAGTTGCGTCAAGATCCCCATGTTTCAATGCCACATACGCTGTCAATATTTTGGTTGTGCTTGCAGGAAACACGCGCCCATGAATGTTTTTGCCAAATTCCAGATTGTGTTCCTGTATATTAAATAATCCTGCTGCTTCTGAAAGAGAGGCTGTCACCCCTTCGCTAATCAAATCCGCTGGGCTTGCAACACAGAGATCTTCTGCAAAAAAAGCTCGCTCTTCCTTGACAGCCACTGCCGTGTTCAGTTCATAAGCTTTGGTGCTTTCATACACGTCGTAGGCATTTTTAAAGGTTATCTCCTCTCCGCATCCGGTCAGTACAGACATTGAGATGGATAACGCAATCAAGGCTGTCACAGGGCGGAAAGCTTTTTTAAGGAATATAGAAGTACATTTATTTATACATTTCACGCCACTCTAAATCTCCTCTGTCTAATGCTTTAATTAGTAATTCAGCCGTGGCAAGATTGGTTGCCAATGGAATATTATACATGTCACATAAATGAACGGTATTATTCACATCTGGTTCATGGGATTTCGGAGTAACCGGATCTCTCAGAAAAATGACTAAGTCGATCTGATTATGTTCGATTTGTGCCGCAAGCTGCTGCGATCCTCCCAGATGCCCGGCCAGATATTTATGAATCGACAGGTTGGTAACTTCTTCAATTAGCCTTCCTGTGGTTCCGGTTGCATATAAATCATTTTTGCAGAGAATGCCCCGGTAAGCAATACAAAAGTTCTGCATCAGTTTCTTCTTGGAATCGTGAGCAATCAGTCCAATGTTCACGTTAAAAATCCCCCTTTCGATATTTTAAAGGCTGGAGTCCTACATTTAATACAAGTCCGATTCCGATAAAAAGGCTAACAAGCGATGTAAGCCCATAACTTACAAATGGAAGCGGAAGCCCTGTATTAGGCATCATCCCGGTAACGACGCAGATATTTACAAAGGTTTGAAAACCGATCCAGGTAGCGACGCCCCCGCAAATCAGGCGTCCGGATAAATCCTTTGCCTTTCTTCCAACCAGAATGCACTCTAGAACAATCAAAAGCAAGAGCGCCAAAATAATAGTGCTTCCGACAAAGCCCAATTCCTCTCCTGCAACTGCAAAGATGAAATCTGTTTGAGGTTCTGGAATAAAATTGCCATTCTTTACAGAAAATACCGTATTGTTATTTAATCCTTTTCCCCATAGCAGTCCAGATCCGATAGCCATGATGGAATTTTGCTGCTGATAAGCGTCAGTCGTATATTTTTCTGGCTGAAGCCATGCCATGATACGCCGCAACTGATAGTTGTCTAATATTTTTTGACCTGGCTGCAGAATCAAATAGATAAACAACGAACCTGCCGGAATCAGCACGGCAAGGACGCCTATGATTATTTTATAACTTAATCCGCTTAAAAACAAGAGTGCAATAAAAATTACGGCTACCACGATGCTTGTCGATAAATCGGGCTGCTGTTCTATCATAAACCATGGGATAAAAATCAGGATTCCAGATAGTATGATAAACGACAGCTTATTAATATGTTCATAATATTTTCCAAAGAACCAGGAAAAAAATAATATTAGCAGAACTTTGGATAATTCAGAGGGTTGAAAACGAAAGCCGCCGATCTCAATCCAGCGTGCCGCCCCTTTGGCATCATCCCCGAATACATGGAAGGTTATCAGAGAAAGCAGGCCGATGTTGAATACATAAATCAGCCAGCTGAAACGCAAGACGAAAGAATAATCTATGATGGAGACAATAACCATTACAAGCAGCCCAAGCACGAGCCCGAGCACCTGCTTGTTCTGGACAGAATGCTGGGCGCTGCCTATGACGCTGATTCCCAGCATGGTGATAGCCAACACATAAAAGATCAAACGAAAATTATAATTTTTAATCTGATATTGTTTCAACATAGCAAAAGTTCCTTACCTTCCATTTCCTACTCTAATCATTGGAATGCTTCATATCTTTGATTGGGATATTCGCATATAATGCAGGGACGATCCCGTTGTTTCCTTCGGATTCAGTCTGGGTTATCTGGATGTCCAGTCCCTCTGCGTCAATCTCCATATATTTGGAAATCACTTGTATAATATCATTTTTTATTTTTTCCATTACTTCCGGAGAACAATTTGCCCGGTCGGAAACCAATAACAGCTTTAAACGGTCTTTGGCTATCTCGCCGGGAGTCTTTCGTTTAAAAAAATCCATCAAACCCATATCGGTTTCCTCCTAATTTTTCTTAAAGATCTCTCTAAGCTTATTCCAAACATTGGATTTCACTTCCAAATCCAAAAATGGTATATCTTCTCCTAACACTCTGCGGCTGATGTTTGCGTATGCCTGTCCCGCAAGAGAATCGCTGCCAACCAAAGGCTCTCCCTGATTCGTGGAAATAACGATCTGCTCATCGTCTGGAACGGCGCCGATTAAATCTATGGCAAGAATATCGGTAACGTCATTGATATTCATCATATCGCCTCGTTTTACCATGTCCATGCGCAGGCGGTTGACAATCAATTCTACTTTTTTTACATCATTTGCGCTCAGAAGCCCGATAATTCGGTCTGCATCTCGGATGGCGGATACTTCTGGCGTAGTTACGACCAGTGCGCGGTCAGCGCCTGCGATGGCATTTTTAAATCCCTGCTCTATGCCGGCAGGACAATCCAGCAGAATGTAATCAAATTCTTCTCTCAGCTCGTCAATTAGTTTCACCATCTGTTCGGGTGAAACTGCAGACTTGTCACGAGTCTGTGCAGATGGCAATAAAGAAAGGTTGGGATAACGCTTATCTTTGATGAGCGCCTGTTTCATGCGGCAGTTTCCTTCCACTACGTCTACCAGGTTGTATACAATCCGGTTCTCTAAGCCCATAACCACGTCCAGGTTCCGCAATCCGATATCGGTGTCAATTAATACAACCTTTTTATCTAACTGTGCCAGACCAGTACCTACGTTTGCAGTAGTGGTTGTTTTTCCCACGCCGCCTTTTCCTGATGTTATAACAATTACTTCACTCATCCTACTTATATCCTCCTGAAATTTATATATTATTCAACAGCCCTTTTGTAATTGGTTCAATATAAATATTTCCATCCTTTACAATTGCCACCTGCGGTTCAACAGGAACCGGCTGTTTCCTGCCTCGTTTCTTGGTATGCGCCACTTTGTCGGCGCTCCTGCCAATAACGTCTCCAATCTTCACCTGGATAGGATCCATTTCCAGCGCTGCCACAAATGCCTGTTCATTTCCGTTTGCCCCCGCATAGGCATTTCCTTTCAAAGCGCCTAAAATTACGATATTTCCTTTGGAAATCACTTTTGCGCCTGGATTAATGTCTCCCAGGATCACAATGCTGCTCTCACAGTCTAAAACTTGGCCGGAACGAAGCGTCCCTTTATAGAATTCCCCGGTTTTTCCAGCCTCTTCTTCTTCAAAATGCTCTATTTTTTGCCTGATTAATTCCTCCTTCAATTCGTCATTTTCCAAAATGCATATGATGTTTACAGACGTATTATCTGTAATGGTTTCAACGATCCGAAATTCTTCTTCCTGGTTCATCTCCCTGCCCTCAAAGGATATGGCCATTTTTGCGTCTTTAAAAAAACCTTCGGCTTCTTTAAATTTTACCAAGATACATTTCAATAATTCTTCAAAGTCCATACTGTCATCCAGAATCAAATTAATTCCGTATTTATTACTTTTTAAAACAACTGGCTTTGACACATTCATCCCTCCAAACTTTAATCCGTAAATCCATTGGTGCTGCTTTCAATCTCCTCTGCCTGTCCGTCCAACAGAGACGTTTCATCCGCCAAGTTGAAATAATATTTTAAGATATTACTGGAAACTTCTGTCGCATTTGCCGAGGTATAGCCATGTGCGATACGGGTGGTGATGGCAATCTCAGGATTCTCAAACGGCGCATATCCAATGAAAAGAGCATGATTAGCCCGGGTCTTAATCTGCTGCGCAGTACCTGTCTTGCCTGCAACCGCCACTGGAAAATTTTTAAAAGAATCATTTTTTTCGGCAACCATTCGCATACCGTTTTGGATGGCTTCCCAAGATTCTTGTGATACTTCTGTAATCGTGCGCAGAAGATCTGGTTTAAATTCTTTCACAGTATCGCCGTCCGAGGTGGTTTCTTTATCCAGGAGAGTCAGCTTATAAACGTTTCCGCTGCTGGCAACGGCAGTCAGATAACGTGCCAGCTGTGTAGTCGTATAGTTATGGTTTCCTTGGCCAATGGCAGAGGTAATCGGATACTCGTCGGATATCTGAGGATCATTTTCAGGTATCTCAATTCCCGTCTTTTCATTAAGTCCAAACAAAGCGGCATATTTCTGTAAAGCGGAGATGCCTTTGTTCTCATTATAGATTCCATTGTCAGAACTCAAACGGAAACCCATTTCATAAAAGAAAAAGTTACAGGAATCACGAATCGCTTCTGAAATATTAATTTTTCCATGGGTGCTCCCAGGATAAATCCAACATTTGGGCGGAGGCGTAATGTTGGTATACTCTCCTTCGTCTTTAATCTCTTCTCCGGTACTCACTGCGCCTTCAGCCAATGCAGCCGCAGCCGTGATAGGCTTGAACGTAGAACCAGGAGCGGTACGCTGCTGAGTCGCATTATTATATTGCGGAACGGAAAGATCCTTTTGCAGGCTCTCAAAGTACGCAGAATCAACGGTATTCGCAAGGCGGTTGGTATCATATCCTGGATATGTCACACAGGCAAGCAGTTCCCCGGTGCGGACATCGACCATCACGCAGCTTGCAGTACATGGATCTAAGGCGAGCTGCGCCGGAGTGATCTTCAAATTTTTGATCTTGTTACGCAGGAAATCAAAAGCGCTGATGCTGCCATTGGAAAGGGCTGTACGGTCCCCATCCTCTTCCGTTAAGATTCCCTGCTCATAAAGAACCTGACAAATCTGAGAGCCAGAAATTAAATCGCTTTTAATCATGTACTGATAAATTTTCTTACTGAATTTCTTATCTTCTTGCAGCTCTTCCATGATATAAGCGACGAGCGCATCATAAATTTCCGTGGAGTCTGAATATTTGGAATCAGTATCAAATCCAGTAATGTCAATCCAGTCTTTAGCGATTGCGCGGCGCAGGTACTCGGCAAGGCTTGCCGTATCATTCTTCCAGGACAAATATACTTCGTCTTGAGTGTCTACTTTGTCAGATAAAAATATGTTCTTTTCTCCTAAAATAGAGAGTATATAACTCATATAAACTTGTTGCTCTTTATCCAAATCTCCATATGCAGCAGGGGCGGGCGAAGATAACTGCTGGCGCAGGCTTTCAATCACTGTACTCTGCTTGCTTTGAAAAACGCTGTAGATTTGCTGTTCCACAGGCTGGGCGTCTTCTGATTTGAAATGCTCGATGTTAATCACATTATTATTAAGCAACGCAAAATAGACGTCGTCAATTGGAATTTTAATGTCGGATGCAGTTCCAGAGCTGGTGTCGTATTCCTTGATGTTTTGAATTTGAGCGTATACGATACCAGCAAGCTCCTGTTCTAACATGCGGTACACTGCTTCCTGCAGATCGGCGTCAATCGAAAGATAAATATCGTTTCCAGAAGAAGATTCCACCTTGTCAATAATTTTTGTGATTCGCCCTACATTGTCGACATAAAAAGATTCTTTTCCCTTAGTCCCCTGCAGATCCTGATCCATTACTTGTTCAATACCGGATTTCCCTACCACGTCATTGATCGTGTAATTATCGTTTTTTGCCGAAAGAACATCGTATTCTTCTTGGGAAATTTTTCCTGTGTAGCCAATAATATGGGAAAAATATTGGCTGTCGACATACTTTCTTATGGTGTCTTCGGTGATATCTATCCCTTGCAGTATATCAGAATTTTCCTTAATGACGGCAACAGTCTCTTCACTGACATTCTGTGCTATGGTAGTTTGCACGTATTTCTGAAAGCTGTTTTGGGAAATCGCATAGCGCAGGACCATTATTTTGTAGGCTTCTTCTGGAGAATAATAAACCAGATCCTTGTCTTTTTTATCCTCATACGCTCTTCCTTTTACATGGATGGAAAACTTATCCTGCAAATATTCAAGTACTTGGGACGGAGTAGCTTCCGCTTCGTGGTAGCCGCGTTTCTTATTGTATTTTAGTTTGTCAATGCTGGTATAGCCGTAGACGTCAGCAAGGAAACGCTTTAATGCTTTGTCTGTCACAGTAAACTGATAGCTCCCGTCTTCTGTGAACTGGATGTTGAAATTGTTGGCAATGCCGTCTCCTTTTTCTTCAATCATTTTGATAACGGTATCGAGTTCTTCATTTAGTAGGATATTTTTCTGATGGGAACTTTCGTAAACGCCATTATCTTCAATGGTTACAGAATAGGACAGCTCGTTATAAGCCAAAAGTTTGCCGTTTCGGTCAAAAATGCTGCCTCTTGTACCGGAAGTGATGCGTTCTTTTTGAATCAGCATCGTATAATTATCAAGGTATTCTTCTCCATTGATAATCTGAAGGACAAAAACCCGCTGTACCAGTATTGCAAATAAGCCAAGCATAAATATGCTAAGTACAAATAACCGCGAGGTTACTATTTTTTTTCCATACTCTTTCAAAAATTCAAACAAACTTGCTTGCACTCCTTTTTTCTATGGATTCCAGTTTCTGGTTTATTTTTAGTATGATGAAGTATAGCACGATGGTGATAAGAATGGTATACACCAGTTCTGGTAAAATAATGTGCAGAAGGTAATATCCAAACTGGAACCTTCCGCGAAGGAAAAACAGGAACAGATATACCAATATATTATAACAAAAATCGCTTGCCGAAATCAAAAACAGGGGAAGCTTGATATCGTCTGGAAAAAAGCTTTTTCGGAACAAGCCATTGATATAGCCGATGTAAGCATAAACCAGTGCATAAAATCCGATTACGCTGCCAAAAAATATATCGAGCAGCAGTCCGCAGAAGAATCCAATCCACATGCCCTCTTTTCTGCCTCTCATAAATCCAAACGAGGAAGTTACCACAATCAGCAGATTGGGAGAGATCGATGCGAAAGAGAGGACTTGAAACAATGTGCATTGTAATAAAAAGCATATGGAAATAATTAGAAACACTATGATTTTACGTCTCATTTTGCCAGCTCCTTATTTCTTTTGCACTGTCTTTTTATCCAGTATTACCAGAACTTCCTGCAAATGGCGGAAGTCTACCGCAGGCGTCAATGTTCCTGAATAAGTCAGATTGTTGGAATCCCGCTTGATGGTACTGACGTATCCAATCAGGATTCCCTCCAAATATTTATCACTGATATGAGAGGTGACAAGCTGCTCTCCCGTCTTAATGACATCATCTTCGCATTTGAGATCGGAGAATCCGATCGCCTGATTTTCATTCATCGAAGCCAGATTTCCTTTGACAATACAGCGGTCGGCGGTAGATAACGCCATGCCGCTTACATTGCTGGCATCATCAATGATAGAACGGATTTTCGCATAATTGGGACCAGTGTCAATCACAATGCCCACCAATCCGCTTCCTGCGATCACGTTCATATCCTTTTCAATGCCGTCCTTTTCGCCTTTATCGATGATAAAGGTGTTGAACCAGTTTCCACCGTCGCTTCCGATCACTCTTGCCGCCACTTTTTCATAACTTGGATATTTTTGATCCAGTTCCATCAGCTCCCGCAGATTGTCCAATTCGTACTGCTCCAGCTTTATGGTATTCAGTTCCTGGGTCAGCTCGTCCACTTGCGCCTGAAGATTCTTATTCTCTTCCATTACGCTCTGTAAGGATTTCAATTCATCCATGCGGTTGACAAACCAGGAGCCGACTTGATTAATCCCGTTCTGCATCGGGACAAAGATATAGCCCGCAACGCTGTTTAATGGTCCGCCAGATAGATTTAAAGTAAAACTGACAAACATAACCAGTACGCAGAAACCCGTCAAAATCATAAGGGCGTATCTGGTTGGAATAGAATGTTTTGATTTTCGTTTCATATATGATTACGACCTTTATTTGTAAATTCTGTTTTTCATGCTGAAAGCAAGCTTTCGATAGTGCTCATCGGACACGATCTTATTCAATCCCCGCACGGCGCTCTCTTCTGGCAGTTCACAGTTATTGACTCTGATATTGGTAATTTGCGTAAATAGCTCGTCCAGTTTGCGGATCTTGGAAGAACCTCCCGTTATATAGATTCCAGAATGAATAATGTCTCTCGCAAGTTCTGGAGGCGTTTTTTCCAGTATCATTTTGATCGAATTACAGATGGTATTCAAGTGATCCTTGATTGCTTCGTATATCACGGGAGAATTGACTTCCATCTCAATGGGAAGCCCGCTGACCACGTCTCTGCCCACGATTACTTCGGAGTACTGTTCTGCTTCTGGAATTGCGCAGCCTAACGTTTCTTTCAGATACATAGCGGTTTTCTCGCCGACCACCAGCCCGAAATTGCGTTTCATATGGTTGATGATAGATTCGTCAATCCTTCTTCCTCCAAAATGAAGAAGATCGCTTAGCACCAGCCCGCCCAAAGATATGACAGATATTTCCGTGGTATCTGCGCCGATATTTACGATCATAAATCCAGTAGGGGAATTTACGTCCAACTCCAGTCCAACTGCGTCCGCAATCGGTTTTTCACAAAGAAGCACATTTCTCGGCTTGAAACGGCTTTTATAAAATAGATCGAAAAATGCTTTTTTCTCCACCTCTGTAATGTCCGTGGGTACTGCGACAATAAACTCTGCATTTTTAATGTGATTCTTTACATGTTTTTCTAACAGTTCCCCAATCATAGTCTGCATATTGTTGTAATCTGCAATTACGCCGTTGACTACCGGGAAAGACACTTTGATGTTGTCTGGTGCTTTTTCATACATGGCATAAGCATCATCGCCAAACGCATATAACTGATTTTTGTTGACGATGGCAATGGTATTTTTTTCATTAATTACTTTTCCCGTCGCCTTGCAGAAGATTTTTAGATTGCAGGTTCCCAGATCAATTCCATAAACATTTGCTGACATAACTTACGTTCCTTTCCTCAGGCCGATCAGGCCATTTTCTCTAAAGCTTATATAGCGGTTATCGCCAATGATGATATGATCTGCCAAAGCGATTCCAAGAATATTCCCACTCTCCATCATCCGGGATGTCACAAGGATATCGGATTCGCTGGGCGTAGGATCGCCGCTTGGATGATTGTGAAGCAATACGATGTGTACCGCATGGTATTCCAGAGCTTTTAAGAAAATCTCTCTGGGAGATACCAAGGAACTGGTCACTGTGCCGATAGAAATAATTTCATCGCCTAATAAATTACTCTTGGCATCAAACATTGCAAGCAGCATTTTTTCTTTGGCCTCATGCCGAAGGCTTTCCATATAGTAAGCTGCGACGCTTGCAGGCTCGCTTAGACGCACTTCTTTTTCCAGGCTTGTCCTGGTAATGCGTCCCGCCAGTTCTGCGATACACTTCAATTGAACCGCTTTTACCTGCCCAATGCCAGAAATCTTCATCATTTCCTCTGTATTCATATGAACCAGATTTAATAAATTCTTTTCTTTTAGTGACAAAAATGATTGGGCAAGCTGCAGTGCAGTGATATCTCTTGTACCTGTGCGTAAAATAACTGCCAATAGCTCTGCGTCTGACAGGCAGTGCGCCCCATAACGGAAACATTTCTCACAGGGTTGCTCGGATACCGCCATTTCTTTCATAGTTATGTGTGAATTCATATTCTTCCTTTCACTCTCTCAAGCCAAGGAAAACGTATTACATTTTATTCTAGCACAAAAGGGGTTTGATATACAACTAATATATTATTAAAAATATTAAGTTTTTCCTAAAAAAGGATATTGTCTTGTTTTTTCGATATCTCAGTGGCAAAAAACGTTTAAAGTTGTATCAATCCAGCTTCCATTAATTTCTGCAAGGACATCAAAATGCCAAGCTTAGCATGATACCAGGTCAATCCCCCCTGAAAGTATACGGCATAAGGAGCTCTTAACGGACCGTCTGCGCTCAGTTCAATGGAAGAACCCTGCACAAAGGCGCCAGCCGCCATAATTACCTTGTCGTCATAGCCTGGCATGGCCCAAGGCTCCGGTGTCACATGACTGTCCACAGGCGCTGCCGCCTGAATGCCCTTGCAGAAGGCAATCAAAGATTCTGGAGACTGCAATTCTACCGCCTGAATGATGTCGTGACGGCTTTCCGTGCTGTTTGGAATTACTGCAAAACCCAGGCTTTCATAGATATTTGCTGCAAAAACGGCGCCTTTCAGCGCGCCTGCAGTAACTGTGGGCGCTAAAAACAAGCCCTGGTAGAATGATTGGATCACGCCCAGGGAAGCCCCGACTTCTTTGCCCAGTCCGGGTGACGTCAGCCGGTATGCTGCGTTTTCTATGCATTCTTGCCTCCCGACAATGTAACCGCCAATTGGGGCAAGTCCTCCTCCTGGATTTTTAATCAGGGAACCCACGATCATGTCGGCTCCTGCCTCCAAAGGCTCTGTGCGTTCCACGAATTCCCCGTAACAGTTATCTACCATGCAGATGACGTCGGGCTTGATTCGCTTAATAAAGGAAATCAATTCCCCGATTTTTTTAACGGAGAGCGTGGGTCTGGTCTGATATCCTTTGGAGCGCTGAATCGTAATAAGCTTCGTATTCTGATTGATGGCCGACTTAATAGCCTCATAATCAAAACTGCCGTCCGCCAAAAGATCTGCCTGGCGGTAAGTAATGCCATATTCCGCAAGGGATCCTTTGGAAGGACGGATGCCAATGACTTCTTCTAAGGTGTCATAGGGCTTGCCTACTGGGGAAAGCAGCTCGTCTCCGGGACGGAGATTCGACATCAGGGCCAGAGCCAGCGCATGGGTCCCGCAAGTAATCTGCGGGCGCACTAGAGCGGCTTCGCCGTGAAAACAGGAGGCATAGACTTCTTCTAACGTATCTCTGCCAAGATCATTATAGCCATATCCGCTGCTTCCCATAAAACATTCTGCGCTGACTTTGTGTGATTGCAGCGCTTTGATTACTTTCAACTGGTTATATTCCGCTGTTTGATCTATTTGGTTAAAACGATTTTTCAGTTTTTCTTCTATCTGTTTTCCATATTCGAATACTTTATCTGAAATTCCAAGCTGCTGGTAGAGTTCTTTCATTTTATGATTCCTTTCTCTGTCAATATTTTCTCCATATGCGCCAATATTTTCTCATTATCATAGGAAAATTCCTGTTTCTGAATCCAGGTGACCTCTCGCTCTCTTCGAAACCAGGTAAGCTGCCGTTTGGCGAAGTGGCGGGTATCTCTCTTGATCCGGTATGCTGCCTCTTCCAAGGTGCAGTCTCCGTCCAAGTAATCGAGAACCTCTTTATAGCCAAGCCCCTGCATAGATACCATGTGTCTGTCACAGCCTAATTGCTGCAAATGACGTACTTCTTCCACAAGCCCATGTTCCATCATCTGATCTACGCGGCTGTTGATGCGCTGATACAGCTTGTCTCTGTCGTCATTGAGGACAAAATATGCAAAGCGATAAGGCGATTCCTTTTGCCGTTCCTTTGCATTGTGCTCGGAAATTTTTTGACCCGAGAGATGATGAAATTCCAGTGCGCGGATCGTGCGTTTTACATTGTTTTCATGGATTTCTGCGGCTGCCCTGGGATCTGCTTTGATAAGCATTTGATGGAGAAAGTGAGCTCCTTTTTCTGCCGCTTCCTGTTCCAGCCAGGCACGATATGCCAAATCCTCCTGCTGATTGGTGAAATCAATATCATATAAAAGCGCCTGAATATAAAATCCAGTGCCTCCTACGAGAATCGGAATCCGACCGCTGGCATAGATTTCGTCCATGGAACGTTTGGCATATTCTTGAAATTTTACTACATGAAAGTCCTCGTCAGGCTCTAAAATATCGATTAAATAATGCGAAATTCCCCGCATTTCTTCTGTAGTTATCTTTGCAGAACCGATGTCCATATGGCGGTATACCTGCATCGAATCTGCAGAAATTATCGAGCCTTGCAGCCGCGACGCCAGTTGGATGGAGAGTTCTGTTTTTCCCACTGCCGTGGGACCTGTCAGTATAATTAATGGTTGTTTCATTATAATACCCGCTTAAATTTCTTTTCCAGTTCATATTTTGACATTGATATAATGGTGGGTCTGCCGTGGGGGCAATGGTAGGGGCTGTCCAAGGTAAGCAGTTCCCCAATTAGAGCCTCTATCTCAGGGCTTGATAGCTTTTGATTTCCTTTTACCGCTGCTTTGCATGACATGGAGGCTATTTTTTCGGTAATTATTTGGGGAGTTTCCCTGCCATGGAATTCCGAAAGGCTGTCTAGTATTTCCACCATCAGCCCTTTTCCGCTCAGTCCGTACATATTGGCTGGAATTGCGGTCACGGCATACTCTTTGCCGCCAAAATGTTCCAGCTCAAATCCAAGCTTCTTAAAATAGTCGATGTACTTTTTTAGAAGCGCTTCCTCCTGCATGCTCAAAGTCAGCAAAATCGGCGGATAAAGGGTCTGGGAGGAAAACTCTTTGTCTTCCAAAGCTTTTAGCGTGCGTTCGTACAATACTTTTTCATGGGCGGCATGTTGGTCGATGATATAAAGCTTGCCGTCAAACTCTACCAGCCAGTAGGTATCGAAAAGCTGACCGATGATGCGATGGTCTTTCTTGGAAGAGATGTCCAGAAGTTTGCGTGTTGCATCTGGGAGAAGTTCCTGCTGTTCAAAGCAACGCTCTGTTGTCACTTTGGGAGCAACGGCAAAGTCTGAGGCTTCTGCCGCTATCTCAGAAGAAATTACAATATCGGGGCTTTTTTCTGACAATGCTTTGTGGTCATTCCCATGCTGCGTCTGCTTTTGAAATTTAGGCTCATAAGGGCTGTCCTTTTTGATTGCATGTCTTACAGCTTCCAAACGCTTCGTCTCAAAAGGTTCTGGGGCATGACGCTGGTTTTTCAGAAGCGCTTGTTTTTCCTGTTGTTGCCGTTTGCGTTCTTGCTGTTCCTGCCCCAGGCTCGCCTGATATACCAGCTCGTTTTCGTTAATAGCGGTCTTTATCAAATCCACGAGGGCATGGTAAACTGCTTCTCCATTGCTAAAGCGCAATTCCATCTTTGTAGGATGGACATTGACATCAAGGAGGCTGCCGTTGATGGAAATATGCAGGACTGTAAAAGGATATTTATGTTGCATCACAAAGGACTTATATCCTTCCTCAATGCCCTTGGCAATCAGGCTGCTTTTGATATATCTCCCATTGATAAAATAGGTCTCATAATTTCGGTTTCCCCTGGAGATTAACGGTTTTCCAATAAATCCGCAGACAGAAAAGAGATCGTTCTCTTTCTGGATTTCCAAGAGATTTGCTGCAATTTCCCTGCCGTAAATATGATAGATAATTTCCTTGAGATTGGAATTGCCTGAGGTATGAATTTTTAATTGATTGTTAGAAATGAATTTAAAGGATATTTCTGGGTGTGACAAAGCCATTCGTTCCATTAAATCATTGATATATCCGGCTTCCGTCTGTGCAGCTTTCAGAAACTTCCGTCTTGCCGGGGTGTTATAAAACAAATTGCGCACCAGGAAAGTAGTTCCTTCCGGGGCGCCGATTTCCTCAATGGAAATTTCTTTGCCGCCCTCGATCAGATAGCGGACGCCGCTGATCTCATGAAATGTCTTGGTAATCAGTTCCACCTGGGAAACCGCCGCTATACTGGACAATGCTTCTCCCCGAAATCCTAGGGAAGAGACAGTGACAAGATCTTCTACGCTGCGGATTTTGCTGGTGGAATGGCGCAAAAAAGCAAGAGGAACCTGTTCTTGTGCGATTCCGCATCCATTGTCTGTGATGCGGATAAAGGAGATTCCTCCGTCTTTGATTTCTACTGTAACAGCGCTGGCATCAGCGTCTATGGCATTTTCTACTAATTCTTTCACCACGGAAGAGGGGCGCTCAATCACCTCTCCCGCTGCAATTTTATCGATCGTCTGCTGATCTAAAATCTCAATATTCGGCATAAAAGCTCCTTATCTCGTAGGATCAGACTTTTCTGATATAACAAGTGTTCAGATATCGTCTCTATTATATAGAAAAATTATCCCTTATTCAAGTAAAATTACCGTTAGATTTGTATAGAAGCATAAATGCAAAGAACCAATGAAGCTGTTGCAAAACAACTGTTATCGCTCCTGCGTAAATTTTACAATATTTAACCGCCGGAGTAAAATATACAGAATATGGTTCCAAATTACAGAAACTTGGTCCATATATTGTATTTTGCAACAGAATCATTGGTTAATACAAGGTAATGTCTTTAAACAGATACGTTGAATCCTCGCTTCCAGTATGGTCTAGATATCCACCGTTAAAAATAATGGTTTTTTTGCTGTTCGCTTTCGTCAAATCAATTACATATTGATGCCATTCATTGTCTAAATCATGATAATTTGCTGTTAATGTCCCGACAACCTGATTTTGCTCATTATATACATATACGCTCGGCTGTCCGTGATCAGAAACTTTTTTGCCATAGAATACAAGATAATGATAATCATCGACGTCGTCAATCACGAATTTTGCGCCAACATAACCATCATTAAGCAAGTATGTTGAAACTGGTTGTTCACTTCCTGATTCTCGATTCAAAGAACCACGACAGTGCAATTCCACACTTCCGTCCTGTGGATCTTCGACAATGCTTGCGTTTAACAATTGAGATTTTTGATCCGTTTCAAGCATTTTCAGCGGTGGCTTTCCTGTAAATTCTTCATTCAATAGAGCTGCCGCATAAAGATCATTTTCATAATCTTGCTGATTATTTATTTGATTATAATCATAGGAGGTATAAAAATCAAATTCTTTGGCTAAATAGTCTTTATAATTGTCCGTTGTCAATAAATATTTGCCATCATGCATCCAACGCAGCATCAGACTGTTAATCCAATCGCCGTAGTGGGCATTATCTTTGTAATGATTCAAATCGGTGGTGATATCTGTCCTGTTGTTAAAAGAAAAAAGATAGATATTATCACATGCAAGGATTAACTCAATAATATATTGTTCCGCTTCTATTTGCTTATATATCGTTCCGCTTGCGGCAAGATCTTTCCACCAGGCAATACTATATGGCGTAAAGAAATAATAAAAATTAACATCTGGGTGCGCATTGGCGAGGCTGGTAACATTTTGAAAAATATTTTCAAATATGATATCTTTTTCTTCCTCTGAAAGATGAGCTTCCGGGCCAAGGCCATTGTATGTAATTCCGTTTGGGCATACTGTATTTCGCCCAAAAACACAGGAATATTGCCATCGATAATCATCAAAGCTTGTAATTCCAGGTTTAAAATTAACATTGTATCTAGCAGACGCCATAGTATATACCCTGTTAAAAATAACATCTCTGTTAAACAGATATTCCACATCGTTAAAGGGATTGTTGTCATAAAGATATGTGGGATACACACCCAAATCCAATCTCATTCTTGAGGCAACGTCAAAAAACATATTCATATCCAATCCACGGACTATGGTCTTAAGATCATCATTACTTGCGAATGCCCGGATCAAATTATCATTTATTTCTTTGTAAGAACCTCCAGAATATGAAACCTTGATAGAATTTACTCCAAAGATGTCATCGAATTGAGAAGTCTTAAAATTTTCAGTCATTGATGTTCCAGTTATCAATGCATCATAGTCAAAATGTTTACTAATTCCATCATTTTGACTTCTTTGGTTATTTAAATCCAAGCTATAAAAATATTCATCTATATAGGGCTTATGGTAATGAAAATATGGATCTACCTTATAAACCATTGCACCAATAATCCCAAGTATCGCAGCAATTAATATTGACCATCCTGTTAACCAGATTTTTGATTTCATTCTTCATCTCCTAAAAATTAAAGTATATAAATACTGATTCACCACCTAAGCAGATAAAGCCCCAGACAAAAGCAATTACAGCCAAAAACATTGTTGCAACCGTGTTTCTTTTAAGGTTTCTATAATTGTTTTCTGGTACAAAGCATATTGTCATTGCGAATATCATAAATGCCATCATCCAGAATCCGCGCATCAGTTGCCTCCATGTATCAATAAGTGGAATCGTATTACAAAGAAAGGAAGCTTCTTGAATGGTGAATTCATTTATAAGGGCGTTACTTATATTTGTATTCTCCATTGATAAAATCGTATGTAGTATCTTTTTCCACTGAAAGATAGAATCAGATCGAAACAATAGCCATAACACATTCACAACGCCGAAAGTGATAAGCCATCGAAACGGTTCAAAGATTTTTTTATCAAGTTTTTCAAGAGTCCGGTCAAAGAGGCTGAAGCCGCCATGTAAAATTCCCCATAAGATAAATGTCCAATTTGCTCCATGCCAGAACCCACTTGCCAAAAAGACGATCATTGTATTGACATAGGTGAAGAAAGCGCCTTTTTTGTTTCCGCCTAAGGGGATGTATATGTATTTTGTGAAAAATTTTGTGAGGGAAATATGCCATCTTTTCCAAAAATCACGTATTGAAGTTGCCTTGTATGGAGAATCAAAGTTGATTGGCAATGTTATATTTAACATCATCGAAGATCCCACTGCCATGTCGCTATAGCCGCTAAAATCAAAATAGATTTGAAACGTGTAGAAAAGCATGATCAGAAACCAGTCCATGGCAGTAGCGGCGTCCATGTTTGCATATCCCCAAGTAACCGCTTTAGAAAACGTATCTGCCAGAAATAGCTTTTTAAAGAGTCCAAAACTAAAAATTTTAACGCCAAAAGCTATGTTGTCCCAATTAATTTTTTTGAGGCTTGCATTGTCTAGCTGTATAATAAACTCAACTGGATCTGCCAAAGGCCCCATTAGAATTTTGGGAAAATATAAGATATAGATTAGATAATTAATGACGTCCAGCTTCTTGATCTCTTTTCTGTAAATCGCAATCATATAGGCGATCTGCTGGAATGTAAAAAAACTAATCCCTATCGGAAGAATTAACTCTTTTAAAGCAATTTCTTTCTCAAACCAAGCGTTAAAATTGACAATTGCAAAATTGGTATATTTGAAATACAACAACAATCCTACATTGATCACGACAGGGACGGTTAAATATAGCTTATTCCACCGCTGTGTGTGCCTGATAGCGGCAGCAAAGGCAAAATTAATACTTAAGCTGATTATCATGACTGCTAAAGCAGTTTTATCGGAATAAGCATAAAATAAAATGCTTCCAGCAATTAAAAAAATATTTCCAACAATGGTATTTATTTTATTTCCAATGAAATAAGTAGCTACCATTAATGGCAAGAAGACGCAAATAAAGATATATGAATTAAATTGCATACTAATCCTCTCTGTACCTTAAAATCTGATTTGTTTTACTGATAAAGGGTCAGGGTGGATATTCATGGATGATTTGAGTGTATCGTTTATGATTCCTGATTTTTATTAAAATGCGTTTTACAAAATTTTAATAAAACAAATATCAAAAATTATCATATCTTTCATAGATTTTTTGAACTTGCAATAGTATTACGATACATTCGGGTTTTAGTGACGAGAATTCATCTCCTATGAAATTTCATAAGAAGTAAAATGAAAAATCGAGCATGCCAGCCCCAAACATAAATAATTCCTTCATTCCCATAAACTCTTTTTTATTCAGCCTGTCTACAAACACTAGAGTTAATTCTATTTCTATATATTATTTTTTACAAGAAACAAAGAAGTTTTAGGAATATTTTTACTTAACATGTTTAGTTCCTTAAGCTGAAAGATAAAGAACGAAAGCGTTTTCTAACGACGATGTTCAAAGATGTTTGAAATGATTATCGGGGCTGGCATAGAAGAGATTTGCTCATAGATATAAGAGTGAAA
The DNA here is from genome assembly GCA_910576975.1 of uncultured Lachnospiraceae bacterium. Lineage (GTDB taxonomy): Bacteria > Bacillota > Clostridia > Lachnospirales > Lachnospiraceae > Petralouisia. Next base: position 40,482 of record CAJTJY010000009.1, read on the forward strand.
GAATTAGTTTAATTCTTTCACAAACTACCTGTTTGTGCCAAAAATCGCACAGAATGGAGGAATTCATGAGATTTTTCTGAAAAGGCTTTCGCTAAGAATTCTTTGATTGTTTATTCTCTGACGAGAAATATTTTTTTAACACATGCAAGCTCTCTTTACGCAATACGCCTGCAGTAACCTCAGGACGATAAGAGGAATGAGTGAACACGATATCGCTGCAGGCACAGCCTTCTTTCTGGAGAATCTGATTCAAATCCCTGTTGCTGGCGGCATACACAAGACGGCCTAATTTCGTCCAGACGATTGCGCCAGAACACATGAAGCATGGCTCGCAACTGGAATACAGTGTATAATCGCTTAGCTTGGTAACCTGGGTTTTGGCACAGAATCCTCTAAGCAGCCCAGCCTCTGCATGAAATGTTGGATCCGATGCAGAATATATTTGATTTTCATTGGTATAAACGATCACCCCGTCCTTTACCAAAACAGCGCCAAAGGGCTCATTGCCATGCTCAATGGCAAGCTCTGACAATTCAATTGCTCTCTTCATAAACAGTTCATCCTGGGACATAGGAACCTCCTTGCAATTTATTTAATGACTTTATTTGTAAACTTTTTGTTTGTTCAAACTAAGTTTTTATAAGTTTTCTTTCAGTACCCGGATCAGCGGCTTGAGTGCTTTGTAATATTTCTGAGGAGGGTTTTGGCCAAACTTTTTGTCAAATTCAGCACTGATTGCCTTTAAATTTTCCTTATTATGGGACTGAATGATCTTATAAGCCTCTGCTGCCCTGGCTACATTCAAACCATGCGCCTGTAATGCTGTTTTTACCAGATGCACGCCTCTGCCTTGCTTATTATTGACACGGCTTTTGCACAGCTTTTTGCGCAACTCATGGTCCTCCTTGATTTTAAGATACCATGCCCGTCCGTTCTCCTGCCCTAAGATGGCGACAAGGGTTTGATACCAGCCGCTTAAGTTGGAAGCGTCCAAAGACTTGGCAATTTCTGTGACATACTGTTCTCCGCTTAGTTTTCCAGGGTTCAAATCTTTCGTTTTTTCAGAAATTGACAGTTCGGCTTTCTGTAAAGTCTGTTTTTTCTTTTTTGTGTCAGAGGATTTTTTTTCCTTTTTTTCTTTCTTCTTTTTTATCTGAAATTCTTTTTGGCAAATATCAATGCCCCTTTGCTTCCAAAACGCCACTGTCTCTTGGAATCCTTTGTCGTTGGAAAAAATACAGAAAGAAGACTTAGGATGTTTTGCGATTAAATAGGAAAGCGCGCCCATAAGCTGGTAATCTAAGGCATTGCTTCCTGGCACGCATTCCAGCCACAGGATTTTGTGATTATGCACCTGTTTAGACAGGTATTTTTCGAACCGCTTAGAGTGATTTTCTGTATAAAATGTTACGATCCGGTCTTTTTTCCTTGTTTTTGCAGATAATTTAAACCATCGGTCTCCGACATTTTCAGTGTCAATAAGATAATATTTTCTTCTCAATTAGAACGCTCCTTTCATTTGGAACTGCATAGATAACTTTATGATTCTGCAAATTCGTTTCGACAATCACAGATACAGGGTTACATAAGATATTTATGTAAACTACCAGCGGTTTTTAATTTTGTTCTGAAGTTGATATAATTTATTGAGAGCGTCAATCGGGGTTAAATTTCCCAAATCCAGTTCCTGCAGCTCATGGATGATATCATCATCCTTTACAGTATCAAAGAGAGACATCTGAGTCAAATCCACTTCGTCCAGCTTTTTTTGTTTTTTCTTGGAATTACCGCTTTCTACTTTGATATTTGCGGTCAGTTCTGTGATATCATGGGCGCATAATTCTTCCGCAATGACTTTTGCACGGTCAATGACAGTCTCTGGCACGCCAGCAAGCTTTGCTACCTGGATTCCATAGCTCTTATCAGCGCCGCCGGGAACGATTTTTCGTAAGAAGACGATGTCTTCTCCCTTTTCTTTCACGGCGATGCAGTAATTATTGACGTTGTTCAGTTTCCCTTCTAGTTCCGTTAGCTCGTGATAATGTGTCGCAAACAAGGTTTTTGCCCCTAAGAGTTTTGGATTGCTGATATGCTCCACTACCGCCCAGGCGATGCTCAATCCGTCAAAGGTGCTGGTGCCTCTTCCGATCTCGTCCAGTACCAGCAGGCTGCTGCTGGTAGCGTTTCTTAATATATTTGCCACTTCTGTCATCTCCACCATGAACGTGCTCTGTCCGCTCGCCAGGTCATCGGAAGCCCCTACCCGGGTAAAGATCCGGTCCACGATGCCGATCTTGGCGCTGTCAGCGGGAACAAAGCTTCCGATCTGCGCCATGAGCACAATCAGCGCCGTCTGGCGCATATAGGTGGATTTCCCAGCCATGTTGGGGCCTGTAATAATCGAAATACGCTGTTTTTGGTTGTCAAGATAGGTGTCGTTAGCGATAAACATATCATTATTTATCATCTGTTCCACCACGGGATGACGTCCATTTTTAATATCAATCACTCCGTTTTCATTGATGGAAGGACGGCAATAATTGTTGCGCTCTGCTACCAAGGCAAGAGAGGAAAAGACGTCGATGCCCGCCACTGCTTTTGCTGTTTTTTGGATCCGCAGTACTTCGCCAGCAATTTTATCCCGGATGTCCCGAAACATCTCATATTCTAGCGCCACCAGTTTGTCTTCTGCTCCGAGAATGATATCTTCAAGCTCTTTTAGCTCCTCTGTGATATAGCGTTCTGCATTGGCGAGAGTCTGCTTGCGGGTATAGTAATCTGGAACCATGTTTTGATAAGAGTTTGTCACTTCAAGGTAGTAACCGAACACCTTATTGTATTTGATGCGCAGATTTTTAATGCCAGTTTTTTCCCGTTCTTTTGCCTCTAACTCTACCAGCCAGGTCTTGCCCTCCGTCTTTGCCTGGCGCAGTTTATCAATCTCATCATTGTAACCCTCTTTCAATATTCCCCCTTCCCGTATAGAAATGGGGGGTTCCTCCTCAATGGCTGTGTCAATCAGCGTGTAGATATCTTCCAGCGGGTCCAAGTCTGACTGTAGCTCCTTGAGCAAAGGAGCGTCAAATTCCTCTAAGAGGCTTTTTATCGGCGGCAGCATTGCCAGTGAGCTTTTAAATGCGATAAGATCTCTGGGATTGGCAGTCTGGTAGGTCACCCGGCTAATCAGGCGTTCCAAGTCATAGATGGGATTTAAATATTCCCGGATTTCCTCCCTGGTCATCGCATGGTCTTTGAAAGCGCTGATCACGTCTAAGCGGCGTTTGATTTCCACTTTCTCAATCAGGGGCTGTTCCACAAACTTGCGCAGCATTCTTGCGCCCATTGCCGTCTTGGTCTTATCCAGCACCCATAGCAAGGAGCCTCTTTTTTGTTTCTCACGCAGTGTTTCCACCAATTCGAGATTTCTTCTGGTGGAACTATCAATGATCATATATTTGCCTGTGCTGTATAACTGGAGGGAGGTCATGTTGGCAAGGTTGTTTTTCTGTGTTTCGTAGAGATATTTTAAAAGCACGCCCGCTGCTATTGTGCCCGATTCGCAGTCCTTAAGTCCCAGACCTGCGAGATCTGAGATTTTGAAATGAGAAAGCAGAGTGTTTTTAGCGGTCTCGTCACTAAAATACCAAGTGTCCAAATCGTAGACGGCAATTCCCAGACGCTGCTTTAAGTCTTCGAAATCCATGCCTGACATGTAGAACGCCTCATTGCAGATGATCTCCGAGGGGGAAAATTTATGAATCTCATCTAAAAGCTTGCGCTCCGTGTCCAATTCGGTCACGTAATAATCCCCAGTAGTCACGTCAGCAATGGATACTCCGTAACGATCTTCCATATAAACGATGCACATAATGTAATTATTTTTAGTTTCGTCCAGTGCCTGTGTGTCTAAGTTTGTGCCAGGAGTCGCCACCCGGACTACTTCGCGCTTCACTAGGCCCTTGGCCATTTTGGGGTCCTCCACTTGTTCGCAGATTGCCACTTTGTAGCCTTTGGACACCAGCTTGTTTAGGTACCCTTCGACTGCATGGTAGGGTACGCCGCACATGGGCGCCCGTTCTTCCATGCCGCAGTTTTTTCCGGTCAGCGTGATCTCCAGCTCTTTGGATGCTGTCAGTGCATCCTCAAAGAACATTTCATAGAAATCACCCAGCCGGTAAAATAAAATGCAGTCCGGGTATTCTTGCTTGGTTTCCATGTATTTCTGCATCATTGGAGTCATTTCTGCCACGATGTATCTCCTCCTGTTTCTTCTATTTGTGTTTCTTCTTTTGGTATCTATTGCAGAGTTCTTTGCTGCTTCTTTTTTCTGTCGTTTTCTTTGCATTGCTGAGAATGTTCTTATTAAGGTCAATGCATGCTGTTCCCCTGATGCATGATGTTGCGTTTGCCATATCATGTATGGGTCTTTCATAAACGCATGCGATTGCTTCTGCAATTTTCATGCCGTCCATGGCGGCGGACATGATGCCCCCGGCGTATCCGGCGCCCTCCCCGCAGGGATATACGCCTTTTTTATTGCTTTGAAAGGATTCGTCCCTGGATATTCGCACCGGAGAAGAAGTACGGCTTTCTACGCCGGATAAAATAGCGTCTTTTCGGTCAAAGCCAGGGATACGCTTGGCAAACTGATGCATGCCCTGGCAAAAAGACGTCTGGATCTCTTCGGGGAACAATTGATGCAGCGGGGCAAAAACATGCAGCCCTTTGACCTCTGACGCAAAACCGCCGTATGCGACGCTATTCGTTCCCGTTTCAAAATCTCCAAATAATTGCTGGGGAATTTTTCCAGCTCCGAGATGATATGATTTCGCTTCCAGCTCTCTTTGGAATTTGACTCCTGCCAGAGGGCCTTCCCCTGGAAAGTCTTGGGGAGTTACGGTGACAATAATGGCGCTGTTGGCATTGTTGCCGTCTCTGTTACTGTAACTCATGCCATTGACTGCGATTTGTCCCTCCTCAGAGGAAGCGTTCACAACATAGCCGCCAGGACACATGCAAAAAGAATACACGCCCCGGCCATTCTCAAGGTTTGCCGTTACCTTATAAGAAGCCGGGGGAAGTTTGTTTGCTGCTTCTTGGCCATATTGATTCTCATTGATCATGTGTTGCGGATGTTCCACTCGCAGCCCTACGGCAAAGGATTTTGCTTCCATCTGAAATCCTTGCTGGTGTAGCATTTCAAAAGTGTCTCTGGCGCTGTGACCGATAGCGAGCACGGCAAGCGTTGTTTCTATGCGAATCACTTTTCCAGTGCTTTGATCTTTGCATAAAAGAGCTGCCAGCTTGTCCTGGGAAAATTCCAAATTCGTCACACAAGTATCAAAAAGATAAGTTCCGCCCCATGATTCGATCTGCCTGCGCATGTTTTGAACAACGTCTCTTAAAATATCGGTTCCAATATGGGGCTTGCTCTCATAGGCGATAGATTTTGGCGCGCCGTGGCGGACAAAAATTTCTAATACTTTGCGGTTTCTTCCCTTGACGTCTTTTACTAAAGTATTTAACTTCCCATCGGAAAAGGTTCCTGCGCCGCCCTCGCCAAATTGCACGTTGCATTTTACATTCAAAGCATTATCTTTCCAGAACTGCTCTACCTCCTGGGTACGTTCCTCTATGCATTTTCCACGTTCCAATATCACTGGCCGATATCCGTGCTCCGCCAGCAGATATGCGCAGAACAGGCCTGCTGGCCCGCTTCCAACCACAACTGGAGAATGCTTTAAGGGTTGTCCTTTTGCTGTAACTGGAAATTGATAGGTCACTTCCTCAACTTTGGAAATCTGGCTGCTTTTCAGGTGTTTTAAGATGCCTGGTTCATGTTCTATTTTCACGTCCACGGTATAGACAAAAGAAATTTGCTGCTTTTTCCTGGCGTCTATCGACTGTTTGCGGATATGATATTCCAAAATATCCTCTGGCTTTCTTCGCATCATTTTTGCGATTTTCTGTAAAAGCTGCTCTTTGGTGTGACCAACTGGCAGCTTTAACTGCTGAATCCGTATCATGATTTCCTCCATTCTGTGCGTATTTTAGCACAAACAGGTAGTTTGTGAAAGAATTAGCAAATTCTTTCACTCTTTCCTCCATTTCCAGCTTTGACAGCTTGCCGCTGCATTTCCTGCTACGAACCCGCTGGACCATGCCCACTGCAAATTGTAGCCGCCGCACAATCCGTCAATATCGATCACTTCCCCTGCAAAGTATAATCCTGGCACGAGCCTCGATTCCAGGGTGACGGGATTGATCTCTTCTGTGTCCACGCCTCCGGCGCTGACTTGGGCGTTGTCAAAGCCCTTGGTTCCGATGACATCTACCCGAAAGGACTGCGCCAGGTTCGCCAAAGTTTCCAGCTCTGGCTGACTGCAACTTACGGCTGGCTTGTGCAAAGAGATCTGCGCCTCTTGTAACAACACATTGTTTAATTTCTGGGGAAATATGCCAATCATTGCCTGTGTTGCTGTTTTGTTATCGCCGTGGAGCGTAAATCGCCGTTTGAGCAATGCTTCTGTTTCAATTTGTGACAGTTCTGGCAGAAAATTTAAAAGCGCATAGACGCTTTTTCCCTGAAGCACCCCATAGGCGGCATGGCGGCTGACCTGGAATGCTGGAATTCCAGATATACCGAATTCTGTTAATTGCAATTCGCCAAAGTCCTCTGCCACCTTTTTATGGTCTATGTAAATCTCAATGCTTCCTTCTGCACGGATTCCTGCAATTTCTTTTAAAAACGACTGCTTTCCCTGCAATTGTACCAAGGCAGGGACAATATCTGTCAACTTATGTCCAAATTTTATAATATATGGGATGCCGCTGCCGTCGCTGCCTGTTTTTTTGGCGGATTTCCCGCCTGTGGCAAGGATGCAGCAGGTACTTTGAAAAATGCCCTGCTTGGTATGGAAAGAGAATCCCTCTTGCTGCCGGCGGATTTCCCGGATTCCAACTTGATATGCGATCCGCACTTTGAGCCTCTTGCACTCCATCAAGAGAACTTCTACCATTGAAGAAGCCTGTCCGCTTGCCGGATAATAATAGCCTCCCCGCTTTTCCTTGGGATAAATTCCTAACTCCTCAAAGAAACAAAGGGTTTCCTTGAAACCAAATTGGCGCAGCGCAGGCAATACAAAGGCAGGGTTCTTGCCATTGTAATAAGCAATTCCCTGCTTTTTGTTCGTGAAATTACATTTTCCATTTCCGGTTGCCAGGATTTTCTTTCCAGCTTTGTCCATATGTTCTAGAATCAGCACTTGTGCGCCTTGCCGCGCTGCCTGAATTCCTGCAGTAAGTCCGGAAGCTCCGGCTCCCACAATGATTACATCAAATTTTCTACTCATGAATACGGATCCTTTAACGCCAAACAACATTTCTGCTGCTCTTTTAAAATATTATAACACGTTAAATTGCAAGTTTCAAGCACGCTAACTGGAGTAGTTTTCCAGAAAATTATAGAGCTGTTCTTCACTGGTGATATATTTTCCCTCTTGAATCTCAGCCTGAAGATCCTCTGGAAGCTTTATAAGTAATATATCTGTAGACGAAAAGAATGTTTTTCCGTCTGCATGGTAAACAGCCACATAACCGTCCTCTGCAAGGAGTAGATACTGGTAAGGTTCCACTACATTCAGGCTCTCTTCCAGCTCGTTTTCTTTTTCCTGCGTTTCCCATTGTGTCAATAATGTTTCGTTTTGCTGTTTTAACATGGCGATATGCTGTTCATAATTGTCCCAGTTTTTCCTGGTTCCCGTCAGGAACCCGAGGCAGAGGCTAATAGCGGCTGTAAGAACGATTCCTACGACCAATAAGCGGATACTACATGTTTTTCTCATGGCTTCCTCCTTTTTATGGTAGTATCTGCTATTTTTGTTATTTTATTCAAGGAGAATAATTATTTTACAACTTGGGTTTCCATATTTTGCAATTGGTAGTGCCAAAGGGGGAGCACACGAATTATTCACTTGATCAAAAGGTTTCCATTGCAAAGCAATGCAAACAAAATACACAAAATACACAAAAGTCATCTTGGAAAGCTAGCTTTCCAGAGTGACTTTTATGCATTCTGTCTTTGCCGCATGAGCGGCAAGACCTTTTGACCAAGTGAATATATTCGTGCGACAACCACTTTTTGTGCAAGACCTTTTGGCACTACCAATTGCAAAATGTGGAAACTCAAAATTTTACAGGTGTTCCAAATTCTCTTTTTTTATGATATACTTATTCGTTGTATGATTGAGATCAAATTATAAAATGGAGGAAAAATGGAACGAGAAAAATTAAGTTCGAGAATGGGTTTTATTCTATTGTCAGCAGGATGTGCGATTGGAATTGGGAACGTATGGCGTTTTCCCTATGTGGCAGGAGAACATGGCGGAGGCGTATTTGTTCTTTTTTATCTGTTTTTCTTGGTCATCATGGGTATTCCTGTCATGACCATGGAGTTTGCAGTAGGACGTGCCAGTAGAAAAAGTATTGTGAGAAGCTTTCATGAACTGGAAAAGCCAGGGCAAAAATGGCATCTTCATGGATATCTGGGAATGGCGGGAAACTATCTTCTGATGATGTTTTATACTACGGTGGCAGGCTGGATGCTGTATTACTTTTACCAGATGCTTATGGGAAACTTTGAAGGAAAGAATTCAGAACAAGTGGGGCAACTGTTTCAGGACATGCTTGCCAGCCCTGGGGTTTTGGCTGGCGCAATGCTGATCATCGTGATATCCGGAATATTCATTTGTTCCGCAGGCCTGCAGAACGGAGTGGAAAGGATTACGAAAATCATGATGAGCCTGTTGCTTGCGATTATCGTTGTTCTTGCCATTCACAGCATGACTTTGTCAGGCGGCATCGAAGGATTGAAATTTTATCTGCTTCCTGATTTTGACAGAATGAAAGAAGTTGGTCTTTGGGAAACAGTGACTGCGGCTATGAACCAGGCATTTTTCACGTTGAGCTTAGGGATCGGCTCCATGGGCATTTTTGGCAGTTATATTGACAAAGACCGGGGGCTTTTAGGGGAATCTGTAAACATTGCCGTTTTGGATACATTTGTGGCATTAGTTTCTGGACTGATAATCTTTCCCACTTGCTTTGCCTTTGGAATCAGTCCTAATCAAGGACCAGGGCTGATTTTTGTGACACTGCCCAATATTTTTAACGGGATGCCTGGGGGACGGATTTGGGGAACGCTGTTTTTTGTATTTATGACGTTTGCAGCATTCTCTACGATATTGGCGGTGTTTGAAAATATCATCTCCTGCGGAATGGATTTATTTCACTGGAGCAGGAAGAAGTCTTGCCTGGTGAACCTTGGAGCTCTTGCCGTCTTGTCTTTGCCCTGTGTATTCGGCTATAATTTATGGTCTGCCTTTCAGCCTTTGGGAGCAGGCAGCACGATCTTAGATCTTGAGGATTTCCTGGTCAGCAATGTGATCTTGCCGATAGGTTCTCTTTGTTATCTTCTGTTTTGCGTGACAAGGCTTGGATGGGGATTTGAAAATTATCAGAAAGAGGTCAATACTGGAAAAGGGTGGAAATTGCCTTCTTGGATCCGGATCTATGTGACTTATATTCTTCCTGTATTGCTGTTGTTTTTGATTATCCAAAGCATAGTAAGATAAAAACAGAAATACCGTTTGCGGATTGTATGGTACGTTTCGCAGACGGTATTTCTATTTTTGTATTTTTTACATGAAATGCATCTTCTTTGCTATTCTGATAATCAAGCCTCCCATTGGAAAATGCGTTAATTCTTTTTCACGGAGTCCCCGCAGCATGATCATTAATATAAAATAGACGCATGCGCCGATCATGATAGATGCCAGCGTGGCTATGGCATTAATTTTTACTGTAGTTATCAGTAGCTGGTAGATACCGTAAACTGCGCCGCCCATGACTGCGGCACAGATGGCAGGGACCATGAAAGTTCGCTTGAATTCTTGGCGGTAATGAAGATATTTTTTAATAGCGAACCCGTTCAGTATGCACATTAGAAAAGAGAAAAATGCATTTGCCCAAACTACGGCGTAAATATTCAAATCCAAGCCGAGCATCAGTGCAGCCAAGACTCCCATATGTAATATCAATGTGATGACTGCGTTTTTGACTGGAATGTTCATCCGGTTGATGCCCTGTAGAATCCCGTTGCTCAGTGTAGACAGCGAATAAAAGATAATGGAAACTGCCCCAATCTGCATCATATGCGCCGGCATTTCACGGCTGTCCTGAAACAAAAGCTGCAAGATTGGCGAAGCAAGCACGCCCATGCCCACCGCACAGGGAATGGCGACAATCATGATGAAACGGATGGCATATGCAATCTCCCGCTTGGTCTCTGATATGTCCCTGGCTGCAAACGCCATGGAAAGGCTTGGAACACTGGAGGCTGACAAAGAGGAGGCAATGGCTATTGGGACATTGGTCAGTACTTTGTACTCTCCCACATAAATTCCCCACATGGTGCTGTACTCTGTCGGCTTGTAGCCCTGGTAATCGGCGATCTGCTTAAAGACGCTGGTATCAAGGAAAGAAGTAATATTGTAAATCGTGGTACTCAGCAACACAGGCAGAATCGTGAGCAGCAAGACGCTAAAAATCCTGCCATAGCTCTCTGTTTTGGCATTTTTCCTGTCTTTTTCAAACTTTTTCGTATAGGTGGAACGATATGCAATAAAAGTAAATAATACCACTGCAAGGGCTGCCAGCGCTCCTATCGTCGTGCCACGGGTACCTCCCGACGCACCGTAAGCTTCTGCATATGTGGCAGGATTGCCTAGTACGGCTCCGATTTTAGCTCCATATTGGTAAAGATTATAAGCGCACCATATGCTAAAAATGGCGTTGACGATCTGCTCAATCAACTGTGAAAATGCGCTAGGCATCATGGTTCCCATGCCCTGGAAAAATCCGCGCATGACGCCAAGTATTGCTACCACCAGCAGCGTAATGGATAGCTCCCGGAGCGCAAAAATACTCAGCGGAGTATTTACAATGTAGGTCGTGATAAATCCTGCGCCATAGTAGACAAGCAGGCCAGCGGCCGTGCCTGTAACAAGGGCAAATACCAACGCCCCTTTGAAAATCCGGTATGCGTTTTTCCGCTCCCCTCTTGCTACACGGGTGGATACTAGCTTGGAAACAGCCACGGGAAGGCTATAGGAGGAGATCAACAGCAGAATGCTGTAAATCTCCATGGCAGTGCCATAATAATCATTTCCAATATCGCCCATGATTGATTTTAAGGGAATTCGGTATATTAATCCTATGATCCGGCTTATGATGGAAGCAACCGCCAGTATAGAACCTTGTACTAGGAAATTGGAGTCACTTTTTCTCGTTTTACTCATAGAAATCCCTCAATAAAGCATCCTACTCTTCTGTTGCCCTGGCTGCAGACAATTCTTCTTCCGTCGCATAGGTGCCAAAACGGTCTTTGTACTTGTTACGTACAACGCATACCCAGGTTTTTCCCTGATTTATGGTGATTTCATTTCCACTTTCATCAAAATATCTTGCAGGGCAGTCTTCGTTGTCCTTGGTCCAGGTCACTTTTTCTATTTTTCCGTTGGTAATATAATAGCCTTCTCCGCCGGAAGTGGTATTGATGTCCAAGTAACCGTTATCATCCATATTTCCCCAGTCACAGTATTGAATCAGAATGTTCTTTACCGCAAGCTGTTGTTCATTTGCTCCGTCAATCTGCTTGTCTTTAAATTCATAGCGGTAATATAAGCCATCCTTGCTGTTATAAACGAACCATGGCTTATTTACAAAGTATCCAGGGCTTATCACGAGGGCGTCTTCCCCGGTGAGCTGTACCTGAGTATCATCTTCGGCAAATTGGTAATGTCCTTTATATGTCTCCGAAAGTTCCGTGCGGTAACCCTTTTTCTCAATGCCAGCCTTGATTCCTTCTTCGCTAATAAATACATTATGCGGAGATTTTCGATTTGAATCCCGATAGAACATGAGGGACTCAATCTGAGAATCCATACCGTTTAAATTATGAACGTCTTCTCTGTTGAGAATTGGCTCCGCATAGATGGCATATCCGTAATGGGTATAAATGGCGTCGAACTCCCGGGCAAAATAAATAAAGTAATGGCGGCAGCTTCGCACGGAGCCAATTTTTTCTAATCCGCTGTAATCTTGGAAAATCGCCATCAGCCGGGTGTAAGAGCCTTCTACCGGAACCTCGTAAATGACATCGGCAGAAGATATCCCATATTGAGGCAACGCGTCCGAGGTATTTCCGATCATTACCGCAAGAGGTCTCTTTTTGGCAAGTTCCTCGTCGATCCATTCTCCGGTCAGATAGCTTTTTGCCATTCCTTGATGGGTATCTTCTGGCTTTTTCTCCACGGGCTTTTTTTTCTCTGGTTTTTTTACTTCTGGTTCTTTTACTTCTACCTCTGGTTCTTTCATCGGTTCTTCTTTCTTTTTGCCGCAGCCGGCCGTGGCAAGTACACATGCAGCCAGAAGCAAGCAGATCATACGTTTTTTCATGATAATTCCTCCAAGTTTATTGTTATTTATCTTAAAATTCCCATCTGAGCCAGAATGGCTTCCTGTTTACGCTCCATGACAGTAGCGTCCTCTGGAGTCATATGGTCATAACCAAATAAATGTAACATGCTGTGGAGAATTAGAAATGCAAATTCTCGTTTTTCACTGTGCCCATAAGATTTTGCCTGTTCATTTACCTTGTCGGTGCACAATACAATGTCTCCAAGAAGCGCTTCTCCCGTATCAGGATTAAAATTATCTTCTTCTTGTTCCAAATTGGAAAAGTCTCCTGCTATCCTATAGTCTATCATAGGAAAAGAAAGAACGTCCGTAGGAGCGTCTATCTGGCGATGGGCGCAGTTGATTTCTTGAATCTCTTCAACGGAAACCATAAGCAGGCTGATCTCTGCCTCGAAAGGAAAATTTTCCGCATCTATAGCCGCCTGTATCACTTCTTCTGCCACAGTCTGATAATCAAACGTAAAGAAAACCTCAGTCTCTTCTTCTATGATCAGCGTCAAGTTGTTTTCGCCTCCTTTATAAGATAATCCCTGATTTTGAGAAACATATTCATCGTAAATCCTGATTTATCATACATTCCTGCCACTGAATTTTCATTCATCGTCTGATAGACCACGATGTCCTGGTTCCAATCACTGGAGAAATTCGTTTTATCCAATATGTCAATTTTCCCAATGATGCTGTCCACAATATGAACTACGGCAGATTCCAGGGTAGATGGGAGTTTTTCTTCTCCATTATATTCGGAAAGGATCTCCACTACTTCTTTGGGAAGATGATTTCGTTTTGCCAGTGCAACGCCGTTTTCCACATAAGGCTTTCCGACCATTTGACCGATTCGGTAGTAAAACCCGGCTGCCGCCGCAATCTGAGGATTTGCTCCAATCAGGAGTGCGCAATTTTCTGCAATTTTGGAAACTTTTTGCGCATGACGATACTCTGCGTCGGAAAACATCTTCACTGCACCGACTAATTCAAAATCCTCATGTATGATTCGCTCCAGCTTCTTCTCCCTTGGCGGAGGGCTTTGCAGCCGTGTGGAAAATTTTTGGTACAGGATTGCTGCCCAAGTAGCAGATATGATTCCATTACACAAACCATAGATTAACACATTCAGCTCCAATTGACCAGTCTGAAGATAAGAAAAAATCATGATATTTCCAAAAACAAATTGAAATAGAAAGAGGATCCCCCAATGGAAGTATGCTTTTTTACTCAAAAAGGAAGGAGTAAGGCAGCCGCAAAGCAAAAGCAGGAGATAGCAAATCATCATAAAGACGCTTTCTTGCCCGCATAATGCATATACTGCGATATGAAAGATTCCCGATGCCATTCCCCAAAAGGGGCTTGCGGTGATGCTTGCCGCCACCCCGAAAAGCAGGATCGGCCTTGCAAAGCCAGGCAGAAATAAAAACAACAGTGATGCTCCATAGGATGCTGCATGGCACAGGGCAAGGCGGCTGTAGTTTCCCACTTTTTTATGAAACCATCCATATTCTGCCCGATACAGCTCCAAGCCAGCAAAATACAAACAGGAATAAATAATCCCTAAAAACAACAGCACGATGCATCGGTCCAACGCTTGTCCGCTGAGCACTCCTGCAAGACCGCTTTCTAGTATCGTACAAAGTGCCATTAAAACAATCAGGGCTTTGCGGTTTCTTAATTCATATTCGGGCTGTCTTTCATCTTCTTCGGTTTCCAGTTCTCTCTCGTGTTCTATCTCTATTTCCTTTTCTCTCATGTTTTTCATATTCTTCATAAGCCTTTACTATTTTTTGTACCAGAGGATGGCGTACCACGTCGCTACTGGTCAGCCTGCAAATGCCGATATCTTCCACATTTTTTAAGACCCGCAGCGCTATATCCAGACCGGAAGTGCTTCCTGGGGCCAGATCTTTTTGGGTTTCGTCGCCCGTCACCACCACTTTCGATCCAAAACCGATCCGTGTTAAGAACATCTTCATCTGTGCTGGCGTGGTGTTTTGAGCTTCATCTAAAATGATAAATGCATTATCGAGCGTCCGTCCTCTCATATAGGCAAGAGGCGCTACTTCAATCAGCCCTCTTTCCGTATTCTTCTGAAAGCTCTCAGCCCCCATAATCTGATATAATGCGTCATAGAGGGGTCTTAAATAAGGATCAATTTTACTCTGCAGATCTCCTGGGAGAAATCCTAGTTTTTCGCCTGCTTCAATCGCCGGCCTGGTTAAGATAATCCTGCTTACCTCCTCTTTTTTAAAAGCTGTAATTGCCATCGCCATTGCAAGGTACGTCTTTCCCGTACCTGCGGGTCCCAGTCCAAATACGATCATTTTATTGCGAATCTGATCCACATATTGCTTTTGTCCTAAAGTTTTTGGCTTTACTGGCTTGCCATGGATGGTGTGACAGATCAGTTCCTTATCAATCTCTACAATTGCCGCCTCTCTTTCCTCGAAGGTGAGGGAAATTGCATAGTCCACATTTTGCTCCGTAATTTGATTTCCCCGCTTGGAAAGCTCAAAGAGCTGTGCAAACACTCTGGATGCCCTTTTTACATCTGCATCTTTTCCCATCAGCTTCAGTGTATTTTCACGAAGCACGATGGTAACGCCAAATGCACGTTCCACTTTTTTCATGTGCATGTCAAACTGCCCGAATACATTTGCCATATGTTCAGCAGGTATGTCAATCATTTTCTCCATCAGACTCATCTTCCATCTGCCTTTCCTGTGATATGTCTGTGATACTGGTTGCTCTCCGGACGCCGATAGGTTCAATGACCTTGAGAGTGCCGCAAGCGGTACAATTCTTTTCGTCCGTTACTATCATAACATTATTTTCTATAATTTGAACCCCTTTTTCCGTTAATTCTTTGCAAAAATCCTCCAATTTTTGTTTTGCAAGCTGCATAGCCTCGTCTTTGGAATACTTTTTTGGCGCTTCCTGGTATTCTCGTTGTGTTTCTCGAATCAATTGTATCGGAAGATAAAAGGTTTCTCCGAGTTTCAGATTGTATTCGTCAGTAATTGTATCATAATTTTGAAATTTACGCAAAATATGTGGAAAGCGAAACTGCATTTGAAACAGGCGTATTCCATAAGACGCACGCTCTCTGCCACTGAAATCTTTGTATTGATATTGCATGGAAAAACTGTCTTCATATGCATATTGCGTGATGCCAAAGATATCAGCGTCAGACACGCAGTATTGGTAACTGGCAATTTCCCCTGCATCATTCGTGACAGGGTTTTTGCCTTCTACCAACAAATCTCCTGGCTGTACTTTTATTCCTTTTTCAACTTTAGGCGTCCCTTTTCTGGTGAGGATGCTGTATATTTCGGCTTCTTTATCTGCTACCAGGTCACTAGGACCGTCGTCCGCATCCTGCTGCTCTTGTGCTTGCTGGTTCGTGGCAAGGTTCTCTTGGATGTCAATGACCAGCATGGTTCCCTCTAGCTTTGCAGAAGCCCAGATAATGTCTTCGTAACCGGCGCGCAGTTCTTCCTCAATCTTTTCACAATTTATTTTGCTTTTTAATCGCCCATGATATACTTGTTTTTCTTCCAAAAATTTAATGATATTGTTGTCCGTTTCATGAAGGTTTCCATTTACTTCGATTTTCCATACAAACAGAGACATCACATACAAAAGTCCGCAACAAAGGACGATTCCTGCAAAAAACAGCTTCCGTTTCCGATAACGACGCAGGAAAAAAGGAAATCCTGTCCGTTCCAAAATCACGAGCTTTGTCCGTGTTTTCTTGAGAATCGGCTTTAACTGCTTCATTCCGCGCACGCTGATACAGAACTCATATTGTTCATCCTGGTATTCCAGGTTCCAGATCAAAATATTACGATTGCTGCAAAGATTTAAAAAACGTTCCGGCGCATATCCAGAAAGTCTGACCCGCACATATCCTTGCAGATATTTTAACTTATCAATCAACAATTGGCTCATACCCCTTATGAATCATATAATATTCCCTGGATAAATCCAGTAATTTTCATTTCTTCATTGGTATAGTATTCTACTACAAGTTGTTGTCCTTGAACTGTAACCTGACAATTCTTGGTCTGCAGGCGGATTTTCTCCCTTGTATATTCGATGATTCCCTTATAATTCTCCACCAGGACTTGATTTCGCCCCATTGCCGTTATAATCACCGCCCCATACATGATGTCCCGGGGCAGCTCTAGGGATTCCACAATATTTGATTTCACCTGATTTAATTTTACTTTCTTTAATCTTCCCATATTGCACTATATGCCTTTGTGCGGAAACTTATTCGTATGATGATGTTTGTGCGGTAAAATCTTTTTGCTCCCGAAATAGTGCGTTTACCGCAATCTCATATTTGTGCAACGTTTCAGCTTTGCGTATTTTCTTAGCACATGTCTCATGGTTAGAAAAAGAACATATCATATAAGACCAGATTTCTTTCATTTTATAAAGAACGTTTTTCTCCCCAGACATAATCTCCTGGTAATCCAAATAAATCCGGTCATGGAACTGGCGCAGCTGTTCGTAGTACTTTTGCCCGTGTTCTGTTATTGGACCTAGTTGAGATAATTCTTCCTTTAACCTGGGATTTTTTAAAATTCCTCTTCCAAGCATTACATTTTCCAATTGAGGAACTTGTTCTAATAGCTGCTTTAAATCCTGCTTGCAAAAGATATCGCCGTTGTAACAGACTGGATATCTGTCCTTGACAAGTGCTTGCTGAAAAGCTGCAAGGTTTGGCTTGTTATTATAATAATCTTCCCGCACTCTTGGATGAATAATTAATTCTTTTAGTGGAAACTGATGAAAAATCTTAAGCAATCCTGCAAATTCTTCTGGATCTTCCACTCCGATTCTGGTTTTTATAGAAATCTCCAGTGACAGCCTGGAAAAAATCTCATCCAAGAAACGTTGCAGCTTTAAGGGGGTTGCCAGAAATCCTGCGCCTTTCTGCCTTGCAACAACGGTTCCAGAAGGACATCCAAGATTTAGGTTTATCTCTTGATAACCGTATTCTGCCAGTCGTTTTGCTCCTTTCACAAAATCTTCAGCCTGGTTTGTCAGAAGCTGAGGCACCAGCACAACGCCGCTGTTGTGCTCTGGTAGTATGTCTCTAATTTCCCGGTTGTTAAAGCTTTTTTTCATCCGCGGTATCAAAAACGGAGAAAAATATTTATCCATAGGCTCAAAGATATCATGGTAAGCATTGCGGTATATATAGGTGGTAATGCCCTCTAAGGGCGCAAGATAATACTTCATGTTATGTTCTCCAAATAAAATCTCCTAGGCCAATATGGCAATCCCACGGTAGCGTCCGCTTGACACCCTGATTCTATAAGAATAAGAAACTCCTATGAAAGCACTTTATCAGCGTTTTCATAGGAGCTCCCACAAAAAAGAATCCTGCTTTGCAGGATTCTTTTTTGTGGGAGCTGCGGCGGTATTTTACTGATTCGCCGTAGGTCGATCATGCCTGGAGGGCTTTTTATCTTATAGGCAATTTCAACGAAAATGCCTATAAGATAAAATATTTTGTCTATTCCGTGGGCAAAATAAATTTACCAATTAATTCATCCAGACAAATTGCCTGTGCAGATAATTCTTCACTGGTTGCAGAAGATTCTTCCGCTGTTGCAGAATTAGACTGAACCACCTCTGAAATTTGATTGACACCTTCTTCTGCTTGCTTCATCGCAACAGCCTGATCTGCTGCGATAGAGCTTACATTCTTGGATGAAACTGCAATTTTCTCAATTCCTTGAACTACATTCTCAATCGAAGAAGCTGCTCTTTCTGCCGCTTTATTTCCTTCGGAAATCTCCTGGATCGTGCCTTCGATTAATTCTCTGGTTTCTACAGCAGCTTTGGAGCTCTGTTCTGCCAACTGCCGTATCTGGTCAGCCACAACGGCAAATCCACGTCCGGCTTCTCCAGCCCTTGCCGCCTCGATAGAAGCATTTAAGGATAATAAGTTCGTCTGTGACGCAATATCCTCAATTTCAGAAATGATATTTTCAATCTTCTGTGATGCTTCGCTGATGCGTTCCATTGCGCTTACCATAGTATCCATTTCTCCGCGGCTTCGGTCTGCCTCATCTGAATATTTTTGTGCTTGTTCATAGGATTCTCTTGCGCGGTCTGCGGCAGTTTGGACATTTTCCGTAATAGACATAATCGTTGCCTGCATCTGCTCCACTGCCCCTGCTTGTTCCGTAGCTCCTTCTGCAAGGCTTTGGGACGCCTCTGCAAGATTTGTGGAACCAGCTGATACCTGAGAAGAAGCCTCTTCGATCGACTGTATCGTGGTAACCATCTGTTTCTTTAATTCTTTCAAAGAATACAACAAGTTCTCAAAATCGCCAGTATATCTGGAGCCGTCTTCAGATACAACAGCATAATTGGCTTTTGACATTTCTTCTAGGATATGCTCTTCGTCTGCAATAATGAATTTCAAAGTCTCTGCCATTTCTTGTGCCATAGCTATCATGTCGGCAACTTCATCTTTACTGTCAACCTCCGGGAAAGGAGAAGAAAGATCTCCAGTGGCAAAGGATTTAAATCGATCTTTCAGGCGATTCAGGGGACCCGCAATGCTATTTGCAATCCCAACTCCGATACGGAACGCAAAAAACATTGTTATAATAATGATTACTCCGATAACGATGCATAATATAATGCAAGTAATGGAAAGCTGTGTAGAAAGTTGATTTCCCTTATCTACCTTAATATCCATAATCTCTGAGAGCTTATTGTAAATGTTTTCATACATTGGGGCAAGCTCGCCCATGGCAATTTCCTGAGCCGCAATGCATTGTTCCTGATCTTCGGTAGCGCCTAATGCCAGAATGTCCTCTTCCAAATCCCAGTATTCTTCCAATTCTTGTTTCAATTCCGCATATAATTTCTTATTGGCGGCCGTGACCATGGTCCGCTCTATATTCACAAATTCTGATTCAAATTCTGCACGGTTCTTTTCATGTTGCTCCACCATTGCATCAATGGCGCTCTGCTCTTCATAACCAATTGCTCCCCGTAAAGCTGACCTTGTATCGGCTAAGAATACCATGGCCTTTCCTACGTCTCCTTGAGCAAAACCATAGTTGGTCAGGGCGTCCTCATAAGAATTGGTGAGCACGATCATGGTGATTAGCCCCACGACTGATACGGCTGACAATATTCCCGCAACCATAACGAAAGCTTTAGTTAATCGTTCTTTAATTTGCATGTTGTTCAATTTCTTTAGCATACCTATCACTCTTCCATATCCTTTCTTTTTTTTCGGAAAAATATTTTCCTGAAGGATGCTGTGCTAGGAAAGCTATTGTCTATTTTAGCAAATTGCGAAGAAATCACATAGCGAACGTGCAAACTCCAAATAGAGTCTGATTATGCATCAGCTTGTTTACAAAACGATACGTAACCAGAACCTCTAAATAAACCGCTCCTTGATCTACATGCTCTTCTGTATGTATGTGCTTTACTGCAACATCCTGCTACTAATTTTACATCTTTTCAGACTTTTCGTCAATATTTTTCCGATATTACTTTGCTATTACTTTACAATTATCTTTAATTTTGCATTTTGACCGTTAAATGTCTTAACTGTAATCACAGCCGAGCCTTTCTTTTTGGCTGTCACTTTTCCCTTTTGGGAAACAGATGCCACAGATTTTTTATTGGAAACATAGGTAATCTTGCGGCTTGCCGTGTTTTTTGGCAGTGCTGGCTTGATCTGAAATTTCTTGCCAGCTTTCAATGTTTTTTCTGATGCATTTAAAGTAATTTTTTTTGGAGCTCTTTTTACATGCACCTGAACAATTGCTTTTTTGACGTTTGAAGCTTTGACTGTAATCTTGCAAATTCCAGTCCTTTTCGCTGTAATTTTTCCTTTGGAAGTAACGCTAGCTTTTTTGTTAGAGGCATGATAAGTTAGCTTCTTGTTGGTAGCGTTCTTTGGAAGAACAGATGTTTGAAGTGTATAACTTTCCCCCACTCCTAGGACTAATTTTTTTTCTGACACCTTTACTTTCGTAACAGCGACATCTTTTTTTACAGAAATCTTTAAATTTGCCGTCTTTCCATTAAATGTTTTTACCGTAATGATGGCGCTTCCGGTTTTTTTGGCAGCTACCTTTCCAGTAGAAGAAACAGATGCCACATTGTCATTGCTGGAGCTATAAAAGATAACGCAGCTTGCCGTTTCAGCGGGCAGAACATATTTAATTTGAAAACTTTTCCCAGGCTCTAATGTATGTTCCATCTCATTTAACGTAATTCTGCCAGGAGCTTTCTTTATATTCACAGTGACAATTTCCCGCTTTTTATTGACAGATTCTACAAGAAGGTAAGAAGAGCCCGTTTTCTTTGCGATTACTGTTCCATCAGCAGAAACAGAGATCTTGTCGTTTAATGCCTTAAAGGTCAGGCTTTTATCTGAAGCATTCTGTGGAAGGACGGAAGCTTTTACTTGATAAGATTCCCCTAATCCCAAGGTAAGATTTTTTTCTGCCACAGTCACCTGAGATACTTCGATGTCAGGCTCAGGTTCTTCCGGCCCAGGATTAGGATTGGGATCTTCCGGTCCAGGCTCAGGTTCTTCTGGTCCAGGGTTAGGCTCGGGTTCTTCCGGCCCAGGATTAGGATCAGGCTCCTCCGGTCCAGGCTCAGGGGTTTCCGGTCCAGGTTCAGGTTTTGGATCGGGATCTTCAGGCTCAGGTTCTTCTGGTCCAGGATCGGGCTTGGGATCTTCCGGCTCAGGATCGGGTTTGGGATCTTCCGGTCCAGGCTCAGGATCGGGATCGGGCTCCTCTGGCCCAGGGTTAGGGTCAGGGTCTTCCGGCTCAGGATCGGGTTTGGGATCTTCCGGTCCGGGCTCAGGATTGGGATCGGGCTCCTCTGGCCCAGGGTTAGGGTCAGGGTCTTCCGGCTCAGGATCGGGTTTGGGATCTTCCGGTCCAGGATTGGGCTCAGGGTCTTCCGGCCCAGGATCGGGTTTCGGATCTTCTGGCTCTGGATTTTCTGAGTCCTGCTTTGTTAAAGTAACTGTCGATTTTCCTGCCGGGAACGTTAACGTATGCCCCGCTTCATCTTTAATAGTAATTTGGCAAGACAGATCTACGGCTCCTTCTGAGCCTGTAAAGGAAGTTTCTAGGCTCTGTATGGGCAGCGAAATATAATTTCTCCCTGCCTGCAATGGAACGTCTTGCGTATAAGTTGCAATGGTCTTTCCGTTAGACTCTAAAAAATCAACCGTCATAGCAACTGTCGTCGCGTTCGCTTCACCAGAAAGCACTTCCAAAGAAACGTTTCCGTGAAGTTGATTTTTAGTATCACAAATTACGTTAACCTCCGGTTCCTTTGGCTTAAATGGATTTTCCTCTTCGGACGCTGAAAAAGAACCAGTTGCCTTTCCGTTTGTTATTTCTAACTCATTCCCGTCCATGGTTACTTTTTCCTGATTTGGAACCTGCACTTGTATGGTATCATCGTGGGTTAATGTTAACGTTACGTTGCTGCTTTCCATTTCTAAGGTTCGTTCCATTCCTTTGGCATTCGTCAAAGTCAATTGTACGGGTTCTTGCCGCGTAGACTCTGAACTTAATCTCAGCTCTAGTTCTTCTGTTTGCAAGTCGGTTTTTATTTGATTTACTTCCAAAACTGCATTTTGATCTGAAGATGTAATTTCTGCATAATGTTCTTGGGATGCCAGATAAAAAGTAACATCTTCATCTGTAGCTTTGGAGTTCTGTGTATCTGTTGTTGAAAGTTGATAGCTGCCTTCGGGAACGACAAAGCTTCGGATTCCAGAAAAGACGTCTTCATCTTGAGAACGGAAAAGCTTTTGCTCGTAAGCGCCTGGAATTTCATCAATCCCTTTTCCGTCTTTGTCGGTTACGCTTGCTCTTTCTTTATCTATGGACAAGTAAAGGGAACGGTCTACGTCTTCACTGTGAAGCTCCACGCCTGACATTGCTGCAGAAATCACCGAATAGTCCACATAAGATGCTGAGGCATAGTGTTTGTAATCTATGTTGCTCAGATGCTTATTGATGGTCAATGTTTGCAGAGCAGAAGGAGCGTTAGGATCATAAACTTTCAGCACAAAATCTCCATTCTCTGCTTGATCGACAGAAACTGGTACTACGGTATGCGCCTGATATTTGGAGTATATTGCCATTATGATAGGTTCTGCCTTTGCGTCAACGCTAAGGCCGCCAGATCGTTCAAATTCCTCCACTTTTTGAATCATCTCCATATATTGATTCATATTACGGCTTAAAACACCGCCGCATCCGGCAATATTTTGCATGTTTTGTGATATTTGGTAAGCCTCTATCAATTTAGTCAGAGCGGCATTTTTATCTAAAGGAGCTTGCAACTGGTAAATGTTTTGTGCAGATTCTTGATAGTCTTGTGCTTTGAGCTCGTTATTCTCATAAAAATCCAGAGCAGAGCTTGCCATGCCGTAGCAGGAACCCGTCCAATTGCCGCTGATAGCGTAATAATAAGTGCCAGTAACAATATTGTTTAAAATATCCACATAACGCTGTCTTGGAATACGATAATCCGCTGGATAGCCAAAAGAGGATGCGTCGTTACCGAAAGAATAGTGGTCCTGTTTTTCGGTATAAAATTTATCCAATCCTAACAGCGGGATGTTCTGCCAGGAGTTTCCGATGCCGTCCCATCCATTTTGATTTTTACGGAAACAAATTGTCAGCTGATTGCATTCTGTAAAGCTGTCTTCTGCCCAATTTTGGGGCGTGCCGCCATAGAAGTATGCTTTTTCTAAATTCGCATTTCCTTTAAATGCCTGTGCCTCAATGGTATCTATGC
This sequence comes from uncultured Lachnospiraceae bacterium, assembly GCA_910576975.1. Classification (GTDB taxonomy): domain Bacteria; phylum Bacillota; class Clostridia; order Lachnospirales; family Lachnospiraceae; genus Petralouisia. Next base: position 63,840 of record CAJTJY010000009.1, read on the forward strand.
CGGCAGGAATATTGATCGTGCGCAGCGCACAATCGCTAAATGCGTTGCTTTTTATTTCTGATATGCTGTCTGGCAAGAAAAGATATGCCAAAGCCGTGCATCCTGCAAAAGAAGATTCCGGCAATGTCTGAATTTGGTTATTGAGGATGGCGGCGGTAATTGAAGCGCATCCTTGAAAAGCGCTTGCTCCTATCGATGTAATTTCTTTTAAATGGAGCTGGCCTTGAAAGGAGCTGTCATTCTCAAAGGCGCCAGTGCCAATGGTCTTTACATTACTAATGTCTAGGAACGACATTTTGGGGCAGTCGCCAAAGGAATGGTCTCCGATCCGCTCAAGCTCCAAACCTGTTTCAAGGCGAAGCAAATTTTGGGCGTGGCAAAAAGCATAATCTCCAATATCCGTAATGTGTTCTGCCTCTATGGTCTGTATCTGGTTCATATATGAGGTCCATGGGGCGGGTTCTTCTTCGCTGAAATTTGGAATGACGCCCGTTCCGGTAAATCGCATCAAGCCGTTTTCTCCTTGAAACTCCCAAGTAACCCCGTCAAATGTACCAGATTCTTGGTCGCTATTGCCAGGGTTCCAATCGGCAAGATGAAAAGAAGACCAATAGCTTTCATCCCATCCAGCGCTGGAAGGAATCCGGTAAATAAGAAGCTGAGCTCCATTCTCTTTGAGGCAATTCTCCCCTGCCGAAGGGGCGTCTCCTTGAAAATAGATAGCGTTTAGATTTCTATTTCCGTAAACGGAATACCGTCCAAGCTCAATCAGGTTTTTAGGCATATGTAGTGTCTTTAACGACCTTGTACTTCTGATACTGCTGTCATTCAGGCGTTGCGTCGTATCGAGAATATAATATTCTTCTCCTGCTTTTGCGAAAGGATAAAATAGTAAGCTGGTGTGATCTTTGTTATACACCACATTGTCAACCGCATCCAAATAAGGGTTTTCTTCAGAAATCGTTATGGTGTTTAAATAGGTACAATCGTCGAAAGTCAAACTAGAAACATAATTCAGCTTTTTGCCTATGGTCAGTTTCTTTATGCCACAGCCTACGATGGCATTTGCCTGAACTGTCTCAACATTGTCAGGAAGATGGAGCTCTTTAAGGTTCTGACACCAAAAAAATGCGTCTTTGGAAATTGTTTTTAAGGTTCTAGGAAGGGAAATATTAAGGAGATTATCTGCATGATAAAATGTATTTTTGTCAATTAGCTCTGTTCCTTCCAGAATTTCAATGGCTGTAGCAGGCGCCGCAGGCGCATATGCAATTGTACGGTAGGGAGAGCCGTTCTTTTGTTCATACAAGACATTGTCTACGGTCTTGAAATTGGCATTGCCCTCAACAACTTCAAGACTTTTCAATGCCTCATTTTCAATCAATATATCGTCTCCTATCGTAGTGACGCTCATTGGAATGGTCAAATTGGTAAGTCCTGTTTCTCGAAAGCAATAAGTCCCCAACGATAGCAAACTCCCTGGAAGCGTAATATCCGTCATGCTTTCACATGCCGAAAAAGCCGCTTTGCCAATCGTCTCTAATCCATACGGAATCTGGAAAGCGATCAGGCTTACATCGTCAGTAAACGCACATTCTCCTATCGACTTTAAGCTTGTGCTGCATGTGAAAGTTTCTAGCAGACTGCAGTAGGCAAAAGCGTAATTGCCGATGCGTTCAATGCTGTTTGGCAGCAGGACGTATCTCAAGCTAGCGGCTCCAGAAAATGCGCCGTCCGGAATATTGGTAATTCCATCTGAAATAGATAATGTGGTAATAGTTGGAAGATAACCATATTCATGCCAAGGAGACATGTTGCCTCCGAAATCTATCTCCCCTGTTCCTGTCAAGGTAAGCTTATATGGAGGCTCTTGCAGATTCCAGCCTTGTACAGTGTCTTCTGTAATTTCCCAATGAATATTTGTTCCCAAGTACCCAGAAGTTTCCTTTTCCTGTCCTTCTTCTGCGAAAACCTGCAGCGGTCTGCCTCCTATTAAGGGTATTGATCCAAGTATCAAGGAAAAGATTAAATATATACTAGCTATTCTATAGATATTTTTCATAAATTTGCCCCTTTCCTTCCTTCATAACGATGATAGCGTTTGGTCTTTCTATAAAAGATTCTGCTACTCAATGTTTCCATGTAATTTTTGTAAAGACTGCACTTCGCTGCTACCATGCTTTTTCAAAGAAAGAATACCGCTAATGGTTGCCATTGCAGCTGCCATGGTGGTCATATACGGAACTTTTTTCTTAATCGCAGCTTTTCTTAAATAGCTGTCATCCATGTGGCGTTCCTGTCCCACAGGAGTATTGACAATTAAGTCGATCTTGCCATTGGTAATCAGATCGAGCATGTCAGGTCTTCCCTCCGTTAACTTATATACCATCTTTGCAGGAATTCCTGCTTCTCTGATTAGCTTGCAAGTATTTTGGGATGCAATAATGTGAAATCCCGCTTTTGCAAATTCTTTGGCAACCTCTACAACCTCAGGCTTATCCCGGTCACTGACAGAAATAAGCACCGTTCCCTCCAAAGGAAGCTTTAACTGCGCAGCTTCCTGGGCTTTATAAAATGCTTCTCCGTAGGATGTGGAAAGACCAAGTACTTCTCCAGTGGAACGCATTTCTGGCCCTAATACCGGATCTACTTCCTGAAACATATTAAAGGGGAATACCGCTTCTTTTACGCCATAGTAAGGAATCGTTTGTTCTTTCAGTTCTGGAACCGGCGAAGGCTTTCCGGTCAATTCTGCCGTTACGATCTCAATGGCCAGAGGAACCATGCGGATATTGCAGACTTTAGATACCAATGGCACGGTACGGGAAGCCCTTGGATTTGCTTCTAGCACGAATACTTTGCCGTTTTCTATGGCGTATTGCATGTTCATAAGGCCTTTGACATGCATTTCTTCCGCAATTCTTCTGGTATATTCCTTGATCGTGGCTACGTTTTCCTCTGAAATATGTTTCGAGGGGATAATGCACGCAGAGTCGCCAGAATGCACACCTGCAAGCTCGATATGTTCCATCACTGCCGGAACAAACGCATGGGTTCCGTCGCTGATGGCGTCTGCCTCACATTCTGTCGCATGTCCCAGAAAACGGTCAATTAAAATTGGACGGTCTGGAGTGACTCCTACGGCAGCGTTCATATAGCCTGTCATGCTGTCAGCATCATATACGACCTCCATGCCTCTCCCGCCTAGAACATAAGAAGGACGAACCATTACAGGATAGCCGATGTTATCTGCAATTGCGAGAGCCTCTTCTACATTGACCGCCATTCCAGATTCCGGCATGGGAATTTCAAGCTTTTCCATCATGGCGCGGAACAGATCTCTGTCTTCTGCCAAATCAATCACAGAGGGTGCGGTTCCCAGTATCTTTACGCCATTTTTCTCCAAATCTGCCGCCAGATTCAAAGGAGTCTGACCACCGAACTGGGCAATGACGCCGACTGGCTGTTCCTTTTTATAAATACTCAGGACATCCTCGAGGGTCAGAGGTTCAAAATAAAGCTTATCAGAGGTATCATAGTCCGTAGATACGGTTTCTGGATTGCAGTTTATGATAATGGTTTCAAACCCAAGTTTTTTCAAGGCAATCGATGCGTGGACACAGCAATAATCAAATTCGATCCCCTGTCCAATACGATTGGGACCACCGCCCAAAATCAAAATTTTCGGCTTGCCTTGCGTTACAGGATTTTTGTCTTCTGCATTGTAAGTAGAATAATAATAAGCGTTATCCTTTGTCCCGCTGACATGCACGCCTTCCCAAGCCTCTTCCAGACCTAGGGATATTCGTCGATTACGAACCTCCTCCTCTAAAATATGCAGGATCTGGCTTAAATATTTATCAGAAAATCCATGTTTTTTTGCAGCAATCAGTGCTTCGTCAGATGGAAGATGCCCTTTTTCTGCCGCAAGAGCCTCTTCTTCTTCCACTAATTCCTTGATTTGTTCTAAGAAATAATGCTTGACCTTGGTTATCTCATGGATTTCCTCCACGGACGCTCCTTTTCTGAGCGCTTCATAAATAATAAAATAACGTTCACTGGTCGGGGTGATCAGAAGCTTCAATAGCTGTTCCTTGGTTTTTTGATCAAAATCTTTCACATGACCTAAACCATAACGTCCAGTTTCCAGACTGCGGATCGCTTTTTGAAATGCCTCTTTAAATGTCTTGCCAATGCTCATTACTTCGCCGACTGCCCGCATCTGAGTGCCGAGCTTGTCCTCTACGCCTTTAAATTTTTCAAATGCCCAACGGGCGAATTTGATTACCACATAATCCCCATCTGGAACATAATTGTCTAATGTGCCATATTTTCCACATGGGATATCGGAAAGCGTCATTCCAGTTGCCAGCATCGCCGATACCAAGGCTATCGGGAATCCGGTTGCTTTGGACGCAAGGGCAGAGGAACGGGAAGTCCTGGGATTGATTTCAATCACAATGTCTCTGTCTGTTTTGGGATCATGCGCCCATTGCACATTTGTTCCTCCAATTACCTGGATCGACTCCACGATCTTGTATGATTTTTCCTGGAGCCGTTTTTGAACTTCTTCTGATATCGTAAGCATAGGCGCAGAACAGAAAGAGTCTCCGGTATGTACGCCAAGGGGATCAATATTCTCAATAAAGCATACGGTGATCATATTGTTGTCTGCATCCCGTACCACCTCTAATTCTAATTCTTCCCATCCTAATATGGATTCTTCTACCAGGACTTGTCCTACCAGGCTTGCCTGTAGCCCTCTTGTGCAGACGGTTTTTAACTCCTCCATATTATATACAAGGCCGCCTCCGGCGCCTCCCATCGTATACGCAGGCCGCAGTACCACCGGATATCCCAGCTTATCAGCGATTGCCAAGGCTTCTTCCACAGAATAAGCCACTTCGCTTTTTGCCATTTCAATTCCAAGACTGTCCATGGTTTTCTTAAATTCGATACGGTCTTCCCCACGTTCGATAGCGTCTACCTGTACGCCGATTACTTGTACGCCGTATTTCTCCAGCACGCCTGACTTTGCAAGCTCAGAGCACAGATTCAGTCCAGACTGTCCCCCAAGGTTAGGCAAAAGGGCGTCTGGTCTTTCTTTGGCTATAATCTGTTCCATTCGTTCTACATTCAGAGGCTCGATATAGGTGACATCAGCGGTTTCCGGATCTGTCATAATGGTAGCAGGATTTGAATTAACCAATACAATTTCATAACCTAGGCTTTTTAAAGCCTTGCATGCCTGTGTACCAGAATAGTCAAATTCACATGCCTGTCCAATTACGATAGGACCGGATCCAATAATCAATACCTTATGGATATCTTTTCTTTGAGACATTTTTGTTCCTCCTGTCGCTAGCAATAATTTTTATGTATTTTTATCATTATACTGGAAAATTGTCTGCCAGGCAATGTTTTTCTTATTTTACAATTTCTTAGAACAGATCAAGGAGCCTCCCCATTTTGTAATCTCGTAGTGCCAAAAGGTCTTGAGGCTTTCGCACTAGTACATTCAAAATGATTTTTGCACAAAATATTTGGTAAAATAGCAGAAAACAAAAACTTGCGTATGATGTTCGAAAATATCGTATCATACGCAAGCTATATTTAAAACGTCGCAGGTATAGCGTAAACTTTTGAAGTTGCTTTGCCGCTGTTTTGGGTTGTTGAAATCCAGACAATGCTTCCATTGTATAAAATGGGCTGGGAATCACCGTCAAACGCCATATTGGAATATTTTTTGGAATAAATCTTTTTTCCAGTATCGCTGTATACAGCGTAATTTAGCGTAGACGTTCCTTTTTTCGTAGTGGAATATAAAATTACAAAACGGTTGTCTGTCAATTTAATCATTCGGGTTTCCCCTACCGTGACAGAGGTAGTCTTTGGGTTATGGGTAGTCAGCCATTTAAAAGTTACTTTGCCAGAGTTGCGGTTGGAAAGTATCAGGAACGCATTATACTTCATATCATAACCAAAGCCAGAAATGTTTTTTATTTTTTTACCATGAGGCTGTGACGTCCCGCAGACAAGCACATTGCTGGTTCCAATTTCCATGCCCCCGACCCTGCATCCTGTGAAGTTAGCGCCAGTCTCCCCTTTCAAGGAAAACAGGGAGGAGGAACTAATTGTTTGATTATCTGCTCCATAGTTTGATACTGTAGTCAGTTCTAAGCCGCGGGGATAGGCGTCTCCGTGGTCCAAAAGGTAGAGCATGTCGTCTTTGAATTTCACAAACTGATTAAAGGAATGACTGGCATAACTCTCATTTGCTTCTGCTGCTTTCATTTTTTTCGTATTGATTTTAAAGGAGATATTAGACTGGTGGCGATATCCGTCGCCGTATGTAAACATCTCTCTCGCAGTCATCAGATAAAGGGTGTTTCCCTGCATATCCATGCGGCAATTTCCGGCGTCAAATGGAGCATAGATTCCCTGAAAGGTATTAAAGACGCCGCCTTTGATGTTTGCTGTCTTTAATCTTTTCCATTTGCCGTCGAACTGGATCACTTTAATCACGATTTTGCTTTTACTTTCCTTGGGATTGTCATAGCCTATTGCCACATAAAACTTGCCGTCTGTACCTTGGTAAAATCCGCCCCATACATCATACTTCAATTTTATCGTTTTTGTGTTTGTCACCTTGAAAGAAGCATTCAGGGTATAGATTTTTAAGTCGCCGTTATTCTGAACGCATACGGCATGAAACTTGCCGCCGGACTGATAATAGTAGGTAGTGTCTGGATGCGCCCAGTGGTAGGAATATTGTCCGAATCCTCCCGAAGATTCCTGGCTTATTTTGCTGCATAATACCTTTTTAACTTTATTATTTTTGGGAATAATCTGGGATACGGTTGGTGAGAAATCACTTTCCCCCATTGCATCCATAGTTACTAACTTGTAGTAGTAAGGAATACCCTTGGTGACTTTTTGCTTATAGAAAGTTGTTTTACCGCTCCGATCGGTGTAAATGCATTTGTAAGTTCCATTTTCCTGGTTGGATTGGTAAAGCTTATACCCTGTTGCATTTTTGAAAGCATTCCATCTGATTACTAGATTGCTGCTGCCAGATTTTTTGACAGAGGTGATGCTAGAACCCGCCATTTCTTGGGCTGTAAACCCTGTCTGATAGGCCTCTCCTGGCAAGGTACGTAAATCATCCTTTACGTAACCGACAACTTGGTAAAAATATTCTTTATTCCATTTTACAGGCAAAGTAATGCTGGTTTTGTCAGCACTTAATGTTTTCAGTGTTTCATATTCACCATTATAATTCTTTGAACGTTGCACATAGTATCCGTCGCATCCAGGGACTTTCTTCCATTTTAAGGTAATGTGGTGAAAATCAGTCTGTGTAATCTTGGGATAGTCTGCTATGTATGGCAATACATATAAACGGAATTTGAAAGATGTATTTCCGGTTGAAGCAATGATATCTGTGTAGCCAACTCCGATCACCTTATATTTGATGGTTCCAGTTATATAGTGGCCAGCGTCAACATCAAGTTCCTTTTCTGAGGTAATTTTCAATACATTTGCGTTAGAATTGGATATGGATAAAGTAACAGGGCTGTCAGTTGTATTGCTACAGGAGTAATACAACCAGCTGTTGTAGCTGTCAATTGGCGAGCCATAATTGCAAATCAATTTTGTTTGATCATATTGTTTGCCTAAGCTATATTCAAACTTAACGTTCCCTTCTTGTGTGACATCACTTTTCTCTGCCTGGTCTGGCGAAACTATGTTTCTTCTGTCTTCTTTTGATTGCCCAGATGGTGACAAGTTTTTGATGTCCTGTTCAGGAACCAGTTGCAAATTTTCAATTGCTTTTGGGATGGCTGCTTCTATGTTGCCGGCTGTTTGTGTTGCACACACTGGTTGTATCATTCCTGTTAAAAACATGGTTGTCAATAGTAGGGCTATTATTTTTTTCATAAATTTTCCTCCAATAGTGATTAAAAGTAATAGTGATTAAGAAATATTTTGTTTACTCCATAAAGATTATCTTTGTTTAATCTAAGCTTTTGTTTCTTTCACATTTTAAAGCTTAAATTTTGTCATCTCCTGTTTCATTTCCTGAGAAACTTCCGACAAATTTTCAATACACATAGCAACCTTTGTCGTTCCTTTTAACTGCTCTTGGATGGATTCTGCCACTTGTTGCGTGAGCCCTGCCGTGTTTGAGGAAATATGCTGTATTCTCTCCACGGCGCATGCCGCCATGCGGTTGCATTGATGCATTGTTCCCACAAGCTCCTCCATGCTGTTGACAGATTCTTTTGTTTGCTCTGCGAGCGTATGGAAATCCAGCAGAGTCCCTTGAACCTGCTTTGCTGCTTTCGTCTGTCCGTTCACACCTGTGCGGATAGATTCGATATTGGTAACCACATTGGAGATTTCCTTGCATAATTCTGTAATAATTTTTTCTATGCCATCTGTTGCTTGTGACGAATCTGCTGCAAGTTTTGCGATCGATTCTGCGACTACGGAAAAACCTTTGCCATGCTCTCCTGCACGGGCAGCCTCCACAGAGGCATTTAGCGCAAGTAGCTCTGTTTGAGAAGCAATATTATTGATAGTGTTCAAAATTCCTGAAATCTTACGTGATTGCTCTTCTAAAGCCATAATTTTCCTATAGGTATCTGTCATTCCCTCGGAAGCCTCCTCGTTCTGCTTCTGAAGATTTGCAGCGCTCTCCATCCCTTTTTCACTGGAAGCAATCGTATCTTGCGCATGTTCCAGAAGAAGTCTGCTTTTTTCCTGTAATTGATCGAACTTCGTCCCCAATAGTTCCTCTTGCATAAGGACTTCTTCTACATCTAAATTCTGTGCCTTGGAGCCATCTAATATTTCTTGGACTGCCTGGCGGGTTTTATCCATGTCTTTTTCAACTTGTTTTAAATGTCCTGCGCTTTCTACGACCTCTTCGGCAATCATGGCATTCTTTCTCAGTATTATTGATATTTTCTGGGTCATCTTATTAAAGCTTTTTGACAATACGCCGATTTCGTTCTTAATGCTCTCTTCCGCCTTTACCGAGAAATCACCATCAGAGGCGTTTTGAATCAGCGCCGTAATCGATACAATTGGCTTAGTCAGCTTATGTGCCAGTAATGCAGTCATTAAGACTGCAGATATCATGATAAAAATAGCCACCACTGTTGCAACGGTGATCATCCGGTATACAGGCGTCATTGCCGACTTTTCTTTGTAAAGGGTTATCACAGACCAGGTATCAGACTCCCCTTTGAGCGGGATAGAGGAATAGTTTACAATATAATTTTCGCCTTCGTTGGTAATCTTGCCGCTCCCTGTGTTTCCTGCCATGACATTTGCAATGATTTGCTGATAATCTTCAGAAACCGTTATCGCTTGTTCCTCTGTCACGATATTACCTTCTGCGTCAAGTACTGGCTGTCCAGCATCGTCCTTGTCAGATATGGTTTTGGTCATTTGCTTGTAATTATAAAGTTCTTCAATTTGGGTACTGTCGGGGTGGGCAACTACAACGCCTTCCCCATCAATGACAAAAGAGTATTCCCCATGTTCTGTATCGGAAAATTCTTCTATCAGGCTTTGCAAATAGTCTAATTTTAAGTCTGCTGCGAAAATGCCTATAAATTCGTTTTCCTGATACATCGGAAAAAATATGGAGGCGCAGGGCATCCCGGTATTTACGGAATAGTAAGATTTTGAGATAAATGGTTGTTGTCTATCGACAGTCTGTTGAAACCACCATCTGGTAGAACGGTCTGCTAATTCACCAGATGACCGTCCTGTCTGCATTCCATTTATGCCTTGTATGTAAAGTAGCTCTAAATAAGGATTTCTCTCAACGCAATTTTTAAGAATCGGCGTCTGTATGTTGGTTTTCATGGTGAGAATACTGGGATTTACAGATAATTCTTCTGTAATTCCATAAGCGCCATCCAAAAACATGGCAATTTGGTCAGATACTAGTTGTGATTTATCCTGACTCCTGCCGTATATCTGATTTTTATAAGATTTTACAAAAATTGTTGCAATAATTCCGGTTAAGCATAGCGCCAATATACATACAATCAATATCATAGGCAAAAGCAGCTGCTTAAAAATACTTGTCTTTTTCATTGGTATATCCATTGCCTTTCTTACAAAAATATAACCCCTGCCAGTTTTCTCACAGGCAATCTGTCATCGCTGTGTCAAACATGGTATTGCCAAATTTTCCTTATTTAAATATCATACCCTATCGTCAGAAAAATATCAATGAATAAAAAGCTTCTTGACAATATACTTCTGTTCGCCCTTGCTTGTGATATGGCTCTCCATAATAGCCTTAAGTGCGTAAATTGCTTAAAAATGAATCTTTTTGAAATATTATCATCTCGCATAAATGTGAAATGTAATAAGGCAGAACATTTTGGTATGTTCTGCCTGTTACTTTCTCTCTTAACTAATATGATATTCCTCATAAAGCTCCTGACGGTATTCTTCATCCTGTGATACTCTGATGATATCTGATAACCGACCGTCTTCATTTAATAATATTATCAGTTTAGCCATCTTTTTTTCTCCAATTTTTTGATTCTCCTGGTCACGCATTAACAACGTCATATATTCATGCCTCCATTCCCTGTTTTTCTTTGCTTCTTTTACCGCTTCTTCCAGTTTCTCCACATAGGAATCTACTGGCTTTTTACCCGCTACATAATCAAGAAATGCCTTTAATTCCTTACTGACATCATCCATGGTTCCTTTTGCATTCAGGAATATCTTTACCGCTTCATCTCCCATGGAAATGCTACCATCCTCTTTACAGATATTTTCAAATGTATAAATGTGCCTGCCCTTTCCAAATGCATCAAACGGACAGATAAAGATAACATAGCTTCTGTTTAATTCATTGTAATACTGTCCTTTATCAATAAGCTGCAAGTCTATCATGCTCTGATAATATCTGCTCCTTTTGGGAAGCTCTTTCGTATCGCTTACCTGCATTTCTATGTCATAAACTGTTCCTTTATCATCCTTTACATACACATCCAGCCTTACTCCGTGGGCGTCCCTGTCCTGCTCAATGCTTTTCTGCAACTTTGGGTATTCCACATGGTCAATATCCAAATCCGGCAGAATCCTCTGCAGTAATTCTTTACACAGTTCCGGGTTCTGCATGACTTTCCCAAACAGGAAATCATTGGATATGCCTAATTCTTCCCAGCTTCTTTGTCTGTCTTCCATACTTTCCATCTGCTCTTTTTCATTGCCATTCATTTTATTTTAACCTGCTTTCTGTCACTTCCTATGCCGGGAAACTGTACCTTTCATAAAGCTACTTTCTTTATAGTTCTATTATACACAGTCACCCGCTAAATTACAATCATTCAACACTTCAAAGGTTATTCAGCTCATAAAGCGTGTCAATTACGGAATAGAATTCCCGTCCTGCCAGGTTCCGTCTGGAATAATAACCGGAAAAATCTTTCTCTTTCGCCATCATAAGGAAACGCATTTTTTCTACAGATTCTCTCTGTTCCAGTTCAGAATCCAGTTTTTCATACTCCCTTACAAGGTACTGGTTTAAATCATGACTCATCTTCTGTTCCCTCTCTTTCCCTTTTTTATTTTTGTACCGCTTTCCTATATCACAAGTTCCAGTTCCAGTGACTTTATCCCAAATTCCCGGAACATAAAAACAGACGGCGCACCGTCTGGTGGTGTGCCGCCATTGTTCTGTAAGAACCGGATTAACTCATCGGATAACTTTAGTTTGATGGAGCCTATGTTCCTGTCCCTGTCTATGGTGATTTCCTTTATCAGCAGATGCAGTAATTTCTTCCGCATGGTTCGGTCTATGTCAGCGGATAAGGCGTTGCTGAAGTTTTTTAAGATTTCCCTCACTGCTTCTTTGGGTATCTCTTTCCGTCTTTCTTCCAGCAGGATAAGATGGCTCTCGCTGGTGCGCTCCCTGGCCTGCTCCATCTGCTGGTCTAACTCCTGTTTCCGTATTAAAAAGACTTCCTTCTATGTACATATTCAGAAAAATTTCAATTACTACCTCAACTCATGCATTTCTAATCCAGTCAACTCTTTTTTCATCTCATATAATAAAATTTTTTCATTTATCAATCCTTTTATCACATTTTTTATTGACTGTGGTGTTTCTATTCCAAAACAAATTGCATTAATCTCTAAATTTACATATGGGTTTTTTTCTAAATTTGCATCTTTAAACGCAATGAGCCTCCATTCCTTTTCAAATTTCCAATCCCCCATTTTTAACACACTACATATAATAGATAATAATTTATTTTTTTCGTCCCTAACTAAATTGCAAGGAAAATATTGGTTATAATCATCTGTGTAAATCACTGGCAAAAAGAAAATGTTTTTATTATTTACTAATTTTTCTAAGTTAATAGAATACTCAATACAAATCCCTGTATGCCTTTCCGCATAATATTGCCACATCGGTACATTAACATTACTTTCTGTAAAACAAGCTATTCTTATATTTTCTCTTAGCTTATTATTTAGATTTTCAAGAAGGTTAGTGAAAGATTTATAATCTTCATTCGCCTTATTGTTTCTATTTCTTGATTCTTTTGTAATATGAAGTATCGCCAATTCTCCCTCTGCTATTTCTCCATTACTTACTATATTAGTATCAAATATATCATCAATATCAGGAGATGATAAAAATACATGCTTATTAATAAGTTCATCAATTGTAAATATATTTAAAGGCCTATATCTATATATTTTTTTAGGTATTTTTAAATTTTTTATTATCTCTTCAAGTTTCTCATATGCTTTTTCTATTTCATACGTTTCATACTCTTTCAATAATTTCATTTCGTCTTCATAGCTCATCATTTTTATATTCATTCCTTTCATTTTTCCATTACATCCCCAAGCGCATAAAGCTGTAAAAATATTTTTCAATTTTTAACCTTGTCGTATTTTCAGCAAATATCTGCACTTTCGCCCTCACTTATGATATGGCTCTTTCATCATGATTCGGTAGCTTCGGTAAATCTGTTCCAGCAGCACTACCCGCATCAGTTGATGTGGAAATGTCATTTTTGAAAAGCTAAGCTTGAAATCCGCCAGACATGAGACAGATTCACTTATTCCAAGGGACCCCCCGATTACGAACTGAAGATGGCTGTTGCCCTCAATTGCCAGTTTCTCCATCTGTTTTGAAAGTTCTACAGAATCGAGCATTTTGCCTTCGATTGCCAAAACGCAGACCCAGGCTTCCTCCCGAATATGCTTTAACAAGCGCTGACCTTCTTTTTCTAGGATTTGTATCTTTTCTGCTTTGCTAACATGATCTGGGGTCTTCTCGTCAGCCACCTCGAGAATTTCCAGTTTACAATAACGGCTCAGACGTTTCTTGAATTCGTCAACTGCCTGCCGATAAAAACTCTCTTTTATTTTTCCCACTGTCAATATCGTAATTTTCATCCTATACACCTTCTTTTTATGAAACTTAAATTATGAAATGATTGTATTATTCTACCATATCATATATAATAATATCAATGACGGAAACTGGAGGTAGAATCAATGTTAGATACAACGAATAAGGTATCTCATGCTTATGTGGAAGCGGAAAAAAGGCTGGAAGACGCTTCTTCTACCGCATGGGCGTTCACACTGATGGGCATTTTGGGATCTCTTGCCTTGCTCCTTGTTTGGACAGGCGTGCTTCCTTTAAATATTTCTTTTACGGCTCTGCTGCTAGCAACCATAGTGCTAGGAATATTATTTCTAATTTTTCTCATAGTAGGAATACGGGCATTTCATGACAAAAAAGTTTTAATTTCTGCCAGGACTGCAGAAGACGCCAGCATACAGCGGATTCGCCAATGGTTTCAGGAGCATTATTCTGCAGATGCTATTTCCAATGGCGTGGACGAGGAAGATTTGTCAATCGATCAACTGTATTTTCTGCGGTCAGAAAATATCAGCCGCCTGCTGACAGAGGAATTTTCAGAGCTGGAGGAATCATTTGCGGAATATATGCTGGAAATAATCTATCAGATGTATTTTCCAGATTAAGCGAAAGGTCGTAAAAACAGTCTATATCATAATATTTTCGAGGTGAAGGAATATGGAATTATTAAAAAATAAGATCAAACAAGATGGAGTCGCTGTCAATGAACATATCTTAAAAGTCGACAGCTTTATCAACCATCAAATCGAACCCATGTTAATGCAAGAAATGGGAAAGGATATCGCAGAACATTTCAAAGAAAAAGGCATCACAAAAGTTGCCACCATAGAAAGCTCTGGCATCGCCCCTGCCTTGATGACCGCTGTCTCTTTAGAAGTGCCTTTGATTATATTGAAAAAGCAGCCTTCGAAAATTCTTAACCAGGATCTTTATCAGACAGTGGTAACTTCCTTTACCAAAGAGACCAATTATGAGCTGACTCTTTCTAAAAAGTATATCAGCGCAGAAGACCATGTTTTAATTGTAGATGATTTTCTTGCCAACGGGGAAGCCGCTACCGCTGCACTCAGGCTGCTGCGCATGTCACATGCTACCATTGCAGGGATAGCCGTGCTGATTGAAAAATCGTTTCAGCCAGGACATCAGAAATTAGCTTCTCAGGGCATCGAGGTTTATGCCCTTGCCCAAATTGCAGAAATGGCGCAAGACTATGTCAAATTTAAAGATTGAGATAAATTCATGAAAAACAGCCGCTTTTGTATGAATGCAAAAACGGCTGCTTCTCTTATCAAAGCAAGATTAAAAGCCTGCTGGGCAGATTCTTTCTTATGCTTCTTTCTTTCCACCAAGCAAAGATTTCAGTTTTAATGCTTTATCAATATTTCCATCAACTTTCAATTTTTGCAGAGTGACCGCCACTATGGGGTCTAACTTTCCTTTGGCAATTTTCTTCAATGTTTTTGCAGAACAGGTAAAAATCACGTCCCTGTCGTGATACTCGTATGGTTCCACATAAACTTCTCCGTCTTTGACTTCCACATAGAAAATTCCTTCTGCTTCCCCAGTAATATTAAACTGATATGCAAGATGGTCTGTAATACCGCTGGCATCAGCTTTCAATAAAGTTTCTTTCACTTCTGCAAAAAATGTTTCGTACGTCATATTTAATTCCTCCTTTTGTTCTGCCTCCATATCCAGAAGGCGTTCTTCGTTTCTAAAAATCAAATAGCGACAATTGGTTGGATTCCGGCAGATCTCCTAGGATTCCCAAATCATCCATTAGCTCAATTACCGTCTTTGAAACCTTAGTCCGCTGGCGGAAATCATCTTTTGACAGAAACGGTCCGTCTTTTGCCGCTTCCACCACCGCTTCCGCCGCCTTGTCTCCCAGTCCTTCAATGCTGTCAAGTGACGGCATAATCTTGCCATCAATCATTTGAAAGGCATGTGCCTGTGCGGTAAAGATGTCCATTGGCATAAACTCAAAGCCTCTGGCATACATTTCTTGGACGATTTTCATGTCTTTGACGGTATCTTGTTCTTTCTTGGTCAGAGAATCCTTTCTGCGCTCATAATCTGCCAGAAAATGATTCAATTTTTCCTTTCCCTGGCACATCAGTTCATAGGAGAACGATGTTGCACGGATGCTGAAAAACGCTGCGTAATAAGCAAGTGGATGAAACACTTTACAGTAAGCGATACGCCAGGCCATCATCACATATGCTGCCGCATGTGCCTTGGGGAACATATACTTGATCTTTTTACAGGACCAGATATACCAATCTGGCACATTGTGTTCTGTCATGACCTGCTCCCATTCCGGCTTTAATCCCTTTCCCTTGCGGACGCTTTCCATAATCGTGAAGCTCAGCTCGCTCTCCATGCCCATGCCGATCAAATAGGTCATAATGTCGTCACGGGTGCATATTGCAGTGGAGATCGTGGCATTACCCTCCTGGATCAAGGTTTGAGCGTTCCCAAGCCAGACGTCCGTCCCGTGGGACAGGCCGGAAATGCGCACCAAGTCCGAAAAAGATTGCGGATTCGTATCAATCAGCATTTGGATTACAAATTCCGTTCCGAATTCTGGAATTCCAAGGGAACCCAGTTTACACCCCCCAATGTCTTCAGGTTCAATTCCCAAAGCTTTGGTACTTTGAAAGAGAGACATGACATCTTTATCATCCAGGGGAATTTTCTGAGCGTCGATTCCCGTCAGATCTTCTAGCATACGAATCATAGTTGGATCGTCGTGTCCTAGAATATCAAGCTTGAGCAAGTTATGATCGATAGAATGATAGTCAAAGTGGGTTGTAATAATATCTGTGTTCATATCGTTTGCTGGGTGTTGAATCGGGGTAAAAGAATGTATTTCTTCTCCTAAGGGAAGCACGATGATTCCTCCCGGATGTTGTCCTGTAGTCCGTCGGACCCCTACGCATCCTTGGACGATTCTGTCAATTTCGCAATTTCGTTTGCGAATTCCCCGTTCCTCGTAATAATTTTTGATATAGCCAAAAGCAGTCTTATCCGCAAGCGTGCCGATGGTCCCAGCACGATAAGTCTGGCCATAACCGAAAATCACTTCACAGTAAGCATGCGCCTTGCTCTGATACTCCCCAGAAAAATTCAGATCGATATCTGGCTCTTTGTTGCCCTTAAATCCCAAAAATGTCTCAAAGGGAATGTCAAATCCTTCTTTTACCAGAGGCTCTCCGCATTCGGGACAGTTTTTATCGGGCATATCGCATCCGGCACGCCCAGCATATGTCTTAACTTCTTTCGAATCAAAGTCGCAATAATGGCATTTCTTGCAATAGTAATGAGGTGCAAGAGGATTTACCTCAGTGATTCCGGACATAGTCGCCACAAAAGAAGAACCTACGGAACCTCGGGAACCTACCAGATATCCGTCCTCGTTGGATTTCCACACGAGTTTTTGTGCGATAATGTACATCACGGCATAGCCGTTGGAGATAATTGAATTTAATTCACGTTCCAGCCTCTCTTTTACGATAATTGGAAGATTGTCCCCATAAATTTCATGCGCTTTGTTATAACAGATATCCCGCAGCATCTGATCAGAATTCTCAATCACCGGAGGACACTTGTCGGGGCGCACCGGGGAAATTTTGTCACACATATCGGCAATCTTATTGGTGTTGGTGATTACAACCTCCTCTGCTTTTTCGCTGCCTAGATAGGAAAATTCTGAAAGCATCTCTTCCGTGGTTCGTAAAAACAGAGGGGCCTGATCGTCGGCGTCCTTAAATCCTTTTCCTGCCATGATAATCCGGCGGTAAACTTCGTCTTCCGGATCCAAGAAATGTACATCGCAAGTGGCAACCACCAGCTTGTGAAATGCTTCTCCCAGCTTTACGATCTGACGATTAATATTCTTTAATTCTTCCTCGGACGCCACAATTGGGCTGTCTTGCCGCAGCATAAACGCATTGTTGCTAAGCGGCTGTATTTCCAAATAATCATAAAACCGCACCAGCCTTGCAATTTCCTCTTCCGGGCTTCCCCGCAGAATCGCCTGATACAATTCTCCTGCCTCGCAGGCAGAACCGATCAGTAATCCTTCCCGATGCTTTATAAATTCACTTTTAGGAATCCTCGGCTGCCTGTGAAAATAAGTCAGATGCGCTTGGGAAACCAATCGATAGAGGTTTATACGTCCCGTATCATTCGTAGCGAGGATAATCGCATGATGGCTGGGAAGCTTTTTGATATTGTCCACAGAAGTATTTCCCAGTTGATTGACCTGATCTAGCGTTTCAATTCCCCGTTCATTGAGCATCCCGATAAATTTTACAAAGATTTCTGCCGTACATGCCGCATCATCCACGGCACGATGATGGTTTTCCAAGGAAATTTTCAAAGCCTTGGCCACGGTGTCCAGCTTAAAACGGTTGAGCTGGGGCAGCAGCACCCTTGCCAAAGCTACGGTGTCTACAATCGTAAATGCACAATCTAATCCTTGACGTTCTGAATTTTTGCTGATAAAGCTCATGTCGAATCCTGCATTGTGCGCTACCATCACGGAGCCCTCGCAAAAGCTTAAAAACTGCGGCAGAATTTCTTCGATCTTGGGAGCATTAAGCACCATGTCGTCCCGAATCCCCGTGAGCTCTTCAATTTTGAATGGTATCGGCACCTCTGGATTGACAAAGGAAGAAAATCGTTCTGTAATCGTTCCTTGCTCCACCTTCACTGCGCCAATTTCAATAATCTTGTGATTAATGGGGGAAAAACCCGTGGTTTCTAAGTCAAATACGACATAGGTATCTTCTAGCTTCTGATTCTTAGAATTTTCCACAATATTTTTCAAATCATCCACCAGATAAGCTTCCACCCCATAGAGGATTTTAAAATCATCCTCTGGAGAAACCGCGTGGTTCGCATCTGGGAACGCTTGTACGTCTCCATGATCGGTGACCGCTATGGCTGGATGTCCCCACTTTATGGCGCGCTTGATGATATCTTTTACCTCGGAAACGCCATCCATGTCACTCATCTTGGTATGACAATGCAGCTCGACCCGTTTCTTAGGACTGTTATCGATTCTGCTGCTAGTAAAATCTGGAATTTTCTTAATCCCCACAATAGAGCCAATGGTAAGTTCTCCGTCGAAGCGGTCAATGGTGGTGACCCCTTTCAGCTTTAGGAATGCGCCTTTTTTTACTTCTGCAGTAATGTCTGCAACAAATTCATTTTTAGAAAACATTTTTACCATCATCGTATCGGTAAAATCAGTGATCGAAAACATGATGATCGTTTTCTCATTACGGATTTCCCGAGTTTCCAGGCTTAAGACTTTTCCCCGGATTACCACCTCGCCGATTTCCCCGGCAATCTGCTCAATGAGAGTAACTTCCTCATCGAAATCCCTGCCGTATATTACGTCTGGATTTTCTGAACGTTTATAATTGCCAGAAAATCCATTTCTGCCTCTGCCTGCAAAGCCTTTGGAGGTTTGATTGCTAGAAGCCTGCCTGTTTTCTGGCTTCTGCCGCGCTTCTTTGGGAGGATCGGGTATGCCTGATGCCAGCAATACGTCATCTGGCGTAAATGGCGCTGAATCCTCCGCTTGCCCCTCTCCTGCTTCTGCCGCAACAGGCATGTTTTTTTCATTTTGCGCAGTCCCAAAGGAAGAATGCGCTATAATGGTATGTACCTCGTTTTGGATTCGCAGATCGCTGTCTTTTTTATGCTTTTTTTCTTTCGATTCCGTATAATGAAGACGAATATCGACATTGAGTCCACAGCGTTCACAGATAATTTTTTCTAAGATCTGCACCATCTCTTCGGATTTTTCTCTTGCAACCACAGAGTCTTCTAAGGCAAGCGTCAGTTTTTCTTCTTCTGGAAATTCCATGCTGGCCCGTTTTAAGATACTGTATTCTAGAAAACTATAATGGCGGAATTCTTCTAGCACGCTGTCATAGTACACCATCATAAGCTTTTTAGGATTGTATTGACTGGAAAGATGAAATTTTTCAATAATTTTTATGGATAGAGCTTGATCTGGAAAAAGCTGCTTTTTGATGTCTTGTTCCAAACGGAAGATTTGCTGTTTCTCAATCAGCCTGGAACTTAGCAAATAGACCCTCAGATGGTTGCGCTGGGGGTTCGTAGATACTTTGGTTACCTCCACCTCCTTTAACAGACGTTCTGTTTCTGAGGGTACTTTTAAATCTGGAAACACATCAAAAAACAGTTTACTCATCTATTGCTCACTCCAATGCAGTAATTCATAGCGAAGCGCTTCAAGCAACTCCTCTTCTTTTACTTTCTTATAGACAGCTCCATGTTTAATAATCAGTCCTTCTCCCACGCCCCCGGCAATCCCGATATCAGCTTCTTTCGCCTCTCCAGGCCCATTGACCACGCAGCCCATTACTGCCACCTTTAGATTTAGAGGAATATCGCATACCATCGCTTCCACTTGATTTGCGAGACTGATTAAGTCAATCTGAGTCCTGCCGCAAGTAGGACAAGACACCACTTCGATGCCTTCTTTGCGAAGTCCCAGCGTGCGCAGGATAATCTTTGCTGACTTAATTTCTTCCAGGGGATCGCCAGTTAAGGAAACCCGGATCGTGTCACCGATTCCCTGGCTTAAAATCAGGCCAAGCCCTATCGCTGATTTAATATTTCCGCTTGTCAACGTACCAGATTCCGTAATTCCCACATGAAGCGGATAATCAGCCTGCGCTGCAATCAGCTCGTGTGCCCTGACGCACATCATGACATCCGAAGACTTGATGCTGATCACTAGGTTATCATAGCCTAAATCTTCTATGATACGTACTTTGTCTAAAGCACTCTCTACGATTCCTTCTGCTGTAACGCCATGATGCTTTTCTACTAGTTCCTGTTCTAGAGAACCGCTGTTAACGCCTACCCGAATGGGGATATTTCGTTCTTTTGCCGCATCTATGACTGCTTGGATTCTCTCTTTTGCTCCGATATTTCCCGGGTTGATGCGGATCTTATCTGCGCCGTATTCCATGGCGGCGATGGCAAGACGGTAATCAAAGTGAATATCAGCGACCAACGGAATGGTAATTGCTTTTTTGATTTCTTTTATTGCCTCTGCTGCTTCCATAGTAGGCACTGCACAGCGGATAATGTCACAGCCTGCCGCCGTAAGTTGCTGAATCTGGGCAATCGTGCCTTTTATATCTTCTGTATGCGTATTGGTCATAGACTGGATTAATATAGGATGATTCCCGCCGATCTTACGGTTTCCAATCTGTATTTCTCTCGTGTGTTTTCTCACTATTTGATGTTCCATTCCCGTTTTCTCCTATATAATGTTGCGAATGTCGTTGAACATGACAAGTATCATCAGCGCCATCAAGGCGACCAGTCCCACAAAATGTACCATTCCTTCTTTTTCTGGATCGATCTTCTTTCTGCGTATCGCCTCGATAATTAAAAATAACAGCCTGCCCCCGTCCAACGCCGGAAGAGGAAGCAAGTTCATAATGCCTAAGTTTGCTGACAGGAAGATAGAAAAATTAACCATGCTCAATATCGCCATTCCTGTGCCTCCGGCGGACTGACTGGTATCATAAGTGTCTCCCATCACCTTTACGATTCCCACTGGTCCAGACAGGTCTTTTAACCCTACTTTTCCAGTCACTAGCATTCGAAGACTTTCGATCGTGCTGCTGATCAAATATTTCACTTCATAAAAGCTGTGAGAAATAGTTTCAAGGAAAGTTCCTCTTTCCCGATAGGTACTGCCATTCATTCCAAGACGTGATTTGCCGCTCTCTTGATCTAATTTAGGCGTCAAAGTGACCGTATTCCTTTCGCCGTCACGTTCATAGACTACTTTTGCTGTCTCTCCAGAATGAAAAATAGAGAATTGGCTGATTTCACGAAAAAAATGTATACGCGAGCCATTGATGGAAATAATCTCATCTCCTGCCTGAAGTCCCGCTTCCGCTGCAGGAAACCCTTCGGCTACGCTGCTGAGCACTGGACGGTCGAAACCTACGCTTGCCATGATAATTAGTGCGAACACCCAAGCCATGATAAAGTTAAATACTGGGCCAGCGGCAACGACGCTCATCCGTGCCCAGACAGATTTGCTGTTAAATGCTCGTTCGTCCTGGCTTTCGCCGTCCTCCCCTTCCATCATGCATGCTCCGCCAAAAGGAAGTAATTTGAGAGAATATTTGGTTTCCCCCTTGGTAAATCCCACCAAGGTAGGGCCAAGGCCGAGACAAAATTCATTGACTCGGATGCCATTCTTCTTTGCAAGGAGAAAATGTCCCAATTCATGGAACAAAATGATGATGCTAAAAATAATAAGTGCAATTATAATGTTCAAACTTACCACCTGCTCTCTATCAAGTCATAAACTTCTGCTTCTGTCTCAAGAATTTGCGCCACGCTGGGCTGTTCTATAAACGTACACTGTTCCATGCATGATTGAATTAATTCTGCAATATCCAGGAATGAGATCTTACTTTCCAAAAATAGCGCTACAGCTTTTTCATTGGCGGCATTATAAACGGTGGGGATATTTCCTCCCCGTTTCATTGCCTCGAAGGCAAGCGCAAGGCCATGGAACGTATCTAAATCTGGCTCCTCAAAGGTGAGGCTGGCAAGCTGGAAAAAATCCAGGCGTTTGCCAGACAAAATACGGCGCTTGGGATAATACAGCGCATACTGAATAGGAAGTCGCATATCCGGAGTGCCAAGCTGGGCAATTACTGCGCCGTCTTCATATTCTACCATGGAATGGATCACGCTCTCGGGATGAACGACTACTTGAATCTGTTCTAGTTTCACGTTAAACAACCATTTGGCTTCGATCACCTCTAATCCTTTGTTTACCATGGTAGCAGAATCAATCGTGATTTTTTTACCCATGGACCAATTGGGATGACGTAAAGCGTCCTCCACTTGAACTTGGGACAAATCTTGTCGTTTCTTTCCACGAAAGGGACCGCCAGACGCCGTTAGGAGAATTTTATGGATCGAGTTTCCTTTCTCGCCATGCAAAGATTGGAAGATAGCGCTGTGTTCGCTGTCTACTGGCAAGATCGGCACATGGTGTTCTTTCGCCAGCGGCATAATAATGTGCCCGGCTGTCACCAAGGTCTCTTTATTGGCAAGGGCGATCGTCTTTCCAGCTTCTATGGCTGCAACTGTAGGCCGGATGCCTAGCATTCCCACAATTGCCGTTACCAATATCTCTGCTTCTGGCATCACGGCGATAGCAAGCAATCCTTCCATTCCAAACAGTATGGTTACATCTAAATCCCGTACGCTCGCCTGAAGCTCCTTTGCTGCCTTTTCTTCCCAGAGGACAGCAAGCCGGGGACGAAATTCCCGGATCTGGCGCTCTAAAAGCACATGATTGCTTCCAGCCGCCAGAGCCGTCACCTGGATGTCTTTCTGTTCCCGGACTATTTCCAGAGTCTGCGTTCCAATAGATCCCGTAGAGCCCAATAATGCGATTTTCTTCATATTCTCCTCCATTAACGTATCAGAAACTTTGCCAGATAGCAGATGATTGGCGCTGTAAATATCACGCTGTCAAAACGGTCCAGAATCCCTCCATGCCCAGGAATAAGCGTTCCATAATCTTTGACGTCATAATTGCGCTTTATTGCCGAAGCCGCCAGGTCCCCGATCATGGAAACGACGGCGCCTGCTCCACTGATTGCTGAGAGGATAAAAATGTACTTCATGGTAAGATGCATTTGTTCCTGAAAGATCAAGCCATATAGGAAAGTCAGAAGCATCGCCCCAAGGACGCCGCCGACAGCTCCTTCGATAGATTTTTTGGGACTTAGCTTGGGAGCCATTTTATGTCGTCCAATCAACACGCCCACACAGTAGGCACAGGTATCACTGCCCCAGGAACACAAAAAAATCAGCCATACAATATAAGCGCCAGCTGCCATCATCCGAGTCTGGTAGATGCAAGACAGCATGACCGCAACATAAAAGACGCCTGTAAATCCGGCAAATACCTGATCTGCCTTGTATTCAGGAAATTTCAGCACATAAACTGCCATGACGACGATCAGAAATCCCAATGCAAAAATTTCTCTGTCAGGAATAAAGGGGAATCCAAGATTTAAATAATAGACAGCCCCGGCCAGATATCCGGCAATTCCCAGAAGTGTTTTCTCCATATGAAAAATACGGTATAACTCATACATGCCTATGACTGATATCACAAAAAGCCCTGCAAGCAGCACGGTTTTTCCAGTGATGATCAGTACAAGGGCAGCGGCAACCAACACGATGCCGCTTAGCAGCCTTGTTCGGAACATGCTTATTCCTCCTTTACCCCTCCATAACGTCTGTCTCTACTATTATAGTCTTCGATAGCTTTTACTAATTCCTTTTTTGTAAAATCAGGCCATGGAACATCTGTAAAATATAATTCACTATACGCAATCTGCCAGAGTAAATAATTTGACAAACGCAGCTCGCCGCTGGTACGAATCAATAAATCGGGCGCCGGAATGTCCCTAGTATCAAGATAGCCCTCAAATCTCTGTTCATCCAGCTCTTCGATAGAGAAAATTCCATCTCTGTAATCTTGTAACATTCGTTTCATGCCTCGCAGCATTTCATCTCTGCTTCCATAATTGATGGCAATTTGGAAATTTAGCCCATCCTGGTCTTTGGAAAATTCCTCAAGGTTTCGGATGCTCTCTTGAATATCTTCGTCCAGTTTGGAAACATCCCCAAGAATCCGGACGCGCATATGGTTCTTTTCCGCCGTTTTAATACAATTTTTCATATAATTGCGTAACAATTTCATCAATGCGCGGACTTCGTCTTTGGGCCGGCACCAATTCTCAGTGGAAAATGCATAAACTGTCAGATACTTAATCCCCAGATTCCAAGCTTCCCGGCAAATGGTTTCCACGTTTTTGGCTCCCTGGGTATGACCATAATTTCTCGGCATTCCATGTTGCTTTGCCCATCTCCCGTTGCCGTCTAAAATAATTGCTACATGTCTTGGAATGACCATGTTTTCCTCCTAGATAAAAAAGGGGGACAGGCATACGCCAGCCCCTCATACATTCATCAGGACCGCCTGTCTATGTAAAACAGACTTCCCTACACTGTAAGAATCTCTTTTGATTTCTCATCTACTGCCTTGTCTACATTGGCAATAAACTTATCCGTTAATTTTTGAACCTCGTCCTCCAATGATTTTGTTTCATCTTCTGAAATATCGCTGGACTTGCTCATTTTCTTTAAATTGTCGTTAGCGTCCCTGCGGATGTTGCGAATTGCGACCTTGGCGCTCTCGCCTTTCTTTTTTACGTCTTTCGCCAATTCTTTTCTGCGCTCCTCTGTCAGCTCAGGAAATACCAAACGAATCACTTTTCCGTCGTTGGTAGGATTAATTCCTAAGTCAGAAGTAAGAATGGCTTTTTCAATTGCCTTTACCATGCTTGGCTCCCAAGGCTGAATTAATATCATTCTCGGTTCTGGAACGGAAACGTTCGCTACCTGCTGAAGTCCTGTAGGAGCGCCATAATAATCGACCCTTAATTTGTCCAATACATGGGGATTGGCACGTCCCGCACGGATGGAACCGAATTCTTCCATCAGATTATCAAATGATTTCTGCATTTTATGATTGTATTGCTGTAATCTCTCATCCATAAACAAATCCTCCCATATTATACCGTAACCCTGGTACCGGAAAATTCCCCGCTCATAGCTTTCACGATGCTGTTCTCTTCATTTAAGCCGAATACATACATAGGCATTTTATTTTCCATGGACAGGATAGAAGCTGACAAGTCAACTACCGCAAGCTTTTTCTCAATCACTTCCTGAATAGAGACCTGATCATATTTAACGGCCTTGGGATTAGTCTTTGGATCACTGTCATAGACGCCGTCAATTGCTTTCGCTAGCAAAATACCATCTGCCTCTATCTCCACAGCTCGTAAAACCGTAGCCGTATCTGTCGAAAAATAGGGGTGCCCGGTACCGCCTGCGAAAAAACATACAATCCCTTTGGAAAAATATTTATTGACCCGGTCTTTCGAAAACAGCTTGGTGAATGCTCCGCATTCAAAAGGCGTCAGAATTTGCGTCATCATTCCTACTGAGCGAAATATTTCTGATACATAAATGCAATTCATCACAGTTGCAAGCATTCCGATCTGATCTGCCTTTGCACGGTCAATCGTCTCACTGGTTCTTCCGCGCCAGAAATTGCCGCCGCCAATGACGATTCCGACTTGCGTGCCTGCGTCTGCGAGTTGCATTACCTGTTTCGCGACCACGGTTACAGTTGCTTCGTCAAAACCTATATGCTTTTCTCCTGCCAGCGCTTCGCCGCTTAATTTCAATAAAATTCTTTTCATAATCAGCCTTTCTTGTTCTCATTAAACAGGCTGTCCATATCAACTTCTGCATAGCATTGAGAACAGAAGCCCTCGATTACTGCTCCGTTGTTAATCTGCACGGAGCGGGATTTGATGTTGCCCATGACTACTGCCGAAGTATCCACTACTACCGGGCCTTGCACATCGATGTCTCCTTTGATAGCCCCTGCAATCACTGCGCTAGAGGCAGTGATATTGCCGATTACGACAGAACCCAAACCAACTTTTACGGTTCCGCTGGTGGATATTTCTCCCTCGATCTTAGCAGCGTCGGCAAAGAACTCTGCAGATTTGGAATTTCCCTTGATGCTTCCTGTCACTGTCATTTTTCCATTACAGGTTACATTTCCTTCAATTTTGCCTCTCATCTCAAAAGAACCAGTAGATTCCATATCGCCTTTTAAGAAAGTCCCTTCTGTTATGACTGTCACTTCTTCGGACACTTCCTCTGACAAGGTAACTTCTCTCTCTGCCTTTACTTCATTTTCTGTACTCACAATTGTTTCCTCCTTATGGTTTACTTGCTGTGGCTCAATATTTTTTACGTTTTGGCTTTCCTGGATGGCGTCCTCCAGCTTGATTTCCGGAAGATTCGGTTCCTCAGGAGCCAAAATGATAGGCTTTTCTCTCTGAACCGGCGTATCTACTTTTTCAAATAGTCCTTCCAGCTTCTTTAATTCGGACTCTACATCCACTTCCTGTTCCAGTGTGTTTACAACCAAGTCCTGCGGCTTTGCCACCGGACTTTGCGGCAGTTCTTCTCCTGGAAGCAGCTCGTTTACTGCCTGGGACAAATCTTCCTTGAAATCTTTAAAAAAGCTCATATATGTACCTCCATAAATTATTTTCTATTTCAAAACATGTTACATAAAGTATTATTCCACATTTTCTGCCGTAATATGCTGCACAGGCTCAGTTGTTTCATCAATCGGCAGAATTTCTGCCCCCATCTGCTGCAGCTTGTCAATCATGGGCTCCAAAGCTTCCACTGTCGTCGCTTTTGGAGAAGAATCATGCATCAGCACCACGGACGTCTCATATGCGGTTACGTCATGCACTACATTTTCAACTAGTTCATCTGGCGTATAAGCCTGACTGGTTGCGTCGCCGCTTGCCACGTTCCAGTCAAAATAGGTAAATCCCTGCTCTGTCACATATTGGATCAATTCTTGCATGTCCACATTGCTGACTTGGTTGCTGCTTCCTCCTGGAAAACGTATCAACCTGGTCGTCACTCCGGTGACATCCTCTAAGTAAGACTGCAAATGTGTCATATCTTCTATAAAAGCATCCAAAGAACTATAGATCAGATCATACTTATGAGAATAAGAATGCATACCTAAAGTATGCCCTTCGTCAACGATGCGCTGATAAAGCTGCTTTGCGCTTTCTTCCTCATTTCCAGTTACAAAAAAGGTGGCTTTAATGTTGCGCTCCTTTAAAATATCTAAAATTTTCGCAGTATTTTCACTGGGACCATCGTCAAACGTCAAATATACTTTTCGTGGGTGTTCTTCTGGCTGCCCGCTTTCTTCTGGTTGCTCGCCAACCTGTGGCTGGTTCTCTTGCGAATTTGTCGCTGGCTCCTGTTCTGGCACGGAATCTGAAACCTTTCCATCTTTAGAACCTGCGTTTTTTTGATTTTCACTAGTTACATAATGTTCCTGAGATATCATGGTTTTTGCGATATCATCTACCTGTTGCTCAAGAGAGATCAGCTTCACAAGCAAAGTGACTGTCAGTACGGTAAGTACAAGAATCCATATGCCGCCAAATGCAAGAATGGACGTTTTCATTTTATTGATTCGTCTACGCCTTAACTGCTGTTCTTGTAATCCATTCGTTTTTTCTTCCATGTATAGGACCTCCCGGGTCTTCATAGACATACAATCGAAAGCTTCCGCCTCTACAATATGGATAGCCTTATGCCTTTCCTCTCATCATGATTGCGCATAACAAGAGTTCACTAACCCTATTGTAACACATTTTTTTCAAAACGCATTAAAAATATTCAAAAAATTTGTACTATTTTTTGGCAACTTTCCCTTATTTTTCTGTTTTTTTGATATATTTATTAATATTGTCAGATATGTTAAATTATTTGGTGCCAAATCATGGAGTTGATATCTTTAGAAATTTAATTATTGCTTTCGAATTTGCCAAAGGCAGATGTTGATTTTGAAATATGTCACATCTGCCTGGCTCTGTTTGTAATTTGTTTTTTACTGAATCGATATTACCTTATAATCCTGGTCTTCTACGGCTTTTTTCAAAACGTCGTCGGCAAGTTCCTGTTTCAGCGTCACCACCGCCGTGCCTGCTTCATGGCTTACCGTCGCCTGTTCGACTTCTGCGAGAGCTTCTAAACACTTTTTCACATTTGCCTCGCAGTGCCCGCACATCATTCCTTCGATTTTCAAGGTTTTTTCCATTTTATTTTCCTCCTTATTTGACGTTTCTGACCAAGTTTGCGGCGTAGTTGAGATTCCTGTATTGCGGCGCTTTTTCCTTGACCTGTCTTTCTTGTTACTATATATATTCTGCATGTTCAGCCGCAATGCATTGGTGACCACGCAAAAACTTGAGAGGCTCATCGCCGCAGCTGCGAACATGGGATTCAGCTGCCAGCCAAACATTGGAATAAAGATTCCGGCTGCCAGGGGAATGCCGATGATGTTGTAGATAAACGCCCAAAATAAATTTTCATGAATATTTTTTAATGTGGCGCGGCTTAATCGAATTGCCGCCGGCACGTCGCTTAAACGGCTTTTCATAAGCACGATGTCTGCGGCATCTATAGCCACATCTGTTCCTGCGCCGATGGCAATGCCCATGTCTGCCCGGGTAAGGGCGGGAGCGTCATTGATGCCGTCACCCACCATTGCTACTTTTCCTTTTTTCTGAAGCGATCGAATCACAGCTTCCTTGCCCTCTGGGAGAACCCCCGCAATGACTTGATCTACGCCGGCTTGTTTTCCTATCGCATTGGCCGTGCGCTGATTATCGCCAGTTAGCATAACTACATGGAGCCCCAGGTTTTTTAGCTCTTGTACCGCCTTGGGACTGTCTTCTTTTATCACGTCTGCCACGGCTATCAGTCCTATGAGACGATGGTCCTTTGCAAAAAACAGCGGCGTTTTTCCCTCCATGGCCAATTGTTCTGCTTTTTTTGCAACTTCCTCTAAAATTGGAGCATGACTTTGTATAAAAGAAGCGTTCCCCGCATAAAGGCGGCTCTCGCAAATCTTACCAGAGAGCCCGTTTCCAGGCAATGCCTGAAACTCTGTGACTTCCTGCGAAATGACCTTATGCTCCTGAGCGTATGTCAGTATGGCTTTCGCCAAGGGATGTTCACTTTTCTGTTCCAAAGAAGCTGCATCTTGCAGAAGTTGTTCTTGGGAAATTCCTTCCATGGCAATCAAATCTGTCACCTTTGGCTCTCCCCGAGTGATAGTTCCTGTCTTATCCAGCGCCACAATATCTATTTTTCCTGTTTCTTCCAAAGATACGGCTGTTTTAAATAAGATTCCGTTTTTGGCGCCAATCCCATTTCCAACCATGATCGCCACCGGGGTGGCAAGCCCTAGCGCACAGGGACAGCTAATGACCAGTACGGAAATTCCTCTTGCCAATGCAAATCCGATTCCTTCTCCGGCAATAAGCCACACGACCAAAGTGATCAGGGCAATTGCAATTACTACAGGGACGAAGACGCCAGATACCTTGTCTGCCACTTTCGCAATCGGAGCTTTTGTTGCCGCCGCATCGCTCACCATCCGTATAATCTGAGATAGCGTGGTGTCTTCTCCTACCCGGGAAGCTTGACATTTCAAAAAGCCAGACTGGTTAGCTGTGGCGGCGGATACCAGGTCTCCCTCTGATTTGTCAACTGGAATGCTCTCTCCGGTTAAAGCGGCCTCATTTACCGCGCTGCTTCCGTCTAATACCACGCCGTCGACCGGGATATGCTCTCCAGGACGTACTACGAAAATATCTCCTGTTTTCACTTGCTCAACAGAAACCACGGTTTCAATTCCGTCCTTTAGAATCACTGCCGTCTTGGGGGCAAGCTTCATCAGTCCTTTCAAGGCGTCTGTCGTTCTGCCTTTGGACTTTGCCTCTAACATTTTACCAACAGTAATCAAGGTCAAAATCATAGCTGCTGATTCAAAATAAAATTCATGCATGTATGCCATTACAGCGCTCATGTCTCCTCTGGCTTGCGCATCCGTCATAGCAAACAATGCATAAACACTGTAAACAAAAGAAGCTCCGGCTCCAAGTGCGACCAGAGTATCCATATTGGGCGCCCGATGAAGAAAACTTTTGAAGCCGCTAACAAAAAACTTCTGGTTAATGATCATGATAATTATGGTCAGCAAAAGCTGCATCAGTCCCATAGCCACATGGTTATTGACAAAGACATCTGGCAGCGGCCAGTTCCACATCATGTGTCCCATAGAAAGATACATCAGGATAAGAAGAAATCCCAGGGAAGAGAACAGCCTGCGCTTCAGAAGCGGAGTTTCCCTGTCCCTCAAGGCATCCTCAGTGTTCATTGCCGCATCCTGTGAAACATGCGTGCCCTTTTTCGATGCGCCATAGCCTGCCGCTTCCACTGCGCGAATGATATCAGTTTCTTTTGCGGAACCTTCCACTCCCATAGAGTTGGTCAGCAGGCTAACTGAACAGGAGGTAACGCCAGATACTTTGCAAACAGCCTGTTCCACCCGTAAGCTGCAAGCCGCGCAGCTCATGCCTGTTACAGAATATTGTTCCATTTTGTTTCCTCTCTTTACATGTAATTATTTCATCAGCTTCTGAAGAGTCGCCACTAATTCGTCCACAGTCTCCTCTTTTCCTTCCAGAATATCCTGCGTCACGCAGGTCTTAATATGATTAGAGAGCAGCGCCCTGCTAAAACTGTTCAGCGCTGCATTCACGGCCGCCACTTGAACTAGGATATTCGTACAATATACATCTTTTTCTACCATTCCTTTGATGCCCCGCACCTGTCCTTCGATGCGGTTTAGCCGATGGATCAAATCTTTATATTCTTTTTCGGTTCGTTCTTTTGTCTTATGACAACAATTTTCTGTCTGCTCTTCGATCATAATCTTTCCTCCCTGCTTGTTCTTATATTGCTATCATAAACGCATTATATACCCTATAAGGGTATCTGTCAAGGCAAATCTTTACATTGAACGCAAACAATATCAAAATCAATCTTGAAAAAATTTTGTTCTACAATGAAAATGGATCTTTTGAAACCCTAGCCCTATAAAATAAAAAGAACCAGGTCGCACCTTTTATTTTTGAAGTGCGGCCTGGCTTTTTGTGGAAAAATCCTATGTTCTGTTACTTTCTCTCGTTTATTAATTAAGAGAGATTCTTCATCTTCCTATTATTACTCTTTGTAAGAAAGGTTTTTCATTTTCATTTATTATTTTTTGGAAGCGCAATCTTTTTATCCACTACCACTTGCTCTTCCAAGCAGGTAAAGATTGCTTCGATCTTACGTGTATCCATTTTCGGCGTTACCAGGCTGACGATTGGCACTACGATCAGTCCAAGCACCATAGCGATTGCCCCTGCGTTGATGGGGGAGGCAATGTAAGACAAAAACAGATTGGAGACCGTTATGCCGATGCCGCAGGCGAAGCTTGCCCAAACTGCTGCTCGAGTTACCCCTTTCCAGTAAAGTCCATAGAGGAACGGCGCAAGGAACGCCCCAGCAAGCGCCCCCCAGGAAATCCCCATTAGCTGGGCGATAAACTGAGCGATGGATTTCGGAGGAAACAGCGCAAGAACCACAGAGCAAACAATGAAAAATACCAGCAGGATCCGCATACAAAGAAGCTGTTTCTTATCACTCATCTTTTTGACAAAATTATCTTTCAAAAAGTCCAAAGTCAGGGTAGAGCTTGAAGTTAATACCAGGGAAGACAGCGTCGACATGGAAGCTGACAGTACCAGTACGATCACCACGCCTACCAGGATATCCGGCAGGGTGGATAGCATTTCTGGAATGATTGCGTCATAAATCACGCTTCCATCTTCCTTGCGGATTGCCGTCGTGTCAAACAGCCTTCCGAAACCTCCCAGAAAGTAACATCCTCCAGAAACAATCACTGCAAAAAATGTGGAAATGATCGTTCCAGACTGGATCGATTTTTCATCCTTGATGGCATAAAATTTATGAATCATCTGTGGAAGCCCCCAGGTTCCCAAGGAAGTTAGGATGATTACTCCCAGAAGATTTAAAGGATCTGGTCCAAAGAAAGACGCAAAAGCTCCTTTTTGCCCCATAGTGACAGCGACGTCGCTCTCCAATTCAGACAAGGAACGTACTGCATCAAGAAAACCTCCTTGCCCGCTTAAAACAGCGGCGATCACTGCCACGATTCCTACCAGCATCACAATCCCCTGAATAAAATCATTGATAGCCGTCGCCATGTAGCCGCCTAGGATCACATAGGCACAGGTGAGGACAGCCATAGCGATCACGCAGACCTCATAGGGAATGTCAAACGCCATGCCAAACAGCCTAGAGAGACCGTTGTATACGGACGCCGTATAAGGAATCAAGAAAATAAAGGCGATGGCGGAAGCTGCGATGCGAAGAGCCTTGCTGTCATAACGTTTTCCAAAATAATCTGGCATGGTCGCCGCTGACAGATGGTTGCTCATGATGCGGGTACGCCTGCCGAGGATGACCCAGGCTAACAAGGAACCAATCAATGCATTGCCAATTCCGATCCATGTAGAAGCAAGCCCGTATTTATATCCAAACTGCCCGGCATACCCCACAAAAACCACCGCTGAAAAATAGGAAGTTCCATAGGCAAACGCTGTCAGCCAGGGTCCCACGCTTCTGCCCCCCAGCACAAAATCATTGACATTGGTGGCATGCTTCCTAGAATACAAGCCAACCCCGATCATTACTGCAAAAAATACAATCAGAAATATCACTTTAACTAACACAATCTTCCTCCTTCGCAGGCAGCCATCATACAAAAAATGCGGGCTGTCTGGCATTTATTTCATTCCAGACAAAAAGAGCTCCTTGCCCAACAGCTTTTCGGCATTCTGACCCATAATTTTATCGAAATCTTTTTTATCTAATCCAAGCGACCCAAGATGAGCCAGCGATTCTTTCTGCCCGCTCCAGGGGCTGTCCGTGGCAAACAGGATGCGGTCTGCGCCATGCTTTTTCAGTATTTTTAAGAAAACGGAATCTTCAATAAATCCAAAGGTGTAGGCGGTATCAAAGTATACGTCTTCTCCCGCCAGAAGTTCTTCTGTCTCCTGCCACAAACCGAAGCTGCCATAATGGGCAAGCACCATTTTCTTTGGAGCGACCTCGTCCAGTACCTTTCGGATGCGTTTTGGCGTACACCGCACATGCTCGGGAAACCCGATGTCAATCCCGGCGTGAACCACGCTGATTAACCCAAGCTCTGATGCATAATCCAAAATCCGCATATATTTCAAATCATCCATATAGGTATCCTGATAATCTGGGTGCAGCTTAATCCCAAGCAGTCCCAAGTCCTTAATGATGCGCAGTTCTTTGCGAAAATCTGAAGTATCTGGATGAATCCCTCCAAAGGATAAAAGCCGCTTTTTTTTGTCTTGGTACTTCTCGTTGAGCCGCGCTGCAAAATGATTGACGGTGTCAAACTGTTCTGGCCTTGTAACCACCGGAAGCACGACGGACAAATCTACGAAAGCCCCCTCCATCGAGGCTATGAGGCTTTGTTCTCTGCCATCTGTAAATGCTTTGACATCGGCAATATGTTCCAACTTTTCAATCGTTCTTGCCGCAATTTTTTCAGGAAATATATGTGTGTGAAAATCTACTACCATGACGAGCCTCTTAACAGAAAATCTTCATAATGTCATCCTGGCTGTAAAGTTCCACTTCTTTGCTCTTTAACAGCTCTGCAGCCTCGTCTCCATTGGAGATTTTGCAGATAATGGAAGCCTCATTGTCCTTGTTGGATAAAGCGTACATATATTCCACATTTAAGCCCGCTTTGCAGACATGGCTTAACACTTCCTGAAGCTTTCCTACCTGATGAGACAATTTTACGGCAAGGACATCTGTAAGCATTGCTGCAAAACCTTTCTCTTTTAAAGCTTTTTGCCCAGCTTCGGGGTTCGAAGTGATCATCCTTAGCAGGCCATATTCACTGGTATCTGCCAGGCTTAAGGAAATGATGCTGACCTGTTCCTGTTTTAAGACGTCTAATACTTCCTCTAAACGTCCTTCCTGATTTTCAATAAAGACAGATAATTGTTTGATAAACATATGCGTTCCTCCTTTATACCAATTTACGTTTGTCTATGACATGAACTGCTTTTCCCATGCTGCGCTCTAGTGTCTTAGGAGCTACTAGCTTAATCTTTGCCGCAAGTCCGATGGCGTTTTGAATCACATGTGCGATTTTCTTCGTAAGGCTTTCCAAATCCTTGATCTCATCAGAGAAAAAGCGTTCTTCCACTTCTACCTGGATCTCTAGCGTATCAAGATTATTTTTGCGATCGACAATCATCATATAGTGAGGCGTAACGCCGCCCATTTCCAACAACGCCGCTTCAATCTGGGATGGAAATACATTGACGCCCCGGATAATCAGCATATCGTCAGAACGTCCCTTGAATCGGCTGATTCTTGCCAGCGTCCTGCCGCATTCACATTTGTCATAGGAAATGCTTGTCAGATCCTTGGTGCGGTAACGCAAAAGTGGCAGTCCTTCTTTGGTCAATGTAGTGAATACCAGCTCGCCTGTTTCTCCTTTCTTCATGGGCTTGAAGGTGTCTGGATCAATGATTTCTGGAAGGAAATGATCTTCATAGACATGGAGTCCTTTGTGGTACTGGCAATCGCAGGCAACGCCTGGTCCCATCACTTCTGATAATCCATAAATGTCAAAGGCATTGATATGTAAGCGTTCTTCAATCTGTCTGCGCATATGATCTGTCCATGGCTCTGCGCCACAAACTGCAGCTTTCAGCTTGATATTTGGAACATCGCCTGACTCCTCCAAGACTTCTGCAATATGGAGCAGGTAGGATGGCGTACAGGCAATCGCCGTAACGCCAAAATCTTTCATCATGGTGGTAAGCTTCTTGGTATTTCCCGTAGACATAGGCACTACCATTGCCCCAAGCTTCTCTGCTCCGCCATGCGCTCCAAGGCCTCCAGTAAACAGCCCATAGCCATATGCTACCTGAATGATGTCATCCCGGGTGACTCCTGCCTGTGCCAGAGCCCTTGCCACGCACTCGCTCCAGATTTCAAGATCTCTTCTGGTATATCCCACCACGGTAGCTTTTCCAGTAGTGCCAGATGAAGCATGGATGCGGACGATTTCAGACTGAGGCGCTGCAAAGAGGCCAAATGGATAAGTGTCCCGCAGGTCATTCTTGGTCGTATATGGCAGTTTGTGGAGATCTTCAATTCCATTGATGTCACCAGGCTCAATGCCCAATTCCTGCATTTTTTTCCGGTAAAATTCTACATTATGATATACCCGGTCTACTACTTTGACCAGACGTTTGCTTTGCAGGAATTCCAATTCGTCCCTGCTCATACATTCCTTTGTCTCATTCCAAATCATTTTTTAGAAACCTCCTGCTATTGATTATCCCTCATATCCTTTTAAGAACGCTTTTTTATTGATATCCACAGTCTTGGGCGGAACGGTTTTTTCAATAATCTTGAGCCATGCTTCTTTGGAAAAATCCATATGCTTTGCCGCCATGCCAAGAACGATAATATTGAACACTTTAGAATTTCCCAGATTCTTTGCTTCGGCCATAGCATCAATTTTATAGACAGTATGTTCCTGTTCCAGCCCTTTCACGATATGTTCTGGATATTTTGCAGCTCCCGTCACAACGGTAATGGGTTCGATTTTCTGCTCATTCACTACTAAGACGCCGTCTTTTTTCAGAAAATGCGCATAACGAAGCGCCTCTAATTTTTCGAAAGCAATCAATACGTCCGCTTGTCCCTCTTCTACAATGGGCTCTGCTACTTTTTCGCCATAGCGCACAAAGGTAACCACGCTTCCACCTCTCTGCGCCATGCCGTGAACTTCGGACAGTTTTACGTCATATCCGGCGTCTAAGGTGATTCCGCCCAAGATACGGCTGGTTAGAAGGGTCCCCTGTCCGCCTACGCCTACAATCATTATATTCTTAGTCATATATCTGCCTCCCGTCTATGCTTCTACCCGCTCTATGGCGTTGAATTTACACAATTGCGCACAGAGTCCGCAGCCGTTGCACATGGTATCATCTATAGCGATAGTTCCATCCGTTTTTTTCGTCAGCGCCGGACATCCTGGCCTTAAACATGCGCCGCACTTCTTGCACTGGTCTGTTACTGGCCTGCATTTATATGGAAATACATTTCCCTTTAACAACACGCAGGGAGATTTGGTAATTATAACGGATACCTCGTCCCTTGCCACTTCTTCTTTGACCACCCGCTCCAATTCCTTGGTATCAAAGGCATCCACTTCTGTCACATGCTTGATTCCCATGGCCTTGCAGAGCTCATATATGTTAATGGCAGGGACAATTTCGCCCTTTAAGGTCTTGCCAGTAGCGGCGTGATCCTGATGCCCGGTCATTCCCGTAGTGGAATTGTCCAGAATGACCACCGTCCCTGTGCCCTGATTATATACCATGTTCATTAGCGAATTGACGCCTGTGTGCAAAAAGGTGGAATCCCCGATCACTGCCACCCAGTTTTTGACGTACTCTTTGCCTTTTGCCTTTTCCATGCCATGAAGCGTAGAAATGCTGGCGCCCATACATACAGTAGTGTCAATCACGTTCAGAGGCGCGACAGCGCCCAATGTATAACAACCAATATCTCCCGCCGCATGAATTTTTAATTTGCTGAGTACGGAATACACGCTTCTGTGCGGGCATCCTGGGCACAGAATTGGCGGTCTAGCCGGAACTTTCGCAGGTTCTTTGACCTCGACTTTTTGGTGTAAGACTTTATCCCGGATCATGTTGGCAGAATATTCACCTTGTATCGTGAAAATTTCTTTGCCAGTGGCTTCAATGCCCCAGGATTTCACCTGTTCTTCTATCACAGGTTCCAATTCTTCAAATATGTAAAGTTTCTCTACCTTAGAGGCAAATTCTTCAATCAGCTTCCTGGGGAGAGGATGCACCATGCCAAGCTTCAATATAGAGGCATTGGGACAGGCTTCTTTTACATACTGGTAGGGGATTCCACTGGTGATAAATCCGATCGAAGGATCATTGTATTCTGCACGATTAATAGCAAAGCTATTGCTGTCCTCTGCCATTGCTTTCATCCGCTTTTCGACATAGACATGCCGTCCGATGGCGTTGGCGGGCATCATAACGAATTTGGCAGGATTTCTCTCATAAGGCTGATCTTTTGGCTCCACCCGCTCTTCGAGCGTTACCGTTCCCTGGGAATGTGCCAGACGAGTGGTGGTCCTTACAATCACCGGAGTGTCGTATTTTTCGCTGATCTCATAGGCAAGCTTTACAAAGTCTTTTGCTTCCTGGCTGTCAGAAGGCTCTAAGACAGGCACCATCGCTGCCCTTGCCACGCACCGGGTGTCCTGCTCGTTCTGAGAACTGTAAAGCCCTGGATCGTCCGCAGCCACTAACACCAGGCCGCCGTTTACTCCGCCATAGGAAATCGTATACAATGGATCGCTTGCCACATTGACTCCCACATGCTTCATAGACGCCATGGCGCGCACGCCGCTGATGGATGCGCCGATTGCCACCTCGGTCGCTACCTTTTCATTGGGAGACCACTCCGCGTAAATTTCATCATATTTTACAATGTTTTCACTGATTTCCGTACTAGGCGTGCCAGGATATGCCGCTGAGACTTTCACGCCTGCCTCGTAGGCACCTCGGGCAATTGCCTCGTTGCCCAACATGATTTTTTTATCCACTGATTACACTTCCTTTCTCAAGTCTTTGACTCTCTGTGCTTTGCCTTCAAACCGCTGCAGGGTATTGGGAGACTCTAGGCGGATCTTTGCATCCAGACCCAGGACAATCCGCAGCTTCTGTTTGATTTTCTTTTCCAATGCCTCCAATTTGCGGTAAGCGTCCACTGGTTCTACTAGTTCTACCCGAATCTCAAGTATGTCAGAATGATTCTTCCTTGTAACAATAATCTCGTAATGAGGCCCGATCTCATCAATGCCAAGAAGCACCTCTTCTATCTGGCTTGGGAATACGTTGACGCCGCGGATTTTGAGCATATCGTCTGTTCTTCCGTCTAGATTTTCCATGCGAACCGTGGTTCTGCCACATTTGCATGGCTCATAGATCAGCCTGGTCACGTCTTTTGTCCGGTAGCGGATCAGGGGCAGCGCTTCTTTATAGATGCAGGTAATCACCAATTCCCCTTTTTCTCCTGGCGCAAGGACTTCCCCTGTTTTGGGATTGATAATCTCCGGAATAAAGAAATCTTCATTGATATGCATGCCGCTAAGATACTCGCATTCTCCGGACACGCCTGGTCCCATCAGCTCGCTCATTCCATAATTGGAGGTGACAAGCATATCTTCTCCCCAAAGCTTATGCATTTCTGTACGCATTGCCTCTGTCAGAAGCTCGCTTCCCACCAACCCGATTTTGATCTTCAGATCTTTCTGCGGGTCAATTCCCATCTGCCTTGCTACCTCTGCGATGCGCAGGGCATAAGAAGGGGTTGCTACCAATAGGGTGGTGCCGAAATCTTTCATATACATGATTTGTTTTTCTGTATTTCCTGTAGAGGAGGGAACTAGCGCCGCTCCCATGTTCTCCAATCCGAAATGCAGGCCTAGCGCCCCAGTAAACATCCCATATCCAAAACAGATCTGTGCTACATCTTTCGAAGTGGCTCCTCCCATAGCTGCAATTCTGGAAACGCACTCTGTCCAGACTTCCAAATCCTTTTGGGTATATCCTACCACGGTAGGCTTTCCAGTCGTTCCCGAAGATGCATGGATGCGCACGAGGTCGTCTTTGGGAACGGCAAACAAACCAAACGGGTAATTGTCCCTCATGTCTTGTTTCGTGACAAAAGGCAGCTTTGCAAGATCCTTAAGGGTCTGAATTTCCTCAGGCTTTACCCCGGCTTCCTCCATCTTCCGGCGGTAAGGCATTACTTTTTCATACACCCTTGCCACCGTCTCTTTGAGCCGTTCTAACTGGAGAGACTCGATCTTTGCTCTTGACATTGTTTCTTCTTTTGCCCAAATCATTTTATTTTCTCCTTCAAATATGTATTTTTAACACAAGATTTTGCAAAACAATCTTATTTTACCACAAAATAGCCGCTTATTCCACATAAAGATACTTTGAGTTTCCGCATTTTGCAATTCATAGCGCCAAAAGGTCTTGCTGCCTTTGG